>JAVKEP010000001.1:0-23538 GCA_040221375.1 Cryomorphaceae bacterium
GGCCCCGACTTGGCCAGGGAAGGAGGCTCGAAGTTGCGAAAATCCAATACGTGGCATTACAATCACATGTTGGATCCGCGCACAATGTCTCCCGGCTCCATCATGCCTCCATACCCTTGGCTGATTGAAGATCAACTCGACGTGGGTTCAACCGAAGATAAAATCAACGCTATGCGCACGCTCGGAGTTCCTTACCCAAAAGGGTACGAGACCAGAGCGGTTACTGACCTTAACGCACAAGCACAAGAGATCGCCGATGAGATGTTGGAATCTAATGGCATTGCCGTCAAGGCGGACCGAGAAATCCTCGCGCTTATCGCTTATCTCCAGCGGCTCGGTCGAGACATTGAATCATCAGACAGCTCAACCAATTGACCTGAAAAGCATGTTGAAATTTATAAAGCACCACATGGAGACCATCGCAGGAATAGAGATCTATCCGATCATCTCCTTTGTCATCTTCTTCACCTTCTTCATCGGGCTCTTTGCATACGTGTTGATCATGCGAAAAGGCTACATCGAAGAACTTGAAAACCTTCCGTTAAACGAAAACGACTAAGCATATGAAAAGCTTGAGATCGGATACCAAATCAGCAGCCACCCTCGCCTTAATGGCGGCGGCATTGTTTATTCCTCAAACATCCTCAGCGGCTAATCCGTTGATTAGCGGAACCGGGCTATCAGATGAAACGCTCTTTATCATCCTCGCATTGATGGCGGGTTTTCAATTGGCAGCTATCCTGGTAATCGCTGGGGTTATCAAGTCGATCGTAGCCAATAAAAAGGTTTGGCAGTCTCGGCTACATCAGGGCGCGAATAAAGCCGTGGTTACGCTCCTTCTTATAGGCGTGGGTACTACTGCTTCCGCTCAAGATGGGAGATTCGATGCACTGATCAATATGAATGATACCGGCTTCATCGCCTTGCTCATCCTAAACCTCTTTCTTTTGGCATCATTCATTTTTTTGAGCTCGAAACTCAACGGGCTAATGAAAATGCTACTTAAAGAGCAAATAGAAAAGGCACCAGACGCGTTCATTCAAAAGATGAATACCTTGCTTACGGATGCTGTGCCGATAGAGGAAGAAGAAGGTGTTTTAATGGACCACGATTACGATGGAATTAAAGAGCTAGACAACAACCTTCCTCCTTGGTGGTTATACGGCTTTTATCTTTCCATCATAGCGGGAGTAATCTACCTATTCCATTATCACGTTACCGGCAATGGGGCCCTCCAGTTAGAAGAGTACCAAACGGAACTTCTGGAGGCAGAGGAAGCAAAGGCAGCATTCTCTGCTGCGCAAGAGGTCAGCGTTGATGAGAACAACATACAGTACCTTACCTCAGCAGTGGACCTGGCGGCGGGAGAGAAGATTTTCAAACTGTATTGCGCGCCCTGCCACGCAGAGTCTGGAGGTTCGTTTCCAGGCGGAGTAGGACCGAACCTAACCGACGCATACTGGATCCACGGGGGTTCGATGAACGACATCTATAAAACGATCAAGTACGGGGTGCCTGAAAAAGGCATGGTGAGCTGGCAAGCCCAATTGAGTCCAGAGAAGATTCAACAGGTGTCCAGTTACATCAAGTCGCTCGTCGGAACCAATCCCGACAATGCTAAAGAGCCACAGGGAGACCTGTATCAGGATGAGACAGTCGAAACGGCTCCGCCGACAAGTGATGGCGAAGACGATGCGGTCAGGATTGAATAGGCAACATGTCTTCTGAAAAAAATAATGAATCCTTTAGAGATTCCATCGCCACGGTAGATGAGAAAGGAAGGCGGATTTGGGTTTACCCGAAAAAACCAGCGGGCAAGTACACCAATTATAGGGTGGTCGTCAGCGCATTCTTGTTATTGGTGTTGTTTGCCACGCCCTTTCTTCGAATCAAGGGTGAACCGCTGCTATTACTCAATGTGATAGAGCGTAAGTTCATCGTTTTTGGAAATATTTTCTGGCCTCAAGACTTTCATTTGTTCGTGTTTGCGATGATCGCGGCAATCGTCTTTATCATCCTCTTTACCGTGGTATTTGGACGCCTGTTTTGCGGATGGGTATGCCCTCAAACCATTTTTATGGAAATGGTATTTCGGAGAATCGAGTACCTGATTGAAGGCGACTACAAACAGCAAATGAAGCTGGATAGGCAGGCATGGAATGGAGAGAAAATCTGGAAGAAAACACTGAAACACGTTGTTTTTGTTCTACTTAGCTTCATCATAGGCAACACCTTTTTGGCCTATATAATCGGTACGGATGGCTTGTTTAAGATAATGACAGAGCCAGTCGGCCAACACGTAGGCGGTTTTTCAGCGATGATCATTTTTTCCGGCATGTTCTACGGCGTCTTTGCCAAACTGCGTGAACAGGTCTGCACCACCATTTGCCCTTACGGCAGATTGCAAGGCGTGTTGCTGGACCGAAACTCGCTGGTCGTCGCATACGACTACAAAAGAGGGGAACGAGATGAGGGCCGGGCGAAATTCAAGAAGAATGAAGACCGGGCGGCGAATGGCAAAGGCGACTGCATTGATTGTGGTCAGTGCGTCAACGTTTGCCCCACCGGAATCGATATCAGGCACGGCACCCAACTGGAATGCGTGAATTGTACGGCTTGTATGGATGCGTGTGACCACATGATGGAGTCGGTGAATTTGAAGACAGGACTCATTGGGTACAAATCCGAGGAGAGTATTGCCGAGGGGATCAGGTTTCATCTTTCTGCTAGGATCAAAGCTTACACAGCTGTGTTGGCAATATTAGTGAGCATCATCATCGCACTGTTGTTGGGAAGAACGGACGTTGAAACGACCATTTTGCGCACACCAGGAGTCATGTACCAGCAACGAGAGGACGGCAGAATAAGCAACCTGTACAATTACAAGGTCATCAATAAAACAAATGCGGATTTCCCGGTAGTGTTTAAGCTAGAAAACATCGAAGGCGAGATCGAAATGATCGGATCGCTCGACACGGTGCACAGCCAAGCAGTATTGGAAGGAGCCATGTTTGTGATATTGGACAAGGCGGACGTGAAAGGGGTGAAAACCCGTATGGAATTAGGGATTTACAACGGAGAAGATAAACTGGAAACCACG
Source organism: Cryomorphaceae bacterium (assembly GCA_040221375.1). Taxonomy (GTDB): domain Bacteria; phylum Bacteroidota; class Bacteroidia; order Flavobacteriales_G; family Salibacteraceae; genus SHAN690. Next base: position 3,101 of record JAVKEP010000001.1, read on the forward strand.
AAGACCAACTTCATGGGGCCCGCAAATTAAAAGCAAAATGAAATTCAATTGGGGACACGCATTGGCCATCGCTTTTATCTTGTTTGCAGGGTACATTTTGTATTTCGTCTTTCGGAGTCTCGGCGAGAATGTTGAACTGGTGGCGGACGATTACTACGCACAAGAGGTCGCGTTTCAATCGAGAATCGACGCTAAGGCGAATGCGCACGAGATCGGGGCGCTCATCATGGTAGATCAAGCCGAAGAGGGTGTAAGGCTCACATTTCCTGATGATTTCAACAATCAGATTACAGAGGGTCAAGTGACATTTTTTCGGCCGAGTGCTGAGGATTTGGATCGCACATTTCCACTCACCTTGGATGATCACAACGGAATTTATTTCCCAAGACAGCTATTCGCGGCCGGGAGATACACCGTTACCCTGGCTTGGAAAACGGAAGAGGGAGAATTTTTCGTGACCAAAGAAATCGTCATCTAATGTACTTCTGGGCCGCCATATCGATTGGGTTCATCGGAAGCGTGCATTGCTTGGGAATGTGCGGGCCCATTTTGGTTGCAATAAATAATGGCAAGGGGCGGTGGTGGCACGATTTCTTGCATCACTCAGGGAGGTTAACCAGCTACATGGTTTTTGGCACTTTGGCTGGAATGCTCGGTCGAACGATTGATCTCATGGGGTATCAACAATCATTTTCCATACTCATCGGGTCATTGCTGGTGACCGCAGTCGTAGTTCGCCCGGTGGCCAAAACGTTCAAACGCGTCGAGTCTTCAATGGGAAGGATTTCGATTCGCTTTTCGGGGTGGATCCATCAACTGGGATTAGGTCCAACGCCCATACGGTTCCTGTTGGGATCAGCCAATGGAATGCTGCCCTGTGGCTTGGTCTATCTCGGATTGGCGGGAGCGGCGAGCACATTCACCCCGTGGGATGGAGCCTTCTTCATGTTACTTTTTGGGTTGAGCACCCTTCCTGCATTGCTCCTTGTGAGCAAACTAGCGTCAGGATTGACCGTGAAAACGCGGGCGAATTTCAGAAAACTCATTCCCCTTACGATGCTGATCATGGGTAGCTTACTCTTATTGCGTGGAATGGATTTAGGAGTACCGTACCTGAGTCCCAAGGCACAGGTTGAATCGAATGAAATTGAAGATTGTCGCTGATGAAAAGATTGATAGATAAATACAATGTGCCCGGACCGCGCTATACCAGCTACCCGACGGTTCCTTACTGGGATGTACCCCCGTCTGAAGATGAATGGAAAGCCCTGGTAAAAGAAAGCTTTCAGCTTTGCAACGACAACGAAGGGATTAGCATCTACATTCACCTGCCTTACTGCGAAAGTCTGTGCACCTTTTGTGGGTGTACCACGAGGATAACGGTGAATCACGCCGTAGAGGAACCTTACATCAATGCGTTGCTCAGCGAGTGGAAGCTTTACACCGACTTGTTTGAACAGAAGCCTAGAGTGAAGGAAATTCACCTAGGGGGTGGCACCCCGACTTTTTTTAGCCCTCAAAACCTTCAACGGCTCATCGAAGAAATAAAGGAGACGGCGGAAATGGAAGAATCGGTTAGCATGAGTCTCGAAGCCAATCCGAACAGCACCACTCATGAACACCTCCAGGTATTGTACAAGATGGGCTTCGATAGGTTGAGCCTAGGGATTCAAGATTTTGATCCAGTGGTACAAAAGGCGATCAATCGGTTGCAATCATTTACCCAAGTGAAATGCGTGACGGATTGGGCTAGGCAGATTGGATACCGTTCGATCAACTACGACCTAGTCTATGGACTGCCTTATCAAACAGAAGCGAGCATTGAAACCACAATCGACTTGGTAAACTTGTTGCGCCCTGACCGCATTGCTTACTATAGCTACGCGCATGTTCCGTGGGTAAAACCTGGCCAGCGTTCGTTTACAGAAAAAGACTTGCCTGAGGTAACATTAAAGCACGAAATGTACGTGCAAGGAAAAGAAATGCTCACGAATGTGGGATACATAGAGATCGGTATGGATCACTTCGCGTTACCGGACGACGAGTTGACCCAGGCCTTCAGACGAGGCGAAATACACCGAAACTTCATGGGCTATACGACTCAACCCAGTAAGTTGATGGTGGGACTGGGCGTCTCGGCCATCGGTGATACTTGGACAGGATTTGCGCAGAACGTAAAAACAGTTGAATTGTACCTTGATAAAATTGCGAAAAAGAGGTTTCCAATCTTCCGAGGGCATGTTCTCACCGAGGAAGATCTCATGTTTCGGCAATTAATACTAGAGATAATGTGCCATTTTAAGGCTGACTTCCATGGCATTGACCATTCCAAATTGGTTGATAATTTGCGCATATTGGATGAGATGAAACAAGACCAATTGGTGGTAATAGACAACGATAGCCTGCAGGTAACTAGGGAGGGAAGAGCCTACGTCAGGAATATTTGCATGGCATTTGATAAACGGCTGATTCGAAATATTCCGGAGACGCAAGTGTTCAGTATGACGGTCTAATAATCTAAAGCCGGTTTGATGCTACGATAGTTTCTTCTATTTTTCCAAAAAATACACTGGGATGGAGGCGAAAGAGTACCCTTATTATGGCATAGGAATCATCGCATATACTATGGCGAGCGCTGACGGCGAAATCCAGGGCCGAGAAAAGCACGAGCTCAATGAAATGATCAAAGAATGGTCAGAACAAGTGGAAGCTGATTTTGATGTAACGGAAATAATTTTCCACCTCTTCGTGAAAACGGCCAATCCGAATGAGCTCACCTATGAGCGGGGAATGCATTACATCAACATGGGTAAAGAATACTTGACCGAAAGGATGAAAGAGAAGTTCATTTTTTTAATCAATGATGTCGCTCACGCCTTTCCTCCCGTAACCAAAGAAGAGCAGGACCTCATCAAACGGTTCAAGGCTGACATCAAACACTTGTAAGAGCGCATGGTATTGGATTTGGAAAGTCAGCGCATGTATGAGTTGCTGTTCAATACAGCAGCAGAAGGGTTGTTGGTGGCTAATCGGTCTGGGATGATTCAATTGGCTAATCCCAGTGCATGCGAAATGTTTGGATATGCGGAAGAGGAGATGACTCAAATGAACGTGGATGCTCTACTTCCGAAACACTTGAGGACGAAACACAAAGCACATCGATTAGGGTATGTGAAAAATCCGCACGAACGGCCAATGGGTCAGGGATATGATTTGATAGGGGTACGTAAGGATGAATCATCCTTTCCGCTGGAAATCAGCCTTAATCATTTCAAAGATCACTTGGGACAGACGTACGTCATGGCACTGATCACTGATGTGACCACTAGAAAAGAACAGGAAGCTGAGATCAGGTTGCTCAATGAGCACCTTGAAAAAAGGGTCAACCAGCGCACGAAGGAGCTAAGCGAATCGCAACTGTTGTACCGACTCATCGCCAGAAACTTTCCTGAAGGTACCATCAACGTTTTTGATAGGAACTTCAAGTACATCTTTGCGGAAGGCCAAGAAATGTATCGCTACGGAATTACAAGCGAGAAATTGGTTGATAAGAACTACTTAGACCGACTTCCTCCTGACGTGAAGACAGTGATGAAGTCGAGATTAATGAAGGTGCTAGCCGGCCAGAATCAAAAATTTGAGATCAACTCGGGGGACCGCTATTACATTGTCAATGCGGTTGGACTGTCCAATGACAAAGGGGAGGTAGACCGGATTTTACTAGTAGAGCAGAACATTAGCGATAGAAAACTCTCGGAAGAGCGAACGAAAGAAGCCCTGGAGAAGGAGCGTCAACTCAACGAGCTGAAGTCGCGGTTTGTCAGCATGGCTTCGCATGAATTTCGCACACCGCTTAGTACGGTATTGAGTTCCCTCTCCCTGCTCGAGAAGTATGACCAAGCTGGCTTAGATGAAAAGAAACCTAAACACTTCAAGCGCATACGCTCGTCGGTGCGTCATTTGACTAATTTACTAAATGACTTCCTCTCACTGGAGAAGGTGGAAGCGGGAAAGGTTTACATAAGCCATGATAAAATCAACATCAAAGAATTGTTTCAGGAGCTCGTGGAGCAAAACAGTCAAATGGCGAAGAATGGACAAGAAATCGTTTTCACTTTCGAAGGACACGAAGAGGGGGTGATCGATCAAAACATGCTCCAAATCATGTGTTCGAACCTGCTGAGTAACGCCATCAAGTATTCACAAGAGAACAAGCAGATTGACTTGAGTGCGACTGTGACCGATCAATTCATTCGATTCAGTGTAGCGGATCGAGGCATAGGCATTCCGTTGGACGAACAGAAAAACATGTTTGGACGGTTCTTCCGGGCAAGAAACGCCGTCAACATTGAAGGCACTGGGTTAGGACTCAACATCGTTAGCAAGTATCTTCAACTTCTCAATGGTACCATTAAATTTGAAAGTGAGCCTGAAAAGGGAACGACATTTTATATCACGATTCCAAACGTAAATCAACCATGAAGCGCATCTTGCTCATTGAGGACAATTTAGATGTCAGAGAGAATATCGCGGAGATACTCGAACTGGCAGGATACCGGGTGGATTCGGCAATAAACGGTAAAATTGGTGTTAGCCTCGCCAATGAGAACCCCTATGACTTGGTTCTCTGTGATATCATGATGCCCGAATTGGACGGTTATGGGGTGTTACACATCTTGAATAAGAACCCGAAGACATCTTCCATTCCGTTCATATTCTTGACGGCAAAAGCCGAAAAAGGTGATTTCAGGAAGGGAATGAGCATGGGCGCCGATGACTACCTCACCAAACCTTTTGAAGAGGCCGACTTGCTCGACGTGATTGAGTTGCGCCTGCAAAAGGCCGAAGCCCTTCGCGTACCCGCGAAGATTGAAAACCACGATGATGTGATGCGTTTCATTGGCGACGTCGGACGTGAACTCTCCATCGACGATTTGATCAATGAGCGGAACATGAAGGCCTTCAAAAAGAAGGACACCATCTACCGCGAAGGTGAGTATCCGCATGCGCTTTACTACTTGAAGGCGGGTAAGGTGAAACTCTCAAAGAGCTCAGATTACGGAAAAGAGTTCATTACCCAGTTGTGTGGACCGGGAGAATTCTTAGGATACTTGGCCTTACTCGAAAATTCATCGTTCACAGAGGAAGCAACCGCCATAGAGGACAGCGAAGTGGCGCTGATTCCAATCGAAGCTTTCAGAAAGCTGATGTACTCGAACCGAGAAGTGACCAACAATTTCATCAAGATCTTGTCTAAGAATGTACTGGAACAAGAAAAGCGCCTACTAAAATTGGCCTATGGCAATGTGCGTGAGCGAGTAGCAACGGTAATAAAAACGCTATATGACAAGTACGGGGATAGGAATAGTCACAAGATCGAATTATCCATATCGCGAGAGGAGCTCGCGGGCTATGCTGGAATTGCCACCGAATCGTTGATTCGCACACTGTCGGATTTTAAAACTGAAGGCTTGATTTCAAACGCGGGAAAAATCATCGTCATCGAGGACTACGATCGCTTGGGTCATATCAGCGTGGGCAAAGCGTGATTCGACGGATTGATGATTGTCATGTATTATTTTGAGTGACGTCAAGGGTCGCTTGGAAAATTGTACTCACTTTTGAATCGTTGGAACACTAGCCCTGTTCCACCCCAAATGCCAAACAAACGAATGCACTGATGAAGTGCTCGAAAAAATTTTAACTATGAAAAAGATCCTAGTTCCAACCGATTTTAGCGAATGCGCTGAGCACGCAGTCGAAGTAGCCTCGAACTTGGCAAGGAAGTTAGATGCCAGACTCTACATCCTGCATGTCATGAACATTCCCGTCTATGATCGGAATGATTCGTTTCAGTCGTATGCAGATGCAGCGGAGGGCATTTTTTGGATGAAACTCGTAAAGAAGCGATTCAATGAATTGTTTAAGAAACCTTTCTTGGAAGGTGTAAATGCCATTGAGGTCCTTCAATTTGATGGCGTCTATGACACCATTACTTCCCAAGCGGCAGAGCATGGCATTGACCTTATCGTTATGGGCTCGCATGGCGATACAGGAGCGCACGAGGTATTCATCGGAAGCAATACAGAAAAAGTAGTTCGACTGGCAGAATGCCCTGTTTTGACTGTCAAACATCGCCACGAATCGTTTGACCTCAAGAACGTAGTCTTCGCGTCCAATTTCTTAGGTGAAGCAAAGGAGAACTTTGAGCGACTTTTTAGTTTCATTAAGGCGTTTGATGCACACATTCATTTGGTCAAGGTGATCACGCCAGACCACTTCGAAAGCACACCTTACACCGAGAAGTTAATGAAAGAGTTCATCGACGACTGGAAGTTGAAGAATTACACGACCCATATTTTCAATGAACGGACCATTCACGACGGAATACTCGAGGCGAGTAAGCGTCTCAACGTGGACATGATCGCCATGGAAACCCATGGGAGAGCAGGTTTTGCTCGATTCATATATGGTAGCCAAACAGAAAGCATCGTAAACCATGCCGATATTCCTGTGCTTTCTATGAAGATCAAGGATGTTCAGAAAGATTTCGCCCCCTTTTCAGATTTGACATAGTTAGCAACCATCGACCATGAGCACAATTCTATTTCCTACAGACTTTTCTAATGACGCTCGAAACGCATTCGATTATGGCATTTCCCTTTTTGGGAATGAGCACAGGTATATCTTGTTCAATGCCTACGAAGAACCGATGTCAACAGCTACCTCGATGGTTTCACTGCGGGATGTCCTTCAAGAGGCTTCTGAAGATTCATTGCGAGAAGAATTGGCCTTCATCAATGAAAAATATCAAGACCTCAATGTTGTAAGCGTTTCTGAATATGGAGACCCCATATTTTCGGTGACCAACTATGCAAAATCACACAGCATTGACCTTATAATCATGGGCACAGCGGGAGCTACAGGCCTGCAGAAAATTTTCTTGGGAAGCGTTGCAACGGCTGTAATAGAGAAGGCTAGTTGCCCTGTGATCGTCGTTCCCAAAGGCTATGAATTCGAACCACTCAGGAGGGTGCTATTCACAACAGACTTGCTCAACGCCGAAGGAGATAAACTACCCCAGGTGCTTGTCGAACTAATCTTGAATACCAAGAGCCAAGTAACGATACTCACGGTGAACGCTTCAGGCGATGAGATCGATGAAACAAGAGCAGAAAGCGGACTCGCACTACACATGTCAATGCACGACTTCCCGCACAAGTTTGAGGTTGTGGTCGGCGAGGATATCCAGCGAGAAATCCAAAACTTTGCACGAGAAAATGAAATGCATCTCTTGGTAACTACTCCTAGAAAGAGTGGTTGGTTCCAGCGATTGTTGAACCCGAGCATATCCAAGGAGTTAGCTGAGCATTTGGAAATTCCGATGTTCGCGATTCACTAATGCCAGTGGGGTATTGAACACCAGAGGGCTTCAAACCCGAAATCGAAAGCATAAAAAAGGCTCCCATTTGGGAGCCTTTTAAGTTCTATCTCGATCAGCGCTTACTGCGCGATGATGATTGACTCTTGGAATCGAACGTTGTCGCTGTTTCCTACAATGCTATAAGCACCTTGAGGAAGCGTAGATACGTTGATTACCGCCTTGGTTCCATTGAACGCGTTGAATGCACGAACTACTTCACGACCTGTAAGATCGTACACAGAAATGTTCATGTCTTTCACAGCGCTGCCAAACTCAACATTGATAACGTCGTTGGTTGGGTTAGGATATACGAGCGGAGCTTCAGTTTTGAATTCAGCTACGCCTGTTGGAACGGAACAAGTATCGCACTGCTCCCAACATACGGGATCCAATACTACACCTGCGCTAGGAACAACTAAGAAACGATTGGTGAATCCACCCGTTGTTTTGGTACAAGCCTCTCCTCCAGCAAACTGCTCAGAAGTAGCCCAATCATCCATAAGGAATTTGTACTCGATTGAATCAGCAGCAATCATAACAGTAGTTTCCCAGATACCATCTGCGTCGCCATCCGATAATAGGTTGCAACCTCCACACCAGTTATTGACGTGGTTGCCAGCAACTGCCATTGCACCTACTGTACCTGTAAAGTAGTTCATGTCAACTTTGAAAGTAACAGGTCGTGGAGAAGGATTCCAGCTCCAGTTTACGTCATCGATGTAGTAATCATCCGATCCATCCAATGGGTAGATGTCCATACTAGCGATTTGGTTGATGGAACCATTTTCAAACGTGGCAAGCTCAGTACCATCCCATGAAACAGTCCAAAGGTTGCTGTCAAGATTGACGTCAACGCTGAGGGTTACCCACTCGTTTTCATCGGTAAACTCATCCCAGTAGTACAATGCCGCAGCATCATCTACTCCGAGTGAATCATCAATCACGTAAACCTGCAAGGCCCAAGTACTGCCAATAACTGACTCTCCTTGAAGGTTGATGTAGAACCCACTATCAGACTTGATAGCAAGATCCATGTGCCAAGTACCTGTATTGTACTCCTGGCCGAAATCAAGAACTACGTCGTGCGGGCCTCCAGTAGAAGCACCATCAAAATAGATAGAATTGCTGGCGCTTTGCGCATCAGCGTCAGTAACCTGAACATCCTCAGCGCCACCGGTAGTGCCAGACCAAGTTGTCCATCCTTTGTCAGCTCCAGCTACGCCAAGGTAATCACCAGATGTGTAAGAGTCGAAGTTGTCAGACCAACTGGACTGACCAAATGACATTGCGGAAATTAGACCGCTAGCCACGATAAGAGTAAACTTTCTCATAATTGTTTAATTTTTAGGTAAGACAAATGTAATAAATCTTGCGCTCGACCGTATCCTTGATCTGTATCATTTATTAATTCATCGTAGTGAGAGCTATTCTCATCGATAAATTGGACTAGGATCATCGAACACTTCCATAGACGTAAATGTCGGTCAAGATGATAGGGATGGTGCTAAATATCGATGCTAATCATGAACCGTAAATGCTGCGAACGCGTTGCAGTACGGGCGATTTGGGATTCGAGCATGCCGTAAACTAACTGCACTCGAAGGCCATTACCAGGGTTCAACGAGGCTGTCAAACCAGTATCGAAACGCGTGAAAGCACCCGCAAGACAATAAGGCTCAAGTGCAATCCAATGCGTGAGCCGTATTCTCATTCCTAATCGGATACCAGGCGGTGCAGCTAAGAAATATTGCCTGAGTTGGACGGCAAATGACAATTGTTCCCCAAGGGGTTGGACGACGTCCATTTGAATGAATCCGGGGTAGAGGGCTGTATGGCCTTGGTTGGATCGCACGATTCCGATGAGGCCTTCGAGGCTATCCAGACTGCCTCCGTTCGAAAAGGACGGCCCATGGGTAAGAATCTCATCGGCGTTGAGCCCAGAAAACGATGTGTCCAACGACACCTGCTCGTTGGTAATCCCGCTAAAATGAATGAGCCCTAAATCTCGGACTTGAGCGGAGACCAACAGCTTGCCTGGTGCGGGATGGTTAATGAGGAACAATCCTACGCTCAACCCGCTTCCGTACCAAGCGCTTACTTTATTTTGAGAAAAAGCCGTGGAGTTCCTGCTTCCAGTTATGTCGGCATCAATCGAGGCGCCGTACGGTGCTGTGTAGAGCGATCCCGAAGCAACATTTATGGAATGCCAACGGCTCACCTTCGAAAGATTAGCAGTCATGCCAACCACCATGTTGTCAGTTTCGAAGTCTACCCCTACACCGATGGATTGCGCGCTCATGTATCGCAGCCAGGAAGGCCCTAAAGGCAATCGTTTATCTTCATATGGGCCATTGCCATTCAAAACTAGTTGTACCAACCCGGTTGAGAAACTGGAATATGCCTTGTCCGTAATGCCCCCTCCAACATGCCAATGCAACGTTCCAGATCCGTTGCTTCTGAACCAGGCGTTTGCCTCGATGCCCCCAGCGAGTCTAGTTTTCGATTGCGACGGTTCTTCGATCAGGTAGCCCGTAGTGCTCGCGTCCAACGTAGAGCCATTGAGCAACGTCCCAGTTATCTCGTTGTTCAGACGGTTCGACTTCATTTCGTATTCAGCATCGATCCACAGATTGGCACGTTCGATATCTGGAGCGCCTGTGAAATGGTATTGAGCCCACCATCGATCTGCTTGACCGGAGGCATTGGTCCACACTACGACAAAGGCAAGTAATAAGGCGTTTTTCATGGTCCAGACTGGTACTTGAAGCGCCCGGTGATGGTGAAGTCCAACGCTTGATCCGAATAAATCTTCTGTGGGGAAGTCGACGAAAACGTGTTTACCGTGGCGGAGAGCACCACTCGATCAGCGGTACTCAATTCGGAAAAAGTCTCGGCATTGAATTCCCAGGCCAAGACAGACTGTTCATCGGGAGAGGAAGCATTGATTATTCCGTCGAATGCTACTTCGATCAGCGGCGCACCTGTCGGGTCCAGAAAGAGCAAGGCTACCTCCGCATCCAAGGGCAGGCTGTTGAGCGCGAGCAAATAAAACGTGCCGCCGCTGATTTGATCCATGTCCTTGATGCTTGCCGCATTGAAGCTAACCGTGTCTTTTAATACGAGGTCTTGGGCGATGAAAGACAGGGGAATATCAATGTCTAAAAAAGCCTTTAAAAATTTCGATTGATCTGCAAATTGAGTGAGGTCTGCAGCATTCTGCTGAGGATTGCTGGCTACGCGCAGACCGACATTCAATCGATCAGGATAGATATTCAAGGCTTGATTGAGGTTGGTAGATGCCTCCAACTGCCACATCTCCTCCCAGGGATTGTCCAAGTCTACCGCGCGTTCAATCTGAATGGGATCTGGCAAACCGCTCAGATCGATTCCAACTACATTACCTGACTTGGTGTTTTCAGCGGATAATTCCTGGAACTCTACTTCAAATGGAACGCCGTTTCCATTGCTGACTCCGAGAGAAACATTGACTTCCTCGAACTCTAAAATACCCGAATCAAAGTGCCGAAATAATGATATCGGCGCGCTTTCGGGCCCAACTTCGAGTTCAGTGTTGCCCAAATACCCCTCAATGTACTCCGGCACAAACGCGCTAAGTTTCACATAGACCAAAATGCTGTCGTTAAGACTGAGGTTGACGACTTTCCCGGTGGAGTCGATGCGGCCAGTGAGCTCTGAGTAAAACGAATTGTACAAATCGATTTTGGGCGTTCCCGTCAGGTCAAATACGTACCCGTCAACCGCGTAACTGAAGGTCTTCTCAATGCTACCTCCGACGGGTGCCGGGTCCACTTTCTCATTGATTTCTAAGGGGCTACCATCTTTGATGCCTCCCGGCACAAAATAATCAAAGTACATGGTGTCTTCTACGGTACTGACTACGCGAATAGTGATCGTACCCGTGCTGGCTTTTGCAGCTGTGAGCCGAAGGTCATCCACATTACGCATTGCACTGGTGTCACCAATTTCAATGATGTTTTGAGCTGGAAAAATAGCCGTGGCCGAGTTCACCTTCATGTCGCGCACGGTGATGGTCACATTCACGGCATCCGAAGTGTCAATCGGTACTGGCGACGAAGTGCCATCGATGTTCATGTTTAGAATATTTCCCAAAAGAGCCCCTTCGATGGTTTTGCCGGCGAGGTCTATCGTCCGAGTTTCCGTCCCTCCTGCTGCCACATTCGCAAAATTTTCTGCACCAACCAAGCTGTTGTCGCTCTCATTTCGTATTTCAAAATCGATGTCGCTCAGTCCCGTTGGAAACTCATTGTAAAGCGTAATGTCCATGTACCCCGAATCGAGTGTCACGGATTCAAAAAACGCCGAGCCATCTACGGGGATTGGGCCGTAGGTCAGACCGTTGATGGGAGGGATGGTGGAGTTGGATCCGTGCGCATTGATGATGAATTGGCCGGTTACTCCTCCCTCAGCAATTGCTACTTGGCCCAGAGATATAGAGCGTTCGGCAGATTTTGCATCCAAAGTGAGCGATTGAAGTTTAGCAATTTCTTCGAACTCACGGGTTTCTAATTCCTGAAACGAGCTCAATTCAGAAGAATACACTTGGTTGCGATAGGTAAGCGTGACGAACCCATCGTCGTCAGTGTCGCGGATAGAGTCGGGAACAATTTCGTGGATTGTCAGTTTAGTTGACATGATCGGAGTCAACAGTTCATTTTCCACATTGGGAACTCCTAATTCACGCTTGCAGCTAGAAAGAAGCATTGCCAGCGCCAATGCATTTACGCAAACGGGTCTCAAAAATTTAAAGCGCAGGTCAGCCATCATATTTCCGTTTCAGGAGCTACACGAAAGTCTTACAAATCCTGATGAATTGGCCTACTTTTGCCCCCGATTTTCAACAAGTAGACGAAGGAGTTCACGCATTCGTTGTGTTGTAGGTTGGCTTTTGAACGGAAGAATACAGATGCAATGGGCATAGTAACAGAAAAGAAAGAAGACGTAATCATACTCTTTGCGGGCGACTCTGGCGACGGAATGCAGCTTACCGGGAGCTTGTTTAGCAATACATCGGCGCAGTTCGGAAATGACATTAGCACCTTCCCCAATTTTCCTGCTGAGATCCGAGCGCCCCAAGGCACTGTGGCGGGGGTATCAGGATTCAAATTGCGCTTTGCGAGCATTGACATTTTCACCCCAGGTGATGAAGTGGAGGTCATGGTCGCGATGAATGCGGCAGCGTTAAAGGCCAATATCGATCAATTGAAGGTCGGCGGTACGATCATTGCCAATTCCGATGGCTTTGACAAGAAGAACTTGAGGTTAGCCAAGTACGATGACGAGTCTAATCCACTGCTGGATGAATCCTTGGATAAGTTTCACCTCATTGAGATGGATGTGACTAAAATGACCAGGCAAGCCTTGGTCGACAGCGGACTGGGAACCAAGGAGATCGACCGCTGCAAAAACATGTATGTGCTTGGGTTTTTATACTGGATGTACAATCGGAAGCTCGAGAATACCGAGAGATTCATCCGAGAGAAATTTGCCAAGAAGCCCGACATACGAGAAGCCAACTTGAAGGTATTGAAGGCCGGCTACTATTTTGGCGACACCAACGAAACCTTTACCACGCGGTATGAAGTTGAATCAGCCAACCTGCCCTCCGGTGAGTACCGAAGCATTATGGGCAATCAAGGGACCGCTCTGGGACTGATTGTTGCCGCACAAAAGGCAGGGCTGGGTCTCTTTTATGGGTCTTACCCAATCACACCTGCCTCTGACATTTTGCATGAGTTGGCGCGGCACAAGGAATACGGCGTGAAGACATTCCAAGCAGAGGATGAGATCGCTGCGATTTGCGCTTCCATCGGAGCTAGCTATGGAGGCTCGCTGGGCGTTACGGCTTCCAGCGGACCGGGTATTGCCCTCAAAGGAGAGGCCATTGGCTTGGCTGTAATGCTGGAACTACCATTACTGGTCATCAATGTTCAGCGGGGAGGTCCTTCGACCGGATTGCCGACCAAGACCGAACAATCGGATCTTTTGCAAGCCATGCATGGGCGAAACGGTGAAGCACCCTTGGTCGTTATCGCCCCTTCCTCCCCTTCCGACTGTTTTGAAACGGCCATCGAAGCGGCCAGAATTTCGTTGGAACACATGGTGCCAGTGATGTACCTGAGCGATGGGTTCATAGCCAATGGGTCGGAGCCTTGGAAGTACCCTTCGGCGGCAAATATCCCAGCCATCCATCCAAGGTTTGCCGATGCGAAGAAGGAACTTGACGGAGGCGTTTACTACCCTTACCGAAGGGATGAAAACCTTGTGCGTTCCTGGGCAACTCCAGGGATGAAAGACCTGCAGCATAGGGTGGGCGGCTTGGAGAAAGATTTTGAAACGGGGAATGTTAGCTACGACCCGGAGAACCATGCTCGAATGGTTAATGCGCGAAAGCAGAAAGTCGAAAAGATCGCTGACCACATTCCGCTTCAAGGCTTTGAACAAGGAGAGGAAAGCGGGGAATTGTTGATTTTAGGGTGGGGATCTACTTCAGGCGCAATCCGGACTGCCGTGAGGGAATTGATTGCAGAGGGACACAAAGTGAGCCACGCCCAAATTCGCTATTTGAGTCCATTCCCGAAAAACTTGGATCAAGTGGTGAAGCGATTCAAACATGTCTTGATTCCAGAGATCAATGACGGACAGCTGATACAACTGATCAACGCTAAGTTTGACAAGCGGGCCACGCCTTTGAATAAGGTGAAAGGAATGCCTTTTACGGCTCGTGAGATCAAGGAAAAGGCAAACGAACTTCTATCCAAATGAGTGCAACCGACATCCAACCATTGACCGCCAAAGACCTTGCAACTGACCAGGATGTCAGATGGTGTCCCGGCTGTGGAGACTATTCTATCCTGAAGCAAATGCAATCGACACTCGCAGAGGCTGGAATTAAGAAAGAGGATACCGTATTTGTGAGTGGCATCGGCTGTTCATCGCGCTTCCCATATTACATGGATACCTATGGAATCCACTCTATTCACGGTCGAGCAACCGCCATCGCCAGCGGACTGAAAGCGACCCGCCCTGAGCTGAGCGTATGGGTGATTACCGGCGATGGAGATGCCTTGAGCATTGGGGGGAATCACCTTATCCATGCCTTGAGAAGAAACTTTGATGTAAACATCCTGCTATTCAACAATGAGATTTACGGCCTAACGAAAGGGCAGTATTCTCCAACGTCTCCGAGAGGGCAAGTGACCAAGTCCACTCCCATGGGGTCCTTGGATCATCCGTTTAACCCCTTGGCCTTGGCACTAGGTGCCGATGCAACATTTGTGGCTAGGTCAATGGACCGAGACCCCAAACACATGCGCGCTATTTTGCAAGCGGCTGACGCCCACAAGGGTACATCATTGATCGAAGTATATCAGAATTGCAACGTCTTCAACGATGGGGCATTCGCAGCATTTACTGACAAAGGGACAAAGGCGTCTAACACGCTATTTCTTGAAGAGGGAGCACCATTGATTTTTGGACACGAGGAAGAGCTAGGAATTCGACTCAGCGGGATGAAGCCAGAAGTGGTTGCTTTGAGCGATGTGAGCAAAGATGATTTGTGGATCCACGACTCAAGAGATATGGGAAAAGCTATGCTCCTCACGCGCATGTTTGACGACCCGCGGAAAGAGAGTGCGTTGCCGCGCCCTTTTGGGGTATTCTACCGAGAAGACCGTTACCTCTATGAGGAGGTAATGCAAGAACAGATTGACAAGGCAAAAGCCGTGAAGGGGGAAGGTGATCTGGATCAATTGATCCGTGGTGGCCATACCTGGAAAGTGGTGTAATTAGCGTAAACTTTCGGGGATTGTGCAAACAGGGATGGCGTCCATTTTGTGCTTGTTCGCCTGGTGCAGGCGTCGATATATCGATAGCACTTCCTTTTTTCTGACGCTCAATTCCTCCTCAGATCCCGAGTATTCCATAGCCCATTCGAGTTCGTCGTAGCTCGCCCCAATCTGATCTTCGTCGGTACGATTATCGCCCCACAGTCCGTCGGTAGGGGGAGCTGTCATGATGGATTCAATGATGCCCAATTCTTCTCCGAGGGCGTACACTTCAGATTTGGTGATGTCGGCGATTGGACTTAAGTCTACGCCGCCGTCTCCGTACTTCGTAAAAAAGCCAATGCCGAAGTCTTCTATCTTGTTGCCCGTACCCGCAACCAACATGCCTTCGAGGGCCGCGAAATAATATAAGGTCGACATGCGGATCCGCGCACGACTGTTCACCAATGCCATGTCACGTGTTGGTTTATCGGTCGGTGGCATGGACGCGATGAATCCGTCGTACACGGTGGTCAACTCCACGCCTTGGATCTGAACATTCGGGTAGTGGTGTTGCAGCCATTCTAAGTGATCTGTCGCCCGAGATACTTGGTCTTTGGATTGATGGATCGGCATTTCTAAACAGAGGACTGGCAGTCCCGTACGCGCCGCCAAGGCAGAAGTAACTGCGGAATCAATCCCGCCAGAGACTCCGATCACGAAGCCTTTCGTTCCAGCAGATTGGTTGTATCCGTAGAGCCAAGAAGTAATATGCTCAATGACGGCCTTTGCATTCATGCCTCAAAAGAAGACACCAATGTTCAAAGAGACGTAATCTGTTGCCGCCTTTTTTTGCTTTCCGACCACTGCCATGCCGTCCACCAGATCAGGCGTACCGTCAGAACCGGGCTCTAAAATCCTGTTTTCCGGAGTTTTACGGAACATGTTGGTGAAGTGATTGTGGTAGCCAATTCCGACATAAAGATTGGTTTTACCAGACAAGTTAAATTCACCTCCACCCGTTATGTTTATTCCTAAGCGAAATAGCTGAGTATTTTTTTGAAAGTTGATGTCTTTTTGATCTGGTGGCGTAAGCCCACTTTGTTCCCAAGTATAATCGTCATTCACAAAAGCCCTGGTCCTAACCCCTACATCAAATCCTACCGCTGCGAAATAGGTCATGTAGCCCACTTCATTGGTTCGCATTTTTAACAGGATAGGAATATTTACGTATTGATACCGGTAGGTTCGGTCCAACTTGCCGAAGAAATAGTTGGCCGAGGTGGTAGAATCGTTTACCTGAACTACGTCAAGAGAGTCCCAAGGTTCTATCAGCCCGCCACCGTTGGTCGTAAGGTTGACTCCGGTAGAGAAGAGGTAGTTTGGGCTTTCACTGAACTTAAAATCCATGATCAGTCCATACCCAAACCCAAGCCTTGCTTGAAGTCCAGATTTATCAAATTCTGGAATGTTTGGCCGGACCCATCCTAAATTTGGAGAGGCGTGGAGGCCAAACCTGAATTTGCGATCGTCCATATCGCTTTCCTGCGCCAAGACCGAGGTGGCAGAAAATCCTATTAGTGCGGCTACTACCGCATTTCTCAACATCTTCTTCATACGCCAATTACATTTGCTCCAAATTTACGTTCTCTTGCGATGAAACGCCTGGTTTTAAACAATACACTTCAAACAACGATTTGTTCACTATTCCTAGTGTTCTCCCTTTCAAATTGTGCCGCTCCAGATCCTTTGGATATCCCAGAACCGCAGGGTGATTTCAAGGTTGAAATTGAACGATTGGATGTTGCATGGTTTGAAATGAGCGCGATCGGATTTCGCGAACAACATCCGCGCTGGCAAGAAGAATATGGGGAACTGTACACCCGGTACGTCGAAGATGTCTTGAACTTGGGGAAAGTAGGTGACAGTAACTTGTTCAGCGAAATCAGAGGGTTTACCACTAACGAAAATATTTTAGAGGTCAAGGCCGAAGTGGATCGTGTTTTTCCAAACCTGGATGGGCTGGAAAGCGAATTTACTGCAGCGTGGAAATACTATCAGTACTACTTCCCAACGGCAAAAGTGCCTGAGCTGATTTCCTTTAATGGAGGATTCAACACACCCGCATTGTTGACCAGTGAGGGCCTAGGGATTGGATTAGAAATGTATTTAGGGGAAGCATGTGAGTTCTACGATTACCTTCAAATCCCTGTTTACTTGCGCCATCGGATGACACCTGACCACGTTGTGCCAATGGTGATGAAAGGCTGGATTGAAACGGAGCACCCATTGACCAATCCTACACCCTCGCTCCTAGAAACGATCGTTCAACAAGGCAAAGTATTGTACTGCCTCGATGCCATCCTGCCGAAAACGCCTGACCACAGAAAGATTTTTTATTCCCAAGCGCAACTGGAATGGGCCCATAGACATGAGCCATACGTTTGGGCGCATTTTATCGACAACGAACTGCTCTTTTCTACCGAAAGAGCTGAAATCTCAAAATTCACGCACGACGGACCCTTTACCGTCGACCTGGTTAAGGAGTCTCCGTCACGAATGGGCTACTTCATCGGTTGGCAAATCGTTCGTGCTTACATGCAAAAGCAGGAGACCGTAAATCTCCCAGCGTTAATGGGGGCCGACCCCGAGGACATTCTCAACCAAAGCAAATACAAACCATAGCATAAAAACACCATGTCAGAAGTTAGATCAGAAATCACCTTTACCGTTCACATGGACGAAAACCAAATCCCTGAAGCCATCCAATGGAAGGCTGATGGCACGGAAGAAAACGGCGTATGCGACGCAGCGTTTCTATCCATTTGGGACAAAAAAGAAAAGAACACACTGAAGATTGACCTGTGGACCAAGGACATGATGGTCGAAGACATGCAGATGTTTTTTCATCAAATGATGCTCAGCATGAGCGATACTTACAAGCGGGCAACAGGTGATGAGAAGCTGGCCATTGAAATACGTCAGTTCGCATTGGAACTAGGGGAGAAGATGAACCTGATCAAGCGCAACGAGGACTAAACGCATCCATTACGCATCGTCTGCGTTTAGGGATTAAACAGATTTACCATGCTCAAGAGGATTGACCGAGTAAACCGACATGTAATTCTAACTGCCTTATTCCTGGGCATACTTGCTTTGGTTTCGGGGTGTAAAAAGGATGATGATCAACCCGATGGTCCAACGGAACCCATAAGCGCACCCACAGCGGATTTTACCACTTCCCAATCGGGTCTTGCGATCACCTTTGCGTATGACGGCCAGGGGGGAGAAATTTTCGAGTGGGACTTTGGCGACGGAGCAACCAGCACTGAAGAATCACCCGTTCATACATATGCCGATTACGGAGTGTACGAAGTAGCCTTAAGCGTTAGCAATACCGGAGGCTCTGCAAAATCGAACGCCGACGTGGCCGTGGAGGGGGATGACTTGGTCATGATTCAAGAGCTGAATTTCTCATCCGTCGAAGGGGTGTTCTACGCCATCAATCACCAACGCATTTGGTCCGTTTACGGCGAAGCAACGCTTGTGAGAACGGGAGCGGCATTGGCTTGGTGTAAGGCGACCATTGGGTATGAAGACGTCGGAGTTGTCGACTTCGAACAAGGCGAATACAAGGGAAATTTGAACCGAGATAATGAAAACGTTTACACTTGGTTTGAGGACCCAGATGATCAAATCGGGTTCAAAAAAGGAAAAGGCCCAACATGGAGCATTGAGGGAGGCGGCTCCCATGGGTTCATCAACGGGTTGAGCAATGTATGGCCATTTCCGGCCGTGAACGAAATCATCGCTGATAAGGCAATTGATGTTGCCGCCAGCTACTCGGTTTCACACGATGGCGCGATAGCCAATGCGGACTCCATCATCGTATCCATTCATGGCCCCAACGGATTGCTCGTGAGAAGATTAGTGGGCACAGAAATCGCGACATCCTTCTCCTCCAGTGAGCTCTCTGGTATCGGGAAAGGAAAAGGTCAAGTTCAATGGGCCGCGTACAAGGTCTATGAACAAGTGCTGGGGTCTAAGACCTACATGGTAATGAATGTAGCGGCTACCCAGCAAGCAATTACGATCGAATAGACACGTCTTAATTCCCTTCACATTCTAAGAAAATACCACAAAAGAGGTATGAGCGCACCACAGTAAGGACGGTATGTTTGCAGCGTTATTTAAAACCAGTCTAAATAAAAACAACGATGCAGCTGCGCACTTTAATTCCCGTTCTGATAGGGACGATGATTGTCACGTTTTCTTCTTGTAGAAAAGAGCCACCGAAGATTGATTTTTATCATACACCCCTTCCTTCCACCTACGATTTTCCTTTTGTAGACTACCAAGGTCAGGTAGAACGATTGGATCAGATGGAGGAGATGATGGAGTATATTGAAACGGGAAACCAATCCGGGGTTCAGTTGGATAAGGCAGTGCTCAATGCAATGTTCGCCAACAGCAACGGGAATGCGAATGGCAACTTCTCTTTCGAATCGGAAAAAGACATCAAGAGCAAGGTTTTCGAGCCTCATTTGGATGAATTCGATGGCTATTTTGATGCCATAGTAGAGGCCAGCAAAAGCGTTCAAACGGCAGAAAACGGTGTGGCGGGAGTAATGTTAGATGATGAAGGCAAGTCGAGCCGACTGTTTGATGCGAATGGATATGAGTACGCCGAACTCATTGAAAAAGGTCTCATGGGTGCATTGTGCTACTACCAAGCAACGGCCGTCTACCTGTCTGATGACAAAATGGAGGTGGACAATGAAGATGCCGCTGAAGGCGAAGCTTCTACAATGGCCCATCATTGGGATGAAGCCTACGGATACCTTGGAGTCAGCAACGATTTTCCTGAAAACACTGAAGACCTTCGCTTCTGGGGGAAATACTGCGATCGAAGAGATGCGGTACTTGGTTCCAATGAAGCGCTGAGTGAAGCCTTTCGCATAGGAAGGGCCGGCATTTTATGGCACCGCTACGACGAGCGTGATTCGGCCATTGTGTTGGTACGCAAAGCTTGGGAAGACGTTTGTGCCGCTACAGCCATCCACTACCTCAACAGTGCCATCGCCAATATTGGAGACGATTTTATGCGCAACCATGTGCTTTCAGAAGCGCACGGCATGGTAAAGGCCTTGTTTTATAATCCGGACCGAAGGATTTCCAGCGATCAAATCGACGACGTCATAGCCTTACTC
>JAVKEP010000002.1:0-37191 GCA_040221375.1 Cryomorphaceae bacterium
TACTTCGCAGACGCACACGTAGTCACTGGTACATGACATCATTATGGCAGCAAGCAACACATTGAGTGCAATGGCACGTTTCATATCCTAATAGCTTTCAGCAAATGTACAAGCTTCGATCTTGAGCTTTGGGTCCCACCTAGCAATTCTTTAACTTCGGGCCTCACACGCTTTGCACATGGGCTATACACTCAAAGGAGTAAACTACGATGTGAAGATTCTTCTCGCTTGGGGAGAGAGCATATCGGGCAATAAAAAGATCACGGAGTTCTTGATGAAAAATGGATACCCGGAATTGGGGCTTTTTCATTTCGCCCTGCGCAATGAAGAGCGGAGTCGAGATTGGCTCATGGAAAATAAATTCCCGCATCTCATGGCACTGATCAACGCAACCGAAGGAAATAAAGGTGCCAGAAAATGGCTCGCCGAACAAGGCTTCGATTTATTGCTTGACATGGGCCTGTCGGCCGATGGAGATAAAGAAGCTTACGCTCGATTGATGCAGTCAGAAATGAAAATATTCGCCGTTATTTCTAAGAAAATCGAGTCGATAAAGGATGAAATCGAGGACCGAAAAAACGACCCACATAAATTTTCGAGTGCTCAAGGCGGAGGCTAATCAGTCTTTGAGTGCTTTGTTGTTGCTAAATTCTCCTTTCCACACGCTTCCGTCTAAGTACTGCATTTTACCCTTCCCATCCATTTTACCAAACTTGAATTGGCCTTTGTAGATTCTACCGTCTGGCCAGCGCATTTCTCCCCTTCCGTGCGGTTCATCTTCTTTCCACCTTCCGTCGTACTTTCTTCCGTTTCCCCATGCTTGAAACCCGCGTCCATGCCGCATACCGTTCTGCCAGCTTCCGTTGTAAAAACTGCTGTCAGGCCATACCATGTTTCCCTTGCCGCTAAACTCCCCATTGAATATCTCACCGTAGTACTTCGAACCATTTTCCCAATAGATGGTGTGAAAACCGTCCGGCAAGCTCCGAATGTCATTGCCATTGACTTCTTGGGCCGTAGAATCAAAGCCAAGGACGAAAAAGGCAAGTACAACCGCAACATGCTGTAAGCTCCTCATTCGCATCATCAAAGCTTGGTCACGGAACCCGCCCCAGTGATGCTCTTCTGAACCTCAGGATCACCGATGTACTTGACATCTCCTGCTCCTGTAATGTGTATTTCTAATCGCTCGGATACTGCAATCTCCACATCGCCTGCACCTGTGATATCGATGTCGGCGTGTTGGGTCTTCAGTGTAGACCCCTCAATTTCACCGGCGCCTGAAATCTTTATCCGCGTATCGTCGGCCCGGCCGTTCAGCTCCAATTCACCACCCCCCGATATTTCGATGCTCAATTCGTCTACGTCTAAGTCCAATGCGCCGTCACAAGCACCTGAAATCTCCAATTCGAATGATTTGCCCTTGATCGCTTCATGGGTCACAATTTCAACGGCTCCCGAAACGTCAATCTCTTCGATGCTCTTGTAGTGGATTCTCAGCAAAAGCTTTTCTGCATCCAGCATTTTATCTTCCGTATCGATCATTAATTCACCGTCGCGTACTTCAATGTAGATATGCTCATGAAGATTTTCATCTGTGATTACCTCTACCGAGCTTCCTCCTTTGATCAGTTCAACTTCAAAGACGCCTGAAATGTCGATTTCATCAAATCGATCCACATCATGACTCACCTCGACCACGTTGCCGTTACCTGCAATGCGTTCCCCACAACTGCAGAGCATTCCGATGATCAGTACGGTTAAAAGAGTATATCCAACTTTCATAGTATTTGGGTTTTGTTCAAAAGTGTAAAATGTTTCACATTTGGCACTTACCGCTCATGTAAAGTATCCAACGAATGAACCTACTTCTTCTCAGCAACTCAACGATTCCAGGTCAACCCTATCTCGACTGGCCCAAATCACTTATCGAGCGCTTCCTTCCTAAAGGCGCCGAAACCTTGTTTATTCCATACGCCGCCGTGACTTTTTCGTACGACGAATACGAAAAGATGGTAGGTGACGCTTTGGCTGAAATCGGAATCAAGGTGCGTTCAATACATACGTTTGATGATCCTGTAGCGGCCATTCAAAAAGCCGATGCAATCCTTGTAGGAGGTGGGAATACCTTCAAACTTCTTAGCGAGCTCTACGCAAAAGGATTGGTAGAACCCATTCGAAAAACGGTCACAAATGGCACGCCGTACATCGGCTGGAGCGCTGGTTCCAATGTCGCTTGCCAAAGCATCAAGACGACCAATGACATGCCCATCGTGGAACCAGCAAGTTTTGATGGTCTGCAACTGGTCAACTTGCAAATCAATCCCCACTACACAGAACTAACCATCAAAGGCCACGGTGGAGAAAGTCGCCTTCAACGATTGCTCGAATACAGCGCTGTAAACGATACACCGGTTTTATGTCTGCCCGAAGGATGTGCACTACAAATTGAAAACGACGATTGGAGTCTCATTTCCTCTGAGCCGTGCAAGTTGATCCGCAAAGGTGGACAGGTAGTAACAGTTCACCACGGTCCCATGCAGCTCTGAACGGGCTATTTCTTGCTGGGGTAACTATTCTTTAGGCTGTCGAGCCGTGCATCGTCGGGCGTGCCATGATGAGGAGCTTCTGAGGGCACAGTCAAAGCGGAATCGTCTATGATTGCATTGCTAGAAGTATTGGAGGCCGGCGCGACGCTCTTTTTTGCTGAAGGAGTTGCAGCGCTGGCTGTGGGAGTCTCTACTTCCTTATCATCCTTCGAATTTGCCGTTGGAGCGGTGGAAGGAGCTTCCGATTCGCCATCGCACGAGGCCGCGCAGAGTAGGATGGCCAAAGCGCTACTGAACAATAATCTTTTCATACTGGGTTATCTGGCCTGAACGGGCAACTTGGATGATGTAATGACCTGGATCGAGCGCTAGTTTATTGAATGTCAACCTGTGGAGGCCTGGTTTCAGGTCATCTGCATAGAGTTGCTTCACCCGCCGCCCCTGAACGTCTAAAATTTCCACGTTTACCAAAGACCATTCGGGATTGTCGATGTCAATGTTGAATAATTCGTACGCCGTACTCGGGTTGGGAAACACAGTAACCTGATTTTCCAATCCTTCTTCTCTGTGTATCCCAGCTGGAATGACCGGCGCCGTGTCGGTTGTCCAAACTTCGATGTACGCTTCTTTCATCAACGAATCGGACCCAAATTCATTGGAGACCTTCAGCGAAACGTTGAATTTTCCTGTGTCCGAAAAACTAACGATTGGGTATTGGTAGATGGAAGTCGCTGGATTTCCTCCTTCAAAATTCCATTCCCAACTGTCCGGATCATTCAAGCTACTGTCACTGAATTGGACAATAAATGTTTCATAGCCCATCAACGTGTCTGCTTCGAAAACGGCGATTGGGAGTGGGGCGGGTTCATACGTACCTGTTATCTGAGCAATCCACGTATTCCATACGTGAGAATTAGGACCGAAGCACCCGCCAAACCATACCTCAACTGTGTCGGAATTATGACGGCGTTGGAGATCAGAATAATCGCCCCAACGCTCTACATTGCTCACATAAGAATGATCGATGTAACTATCGCCAGCTCGCACCGTAATCGCATCCGACCATTCCATCAGGTTGTCGCAATTAACGGCTTTCATTCCCGGGTAGGTATTGCTCGAAGAACTCAAAAAGGACACGATTACGCCCTGATCGATTTCTTCCTCTCCAAACGAGGCAATGGAAGGAAACGCGTAGTCCATTCCACTCTGCCCGTATCGAGCGCTTTGCGTCGCGTTTACATTGTCTACAGGAATTCGATAGTAGGCAATCCCTGAGTATCCAGCCGAATAATTCACTTGATGCACTGCGTGAATTAAGCCGTTTAGATAAAAGGCGTGTTGCATGCGCGTATCGTTGGTGTTGAGCAATTCAGAACTGCCCATTTGAACTGCGTCTCCGGGTGCCTGGTAATTAGGAACCGCAAACGACGCATTGAGGTTGAGCGATGGATTCCCACCGAGGCTATCGGTAATTTCATAGAGGTTTAAATAGGAACTATTCCACCAATGGCTACTGACCATGTACATGCCAGGCCCGTACTCGCTACCTTGTCCATGGCTCGCTGGCACGACGGTAAACGACGTTCCATTTCCTTCGGGCAGGTTGTTGTACGTGACATAGCTCAAGCTCTCTCCAGCATAGCCGGCCATCTTATCCACTTGGTAGACGATCGTTTGATTGAATCCGCCTCCTCCTGCGTAAAACAAGTTTCCTGAAATGACCAAATCCGTCCCTGTTATTCCGATGTTGGGATAGTCAAACCAGCTATTATCATTCAATGGGTTCCCAGACAGCTCATAAACGTTCCATGAACCTGCAGGATTATTCGAAGTAGAAAAACAGACCAACACCTTGCTCGTAGAAGCGCTGGAGCCGTGCAGGATGACAAAAATGAAGCGGTCGTTGACAGGGTCGTAGATTACGCGTGGATCAAAGATTCCACTTGGGAGGTACAAGGAAGACGCTATGTCTGAAAACCAGTCGTCATGGGTTTCGTTGAGCAAAATCGGTGAACCATTTTCATTGTAAAACGCGATGGTACTGTTGTCCGAACTGACGATCTTTCCGCCATTGCTGATGGCAAGGCAATTGTCTGTTGGCGTCGATTGTGACAAGTTATTTCCAAGAAAGTTAGTACCTAAGATGGGCACCGCAGAGCGCGCATTTGAAGGCGTTGATTGTACGATGGATGCTTTCGATTTCAAAGCATTCATCTTCATTTTGTGATTCTTAAGGTCAGACGGCGCTCCGTGCTCGTAGGCAGCCAACTTACTAATCGACTTCATCCATGGCCGCTCTGACCTGTTCTCAGCGGAGACAACTCCTTTGAGCTCAGTCATTTTGACCTCTGAGCGAGCGGCAGTTCCCACCACGCTGCCTTTCATTTCTGGCGCTGCAAATTGGCCATTAGCAAGGGTTGAGATCATCAGCCAGCAGGCTGCGAAAACGATTAAATTCCGCATGATAGACAGTTCAAATAGGTTCAATTATGGTTCCTTTTCCTCCCGCAAATATGCTTCATTTGTAGCGATAAATCAGATTCACACCCAAGAAACAAGCACGATGAAGCGATCCATCCTTTTGATATTCAGCATACTCCTCCTTCATACCACCCATGCCACTGAAGGCATGTGGGTTCCAAATATGATCAAGCAACTGGTCGGCGATGATATGAAGGCGATGGGTATGAAAATCGACCCGAAGGATCTGTATGCGATCAATCAATCATCGATCAAGGATGCCGTGGTTCACTTCAACGGAGGGTGCACCTCTGTCCTCGTCAGCAACCAAGCCTTGCTTTTGACCAATCATCACTGTGGATACAGTAGAATTCAAGCCCATAGTTCGCTTGAAAACAATTACCTAAAGGATGGATTTTGGGCCATGGAGCTCAATGAAGAATTGGCCAACCCCGGTATGAATGCGAGCATCATCCAAGAAATTCGCGACGTTACTGATCTCCTGTTGGGAGAGCTTTCCGTGAATGCAACGGAGGCGAACAGAAAGGAACACATCAAGGAACAAAGCGAAAAACTGGTCGAGCAGATCAAGTCAGAAACGGGTTACGATGCGTACGTAAAGCCGTTTTACCACGGCAATCAATACCTCCTGTTCATCGTAGAAGTGTTCACCGACATTCGCTTGGTAGGCGCACCTCCTTCGTCCATCGGAAAATATGGATTTGACACCGACAACTGGGTTTGGCCGAGGCATACCGGCGACTTTTCCGTCTTCAGAATCTATGCCGATAAAGAGAACAAACCAGCCGAATACAGCGCAGACAATGTGCCCTATCAACCCCGCCATTTCTTGCCGGTAAACATTCAAGGGGTCGAGGAGAATGATTTTACGATCGTTTACGGTTTTCCAGGCACTACCGAGAATTACATCACCGAAGCGGAAGTCAAGAATGTATTGGAAGTCATCAACCCGCTGCGACTCAAAATGCGGGAAGCATCTTTAGCCGTAATCGACGAAGCGATGAGGAAGGATGAACTGACATCCATTCAATACGCAGCCAAGCAAAGCCGCATCAGCAATGCCTACAAGAAATGGATCGGTCAGTCCAAAGGACTTATCAGGCACCGAGCACTTGAGAAAAAGGATTCGGTAGAGTCGTTGTTCATGAAGCGCATAGGTGAAAACAAAGATTGGTATGAAAAGTACAGCTCGTTAATAGCCGAGATCGCCGAAGTTGAGTCGAATGAACTTCCTTTTATGGTCAGCAGGAATTACTTCATTGAGTTCTATTACATGGGACCTGAAGTACTTCGATTCACCGAACGATTTCGGGAACTGGTGCGCATGAGCAACGACGAAACCGTGTCGGACAAGGAAATTGCTGCGTGGATCGAGGATGCAAGAGGGAAACTGGGCTACTTTAAAAACTACGACGCGCAAATCGATAAAGCGATCATGAAGGCACAATTGGTTTACTTCATTGAAGATCAACCAGAGGCTGACTTCCTTTCGAGCATCAAGTCAGAAAAACAATCCCTACCAGCATTTGTGGATTACCTCTATGAGAAGAGTGCTTTCGTAAGCGAAACGGGTGTTCTTGACTTGCTGAATAACTACAAGCGGAAAAAAACGAAATCAATTACTTCTGACCCTGCGTATGCGCTGTCAGAACGCATAGCAGAGCACTACTATGAAAATACGCGACCGGCACTGTTAGGATACGTGACGAAAGGCGATAGCCTGATGCGCGTATGGATGCATGCTCAAATGGAAGTCTTGCCCGAACGAACGTACTCACCCGATGCGAATGGTACGTTGCGCATCACCTTTGGAAAAGTGGAAGGATACACGCCGTTTGACGGGGCCGAATATGCATACTACACCACCTTGGCAGGTGTCATGGAAAAAGAAGATCCAAGCAGCGAAGAATTCGAAGTCCCCGCGAAGCTGAAAGCGCTGTACGAAAACAAAGACTATGGCCGCTACGCACATTCAACCGGAGAAATGCGAGTGTGCTTTGTCGCGAGCAACCACACTTCTGGAGGCAACAGCGGTTCACCCGTCATCGACGCGAATGGGAATTTAATTGGGCTCAATTTTGACCGCACATGGGAGAGTACGATGAGCGACATCATGTTCAATCCCACCATTTGCCGCAACATCACCGTTGATATCCGGTACGTCTTATTCATCATGGACAAATATGCAGGCGCGACGCACTTGGTGGATGAGATGAGCTTAGTGAGCGGTGTGAAAGGGTGACCCATTTTTCGAACTCCTTCTGCTAAAATCGGCACGGTATCTGCGAACGTCTCGCACTACTAGATGTTTTAATTTCGCATTATGAAGTATTTACTGTTCCTGCTCTTCGGATCCTTGGGTTTGTTTCTTTCTTCGTGCAATCGCCAGCCCAATGCCTGCATCAATGCCGACGATTTGGTTGTGCCGCTTGGAAACGCCATCACGTTTGAAAATTGCAGCCAAAAAGGGAAATACTACGAGTGGGATCTGGGCGACGGAACGCAAGTGTCTTACGGGAACGCGGTATCCGTAGTGCATACCTATGCTGAGGTCGGAAGCTACCGGGTAAATATGTGCGCCTTTTCACGAAAGCAAGACAAAAGCAGCTGCACCTCATTCAACGTAGAGGTCGTGAATGTTCCTTTCGCTGAGTTCAGCGTGGACTCCCTTTCTTGCGTGAATCCTTGCCCTGTTCAATTTACCAACACAAGCGACTTTGCAGATGAATATTTATGGGAGTTTGGAGATGGGACTACTTCTACAGAAGAAAACCCCTCGCATACCTATACCGATGCCGAGCTCTACACCGTTACGTTAACGGCTTCCAATGCGTACTACAGTGCCCAGGCTACTGAACAAATAAGTGTCATTGACCCCTACCCTCCAACCGCAACATTCACCGTACAAAACGTAGGGAATTTTGTTCCCATGGGCATCCAATTTGAAAACCTTTCAGCCAACGGCACCAGTTTCGATTGGAGTTTCGGCGATGGTTTCTATTCGAGCGAAGTAGAGCCTTACCACGTATACTACGGTTCTGGGTCCTTTACGGTGGTGCTGACCGTTACCAACCAATACGGAGAAGACACCTATACCCAATACGTGAGCATTCCCAACGCTCCGAGCGCGGTTCGGATCGATGAAGTTGAGTTACTCAATTTTCCATCCACGGATCCGAATGGAACCGGCTGGGACGCAGATTGCGATAACTCCCCCGCCGATGTATTCTTCTCGATCGCGAACAACACTCAAGTCTTGTTCAACTCAGGATTTTTCTCGGATATCAACTCCTTTCCTGTTTGGTATCAGAATTCAACAGGGTTTCCTTTTACGCTCACTCCGTTGAGCAATCAATATTACATCTCACTATTTGACCAAGATGACCAAACGTGTCAACCCAATGATCTCATGATTGAATTCCCATTCATTCCGCAGAACATCGTTCCGGTCAATGGTGACGCTTATCCAGACAGCTACTTGCTCTCAGATTCAGGTTTCGAATTCCGGCTCTACCTCACTTGGTATTGATCGGGAGCGATTGCTGGAAAGGATTTCATTGAGGAACGTGCAGATCGATTTGATGTGCGTTGTAGATTTCAATTGCCTCTAAAAACAACATTTCAGTATACGCATGCAAGCCTACTGCAGCCCCCAGCACTCCACTTCCAAACAACAATCCTTTGAATTGCGGATGCTCTCCAGAAGGATAGCGCGTAAATTCATAGCCGATTAAGTACACCCCAGAAATTGATATGAGTGGTACTAGCACTTTAAGCCCTCTCATTCGACCCAGCGCTGCTTTGGAAGAGTGAACGGATTTTAAGGCCCGTCTTACTTCTTTCTTCGTCAAGTCTTTGTCGTTTCTACTGTAATGATAGGTTCCTTCATGCCGCAAGGCCTTTATTTGCTGTGCAGCGCCTTCCATCGGGAGGAGCAGACAATACAGCGCGAGGACGGAACTCAAGCGAAGGGCGATTCGGATAGCGCTGTTGATGTGAAGTGGAAGTTTCATCGCCCAATCATTTTTCCCAGATTACTTCTTCGAGCTCAGCGTTTGCGTAAAACTCCTCCCCTCGGCATTCCGATACGCCTGCAATGCCTCCTAACGAGCAGACATGGCTGCAGTCTTCACCCAAGATTGGCGTTTGATAATCTGCCCCGCCTTCATAATTGAACACATACACCTCATCACCTTGAAACGAGAATCGTTCTACACGCACCAGCTCTATTTCACCTATCGGCTTGGAGGCGTCGATCTCCTCTTTGATGCAAGGAGGCATGTCCTTCTCTTTCGAGCAGCTAACCAGGCACAAACTGAGCGCAATTAAACATAGGTAGGACGTCCATTTGGAAAGGATCATAGCTTTAGATTCTTTGTAGAAAACGCGTTATCCGAAGAAAACGTATGCTATGACGATCGCCGCGACGATTCCACATAAGTCAGCAATTAGGCCAGCGCCCAAGGCATAGCGGGTCCGGCTAACAGAAATGGAACCAAAATAAACCGCCAATGTGTAAAACGTGGTTTCAGTAGATCCTTGAAACACACTGGCTAGTCGTCCCACAAAACTATCCACCCCAAAGTTGTCGATCTGCTCGACCATCATGCCTCGCGCACCGCTGCCACTCAATGGCTTCATCAAGGCGGTTGGCAGTGCATCGACGAAACGCGTATCGTCGAGAAAAAGTGAAAAGAATACACCCAGCATTTCAACGATGAAGTCGAGCGTGCCACTGACGCGTAGCAGCCCAATTCCCACCAGCATCGCCACCAAGTACGGGATGATCTTTACAGATACGTCGAAGCCTTCTTTAGCTCCCTCAATGAAGGTTTCATAGACATTAACCTTGCGCCAAAGGGCCAGTCCGAAAAACGAAACGATGATGGTAAGGATGATTCCATTGCCAACCACGCTACCCACCGCCGACGCTTGGGCTTGATCGAGACCGGATAAGTAGTAAAGCGCCAGACCAATGAACCCCGTGACGCCAAGGAGCCAGCCCAAAATGACCGGTTGCAATAGATTGATTCGTTGTTTGATCGAAACGGCAATGAGTCCGCCTAGGCTCGCAAAATATGTAGCCAATAGGATGGGTAGAAAAATATCCGAAGGATTGGCCGCCCCTTGTGCTGCGCGGATGGCCATCACGCTGACCGGCACCACGGTTAGTCCTGAGGTGTTGAGGACGATGAACATAATCATGGCGTTCGACGCTTCTTCCTTCTTCGGGTTGATTGTTTGAAGCTCATTCATGGCCTTCAATCCAAGAGGCGTTGCTGCATTATCCAAACCGAGCATGTTCGCCGAAAAGTTCATCATCATGGCCCCAACCGCTGGGTGGTCTTTTGGCACGTCTGGAAAAAGTTTGCTAAAAAAAGGAGCTACGATCCGCGTCAGCACACCGATGGCTCCTCCGCCTTCCCCGACTTTCATGATTCCTTGCCAGAGGGAAATTACACCGATAAGGTAAATGGCAATCTCCACACTCGTCTTGGCCATATCAAACGTGCTCTGCACCATCAACGAGAATATCTCCGTATCTCCGAGTATGAGGAAGCGTACTACCGCGACAACAAAGGCGATGAGAAAAAAGGAAACCCAAACGTAATTCAAGGCCATTGGTCAAAATTCAATGAAACGGAAACGCGGATGAATGACGGTGGCATTAAAGTATGAACAGGCCACTCTTCGTTACAACCTCGTTGCTTGCCCTTGCTCACTGCACGGAAGCTATTCTCACTTACTGCACGAGCACCTCTTCCACCAATTCCTCGTTGAGGTGTTGGTTCACATTCCTGGCGATTTCATCACGCTGGTAATGGAGTTCATGCTTCAAGGCTGCCGAATTGACCTTGATGATGAGTTTCTTTCCTCGGATGAGAATATCCGTCGTATGCGCTGCAATTAAGCTACCTACAATTTTTTCCCAATCGCTCTTGAGGATGGTCTCTGTCAAGCCACTTTTTAGCCGATAAACGCGCAGCATGCGGTTAATGACTTCTCCGAGACTCTCTTGGTTGTTTTTGCGCTTGTAGGTTCTCGACATGGATCAAAGTTCTTCTATTTGACCTTGGTTTACACGGAATTTTTTCAACGGTACGTTCTGATCTTTGAACAGGTCAGGCACGCGGTGCAAATTCGCGTCGGTAATGAAAATCTGACCAAAATGCTCCTCGCTGACTAGCTTCATCAGTGCTGCCACGCGATGATCATCCAACTTATCAAAAATATCATCCAACAGAAGGATCGGCTTTCGCTGCTTCAAATCTTTGAGGTAGTCAAACTGTGCCAAGCGCAACGCGGTGACGAAACTCTTTTTCTGGCCTTGACTTCCAAACTTCTTCATCGGGTATGCACCTATGGTAAAGGCCAGGTCGTCTTTATGAATACCTTGGGTGGTATACTGGGCACGGTAATCCCTTTTTCTACCCTCTTGCAATAATTCGAGTAAGGGTTTTTCGCTTAATTGACTCTGGTACTCGATGCTTACCGTTTCTGCTCCGCCTGAAATCAATTGGTAGAAATTGGAAAAAATCGGCAAGTAGCCTTCTAAAAACCGGACACGCTCCGCATAAATATCATTGCCCAACCCGCTTAGTTGTTCGTCAAACACATCTAAGCTGGTCGAATCAAATTTACCTTCAATCCATTGATGTTTCAGCAATGCATTCCGCTGAGCTAGCACCCTGTTATATTGGAGCAAGGTGTCTAAGTAGCCTTTGTTGTACTGCGAAATAATGCCATCCATGAACTTGCGCCGCACATCGCTCCCCTCTCTGATCAATTCCCCATCGCTGGGGGCAATCATCACCAAGGGAATCACACCAATGTGGTCAGCGAGGCGTCCGTATTCCTTTTGATTTCGTTTGAACCGCTTTTTCTCTCCTCGCTTCAGTCCGCAAAAAATGCGCTCTTTTTCTCCCTCGAGTACAAAGCTTCCATCCACCACCAAAAAATCCTGTCCGTGCCGGATGTTCTGAGAATCAATGGGATTAAAAAAGCTTTTGCAAAATGCGAGGTAGTAGATCGCATCCAGCATCGTGGTTTTGCCCGCCCCGTTGTTGCCCAAGAAGCAATTTACCTTTTCGGCAAGCACAACGGTGGCATCTTCCATGTTTTTGAAGTTCACCACGCTCAGTTCTGATAGATGCATGGCACAAAACTAGGAACAGATTAGCAGTTGACAGTTGATCCTCTCCAACGATATTACCTAAACGCTGTAAAAGCTGAATTCATCGAATCCGACGAGTCAGCAACAAACTATCTCGCCCCCCCTGAAATTGAGTCATTGCCATGATTCATTTAAAAAATATATTTGCAGCCTTATTTTTAAGGCATGGCAAAAGATCAAGATGAGATCATTGTAGACGTAGAACAGGCGTACAGCAGGACAGAGCATTGGGTGGTTGAGAATCAGAAGAGCCTCAGCATCATCGTGGGTGCGATTATTCTGATGCTTCTATCCTTTTTCGCCTACAAGAATTTTGTTCTCAAGCCTCAGGAATTGGAAGCGAGTGAGCAAATGTGGCAAGCCCAACAAGCGTTCGCGATCGATAGTTTGGAGAAAGCGCTTTACGGAAGCGACGTGGCCTATGGTTTTCTTGACATTATTGACGAATACGGGATCACCGAGACGGCAAATCTGGCGCATTACTATGTTGGAATCAGCTACCTCAGACTTGGACAATACGAAGATGCAATTGAGTACCTAGAAGATTATGATTGCCAAGATATCATGGTGTGCGCAGTGGCCTATGGCGCTACTGGCGACGCTTACATGGAACTCGGTGAAGTAGACAAAGCGATTTCCTATTACCTGAGCGCGGTGGCTCATACGGATAATGAACTCACCACACCAGTTTACTTGATGAAGGCGGGACGCGCTCATGAAGAAGTTGGGGATTACAGCGACGCCTTGGAACTGTATAATCGCATCAAGAGTGACTACCCAGAAAGCAATGAAGGACTCCTCATCGAGAAGTTCATCGCTCGAGCGGAGGGACTCGCTGGAGAGTAATGGCTACTGAGAACAAAAACTTATCTGACTTCCAAGACCTTCCCAAGGTCAGCGACAAATGGCGCATTGCGATTGTCAAAGCAGAATGGAACGAAGAAATTACCACGGGTCTTTTCGATGGCGCAATGGCGCTTCTCAACCAAGCGGGCATCGCTGACAAGAATGTGGAATCCTTCAAGGTTCCCGGAAGCTTCGAACTCACGTTAGGCGCGCTCTGGGCCATTGAAAAATTAGATGTAGACGCCGTCATCTGCCTCGGTTCAGTGGTACGCGGAGAAACGGCTCATTTCGATTACGTATGCCAAGCAGTATCCCAAGGGTTGAAAGATGTTTCAATCGAAACAGGCATTCCAGTCGTCTTTGGCGTCTTAACCGACGACAACATGGATCAGGCTCGAGCGCGCAGCGGGGGTAAACACGGCAACAAAGGCACCGAAGCGGCGGTCACTGCTCTAAAAATGCTCCATCTGCGCGAAACCCTTGGGCAGGGCTCCCGCTAATTATTTCTCGAGAATCGCTTTTATGTTTGGCTTGAAGTATTGATCGCTCTTCAGCACCTTGCCATCCTCTCGATAAATCGGCTTTCCATTTTTATCCAACTTACTCATGTTGCTCCGCTGGATTTCTTCGAACACCTCTGCGATCTTCCCTTGCATGCCATGGCTCAGTATGGTTCCACACAGGATGTACAACATGTCCCCTAAGGCATCTGCAATTTCCACAAGGTCGCCGTTTTGCGCCGCCTCCAAGTACTCTTCATTTTCTTCACGCATGAGCTTGTAACGCAGTAAAATTGTCTTTTCATCCACTTCTGAAGTCGGAGCTTCATTGTTCTTGATTGCGAATGCATCATGGAAGGTCCTAACGTGATCAATGACGTCAGAAAACGGAATGCTGGGGGCGGAAGTATCGGGCATATTCAAGTGTTAAATATCATAAATCAATAGAATCCGAAATGTAACGCAACCCCTGATTTTACAGGGTTTTCAGAGTGAAATAGTTCTTAACATTGTTTAACAGCGGATGCCTGTAGGATGGGGTCCTTTATTAGGATTTTCGCGTGGCTCAGAAGGAAAAACATTGTTGAAAATTAACGGCGAATGGAAACTGCAACAGACATCAGAGAACTGAACGAGAAGATTGAAAAAGAAAGCGCATTCATCGAATTGATCAACCGTGAAATGGAAAAAGTGATCATCGGCCAACGATACATGGTTGACCGCATGATGATTTGTCTGCTTTCTAACGGACATTTATTATTGGAAGGAGTTCCCGGACTGGCAAAGACGCTAGCGATAAAATCTCTTTCATCATCCATTCACGCGGACTTCAGCCGGATTCAATTCACCCCTGACCTGTTGCCTGCAGACTTAGTAGGTACGCAAATCTACCAGGTTAAAAAGGATGAGTTTTCGGTTCGGAAGGGGCCGATCTTCGCCAATTTTGTATTGGCTGATGAAATCAACCGAGCCCCTGCCAAAGTCCAAAGCGCCTTACTAGAGGCCATGCAAGAAAAACAAGTAACCATTGGGGATGAAACCTTTCCTCTGCCCGTTCCCTTCCTTGTGCTTGCTACCCAAAACCCTGTTGAACAAGAGGGCACCTATCCCCTGCCAGAAGCGCAAGTAGACCGATTCATGCTAAAGGTGGTGCTGGATTATCCCAAGAAAGAAGAAGAGCGCTTGATCATCCGTCAAAATGTGGGACAAGCAGAATTCCCGACCACTAAACCCATTCTGAAGACCGAAGACATCCTTCGTGCCCGGGCGGTTGTAAGGGAAGTGTATATGGATGAGAAAATCGAACAATACATTCTCGACATAGTATTTGCCACTCGAACGCCACAGGAATATGGCATGCCTCAATTCAAAGACCTGATCAACTTTGGTGGTTCGCCTCGTGCGAGCATTAATCTGGCTTTAGCCGCTAAAGCCTACGCATTCATCAAGCGCCGCGGATATGTCATTCCAGAAGACGTAAGGGCAGTGAGCAAAGACGTTTTGAGGCATCGTATAGGACTGACGTACGAAGCCGAGGCGGAGAACATCACAACCGAAAACATTATCGATGAAATATTGAATCGCGTGGAAGTGCCTTGATCGAGGTCACTGAACCACTATATGTGTAACCCTATCACACTGAAGCGATTGAATGGAAACGTCAGAACTACTTAAGAAGGTTAGAAAAATAGAGATCAAAACCAGAGGATTGAGCAATCAAATCTTCTCTGGTGAGTATCACTCTGCCTTCAAGGGGCGTGGAATGGCTTTCAGCGAAGTCCGCGAATACATGCCAGGCGATCCCATCCGCAGCATCGATTGGAATGTCACGGCTCGTTTCAATCATCCGTATGTCAAGGTATTTGAAGAAGAGCGAGAGATTACGATGATGCTGATCATCGACGTAAGCGGATCAGAAAATTTTGGTTCCAAGCGCATGCTCAAACGAGAGTTGATTACTGAAGTTTCTGCAGTCCTGGCCTTTTCAGCGGTCCAAAACAACGACAAGATCGGGGTACTCCTCTTTACTGACCAAGTGGAGAAATTCATTCCTCCGAAAAAAGGAAAGAGCCACATCTTGCGAATCATACGCGAGTTAATCGATTTCGAACCCCAAGGAAAAGGCACCAATATCAACGAGGCACTGCGGTTCTTCAACAACGTGACCAATAAGCGAAGCATCGCCTTTCTGATCTCCGACATGCTCGGTGAAGGCTATGAAAAACCTCTGCGCATCGCGAAACAGCGCCATGATTTGGTTGCGCTGATACCCAGAGACGTCGCCGAGGATGAGCTTCCCGATCTGGGAGTGGTTCCTATCCAAGACTATGAATCTGGAAAACCATTTTGGCTTGACACTTCCGATAAGAAAGTACGCACCCACTACCGAAAAAACCGGGAATCAATGCTTCAAGAAACGACCACCTTGCTTCGAAAGAGCGGGATCGATTTCGCAGAGCTCTATACAAACAGAAGCTACGTTCAACCGTTGATGCAGCTTTTCAAAATGCGTGGAGCCAGAAAATGAAGACATGGATCACATGGATCGTTGCAATGCTAGCCGTGCTCAGCACATGGGCACAAGCGGGTTCGCTGAAGGTTGTTACTGACAAGGAGCAAATTCTGATCGGCGAACAAATCGAGATGACAGTCGAACTGCGAGGCGCGAGCGCAGACAGCTTCCGTTTACCCTCGATCGGCGATACCTTGAGAAAAGAGATCGAAGTGCTCTCCCGCACCGAACCTGATACTTCGTACGAAGGAGCAAACCTCGAACAAAAAGTCTTGAGGCAATCGTATACGATCACAAGCTTCGACTCCGGCTATTTCCCAGTCAAGCCCTTGGTGGGTTACATCAACAGTCAACCGGTTGCATCCAATGCCTTTCTCGTCGGGGTACAAACCCTAAAAATCGATACCGCCAAAGGGATTGCAGATATCAAGGACATTGAGCAAGTGCCATTTGCGTGGCAAGAGTGGCTTCAAGAAACCTGGCATTGGTTTGTCTTGGCAATGGCCGCGGCTGGACTCATTACCTGGCTGGTGCTCTATTTGTCAAAGGAAAAAACGGCCGCAGCTCCGGAAGTGGTTATCCCTTCCAGACCCGCTCACGAAATTGCTTTAGAACGCATAGTCCTTCTGAGGGAAGAAGAGCTTTGGCAAAAAGGGAAGATCAAGACCTACTATTCAGAGCTCACCGACATCTTACGCGAATTCATCGAGCACCGCTTTGCCATCCCTGCGTTGGAGCAGACAACGGATGAAATTGTTTCGTCCATGGCCCGTTACCCAGATTTTAGTGAGGAGGAACGGCTGTCGGTCAAGCGACTTTTATTCCTCGCCGACTTGGTGAAGTTCGCAAAGGAAAAGCCGGTAGGCCAGGAGAACGAAACGCACCTTGCCACGGTTGAATCCTTTGTACAATCCTTTGTTCCTACACCCGAATCACCGGAGAAAGCAGCATCGCATGTCTGACTGGGAATTTGCGCATATCGAGTTCTTTTGGTTATTGGCACTCGTGCCCTTGCTTATCGCTTGGTACGTCTTTCGCTATTGGAGGCGTCAGCCGGTCATGGGCTATTCCACTTCTCAATTCCTCGAAGGACGTACAGGAAGCAAGACCTTCATTATCCATGCCTTGTTTGGCCTTCGCATGCTGAGCATCATCGCCATCATAGCCGCGTTGGCCAGGCCCCAGAGCAGTTCGAGTTGGCAGGATGTCAAAACAGAGGGAATCGACATCGTAATCGCCATGGACATCTCTGGAAGTATGCTTGCACGTGATTTTGAGCCAGATCGATTGGAAGCTTCCAAAGACGTGGCAACGGAGTTCATTTCCAGTCGGCCAAACGACCGCATCGGGCTGGTAGTTTATAGTGGCGAAAGCTTTACCCAATGTCCTCTGACCACCGATCACGACAAATTGATCAATTTGTTTGAAGAACTCAAGAACGGCATGATTAAAGACGGAACCGCTATCGGGATGGGGCT
The DNA here is from genome assembly GCA_040221375.1 of Cryomorphaceae bacterium. Taxonomy (GTDB): domain Bacteria; phylum Bacteroidota; class Bacteroidia; order Flavobacteriales_G; family Salibacteraceae; genus SHAN690. The sequence continues at coordinate 17,541 of JAVKEP010000002.1, forward strand.
TGCCAATGCCGTGAATCGTCTGAAAGAAAGCGATGCCAAGAGCAAGGTGGTCATCCTTCTCACCGATGGAGAGAACAACGTAGGCTCTATTCCTCCGCTGACGGCCGCTGAAATAGCTGCCAGCTTCGGAATCAAGGTGTATACCATTGGCGTTGGAACCAAGGGTCAAGCCCCCATGCCAGTCTCTGACATGTTTGGTCGAAAGCGATTCCAAATGATGGACGTAGACATCGATGAAGAAACCTTAGAAGAAATCGCTGACATCACAGGAGGTATGTACTTCCGAGCCACGGATAATGAATCCTTGGCGAATATTTACGCGGAAATCGACCAAATGGAGAAGACGGTGATTGAAGAAACGCAGTACGAAAAGAAGTACGAAGAATTCTTTCCCTTGGCCTTGCTCGCGGGTGGCTTGTTATTGCTCGAAATGATCCTACGTAGAACCCTTTTTAATCGCACCCTCACTGATGTTTAGGTTCGAACATCCATATACGCTCTACTTTTTATTGCTGATACCGGCGTTTTGGTTCATTCAGCTTTGGATTTCACATCGCAGAAAGAAACGGGTTACTGCCATCATCGACGAGCACATCCAGTCACGGTTGATCCCGATGGCGAGCTCGGCCAAAGTTTGGATCAAGCTGAGCGTTTATTCACTCGCGTTTGCATGCTTGGTCCTCGGAATCGCCAACCCCCAATTTGGATCCAAAACAGAAGAGGTAAAACGCAAAGGCGTGGACATCATGCTGGCGCTGGACATTTCCAATAGCATGTTGGCAGAAGACCTCAGCCCTAACCGATTGGAACGTGCAAAAAGGAGCATTCAAGAACTGCTTGGCTATCTCAAAAGCGACCGCATTGGAATCGTAGTGTTTGCAGGAGAAGCATTCGTGCAATTGCCCATAACCACCGACTATTCTGCAGCCAAACTGTTCTTACAAAACATTGAGACCGAACTGATCACCACGCAAGGAACCGATATCGGTAACGCCATCGAGCTCTGCATGCAGTCGTTCGACTTTGAAAGTCCCACCTCTAAAACAATCATCGTCATATCAGATGGAGAAAATCACGAAGAATCAAGCCTCAAAGCAGCTGAAGACGCTGCCTCACAAGGGGTCGTGATCCACTCGATCGGCATGGGTTCAGCGGATGGATCTCCCATACCAATCTATCAACGTGGTCGGCGGCTTGGATTCAAAAAAAGCAACGACGGAACCACCATTGTCACAAAGCTTGACGAGAGAATGCTCGCCGAAATAGCCACCACTACCGATGGGGTCTTTGTACGTGCATCCAATGGTGACAGTGGAATGCGTATCCTGTTCGATGAGATAGAACGAATGGAAAAAGTTGAGTTTGGTACCCGAGTGTATACAGACTATGAAGACCGCTTCCAATACCTCCTGTTGCCCGCGCTGCTGCTGCTCATCATCGAGTTAATAATTCCAAACACCCGTTCGCCATGGTGGGAAAAACTCTTTGCTTCGTAGAGGATGCCATGAGAATACTTCTTTCCATATCACTTCTATTCATTTCGACCTTGGCAATCGCGCAAGGGAAGCTGGAATTGTATAATGGCAACAAAGCCTATCAAAACGGCGACCTCGATCAGGCAGAACAATTGTATCAACGCTCAATAGAAGAGGAACCAGATCGGTTCGAAAGCACCTTCAACTTAGGAAACACCTTCTACCGCAAACAAGACGCAGAGAAGGCAATTACACAATATCAGCAAGCAGTAAAAGCCGAAAGCGACCCAGTTCGAAAGGCCAAAAGCCTGCATAATTTGGGCAATACCTACCTGCAAAGTCAAAAAATCGACGAAGCAATCGACGCCTACAAGGCGGCGCTAAGACTTAACCCGAAGGACGACGAAACGCGGTACAACCTCGCCTATGCCCAGCGCATGAAAAAACAGCAAGAGCAGCAACAGGAACAGAACCAAGACCAACAAGACCAGCAGGACCAAGAGCAAGACCAGCAGCAGGACAAAGAACAAGACAAAGAGCAAGACAAAGAGGACGAAGGCAACAAAGAGCAGGAGAACCAAAACGAAAAAGGGGAAAACGAAGAAGAGGAAAAACAGGATCAAAATTCTGAAGAAAACAATCCATCAGAAGAGGAGGAGCAGACCGAGCAAGCACCTCCCAAACGACCGATAGAAATCTCGCCAAGAGAGGCGGAACAACTGCTGGAGGCTGCGCGGAATGAAGATCAGAAAACGCTCATGCAAATGAGAAAGCAGAAGGGCAGTGACAAAAAAATAGAAAAGGATTGGTGAGGCTACTGCACTCCATATTGTTCCTGTGCTTGTCGGGTTCGTTGCTGTCACAAAGCTTTGTTGCTCGTGTCAACAAAAACCAACTTGCCCTTGGCGAAAACTTCCAACTGGTTTTTGAATTGGAAGGTGATGGCGGTAAATTCACTCCACCTCCATTGGATGATTTTATGCTCTTGCAAGGACCCAATAAATCATCCAACATGCAATGGGTAAACGGGAGTTTCTCGAGCAACGTCACCTACTCTTTTATTCTCCGAACAGTAGAGATTGGGCAATTTGAAATCGGGCCCGCCACGATCCAAGTAGATGGTAAAGAGCTGAGCACGGATCCACTGGTGATTACCGTGGAAAAGGGTGCATCGACTGCGGCACCTCAGAGCCCTAGAAGTCCACGTCAGCGAAGGCAGCACGTCCATGACGCAGGGGAGCAGGCAGAAACTGACATCAGCTCTAACATTTTCATGAAATTGTTTGTGGACGACAAGGATGTGTACGTTGGCGAACAAATATTGGCTACGTACAAGTTGTACCTCAACGTCAATATCCTGAACTACGACTTTAGCAACCTTGTTTTCAATGGTTTCTATGCAGAAGACCTTAAAATCGATGGAAATTCCAATCTAACGTCGGAAATCATCAATGGCCGACAATTTCAGGTGCATACGCTCAAACAAACCTTGCTCACGCCGCAAAAATCTGGAGATATTGAAATCCCGGCCCTCGAAAGTGAAATGGTCATCCGTATCAGAGAAGAGCGCAGATCACGTAGTCTCTTTGACCAAGTATTTGGCAATTACAAGAATGCCAAAATCAATGTGAACAGCAATACCGAAAAAATTCACGTTAGACCTCTACCGTTGGATAAGCAACCGGGAGACTTTACAGGTGCCGTGGGTAATTTTTCTTTGAATACCTCCATCGACCGCAACGAAGTAGGCATCAATGAAGCGATCAACGTCACGATAGAGGTAATGGGTAATGGCAACATCGAATTGATCTCTCCGCCTAAAATCGAATTCCCTTCCGATTTTGAAAGCTATGACCCAAAGGTCAAGAGCAACGTCAGTACTTCTGCCAAGGGATCTCGAGGAAGTAAATCGTACGAATACGTCATCATTCCACGATTCGCAGGAGAGTACACATTGAAACCCGTTTCGTTCACCTATTTTGATCCGTCAAGCGCGACCTATAAGCGGCTTACCTCTAAGCCAATCACGCTGCGCGTATTGCAAGCAGAAGGAAAAGGACAATCGGGAATGGCCTACGTTGCTCCTAAAAAAGAAGACGTTCAAATCATTGGCAAAGACATTCGATACATTCACACTGACCTGCCCAAACTCGGGCGGAGCGAAGAGCGGTTTTGCAGTTCTACGCTGTTCTACATTCTCCTCACGTTTCCGTTTGCAGGCATGGGCGCGGCAATCTTTGGCGTAAGTTTTTACCGGGCTCAGCAAAGTGACACATTATCTCTGAAAAGTCGCCGCGCCAGAGGATTGGCGAAAAAACACCTGTCAAAAGCGCGTAAGCTTCTGTCGAATGAAGACGCTGCTTTCTACGAGGCTATATCTGCCGCGTTGTTTGGCTACATATCTGACAAAATGGGTATTCAGCGCAGTGAACTGAGCCGTGAGCGAATAGAGGCTTCGCTGAGAGCATCTGGGGTTTCCGATGGCGTCCAAGAGGACCTGAAGAAGGCTTTGGATGAATGCGAAATGGTTCGCTTTGCACCGGGTGTAGTAAGGGGGAAAGAAGAAATGTTGATGGCCAGCGCGTCCATCATTGAAGCACTTGAAAATGAACTTTAGGTTGCACTTCATATCGGCCTTTCTTTTGCTCAGCGTATGGTCGTTGAACCTCAGTGCCCAAGATTACTATGAAGAGCTATTCCTTCAAGGCAATGCGGCCTACAAGGCTGGCGACTACGATTCGGCAAAGTCAGTGTATTCAGAAATTGCGACCAATGGAATGGTCTCCAAAGAGTTGTTTTACAACTTGGGAAATGCGCACTTCAAATTGGGCAACATTCCAGCGTCCATCCTCTTTTTCGAGCGAGCTAAACGATTGGACCCTACCGATGAAGACACACAATACAACCTACAAATCGCCAATAGCCTGATTACCGACAAGATAGAAGCCGTTGAGCGCGTCTTCTTCGTGGACTGGTGGTACAATGTGGCTGTCTCGTTTTCCTGTACGTTTTGGGCCCTTCTCTTCTTAGGGTTTCTGAGCTTGATGGTGACGCTGTTTACCATTTTCTTCCTTGCACGAAATCCGAAAGTCAGACAGCTGGGACTCCTTGGGGGCGTAGTAGTCATGCTAGGAGCCGTCATCATCCTACTGCTAGGAAGAACCAACAGCGCCGAAACCCTAAAAAAAGAGGCGATCATCTTCGCGCCGAGCGTAAACGTGAAGAGCGAGCCTGGCCTCAATGGCGTGGACCAATTCGTCATCCACAGCGGACTCAAAGTTGACGTGATGGATCGTGATGGCGATTGGTCTCGTATACGTCTGGCAGACGGAAACTCCGGTTGGCTCCAAAGTCAATCGATGGAAGAGATTTAACCGTCGAAGAAATGCGACAATTCAGCGGGGATTATTTAAATTTAAGGTGTTTTGAACTATTTTCGCGCGGGACGGGATAGTGCAGAATGGATTAACGACAGAGGTTTATGATTGAAACGCAGGACATCGAGATAACAAGGGTACGAGAGTCAAGACTCCCACAAGTTGACTTTGACAACATCCCTTTTGGAAGGGTTTTTTCCGACCACATGTTGCTTGCACATTACAGCAATGGTCAATGGTCAAAAGCCTCCATCCAACCCTATGGCGACATTCCCCTATCTCCTGCCTCTTCCATGATTCACTACGGTCAGTCCATTTTTGAAGGATTGAAGGCCTTTCGTGCAGAGAATGGCGAAGTATTGATCTTCCGACCCGAGGGCAATTGGGAACGGATGAACATATCTGCCGAGCGCATGTGCATGCCTCAAGTACCCAGAGAATTGTTTGTAGAAGGCATGCGTCAATTGGTGCAACTCGATCGGGATTGGGTGCCCAACAATCCAGACTCAGCATTGTACTTGCGGCCGTTTCTCTTCGCTACAGATTCCGCGCTGGGCGTCAGGCCATCCCAGGAGTACTTGTTTATGATCATCACCTCGCCTGTGGGTCCCTACTACAGCAATCCGCTTCATCTAAAGATTGAAACGTCTTACACGAGAGCTGCGCTAGGCGGTGTGGGTTTTGTGAAGGCAGCTGGCAATTATGGTGCTGCGATGTACCCAGCCAAAATGGCTCAGGAACAAGGCATTGATCAACTCATTTGGACAGACGCCAAAGAACACAAGTACTTAGAAGAAGCCGGCACGATGAATATGATGTGCGTAATCAATGACACCTTGCTCACGCCACCCTTGACCTCCACTATTCTTCCAGGTATTACGAGGGACAGTTTCTTGACCTTAGCACGAGAGGCAGGCTATAAGGTAGAAGAACGACGGATCAGCACGGTTGAAATGATTGAAGCCATTACCGATGGCACGCTTACGGAATTATTTGGCGTAGGTACCGCCGCCACTACTGCACAAGTTGCTAAATTGACCTTCGAAGACAACACCTACGAACTTCCTCCTATCGAAGGTCGCGTGATTTCAAATACGATAGGCCAGAAGCTTTTGCGGATCAAGAAAGGCCAAGAAGAGGATAAGCACAACTGGAACCTGATCTTTTAAGCAGCCGAAAAGTTTTCTCGATTCCCGCGCACATGCAGTCCTAACGCACGTTCTATTTTTGCTTCCATCAGATCGTTACGCTTGTTTCGATTGATTTCTAACCCCATGTTACGCACCTCGATGTTCACTTCCAATTCGTTGTTCTTGAATTCGATCATCCGAATGCTCATGTGCTTCTTACGCCCGAGTCGTGGCGCTTTCACAGCTTCGATTTCAAGATGGTAACGGTCTGCATACAATACATCAAACCCATGCTCCTCCACCACATGCCGAATGGTGTCGAACATGCCCTGTTTGTCAGATTCTATGAAGGTTAGTCTTCTCATTTCTGCCGCAAAGGACAGACAATATTCAACGTGAACGAAGATTTGCGAGCAAAATCTTTCAAAGGTGTACTTTGCATAACCCTCCAAACTTGAACCTTGAATTCAACATAACAGGTCAAGGACAGCCATTGATTTTTATCCATGGTGCCTATATCAACGACGAAATTTGGGAACGACAAACCCCTTATTTCGATGCGGCTGGCTTCCAAGTGATCAACGTCGTACTCCCTTCTCATGGCAGTGCTAAACCCCTCAACGTACTGGAATACCGGGTAGACGATTTCGCGGATGAAGTGTTGCAACTGCTTGACCATCTGCACATTCGTCGCGGTGTCTTCATCGGATTATCGCTCGGTTCAATGATTGCGCAAAACTTTGCTGCTCGCTTTCCCGAGAGAACAGGCGGAATCATATTGATTGGGAATGTAGCCTCGATGCGATTGACGCTCCTCGAAAAAACGGTGACCGCGATCTTCTTTCCGAAATGGCTTGCTTCGATGCTCTTTAGCCGACTCACCACAAAGCAATTTCTCAAACTCTCATTCATGATGACGTGGTTCATGAGGGGCAATCGATGGCTAGGAAACAAAGACACTCGTCAGAAAATCCGCGACATGATTGGCCAAATGAAACGGGAAGAAATCAGACGCATTTTCGGCGCAGTACACGGATTCAGAAAACAAAATTTATTCTCTGGTACCTATCCGATCCTGCTGCTCAACGGCGAGTTCGACAGCCCGGTCATTCATTACCACGCACGACATTTTCTTAAGCTTTACCCAAAGCGCGCACAATTCATAAAACTGAAAGCTTGCGGACACGCCTGCAACTACGATGATCCAACCGCGTTCAACGAGACCGTGCACCGTTGGTTGGAGGAAATAAGATGGATAGTGGGTACTAACCTGGGAGTTAGCGGAAAAGATTATACTTCAGAATACAGTAAATCGCTCGGAAACCGTCTTTCCAATTGATCTTTTTGCCTTCTGCAAAGGTTCTTCCGTAGTAGCTGATGCCCACTTCGTAAATCCGAACTTTTTCAATGCGCGCGAACTTCGCGGTTATTTCGGGTTCTATTCCAAAGCGATTTTCTTCCAGGCTAAAGTGATCGAGCAGGGACCGTCGAAACATCTTATAACACGTCTCCATGTCGGTCAAATTCAGGTCGGTGAACATGTTCGACAAAAAGGTGAGGAACTTGTTTCCAATGCTGTGCCAGAAAAATAAGATGCGGTGTGGATTTCCCCCGATAAAGCGTGAGCCGTAAACCACGTCAGCAGCGTCATCCGCAATCGGCTTGATCAGTAGGTTGTACTCCTCTGGGTCGTACTCTAAATCGGCATCCTGGATCACGATTACATCGCCGGTCGCCTCCTCAAAACCGCGGCGAATTGCCGCTCCTTTGCCCATATTCTTCGGCTGCTCATAGTATTGAATGGAAGCTTCTGGATTGGCATCAATGAAGCGCTGAATGGCGGCCTTGGTGGCATCGGTGGAGCAGTCGTCTACGATTACAATCTCCTTCTCAATCGCACGGATCAGGCTAACTGCAATGACTTTGTCGAGGATCAGATGAATCGTCTTTTCCTCGTTGAAAGCCGGTATGACTACGGATAACTTCATAGAACGGGCGAATATAATGCTAAGCTTTGCGTTACTGCTTCGAAACTTACATTTGTGCCATGCAGAAAGCACTGATTCTCGTCCTGAACATCGTCCTCATGCTGCCTTTGTCCGCTTGCTGGAAATGTTCTGAATGTACTGCCTCCACAGAATACGGAGAAGTGACACGAGAGGTCTGTGGCCGAAAAAGCAATACCCAAGCGCTCATCAGAGAATTGGAAACCGACACCGTTGGCGTTGGGCCTTGGATCTGTAAATGAACGCCGAATCAATCAACGAAGTTTGTTTGATTCAGTCGAAACTTAGAGGTTAACCTTCCTCCTCTTGCGAGATGTTTTCAACCTCACTTTCTTCCGATTGTTCTTTCTCTTGCCGATCCAATCCTTTGATGGTTAGGTCTACCTTTTTCTTCTTGTCTTTGAGCGCCGCAATTTCATCCTTCACACCTTCTATGCGCTGAATCAACTCCTTCTTCAGCGGGTTGGTATCGTCAGAATACTTGAAAAAATCGAGCTTGCTTTCCTCCTGAGCAAGGGCTGTCTGCTTATCCCTGATTTGCTGATTAATTGCTGAACGCTCATGCTTGAGTCCATCGGTGCCTTGGTTGCGCTCAGAAAGCATTTCGATCTTGCTCTCGAAGCGCTTCTCCTCTAGTTCAGATTGACTTATTCCCAGTGATTTGTAGGCTCTTATTATCGCGTTTTCAAATGCCTTGTCGACCTTGTCTTGCATCTTATAAGCAACATCTCCAATGGCGTTCCATTGCTCGCGCCACTCAGCGATGAGTTTTTCCCCTTCTTTTTCGATTCCTTTTTCGATGCGCTTGCTCATCTCCATAAGGAAGTCCTCCTTGGCCTTGAGTGATTTCTTCGCGGCTTTTTGGGCTTCTTCGCCTTGCCTCTTTTTCCGATTGAAGAAAGCGTCGCAGTAACGGCGGAATTCTTTGAACATTTTGAACTCCTCATGCGGAAGCAGTTTGTCTACTTCCTTCCACCGCCGCTGAAGTCCTTTCAACTCATTTGCAATGGCCACAACATCTTCTCCCTCATGGATCTCCTTGGCCTTATCGATCAAGGCTTGTTTCTCCGCTTTCGCCTTTTCGAATCCGGCGCTATGCGCCTTCATGAAGGCATCTCTCTTGGTAAAATAGGCATCACACGCGGCACGAAATTCCTTCCAAATTTTATCATTCTTGCCACGGCCGGCATAGCCCACCTTCTTCCATTCCTTTTGGGTACTGATCACTTCGCGGGTAGCCGCTTGCAATTCGCGCACGTCATCGTATTCTTTGGAAGCGATTTCTTCGACCTTCTTGACCAAGGACTGTTTATGCTCGTAATGGACATTGTGCTCTTGCTTAACTTCCTGCCGATGCTCACGTATGCGGTCAAATACCTTTCCTACTTCGGTTTTAAATTCTTCCCTGATCTTTTCCCATTCCTCCCTAAACGTTGGGCCGATCTCATCCCATTCGTGGAGGTATTGGTGAATCAAGAAATCGATTTGATTGATCGACTTCTCGTTTTCTAAGAGCTTGATCTCTTCAATGACCTTCATCTTCAACTCTTGGTTCTTTTTTAGGTCATTGATTTGAAGCTCCCGGTAGATGTTTATGTTGTAGTAAAACAGCTCGATCAATCGGCTGTATTCCGCTTGTAATTCCCTTCGTTCTGCGCTGGGAACCGGTCCAACTTCATTCCATTTCTGCTTTATGGCATTGAAACGCTTGTACGCCTTTGCGATGTTTTCTTCATCCTGAATGACTGAATTGATCTGGAGCAACAAGTCCTTCTTCTCCTTGAGGTTGAGCTTTGCCGCCTCCGCTTTCTCCTTGTCCAACGCCTTCCTGCGCTCGTGGTAGATGTCTAACAACTCCTTGAAGCGAGCGTCTTCCAATTCCGGCTGGTATTGAAATTCAACCACTTCCCCCTCTCCTTCTTTCGAGTTAAAGGCCTCTTTTTGAGCGAGCTCAGCTGCATCGCGCAGCTTTTTGAACTCAGTGGTCAACCCCTCGACTCGCTCCTTGTTTGGAGCAAAATCATCTCCCGTCAACCAGGACTGTAGTTCTTGGACGATTTCTTCTTTTGACATCGTTGGCATGTTATGGGTATCAAAAGTAACAGACGCAGGTTGAATAGCATGGGAAAGCCGAAGAAATGGAAAGGAGGCAGGATGCAGATTGAAATTGGAATTACTACCCGCCTAATGGTATGGATGTTTCTCTCCGATGAAACATCCCGGCGAGCCTCCCAATCTGAACGTACTCCGTCGGATGAACAATGATGTAGGAATCATCATGCATTGGCCCTTACTCTTATACCTTTGCGCGCTTCAGATGCTTTTCGTAAACATACATAGCCTAGACCTCAGCGAGGACGACACCGCATGGAAAGATCTCTTTGAAAAAAGCTGGCCTTCGTATGAGCGCTGGTTTTCCAAAGAAGGGCTCAAGGCCAGGCCAGGCTTCCTCAGCTCATTGCTCGCCTTTGAAGCTACGTTTCCTGAATTGATCCATCTGTATTCAAACTTATGCGATCTGGCCGGCGGATCAGATTTGGCTTCCCGGTTTTTGAGTATGTATTGCCCTCCTCCGTACATGAGCGGCTGCAGCCAAGTAGCTTGGACCAAGGACCAACCCGCCCTCATTCGAAATTACGATTACAGTCCCCTCTTCTATGAAGGCGTGGTAATGCACACAAACTGGCTCAAACCTGTGATCGGGATGAGCGACTGCACATGGGGATTGTTGGACGGAATAAATGGCGATGGCCTTTCCGCATCATTGACATTTGGAGGGCGCAGAATTACTGGGCTCGGATTTGGAATACCCTTGGTGATCAGGTATTGCCTCGAGACGTGTTCCACGACCCAAGAAGCCATCCAAGCCTTGGTAAAAATACCAGTCCACATGGCGTACAACGTGACCATCATGGACAAGGAACTCAATTTTGCGACCATCTACTTTGTACCAGGCCAAACGAATCAGGTTCACTACGTTCCAGTGGGTACCAACCACCAAGAAGAGATAACGTGGCCAGATTACGCCGCAATGACACGCACCGTAGAGCGGAGAACCATCCTAGAGTACGCCGTCATGAACCCAAAGGAGCACTACGATACCATGGTGCAAAAATTTCTCAGCCCCCCGCTCTATAACCGCGCGTATGAAAAGGCATTTGGCACGCTCTATACCGCGGCCTACCTTCCCGATAGTAATAGCGTACATTATTACTGGCCCGGAAAACAACTCACCCAACGCATCGGTGATTTCAAAGCGGGAAAAATGAGCGTAACGCTGCGCGCAAACGCTTCAAAGAAAATGGCTCTCTAGCGGTTATCCGTGAATGAATTCCTTGGTTCCGTAACGCTTCATCACGTCGGCTTCGAACGACAGAAATTCTTCCCAGATAGCATCAACGTCCATGATGTCCTTACCAAAGGTCCGGGCAAACTTTAGAAACAAGGTATAGTGCATCGCTTCGCTCTTCATCAGATCGGCGTAAAATGCTGAGAGCTCTGGATCTTGAATCCCTTCTGAAAGCACCTTGAAGCGCTCGCAGCTCCTCGCTTCGATCATCGCGGCCGTCAATAAGGAGTACACCAAGTGCGTCATCCTACCCGCTCCTCCTTTCGCCTTGAAAAACTTCCTGAGATCATGGACGTAAGGATCCTTTCGCTCCCAGCCCAATTTCAGTCCTCGCTTTTTTAGATGGTCATGCACGCGCTGAAAATGTTCCATTTCTTCCCGCGCTAAATCCGTCATTGCGTCTACAAGCTCCGGAAATTCCGGAAACTGAACGATGAAAGAAATCGCCGCGCTAGCAGCCTTTTGCTCACAAAACGCATGATCCGTCAAGACTTCTTGGAGGTTCTTTTCTGCAATGTTTACCCAACGAGGGTCTGTCGGTAGTTTTAGCCGCAACATATTGATTCACGATTGACGTACAAAGGTATCAACAGGCGATAGATGGCTTGTCTACAAGCCCGATATTTGCACCGATGCGTTGTTTTATCAGCATAGCAATTTTATTGGCATGCCTCGTGGGCTGCAAAGATCGCTGCAAACGGCTCGATGGTCCGCGCGAGCGATACGAGCAGTTGGTCCAGCCCATCCATTCATTTGAACTACTCACTCCTGCCGAAGTAACGCTCTATCAGGACACGCTTGCCCACAGCAACCTCGAAATTTACGCCCAGCCAGAAGTGTATCATCTCCTGGAGACAGATGTAAAAAACACAGTATGCACTGTACAATTGGATGCTTGTTTCAAGGACCAAGAAGCCATTCTCATCAACGCAACGTTGAAACGCATCGACGCAATTCATTTCGGATCTGCGGGCGAAATCAAGGCGGGTAATTTGATCGTTCAAGACTCTATCCGCATCGAAAACACGGGCCTCGGCGACATAGATCTTACGCTTAAAAGCCACGAAGTGATTTCGTACATCACCTCCTCAGGCAACATCCTCCTTTCAGGAACGGCCACGCACTCCATAAGCTTGGCTTCCGGATCAGGAGAAATCAGCGCCTTCAATTTACTGGCAGACAGCGCCGTAATTCACACGCTCGGATCGAGTATCATTCAGGTTTATGCCGAAGATTACCTCGAAGTGCACTTTTGGAAACCGACTACCGTCCAATACCGAGGCAATCCTGATTCAATCGTCGTAGTGGGCGAAGGCACATTGATCGATGCGAATCTTTAATACACATCTTCGGTTGGTGGTAACCCCGCATCTTTTTACTTTCAGCGCACATCCCAATCGGATCTAACGCAAAAATTATGGCTCGATTTATCAAACTATTCGTCGTTGCGACCTTGATTGCATCAGGTGTAGGCAGCAATTTCAGCTTTGCCCAATCGAAAGATTTTACGCTCAAAGAAGCCATTTTGAAACGCTTTTCGAGCTTCGCTCCCGAAGGCATGGATCAACTGCAATGGGTAAAAGGCAGCTCAACGCTGAGTTATGTCGAAACGCGTGAAGGCATTGAAACGCTCTTGCTGAAAGCCGCCGATGGAAAACCCAAAGTCGCATTGAATACGAAGGCATTAAATGAATGGATGCCCGATGGAATACGACTTGAGACCTTTCCGAGCATTCAATGGATGAGTGCCTCGTCCTTTCATTTCCAAAACGAGCGAATCGTTTACGCGGTTGACATCAAGAAAAAGCAGGTCAGAAAAGCCTTTACCCTGCCCGAATCTGCCGAGGAAGTCACATTCAATCCAAGCAGAACTGCCTGTGCTTACGTTAAGGACCACAACCTCTACATCCTCTCTGCCGATGGTGCGGAAACGCAAATCACCACCGATGGCGTACCGGGCATCGTTTATGGCCAGGCGGTTCACCGAAACGAGTTTGGCATCAACAAAGGCATGTTTTGGTCGAGCGACGGAACGAAACTCGCGTTCTATCGGATGGATGAACGCATAGTGACGAATTACCCGCTTGTCGACATCAACACGCAGCCAGCGCACGTCGAAGAAATCAAATACCCGATGGCGGGACAGCAAAGCCATCAGGTCACCTTGGGTTGCTATGACACGGCTACGAAAAACACAAGCTACATGGCCACAGGAAAGGCCAAAGACCACTACTTGTGCTCCGTTACGTGGGCACCTGACGGCAATTCAATCTACATCGCATTGCTCAATCGGGATCAGAATCACTTGAAATTAAACCGGTACGATGCGACCAATGGCAGCCTCGACCTGACGTTGTTTGAGGAAAGGGATGCCAAGTACGTTGAACCGGAAAACCCGCTCTGGTTTTTGCCCCATGACGGTGAGAAGTTCATTTGGATGAGCGAAAGAGACGGGTATCAACACTTGTACTTATACGACGCCAGCGGCGAATTGATCCGTCCGCTGACGACAGGCAAGTGGGAAGCACAAAGCATCTTGGGTTTAGATGAATCAAAGCGGTTTCTATACGTACGTGGAACGGGCGAACCGATCATCGACGTGATGGAAAGGGATTATAGTCGAAATGGCACCCAGCGGTACACCTACGTAGTCAACATCGAAATGGGCGGAATCAATTTTTTGGATAAGCGCATCGGCACGCATTCGGCGTCGTTGAGCGACGACGGGAAGTTCCTTTTTGAGCATTACACAAGCCTCGACACCCCCTTAGAAACGACAGTTTACACGGCCCAGGGCAAAAAAGTTGAATTGATCCACAAAGCTGAAGATCCGTTGAAAGACTATAAAATCGGGAAGCCAGAGATCGGCATGATGCTCGGCGGGGGCCAAGGCGAGCAGCTCTTCACTCGAATCATCAAACCGTCGGATTTCGACGCCTCAAAGAAGTATCCTGTTTTGGTGTACCTGTACGGCGGTCCACACGCTCAGCTCATCACCAACAGCTACCTCGCCGGCGCCCCGATGTGGATGTACTGGATGGCCGAGCAAGGTTACATCGTGGCTACGGTTGACAACAGAGGGTCGTCTAATCGGGGACTTGCCTTTGAGCAAAGCACCTTCAGGTCATTGGGGCAGCAGGAAATGATGGATCAGAAATTATTCGTCGACATCTTGAAAGACCTTCCTTATGTAGATGGCGATCGTTTTGCGCTCCACGGATGGAGCTACGGAGGATTCATGACGATCAATATGATGACTACGTTTCCTGGCCTGTTCAAAGTTGGAGTGGCCGGCGGGCCGGTATGCGACTGGGGTTTATACGAAGTCATGTACACCGAGCGCTACATGGATACGCCGGAGGCCAATCCGGAAGGGTATGCTCGGGCAAACCTCATCGACCGAGCACATCAGTTGCAAGATCCGCTGCTCATCATTCACGGAACCATGGACAACGTGGTGCTTTGGCAGCATTCGCAGGAATTTGTAAAAGCTTGCATCGACAATGAAGTTCAACTCGATTACTTCATCTACCCTGGGCATGAGCACAATGTTCGAGGCAAGGACCGCTATCACCTAATGGAAAAAGTACTGACGTACATCGACGACAAGCTAGGAAGTCCTACGCCTTGATGAACGCATTTTCAAACGCCGTGGACAAGCACTCGATGGCCACTTTTTTCGCCTCTGCATCCAAGTTTTTTGGCGGTCCTTGGGGCGTGTTGTTGGCATCCACTATATAGATTCGCCCATCGCTCTGATCGCGGAGAACGTCCAGCTCGCAAAACGATAGCCCGGCAAACGAACAAAAGCTGAGAATGCGCTCTATTTCTTGCGTGGATAACTGACTTTCAATGTCTAACGTAAGTTCAGCCCGATCGGGAACGTTTTTAAATCGATCCGTCTTCATCCTAAAATTTTGATACAGCAGCGGAATCGTTCCTCCTACCACCGGAATGCGCAGATCTACGACTTCGTTTTCAGAAACACTGCTATCAATCAAGCGCTGGTAAATGAATCCGGGCTCTGGTGTGCACGGGCAGGTGATGGACCGTCCATCGTGCACCGCATTCTTCAGGCTCTTTCGCACAGCTATCCCCTCAAATGCAGTCGGGTCAATGCGGGTGGAATAGCCAAAGGCCTCCTGCATTTGTTCATCCACTACGTCCTTAGAAATGTCTCTGCTCTCTAGGTTGATGACCTTCGTCTTGGTTATTCCTTCAAGCGCTTCAAACCCTTCGCGAACCGTTGCATATTCCCAAAAAATGGCCCGTTCCCAGCTGCGCGAAAATTTGTTGGTTATACCCCATCCCAAGCATTGAGCAATCCGATACAACGTGCTTCCACGGCTCGGATAGTGAGGGTAAGCCAAGATCGTTTTGCGTCTTTTAAAACGGATCGCATCCCACGTCATTTGAAGGGCTACGCCGGCATCTTTCAAGATCATTTCGCTGATGGGCATTGCCTTTCGATAGCGATTGAATATTCCGCGACGGTATGATGGCAGGAAATACACCTATTGGATCAACTTTCGGATTTGCTCGGCTACTTTCGGGTTAGACCAATCTGCAGCTCCTGTGAATGCATAGATTACCTGCCCTTCGGCATTCAATATGTACGAGGCTGGAATCGCATTGGGCGTGAGTTCTGATGGCAGCGGCGAGGTAACCCTGTAATAAGGCAGCTCGACTTCGGTAGACGTGACAAAACGCTGAAATACTTCTGCCTGTTCAATGTTGAGCGCAACGAATTCGAGTTCAAACAGCTGTTCTTTTAATTTCTCTAGTCCTGGAAATTCCGCAATGCATGGGACACACCAACTCGCCCACATGTTGATGAAAACGGGCTGGCCTTTGTAGGCTGCCAAAGGTTGGATGTTTCCATCTACGTCCTGGATTCGGATGTCGTACCGATAGAGCGATTCCGTTACGGATCCGGATGAGATGTACTCGGGCGCATCCAGCCGAAAACGCGTAAACTCGATCTGGACCCACTTACCGATGTCTGTGAAAAAGAAAATCGACAAGATCCCAAAAAAGACCAAGTTCTTCGCCCATGTTTTGCTCCACCACGCTCTGATCTTCATATCATCCCAATTTATCCCCATTTGCGCAAGGACGTTCTACAGAAAGCAAAACTACACCTTGCGATGAGTACACACCGAGCACAAGGCATTCACTCGAGAAATCAGCGACTTGCATAGGTGGGAAATTGACGATTCCCATCACCTGCCTATCGATCAATTCATTCGGTGTGTAGAGCGCTGTAATTTGGGCGCTTGACTTGAGCACGCCAAGGTCCTTGCCGAAGTCCACCCAAAGCTTATACGCAGGCTTTCGCGCCTTTGGAAATTCTTCCGCACGAACGATGGTTCCTACCCGAATATCCAGAGCTTGAAAATCCAAAAACTTTGCTTCCATAGTTTACTTTTAATACAATACCAAATTTGATTTGTAAATTCGAACAAAACCTTGCTACCTATGAAACAATATTACGCCCTTCTGACAATCTTGCTTTGTTCACTCTTCGTATCTGCACAGACTACGGAATACGCAGATGATTTTGAAAATGGCCTGACGAACTGGACCACCACTGGAAATTGGGGCACCGCCACTTCCTACGCATACAACGGTTCGTACTCCCTCGCTGATAGTCCTTCGGGCCTATATCAAAACAACCTCACGAGTTATGCTACGCTAGACAGCGTACTAGACTTGAGCTCGGCGCTGGATGCCTCCGTCCACATGCGCATCAAATTCGACATCGAGAATGGATTTGACTATTGCTACATCGAAATGTCTACCAACAACGGTTCCTCTTGGACTACCGTGTATACGTTTAATGGTGAAAACAACTTGAATACCTGGACCAACTTTTCGGTCAGCGCTGGCGGGTTCGTCGGAAGCAGCCAGGTCAGGATGCGTTTGAAGTGGTACAGTGACGCCGGTTACCAAGCGTATGGCATTTACATCGACAGCCTTCGAATAATCAGCGACACCACTGACAATGCTCCGCCGCTTATTGTGCACGAGCCAGATCCGCACTTTGAAGGCCAGCCTGATACCAACTATCGCTACGTGACCATTACCGACGTTTCGGGCATTGCCCTCGCCGAATTGACGTATACCGTGGATGGAAATTCACCCAGTGTCATTACACCAATCGATACCAATGGAGATGTCTTCACATTTGCCATACCACCGCAAGATGCGGGTTCGTACGTTGAATATTTCATCGACGCAGTGGATTCTTCTGCCCAGCAAAATGCCGCAAACTCACAGATCTATGAGTACATAGCTGGGAACTACATCAAACACGACAACGGCATCGTCAGCTTTGTGCAGAGTTTCAATTCGAGCGGCGGATTTACCGGCGCTGCGAATCGGATCACATTGAGCGGGCAAACTACCCTCACCACGGCGTTGATTCGAAACTACACCGATGTCAACAACCCGAACGACAGCATCGAAATTCACGTTTGGTCAAACAACTCCGGCGTACCGGGAACCGATTTGATAACGCCATTCATGGTATATCCTGAAGCTAACTTGCTGGAACCACAGCGAATGACCCGCGTTGATTTACGCGATTACGAAGCGCAATTGGACAGCTTACAAGGAAACATCTTCATCGGATTTGAAGTTCCTTCTGGAACCGCCTGGATCTGCGAAACGACGGGTTCGAATGGCCGAGGATACAACTACAACGGTTCTACTTGGTCCAGCGCGACGTATACCTACCATTTCAGAGCAGTCACCACCGATCCGCTGACGCCACCTGACGCCTTCTTCACGGCTGACACGATCAACGATCCTGAAGTTGCTTTCACCGATTTGTCGAATGGCAACCCTACGAGTTGGTACTGGGATTTCGACGATGGAGATACGAGCAGCATGCAACACCCAAACCATACCTATGCAAGTCCTGGCACGTATAACGTATGCTTGACGGCGACCAACTTCGTCGGTGCTAGCCAAGCCTATTGCGAGGATGTGACGGTAGTAAACGCCGCTCCTGTAGCGCTATTTCTTGTAGATCTATCCAACGATCCTACCGCGCAGATGGATGAGTTTTCATTGTACAATCCAACCGCATGGTCATGGACCTTCGGAGATGGCAACACCAGCAACCTTCAAGAACCCGAAAACACATACGCCAGCTCTGGTTCGTACGAGGTTTGTCTCGTCGCGAGCAATGCCTATGGAAGCGATACCTCATGCCAAAACGTGAACATTATCAATCAGCTACCGATTCCATTGTTCCAGTACGAGGTTCAGGTAAATAACATCGTCACGTTCGAAAACCTGACGGCGGTTGGTACGCCCGCAGCTACTGACTATCACTGGGATTTTGACAACAACGGAGATACTTCCATCGTCGAGGAACCGACGTACAACTTTCCCTTGACAGGAGGTACGTTTAATGTGTGCTTGATCGCATCCAATACGGTCGGCAGCAGCAATCCTTATTGCAGCGATGTAGAATTGGAGGACTTAACCGTTGGCGTTTCTGAAGTGAACGCCGGCGGATTCGTCATCGCACCGAATCCAGCTGTTGACCTCGTTCGAATCAAATCCGCCGATGTCACCAAAAACATCCGTTCTTACCAACTGGTCGCGGTAGATGGAAGCATCGCGGAGGTGCAGGCTACGCGTCTTTCGAACGGACTCGAATTGAATGTATCGAACTTGGCGAAAGGAATCTACTTTGTCGAATTGACTTCAAACGATGACTCCGTGGTTCGCTTGCCCCTGGTAATTCGATAACTGGCACGATCACCGCACTAAAAAAAGCTCCCTCGGCCTCGTCGAAGGAGCTTTTTTTCGATAGCAACATTCCTACGTTGATGATTTAACAAACAAACTCTGCCTCCTATCGTATCAGCTACAACCTTTGTCGAATTGAATCGTATTTCTACCAACAAGCCGTTAGCTTTGAATAAGCATACCAGAACCAAGGTGCAATGACTCGACAGATCGGAATCAGTGAGAAAGCGTTAAGCATCAATTTAGACCCATCCATTTATGGGTCTTTTGCAGAAATCGGCGCAGGACAAGAAGTCTCAGCAAATTTCTTTGCGGCAGGGGGAGCCTCGGGCACCATTGCCTTAGCTACATCGGCCTACGATATGAAAATATCCGACTCCGTGTACGGTGCTTCTAAAAAGTACGTCGCAGAACCTCGCCTGTTGACAATGCTCAACAAGGAGTTCTCAAACCTCTCGTCCAAATTGGAAGATCGCAAAGCTGAAACGCGCTTCTTTTCGTTTGCGAATACCGTTGAGATTCTCAACTATTACAAGACCAACAAAGGACA
>JAVKEP010000003.1:0-40762 GCA_040221375.1 Cryomorphaceae bacterium
AAAGAAAAAACACGCATGGACGCGCCAGCGGACATAACCGGGGTTGATCCACTCCTCGGACAAGTAAGGTCTCCAATCTTCATCTATCGAGATAGAAGTGCTGACCTATACGCACATAATCATGATATTTAAATTGGAATTCAATTAACTTAGCGCTTATGTTACACTTCTACGGGTGATACGCTGTTTATTTATTGGGTTTCTATTGACGCTTGGCATTAGCTCCAAGGCTCAACTATTCGATCAAGAATGGGTGAAGCATGCGGGTGGAAACAACGGGTACTTGGTACCTTGGTATACAACAACGGATGATGCAAGCAATATATACGTCATAGGACGGTTTTCAGATACCACCGATTTTTCAACGGATACGACCAGTTTCGTTCTTTCAACCCCAGGAATGTCTACCTCCCATGTATTTACTGCCAAGTATGATAGTGAAGGCAATCTTATTTGGGTTAATTCTCTCATCGTCGGGAATGGGGCCTACCCTCGAGGCATAGCCGTAGATGCATATGGAAGCGTTGTGATTATTGGTGCTGGTCATGACTCCATCGATATTGAACCCGGTATTAACGAAGAATGGATCTTTGGACATGGTGGTGCAGATTATTACGTGATTAAGTACGACTCAAACGGAAGTCTTGATTGGGGAGAAATGTTTGGCGGAGAGTGGAATGACATTGCATTTGGATTAACCATCGATAAGGATCGAAACATCTACGTGGGCGGAAGGTTTACGGACAGCATTGATCTTGATCCAGACACTTCTTCACATATTTTGACCAATGATTCGGGTGAAGCTTTTATTCAGGTTCTGGATGAAGACGGTCACTTCATCTCCGCGATCAACTTTGGAAATAGCGCCATCTATGTGAACAAGTTGGTCATAGATGATTCAAATCATCTTTATGCTGCTGGAAGGTATAGTTCTAGCGGATTGTTCTTTCTCAATGGGGCTCCAGTATCCATCGGAGGCGGTAGCAACGACATTTTCCTAATACAGTTTGATTTCAATCTACTAGCCAATTGGCATGTCGGCTATGGAAATAGCGTAGGAATCGACTGGCTCAGTGACATCGCATTCGATGATTCTCTGAATGTCTATTCTGTTGGTTTTGTGAGAGGTCCAGTAGACTTTGACCCGGGA
The DNA here is from genome assembly GCA_040221375.1 of Cryomorphaceae bacterium. Taxonomy (GTDB): domain Bacteria; phylum Bacteroidota; class Bacteroidia; order Flavobacteriales_G; family Salibacteraceae; genus SHAN690. Next base: position 1,151 of record JAVKEP010000003.1, read on the forward strand.
CCAACCAGCTACATTCCGCCGTTTTATGGGAATCGAGACATTTACATTCAAAAACTTAGCAAAGCCGGCGATTTTATTTGGGCAAATCAATACGGGGCGGGCAATGATGACGAAGGTTCAAGCATTGCTCTTGATGACGATGGATATATCTACGTAAGTGGAAATTTCGAAGACAGCCTCAGGCTGGATACGGTACAACCTTGGCTAAACCTTTATTCCAACGGCGGGATTGATGTCTGTCTTTTCAAATGTCTACCATCTGGAAAACCAATTTGGTCAAAGAGTTTCGGAACTACATCGACGGAAGGTTCGCATGGCATTAGGCTGGATGAATCCGGATCAATCACTGTCACTGGGAGATTCGTAGATGAGGTAGACTTCAGCTTGAATAACGATACGCTTTTGAGAGATGCAGAAGGAAGTATCGATTTGTTCATGATGCGTTTTTCAGAGTGCTATTCTACAGGGTCACTGGTCCAGACCGTGTGCGATTCGACCCTATCCCCGAGTTCATTTCACACATACACGAGCACCGGAAGCTACATTGACACGGTAGTGAATAGCCAGGGCTGCGACAGCTTGATTTATATTGACCTTACTGTTTTTGAGAGCAATTCTATTTGGGATACTGCCGAGGCTTGCTATACCTATACATGGAGCATGAACAATGTTACCTACGATTCGTCCGCAACACCAAGCGTGATCTATACGAATGCCTTCGGTTGTGATTCGATTAGAAATCTCGCGCTAACTGTCTTAAATAGCACTTTTTCCAATACCAGCGTGTCCGCGTGTGATTCTTTTCAGTGGACGTCCAACGATTCTGTGTACTCTTCAAGCGGCATTTACTTCGACACCCTTATAAACTCTGTCGGTTGCGACTCATTTCTGATTCTAAACCTTAGTATTATCTCCCATACCTACTCAACTAAGGACACTACCCACTGCGACAGTTTTCTACTTCCTAGTGGAAACAAAACAATTTACAACGATACCACCCTGACTGACACCATCACTAATTCTGCGGGCTGCGATAGCTTGATAACGTTTAATATCACAATCCTCAATGCTACAACTGCAAACTATACAATGACGACCTGCACATCGCTATTCTGGATCGATGAGACCTATACGCAGAGTGGACTTTATTACGACACACTTAGCAATCAATTTGGATGCGACAGTCTGATTTCCCTCTCACTGGAGATACTTACGCCAAGCTTTGATTCTATATCCATCACGGCTTGTGATAGCTTTGTTTCTCCTAGCGGATCCTTTACGTGGTATCAAAGCGGGACCTATCTAGATACATTGATCAATTCCCAAGGATGCGATTCAATTTTGACCATTCTACTTTCGATCCTTCACCCCTCAGAGGCAACGGTATCTTTGACTGCTTGTGAAAACTACACGTGGCCTTTGAATGGAATCACCTACTATACCAGCGGCACTTATCAAGTAGTAATCACAAACGCAGCCGGGTGCGACTCGAATGTCCACTTACAATTACTAGTGCTTCCAGCAGCATACAATCTAGAACAGGCCAGCGCCTGCGACAGTTTTTTCTGGCCCGTGAGTGGGGAGATCTATCATATGAGCGGAACCTACGAAGACACCTCCTCAAACAGTTCCGGTTGCAACGTGTATACCACGCTACAATTGAAAGTAACCAGCATCGATACCACTGTTTCTCAATCGCTTGACACATTGATCGCGAACCAAGCATCCGCAAAATACCAGTGGCTTACATGCGACAGCTCATTCCAAGCCTTGGTTGGAGATACGTTTCAAAGCTTAATCGCAATAGCCGGAGGTGTTTTTGCCGCTGAAATAAAGCTTCAAGGTTGTATAGACACCACTAATTGCCATCAAGTAGCCGCTCTAGGAGCAATGCTGAGATCGGTGAATTCTACATTTCTCGTATATCCAAATCCTGTTCAGAGCAAATTGTATGTCGTTCCAGCTATCACCGGTATATATCACTGCAAGCTTTTGTCATTAGATGGTCGACTGATTGCTAATTGGCCATCCCTTAGAGGTCCGCAACAAATTGATTTAGGCCAGTTCAGTTCAGGGGTGTTCTTACTTCAACTGGGTTCTAGGCAGCAATTTGAATCCATCAGGATTGTGCATCAATAAACTTCAAACCAAACTGGTTTATCCCCTAGTCGCTCCAAGCTTATATCTCACCTCATGCACCTATTCTAAAAAGAGCTAGTTCTATTTGTCGTTCCTCTAGGCCCGTAGTTCAACTGAATAAATTATCAGATTTCGGCTCTGAGAGTTGCAGGTTTTCCGCCTGCAACATAGGGTACATTCGGACAGGGAATCCTGTCGCAGCACATCCTATTTATTTTACGATTCCACATACTTTCTTCTCATCCATCCCTACTATATTTGCACCCCAATTCTTAATTGGCCCCGTAGTTCAACTGAATAGAATATCAGATTTCGGCTCTGAGGGTTACAGGTTTGAATCCTGTCGGGGTCACTAGATGATCAAACCCGGCTTCGCTATCGCGAAGACCGGGTTTTTTCTTTTCCAAGCGCCGAGCTAGCTCGAGTGCTTGCAAAAGAAAAAACACGCATGGCTGCTGTCGCGGCCATCACCGGGATTTATCCACTCCTCGGACAAACAGGATCACGAAGTAATCCTCCAATCATCAAGAACATCGACAAAAAGGTGCATCAAAAAACACGCATGAACGCGCCAGCGGACATGATCGGGTTTGATCCACTGCTCGGACAAGAAAGGATCACGAAGTAATCCTCCATTTCACAAGAAAATAAACAAGAACGCACAACAAAAAAACTAAATGAACGCGCCAGCGGACATGATCGGGTTTGATCCAATGCTTGGACAAGCAGGATCACCCACCTCACCCACATGCTCAAAACTCATTCCCGGTCTCGACAGACCTAACCAAATTCTTCGTTCATTCGTTTCAACAACCAGCCAAGCTCAAATCATTATGAACACATTAAAAACATTCCTCTTTACAACGCTTACAGCAGCCTTGCTCTTCGGCACCGGTTGTGCACGCCAATTCGATTCGGTTTGGGTGCTGTTTGAAGAATCCTATTGCAGCGACCCGTGGGGGACTGAGTTTGAAGATGAAGGAGCCAAACACAAGGCCGTGAAGGAGTACTTGAACGAAATGGACATTCGAACCTTTAAGGTAGAAGCAGGTGCAGACATCGAAAAATCGGTCTGTAATTCCTGTGAATGTGGAAATGGCGGTGTGCTAAGAGCTAAGGTCCATGAAGAAGATCGGCAGGCGGTGGTTGCTGCAGGCTGGTACGTTGAGAAGTAAACTGCTCATCCCTCAGCGGTGTTCGCTGCTCGCATTTACTTGCATCTTTACATTGTCAATTACTAATCCCTGCCATGGACTACACCGAGCTTTCGATCACCTTGAACGACCCGCAGCAAGCCGACATCTTTGAAGCAGAACTGGCAGAATTGGGCTACGAAAGCTTCGTTACAGAAGGCGAAACACTCAAAGCCTACATCCCGCACATTCACTTTGACGAACAGCAGGCGAATCAGTTGTTGGCCTTGTATTCGGAACTGATAAAAGCGCAATCCGTACAGATCATTGAACACACTAACTGGAACGCTAAGTGGGAGTCGACCTACGATCCTGTGTGGGTGGACGATGCCATATTCATCCACGCCCCGTTTCATTCACCCGAAGCCAAAGCAGAGCTAAACATTTTGGTCGACCCTAACATGTCGTTCGGTACCGGGCATCATCCCACTACCCATATGATGCTTCGCGCCATGCGGACCATCGACTTGGGTCAAAAACACCTCCTGGATTTTGGTTGTGGAAGTGGCATTCTTTCCATCTATGCGGCAAAGAAAGGAGCAAAAGGCATCGGCATTGAAATTGACCCGAACGCAGCAGATGCTGCTCGTGAGAACCTAAGAATCAACGATGTAAACAGTTTTGATATCATCACGGGAGACCTTTCCGCTTTGGTGGGCGACTCGTTTGATATTATCTTAGCCAACATCAATCGAAACGTGATAGAAGAGTCTTTTCCAACTTTCCGAAGCAAGCTTTCGGCCCACGGATGGCTGTTGTGCGCTGGGTTTTTAGACGAAGACGCACCCGCACTCAGGCGCCACTTGGAGCATTCAGGTCTGGTAGTTCGGCAGGAATTATCACGCGACGGCTGGACCATGCTCGCCACTCAATTGTCACTATGAAACACCTAAGTGTCCTACTCATTTACCTCGTCCTCTTTACTTGGTCTGCTTCCGGACAGTCGTTTAAAGAGTTTAGCGGCCAAGGAGAATACCTCACCGAACTTGAAGAGCAACTGGTTACGAGGGCTGTTGGAGATGCCAAAAAGGACCAAAAAGAATTGATGGATAAGTTCACCGAAATGTGGACGGAACTCAACGCCTTTACTCCCGATCAGAAGCGAACCATCTTTACTACTTCCAACAAAATTTTAGAGGAGCGCCTGAAGGTCATCCCTGACATTCGCGACTATATTATCACGGTGATTGCGGTAGTGGAAAACGACTCGGGTGCGCCGCCGTTCAATGAGTGGCACGCCACTGTGGATGCAGTTCTCGGCTCGCGCAATGCGCGAAAGGAATTCGCAGATTACATGGAGTTCAGCGAAAACCTATACACCAGCAACGTCATATATCACTCTGCTTCCACCGATTGGATCAGCGACAATGCCCACTTCCGTTTCGAGATCAAAGACGGCGAACCCGAACTCGCCATCCCTTCCCTCTCATTGAAGTGCGAATCGAAGAATTCAGACATCGAAATCAAGAAAACTTCAGGTGTTTACTACCCCTTGGACGGCAAGTGGATCGGAAAAAATGGCATCGTCACGTGGGAACGCGCGGGGCTCGACCCGAATAAGGTGTACGCCATCGTCAACGATTATGAAATCCTGATGAAGTTCTCAAAGTTCGACGCCGACTCGGTCACCTTTTACAACACCGATTACTTTCCTGACCCGCTACTCGGTAGGCTCGAAGACGCAGTAAGAGCCAACGTGACACCTGAAAACGCTTCTTTCCCCTATTTTCAATCATACAGCAGCCGTTTGAAAATTAAAAACATCGAACAAAGCGTAGACTACGAAGGCGGATTTTCACAGCGCGGTGCCCGCTTCATCGCGAGTGGATCGAATGAAGATCCGGCTTTCTTGATATTCTACCTCAATGAAAAGCCATTCCTTGAAGTGCACAGTTTGAGCTTCAGCATCAAGGAAGACAGAATCACATCTACCGACGCCGCCGTCAAATTCATCTTGCACGAAGATTCGATCAATCACCCCGGACTCGATTTTAAATTTTTGAGGAAGGAACGCGTTGTGAATTTGTTCCGTGCAGACGAAGGCTTGCAAAAAGCCCCCTACTTTGACACCTATCACCGCATGGACCTTTATGCGGAACTCGTGCAATGGAAGATCGACCAACCTAGAATTGAATTTTCTACCATCCCAAACAGTTCCGATAACCGCGCCTTCTTCGAGTCGGATTTCTACTTCCGATCCAACCGGTTTGACCAGCTCATGGGCTTGCGGATGGTACACCCGATGGTACAACTAAAAGGATGCTTCACAAAAATGGGCACGGAGACCATCTTCATGGAAGAAGTGGCCGAATGCTTGCGTATGAGTCCGACCGATGCACAAGTGCTTCTCTTAGAATACACCAACTTGGGGTTTGTTGACTACAGCCCTGAAACTGGAAAAGTGCGCTCCAAACCCCGACTGTACCATTACGTGGCCTCCAAATCTGAATTGGAAGACTACGATGTGCTCCAAGTTCGTTCAGACATCGGCACCATGGCCAACGCCAGCATGGACCTCGTGGACGAAGTGTTTACGCTAAAGATCAATGGAATCGAAAACATCACGCTGTCTGACTCGCACCAAGTAGTGCTCTTTCCGCGCAACGGAACGATTACCATGGGCAAAAACCGCGACTTTGACTTTTCAGGGGTGATCAAAGCCGGGCGACTTGAATTCTTCGGAAGCAACTTTCAGTTTTCCTACGACTCGTTCAAAATTGAGATGCCCAATGTAGACTCGACCCGACTCATAGTGGCAACAGGAGAAAAAACCGCTACTGGAAGGGAACGCCTCACCCGCGTTACGACCGTAATTGAGGATGTTAATGGAACCCTTGAAATCGATGATCCAAGCAATAAGTCGGGCATCCAGCAATTCAGCGAGTACCCTATTTTCACCAGTCATGAACAATCCTACACTTACTATGATCGCTCTGGGATTCAAGGCAAGTCGTACAATCGAGAGAATTTTTTCTTTGAGCTAGACCCCTTCATCTTTGACAGTTTGGACAACTTCAGGAGCGAACGCGTGGCGTTTCCTGGAAGGTTTTCCAGTGCCGATATATTCCCAGAATTCGAAGAAACGCTAACCGTTCAGGACGACTATTCGCTTGGTTTCATTCGCAACACACCTCCAGGTGGATTTGAGCTCTACCGAGGCAAAGCCCGGTTCAACGACACCATCAAGTTGAGCCATGACGGACTCAAAGGCTCTGGTAAGCTGAAGTACCTGACATCCACATCAAAATCCACCGACTTCCTATTCCTTCCTGAGGAGATGCAAACGGTGGCGAATTCGTTTGTCATCGAAGAACAAATGGCGCCCGTTCAATATCCTCCTACGACCGGTAAAGACATCAAGCAACGATGGCTGCCATATGATGACCTTATGCATTGTGAGTCTACCAAATCGCCTTTCATCATGTACGATGGGAGTGAACTTACTGGAGGACTGGATTTGACACCCGAAGAGCTTACTGGAAACGGCCTCTTCGCCTTCGATAAGGCGGAGTTAGAGTCTAAAAAATACGAATTCAAGTTCAGCGGATTCCATAGCGACACGGCTGATTTCCGACTGAAGTCAGATGTTTCGGCTTTTGAAGGCTTCTCTTTCAAGACCAACGACGTTTCGGCAGACATTGATTTCACCAAGCGAAAAGGCGATTTCATTTCAAACGGCGGAACATCTAAAATGGAATTCCCGGCCAATCAATACATCGCATTCATGGACAGGTTTACATGGTTCATGGATCAAGAAGCCATCGAACTCTCGGGTGGAAAGACCTCCAAGGCCACCAGTGCAGGAGCCATGCAGTTTGAAGGGTCTCGCTTCATCTCAACCCATCCCGATCAAGACTCCTTAGAATTCTATTCTCCAGCCGCTCGATACGACATCAAAAACACGATCATCGATGCCAAGGAGATTGAGTTCATCCAAGTGGCCGATGCCTTGATCTATCCAGACAGCGGCCTGATTACGATCCAGAAGAAGGCCAAGATGAAAACGCTGACCAACTGTAAAATAGTTGCGAATGCGGTTACGAAATACCACCGCATTGACAGCGCTACCGTTGACATATTCGCTCGGCGTGATTATTTCGGCACCGGAGTGTACAATTACAAAGACCTCAACGGCGACCGACAGCAAATTCGTTTCAATTCCGTAGGCGTCGACAGCAGTTTTCAAACCTATGCGAAAGGAGACATCGACAGCACCCGAGGCTTTACCCTGAGTCCGTATTTCGAGTACCGCGGAACCGTGCGATTGGCAGCGGCCAATAAGTCACTGACCTTCAATGGCTACTCACGATTGCGCCATCAATGCGCCTCGGCCATTCCATTGAGCTGGTTCGCGTTTAAGTCGGTAGTAGATCCTGACGATTTATACATCCCTGTGGACAAGACCATCAGCAACGAAGACGGAGACCTGCTTACCTCGTCGATTGTGCTGGACAAAGACACCGGCGCCATCTATTCTTCCTTCTTGTCGAGGAAAAAGAAAGAAGATCACCCGGAACTATTGCCAGCATCTGGCTACATCCACTACAACGAAACGGCCAAGGAATACCGCATTTCCAACATCAATAAACTGACGCAGGCCAGCCTGCCCGGCCAGTACATGAGCTTGCACGCCGAAGCTTGCAAAGTGTACTCCGAGGGAAAACTTGGATTTGGTTTGAACCCTGGGCAATTGGACCTTGCTACCGTAGGAAACATCTCCCAAGACCTGCAAGAAAACAAAGTTGATTTGGACGTGCTTATCCTCCTCGACTTCTTCTTCGATAACAAACTTATCGACGACATGGGCAAGATCATGGCAGAGAATGCCCTCGGTGAGCCCTCTGACTTTGAACGCGAGACCTACCAAAAGGGATTGAGGGAATTGATCGGCACGGATGACGCGGATAAACTGATCTCAACCATCACCTTAACCGGCGAATTCAGGCGGTTTCCGTCGGATTTGGAGAAAAACCTGTTTCTTACTGAAGTACATCTGACGTGGAACCCCGAAACCGATTCGTACCAGTCAACCGGCAAAATTGGGGTGGGCAACATTGGGAAACGACAGGTCAACGTAAAAGTGATTGGAAAAGTCGAAATCGTGGTAGGTCGGATCCCTGAAATCAACATCTACTTAGAAGCCGACAACGAGACATGGTGGTATTTTAAGTATTCGAGAAACATCATGCAGGCGTATTCAAGTTTGGACGAATTCAATTCCACGATCACTGACCTTAAGGCAGATAAGCGAAAGGTGAAAGTTGAAAAAGGCCAATCGCCTTATAGTTTCATGCTTGGAAGCAAGCGTCGAAAGGAAGACTTCATGAGCAAATTCTGACAGCAAAATCAGTTAGTATTAACTTCGCGCACCTGAAATGGTAACGATACCCACCATCATTTCCCTTATCCTGGCCTACGTCCTCGGTTCTATACCGACGGCTGTGTGGGTTGGTAAACTATTCTACGATACGGACGTCAGAGAATACGGGAGCGGCAATGCTGGCGCCACCAACACCTTTCGCGTGTTGGGAAAAAAGGCGGGCATCCCTGTATTGATCATCGATGCGCTCAAAGGCTTTGCCGCGGTTAAATTGGTCAACTTCTTTGCACAAGAACCCATCAGCGATGCGGCTTTCGTGAATTACCAACTGGCCTTAGGAATCGCGGCAGTGATCGGACATATATTTCCCGTTTTTGCCGGCTTTCGCGGTGGAAAAGGAATTGCCACGCTTTTGGGACTAATGTTGGCCGTTCACCACCAAGGAGCCTTGATCGCTTTGGGCATATTTATCCTAGTTTTTGCGATTACGCGCTTTGTTTCGCTCGGAAGTATGACCGCGGCATTGTGCTTTCCATTCATCATCGTTTTGATTTATCAATCTACCATCCCGAGCTTGATTGTCTTTTCTATGTTCGTCGCAATCCTAGTGTTAATCACGCATCAAAAGAACATCGAGCGACTTTTTCGGCGCGAGGAAAACAAGGCAAACATCTCTCTCAAGAACCTCATTAAGCAGGCCGCTGAAGACGATTAAACCCCTGTTTGCGTTATTCACATCGTAATGAGCAAAATCAGTCTTTCTACCGGTTTTACTAACCGGCATGTTTAAGACATTTACCTTGGATTATTACATACTCGACTAACTGATTTGAATATCCGTCCGTACATCGCAGTTTTACTGCTAACCCTTTTTTCTCAGATGCCTCTGCATGCGCAAGAATCTGAGGCGGAGCTGAATGAGAAAGCCTTAGCGCTCTTCCAACAGGAGGATTTCGAAGAAGCTTCTAAGCTCTACTCCACGCTGTTGAGCATCAGCATGCAAAACCCTGAGTACAACTACCGGTTCGGCGTTTGCCAACTCTACACCATCCAAGACAAAGAAGAGCCGCTCAAGTACCTCAAGTTCGCCACGGAGCAAGCAGATGTGCCGCCGCTTGCCTATTTCTACTACGGATTGGGATTGCATCTGAACTACCGTTTTGACAAAGCCATTGAGCAGTACAACACTTACAAGCCTTTGGCTTCTAAAAAAGAATCCGAATCTAGCTTGGTAGATCTCCACATCAAGCAGTGCAAGCAGGGAAAAGACTTGGTGTCAAGCTTCACGGACATCTCCGTTGTGCAGCGGAGCGTATTGCCTCGGAGTGAATTTTATCGAAACTACGACCTGACCGATTTTGGTGGAAAGATCATCGTCAAGCCGGAAGACTTCATGTCAGAAGAGGATAAAAAGCGCGATGCTAAGTTCCTCATGTACTTTCAGCAGGAAGCCGACTTGATATATTACGGCTCTTATTCTGAGAAGAACGCCACCGGCAAAGATCTCTATTTCATACAGAAATTACCTACAGGTGGATGGAGTGAGCCCAGCAAGTTGAGCGACGTGATCAACACCCCATACGACGAGGACTATCCGTTCATTCACCCTGAAGGCAACACCCTCTATTTCGCATCGAAAGGCCACAACAGCATGGGCGGGTACGATATCTTCAAAAGCACGCGACGCGGCGACGGCACCTGGTCTGCAGCTACCAACATGGAGTTTGCCATCAATACGCCTTGGGACGACTTCATGTTTATATCAGACCTGGAGGAATCTACGGCGTGGTTTGCCAGTAACCGTGAAACCTCCAACAAGCAAGTCACGGTTTACCGCATTGGAATGGAACGCATTCCGCTCGACCTTACATTGATCAAAGGCGTCTTCGAGTACGATGGTTCCAAAAAGGCGACCATCACCGTGGAGGACATGATACAGAACAAGAAGATCGGTGTCTACACTGCTGACCGTCAATTTGGAAATTACCTTCTGGATTTGAAAGGCAGCGGCAAGTACAAGTTTTTGGTTGAGGCCGAAGAAAGCGATGCGATCCACAGTGGAATCGTAGAGGTTCCGCGTGAAAAAGGATTGAAGCAATTCCGGCAGGAGATGAAACTGGTCATGGTTGACGGTCAAGAGCAACTGCAAATCATCAACCATTTCGACGACCCGATCGAAGACGAACAGCTGCTGACGGCCGAAATCCTAAAGCGACAAGCAAGCCTTACGGTCAACGCGTCTGAAGATGAGTTGGAGCGATCAGTAGAACTTCTCGACGAATCTAAAGATGCCTCTGCTGGGAGTAAAATGGACGACGCGCCACGGGAAGAAAAACTTGCCCTCGCCCAACGCGCAATCCGAACGTTGGAAGAAGAAACCCAAATGTTGAATGCAAAAGCATCGACGCTCTACGACGTTGCCCAACAAAAGAAAAGTTCAAGCGACTCAAAAGAAGTGGCCGAAGCAGCCATCGCAGCTGAACTCGCATCGAACTACCGTAAAGAAGCCGAGCGCCGTGAAGTTGCGCTGAATCAAATGAACAGCACGCTCAACGTTTTGGAGAGCAACAGCATTGAAGACGCTGCCTTCAACGCCCAATACACGCAACTCGCCGCTACGAAAAACAATTTCAAATCACAGGAAAACTTTGAAGAAGACCTCAAAAAGAACTTCGAAAAACGACTTGACCCAACGATCTCGGAATACGAGAGCAAGCGCGCCGAAGTAGAAGATTTAGAGAGCGATCTTACCGCGATAGACGAAGAGGTGGCCTATTATCGACAAGAAATTGAGAACACCAAGGACGACCTGATCAAAGAGGAATTGGAAACCCAAATACAGGAAGCAGAAGCCAGCAAGCCGGAGAAAGAGGCATCGCTGGACCGGGCGAGCAAAGAATTGGTGACCTTGGTTCAACAAAAAAACAACGCCCTCGCCTACTTCGATGCGACCAAGGACTTACTCGACCTGGCTGAGACTTATGCAGACCCCAACTTGGTTAAGGTCAACATCACTTCGCTCAACCAGCTGCAAGGGGAGCTCAACGAAAAGGCCAAGAACGACCCAGCTTTGTTGGCCTTCGTAGCGCCGAAGGAAGCCAGTCTCGCGATGGAAGAATCGCTGAGTGAAAGCCGCAAATCTCCATCTCCAGGGACCACGGGAGTCAATGGATCGAATGACGATTTAACGAGTACACAGAACAACGCGAATGTTTCCAACCCCGAAAACTCCTCCGGCACTCCGAGCCAGTCGACCAATGACATCAACGATCAAATCAAAGCGATCGAAGCTTCGGAATCAACACCAGACGTCGTAAGAGGTGACTTGGCGACACACTTCACAAAAGAAATCGAAGCTGCCGGTAATGCGGAGGATCCCATCATCGCCGAAAGTCGAAAGGCCGAGTTGTACGACAGCTGGTCAGAAAACATTGGCTTGCGCATCGATTCTTTGCAGGAAGCCAAGCGCCAAGAATCAAATCGAAGAAAATTGGTGGACATCGACGACCAGATCCAAGAGCTGGAGGACGAGAAAGCTGCGAAAGAGCGCCTGGCCATGCAGAGCTATCAAAACATCGCCAACCTGAGCGACCAAGCAGCCAATACAGCGGTAGCTGACCGTGGCAATTCATCGAACAACGCCAACACGCCGACGCTTCCTAACGACGGATCGGCAAGTCCTGCTACGTCGGATGCGACGACCTCCACTGGGGACAACAACTCAACATCCTTGGATGAAGCACGGTCGGAAGGCTTGCCTCCAAGCGTGGTTTCGGTCAACAAGCAATTCCAAGCAGACCTTGAATCCCTTCCACCCTTGAATGCCAACTCAAGTGCAGAGGATAAAATGAAACGCGCCCAGGTTTACCAAGCATGGTCAGATTCACTGAGTAGCGAATTGGCTTTCTACGGCGAATTGATCCAAAATGCCGAGGGCATCGAAGAGCGTAACGACCTAGAGCAACTCGCGCAAGAAATCGCTGCATTTAGGATGGAGGTCGACGGCCAAGCTAAGGACATCGCAGCTTCGGTAGACGATGCACAAATGGCAGAGGCAATCAATGCATCACAGGGATCTTTACAACAGCAGATTTATGAGTACGTAGAGAACTACAACGCCAGCGCCTTCCAACAGATTGAAAATCAAGTACTCAACAATCCCAATGAAGTCATTCGAAAAGCGGAATTGGAGACATTGAATAAGAACTGGATGATCGCGCTTCAAAACGAACGGGTAAAAACCGAAGCGCGCATCGCAAACACTTCGGATCCCGCCCAGCAAAAAGCCTTGAGCGACAAGCTTGCGGACTTAAACAAGCAAAAAGAACGCGTACAAATCGCCCTCGATTCATTGAATCCTTCGTTGGCGGTGAACGGGCCGTCAGCGCCATCCAACGTGATGGTAAAAGGATCGGAACGCTTTGAAGGCTATGTTCCAGTAGAAAACCCCGTCGCAGAAATCTACGCAACCGAAGCGGCAACGCGCTCGGCTTCGCGAGATCAAGCCAAAGGACAAGTTGAATCGTTGGAAACGGAACTAGCCGAAACAAAAAAGAAGAAAAAACGTCGCGAGATCCAAGAACAGCTCAACGCAAAGGAGCGGCAACTGAACATATTGCAAATGGAATCTGCCTACTACCAAGAAGCAGAGCAAAAACTTTCGTCCGTAGAAACACAAGTGTTGACGATGAGTGCAAGCGATCCACTCCCTTCTGAAAAACAAGAAACGCTCGCGGCTTCCTTAAAAACGGAGGCGGATAATATGTCGCAAAATGCGCGCACTGCCCTTCAAAATGCGGAGGATATCCGTAAAAAGAAAGAACGATTACCAGCCATAGCCGAAGCAGAACGCATGCAAGGAGACGCCATGGTCATGCAGCAAAAGGCAAACTTGGCTGCGTCGCTTGCCGAGGAGATGAAGGAAATCGAAAAAGCCACGATTGAGCAAAACTTCATCATTTTGCCGGGTCAAGAAGTAGTGCTTCCTACGAGTGAGCGAACCCTGAACCCGAATGAAAAAGAAGACGTTCGCTTTACGATTGAGTACTTGGATTACAACGATCAAAAGGTCATTGCAGATTCGATCCGTCGCGAAGTAGCTAAGATCAAGCAGCTCGAGGCACAGTTCAGTGGGAGAGGAAGGTCCTTGTTAGAACGATCTGCTACCGCTCCCCTAGAAGACCCGAATGGTAATTCACGCGTGGCGCTGGCCAATCAAGCTTACGAAGATTTTGAACGATCAGACAGCCTTTCCACCTTGGTAGCGCAACTGACCCGCAAAGCGACCTTCATCGAAAATGAAGCAAATCGACAACTCCTTGCTCGGCCAGAAGAAGCTTATTTGAATGTACTGGCCTTCTACAACGATGAACCGAAGGCGGACCTTGTTGCAGAAGACGTATCGCTTCCTCCAGTTCCGGAACAAATCGACCTTTCACAAGGGAATGCAGACACTTCAAGCCAAGAACCAGCAGTGGATCCGTTGAATCAAGCCGAAGCCTTTAAGCTCAACGCACCGGTGGCGCAAGACAACAGCCGATTGCAAGTGCAAGAAGACGTACTGACGCAGACCATCTTCGAAATCGAGGAAGAGAGCCCGGCCAGCAACTACAGCGAGGCAAATCCGATTCCCGTAGATCCACCCCTTCCTACTGGCCTACTCTACAAAGTACAAATCGGCGCCTTCCGCAACGCCATTCGACAAGATGCATTCAAGGGCATTTCGCCCATCGTTGGAGAGTCGACCAATCAAGGATTTATCCGCTACTCAGCAGGCGAATTCAAGGGGTTCACCCAAGCGGATGCAGCCAAGGTTAAAATTCAAGGGATAGGCTACCGAGACGCCTTCGTGGTCGCCTACCTCAATGGTCAACGAATTCCCATCACCCAAGCCAGGGCAGTTGAGGGCGGTGCGCCCATTGCAGCAATCACCCCACAAGCTACTCAGGGCGGGACAAGACCAGCCACACGCGCGCCTGTTCAAACCCAATTCATTCAACAGGGAAGTTTAGAAATTCAAGCCGTCGAAAACATCCCCGGAAGCTTCTATACCGTTCAGGTTGGCGTGTACTCGAAACCGGTTGGCTCAGCGGATATATTCAATATCACTCCACTCATGCAGGAAAATCTCAACAGGGGATTGTACCGCTATACGACAGGTAAGTTTGACAATGAAGCCGACGCAACCCGCGCCCGTGACGAGGCGCGAGCACTGGGAATTTCAGATGCCTTCGTCACTGCCTACCGCGACGGCGTTCGGGTAGCGGTAGAGCAAATTCGAGGCACTACAGGTGGCACGGCAACGCCGATAAGAACTGCTCCCCAACCCAGCGCAGGAGGAAGCTTTCGGATTAAGCTTGGTACCTATACGGGCGATGTGCCGGTACAGCAAGCATCTCAACTCCTCATGCTGAGCAGTGAAGGAGTCAATAAGGTGACCAATGCCGACGGCAGCAGCAGCTATTACTACGGTTCGTTTAGCTCACAAGCCGAGGCAGATCAACGTGCGCAGGAACTCCGAAGCAAGGGATTGATTCAAGCAGCTCCAGAGAAGTTGTAATACCCGTAGCTAGCATGTATTTTTGATTCATTCAAAAACGATGCGATGAGCTCAGCCATAGAAACACAAGAACTTACCGATGAGCAGATAGATACTGCTGAGCCGCATGCGCTTATGCTGTACAACGACGACGAAAACACCTTCGATCACGTGATTGATTCCTTGGTGGCTGTATGCCGCCATTCGCTCGAACAAGCCGAACAAGTTGCATGGATCGTGCACACAAAGGGAAAATGCGACGTCAAACACGGTCAGTTCGAAAAGCTCCACCCCATTTGCAAACAATTACAACAACGCGGCCTTTCAGCCGTAATTGAACAATGAGAAAATTCACTCCACACCTGCTACTCCTTCTTTTCTTGGTCTCGTGCTCAAAGGTTCCCATTACCGGACGGAGGCAGGTTCACATGCTTCCAGAGAGCCAACTCATGGCCATGAGCTTGACACAATACCAATCCTTTCTCTCCGAAAACACTGCGTTGGCGAACGGGGAGCAACAAACCCGACAAGTGCGGGAAGTAGGCAACAAGATTGCCAAGTCGGTGGAGAAATTCCTCGCCGATAAAGGTCAGTCCAAACGCATCAAAGGCTTCGTGTGGGAATTCAATGTTGTAGAAGACCCCACCGTGAACGCCTGGTGCATGCCCGGTGGGAAAGTGGTGTTCTACACGGGCATTTTACCCATCACCAAAGACGCAAATGGTCTCGCGGTGGTAATGGGGCACGAAATCGCACACGCCGTTGCCCGGCACGGAAATGAGCGCATGAGTCAAGGACTGGTAGTACAAGCCGGTGGCATCGGTCTCTCGGCCGCGATGCAAGATAAGCCAGAACTCGCGCAGGGGCTGTTGCTTCAATCATTTGGAATCGGCAGCCAGCTAGGCATGTTGAAATTTTCGCGGACACATGAATCCGAAGCGGACAAAATGGGATTGATTTTTATGGCCATGGCAGGCTACAACCCACAAGAAGCCGTCGAGTTTTGGAAGCGTATGGCTGATTTGGGTGGACAAAAACCCCCGGAATTCTTGAGCACGCATCCGAGCGACGAAACCCGCATTGCCGACTTGGAGGAATTCATGCCAGAGGCGATGAAATACTATAAAAAATAAACCTACCATGAGCCCAACCATCATCATCCTTCTTTTGATCGTAGCGATTGGTTTGGTGTTGCTCGAGATCTTTTTTGTCCCTGGCGTGGGCATCCCCGGAATCGCCGGTGCGGGCTTGATGCTGATCTGCCTTTTTCTGGCTTACAAAGTGAGCACAACCTTTGGGCACTACGCGTTGGCAGCGACAGGAATTGTTTCAACGGGTTTGGTCTTTCTTGCGTTTCGTTCGAAGACCTGGGAAAAAATGAGTTTGAAATCCGGAATTGACTCAAAGGTAGAACGGCCCACAGTAGGGCTCAACGTAGGCGATGTTGGAGAAGCCATCAGCAGGTTGAATCCGATGGGAAAAGCGATGTTCAATGACCACTACTTTGAAGTAAGTTCTAAAGGCGATTATATTGATGCGCATTCCTCGGTCGAAATCGTTACCATTGAAGGAGCCAAGATTACTGTAATAAAGAAATAACACAAGCATGTTTGAAGGAATAGGTCTATTGATTCTCGTTGTCATTTTATCCATTGTTGGACTTTGGGTCCTACTCTACTTCGTACCCGTTGGGCTGTGGTTCCAGGCGGTATTGACTACTACTAAAGTTTCGCTGATCGACCTGATCTTCATGCGTTGGAGGAAGGTGCCACCGAGCATCATCGTCAATGCGATGATCAACGCCAAAAAAGCCGGCATAGAGATAAGCTCGGATAAAATGGAAGCCCACTACCTGGCGGGCGGACATGTGCAAAACGTGGTTAACGCACTGATATCGGCCGATAAAGCCAACATTCCGCTCGACTTCAACATGGCCACGGCGATCGATCTGGCTGGACGAGATGTGTTTGAGGCCGTTACCATGAGTGTCAACCCAAAGGTGATCGATACACCTCCCGTGACGGCCGTGGCAAAAGACGGCATTCAGCTCATCGCGAAGGCTCGCGTTACGGTGCGTGCTAACATCAACCAACTCGTAGGCGGCGCAGGTGAAGACACCATCCTTGCCAGAGTAGGTGAAGGCATCGTTACCTCCATTGGTTCGGCAGAAAGCCACAAAAAAGTACTCGAAAACCCTGACAGCATTTCAAAAGTTGTGCTCGCCCGTGGTCTGGATTCAGGAACTGCCTTTGAGATCTTATCCATTGACATCGCAGATGTGGACATTGGGAAGAACATCGGTGCTGAACTTCAAATCGATCAGGCCGAAGCCGATAAAAACATTGCCCAAGCGCGTGCAGAAGAACGTCGTGCCATGGCGGTAGCTCTCGAGCAAGAGATGAAGGCCAAAGCCCAAGAGGCCAAGGCACGAGTAATCGAAGCGGAAGCCGAAATTCCCAAAGCCATTTCCGAAGCATTCCGAAGCGGAAACTTGGGCATCATGGATTACCAGCGTTACCGCAACATCATGGCGGATACTGATATGCGTGAGAACATCGCCAAGCCGAAGGACCGTGGTCCACAGGGCACAGGATTAAAAGGGAATAAAGGGAAAGGCGACAGCTAGACTTAAGCGCGGATGATGGCGTCAAAATTGGAAGCGCTCAACGAAGCGCCTCCTATCAAGCCTCCGTCCACGTCTGCCTGAGATAAAAGCTCAATGGCATTCTCAGCTTTCATGCTTCCTCCGTACACGATGCGCGTTGCGTCAGCCGTCTTTTCATCGTACGTTTCTGCAATCAACGCTCGGATGAGCGAGTGCATATCTTGCGCCTGATCGGGACTGGCCGTTTCACCGGTTCCAATAGCCCAAACAGGTTCGTAAGCGATTACGATGCTGCTGAATTCCTCGGGAGAAAGCGTGAATACGGTTTGTTGGAGTTGATGAGATACGACCGCCTTGTGTTCATCGCGTCGTCTGTCTTCCAGCTGCTCTCCGCAACAGAAATACGGAATCAGGCCTGCTTGAATAGCCCGTCTGGTCTTGGCCAAAAGCACATCATCCGTCTCGTTGAAATATTCTCGGCGTTCTGAATGCCCAATGAGCACTGCACCTGCGCCAATCTCTCGAATCATGCTGGCCGAAAGTTCGCCGGTGAATGCGCCGTTTTCTGTGGCTGCACAATTTTGCACCCCGACGCCTATGTTGCTGCCTCCATTCTTCAAAAACTCCATGGCATGCCGGATATAAAGCGCTGGTGGAAAGATCACCACATCGGCTTGAGACCAATCCTCCTGTGATTCTGCCTTAGCCAACTCGGCGATCAAGGTCATGGCCTCATTCCAATGGACATTCATCTTCCAATTGCCCGCTATCAGTCGTTTTCGCATGCTACAATATTAAAACGCCCGTACGACGTGGTGGTAAAAATGAGCCCAAACTATTTTAGAAGCGTTGCTTTGATCTCGTCGTAGGTCGGTACGTCGTTGTAATGCCACTTGCCTACAACGGTTCCTTCTTTGAGCAATACCACCCCAGGGTTGGAACGAATGATTGTCTTGAGCATGGTTGCATCCCCGCTCAATACGTCATACATCACTTGGTGCTCATGTCGGTACGCTTCGACCTCTGCATACGCATTGGCGGCCAAACCATACATGAACGGACCTCCATCTGGATCGTTCATGGCGCCTTCGTTGATCGCATTCAACGCTTGTTGAGCTCCGTCTTCTGCCTTGGTAATGTCATAAGTAATCGCTAAGAAGATGAATGGTTCGGCCAGTATGTCTTCTGTATAGTCATTGCCGTCGTCGCCTTCCAGTACAAAGTCGTGGATGGGCGGCTCACATCCCTTGAAAATCAATTCCGTTTCTCGGTCTACAAATTCCGCTCCTTCAATGTTCCATGGTTCGTCTTCGGTAGTGTACTTCTTCACCTCACCATTGACGCGATAAAACCACGTGTCTTCATACACATCTTGCGGCGCCCCGGGAGGGCACTCCTTAAGTTCAGCAATGTTATTCCCGATTTTATACGGTCTGAAGTCTTTGATCGGAAGGTGTTCGACGCAATAGATTGAAAATCCCAAACTGACAAGAAGCGCTGCGGCCGCCATTGCCCAATCCTTCGTTTCGCTTTTTACGGCGAGCTTGATTCCCAATAGGCCGCCAAAGGTGAACAAGGAAAACCAAATGGGAAAGGCCCATCCGACCACTCCGAGCGCAAAGGTTCCTATGAGCACAATAGAGATTCCGATATTGACCAGGTCCGTAGTTAAGTCGGTCGGTTTTGCCTTATGTCTATGGGTGAAGATCACGATTGTGAAGGCCATCAACACCACATCTTTCAAGAAAGATTCCCACGGATTCAGCTTGATCGCATCGCCAAAACAGCCGCAGTCCTTCATGTAACTGTAGTCCTCCCTGATCGTGAAACCGAACAGACCTTCAAAGAAGCTCGTCACTCCCGACTGGTAATTATCAAAAAGCCAATTGGCCACGGCCGTGTAGCCCGTCAAGAACGTGAAAAAGATCATCAGCAAGAGCAGCGACCAAGCTGCCAGCCGCATCCGTGCCCCCAGTACAACGGCAATTCCCAGTACAATCTCGGCTGCACAGATGAAGATGCTCAACTCCAAGGCCCATGCATCAAAGCCCGGCATATTAAACACTCCCGGGGCGAAGTAGTCGTTCAATTTGTACGAAAATCCAATCGGGTCGTTGGCCTTGATCAGTCCTGAAACGATGAAGAGTGAACCAACGAGAAGGCGTGAAATTCGGTTTAGCATAAGTGCATTGCTTGGTTTAATGGCAAAAATAGAATGTCTCCGAAGCTAGCATGTTCGATTAACAGCTGGTTAACGGCTCTCGCTATGAAATGTGACCCAAAGGCATGTTTTTATAGGGTTTGTTAGCGTACGTCTTTTAATTTTTCAATTATTTCGTTGAGGTCACATTTTGACAGTGCTTGGCGAACTTCAGCGTATGATTTTGGCGGATTCTTCAGTCTTTTAACCATTTTCTTAAAGGCCTCAGTCGCTTTTTCAGGATGCAATTCATAGACATTTGTTAAGAATACATCAGGATGTTGAATCTCAATATCGTATTCTTCTTCAATTGACTTAGGGAAGTCCTTTAAGTTGTAAGTTACAATCACGTCTGCTTTTGATCGAATTGCTGCCGCAACAACATGGCGGTCTTTAGGATCAGGAAGTGTGATACCTGAAACAAGAGAGTTGTACTTGTCGACATTGGAATCTGGAAAGGCACTATTCATTGCCTCAATCGTCAAACGTAATTGACCTTTATTCAAGTCAGGTCGATTTAATAACAAATTTCGAGACCATTCTTCCTGAATTTCTATTCATCATTTTGGCTTATAGAGTCCATTGTCAGATAGAGAGAGGAGTAAGTCTCTTACAGGAGCAGGATAGAGTACACATGCGTCTAGAACAGCTATGAAATTTGACGAATAAATCATTCGTAACCAAGGTTCAAATCTTGAGCTTGTTCTGAAAGAAATTTCAACTTTTCTTCTCTAGTTTTTTGAAGACTTTTCTCATAAGTAACTAAATCTCTTAGTAAGATTCTTCGATGGCTACCCACTTTCTTAAACGGTATGGTGTTATTTTCCAACAACTTAACCAAATGAGGCCTAGATACATTGAGCATATCTGCTGCTTGTTGTGTGCTCACTTCAGAATCAGTCGGAATGATGGTGATTGACTTTCCTTCAGACATATGAGATAAGATCGTAATGAGCAAGGAAAGAGCCTTTTTCGGAATGTTGATGAATTCTCCAGTTTGTTGAATTTTTATCTCAACACCTGGAGTTGAAACAGTGCGCAGTTTACTTGAAACTCCTCTCAGCCTTGTCATTGATCCTAAAGCAATTCTTTGATCGTCTCCGGATGTTCTTTTTACGATTGGTTCCATGTTTCTCCTGTTTGTTTAATCAAATGTACATAAACGAAATAAACGAAACAAGTGAAATAAACGAAAAAGAATCCTTTAGATATGCGCCAACTACAGGCTTTCCTATCTTGTAGCTTACACCATATTTCACAGGTCATCAACTACGACCCACAGCAAGCTGGCATAAAAACTATCCTTGATGTATCAAACACCTTAAGAATGCATCGATTCATACCCTTACTTCTGATAATTATCCTGGCCACTGAAGCCTGGTCACAGGAGACTCCCCTCAAACGAAGCGGCCTTCTCGGCGTGCAACTGCAAGCCATTCCTGATTCATTGCGTACATCAGATTTAGGTTATCGCAACGGCCTTTTGGCGGTGCACGTCTTTCCCAACGCTACTGCCAGTGAGTTCGGAATTGAAGCAGGAGACATCATCCTTTCTATCAATGGAACCCAAGCCATCGAGCCAAATCAGATCATCCCTTATATTTCGTCGATCCACGCGGACGACCTCATAAGCGTAGAGTGGTTGCGCGATGGAAAGGTGATGCACCAGGAAGGTTCGATGGTCAGCCGCCCTCTTGAAACCTCTGAATTTGGATCCGTTGAATACGGTCAAGTCGATTACGACGGCACTTCGCTTCGCTCCATCATGATGATTCCTCACGGCGTGGAGAAACCACCGGTAGTATTTTTCCTTCAAGGCTATACATGTTCAACGGCTGAATATCCGTTCAGCCCGGACCTTTCACTTCGGAAGATCATCGATGATTTTGTAAGAGCTGGATTTGCCGTTTTCAGAGTTGATAAACCCGGTGTCGGCGACAGCAGATCAGATACCCCTTGCCAAACCACGGGCTTCGATGTAGAGCTTCGTGCATTTAGAGAAGGGTACAAATCCTTGGCGAGCAGAAACGACATCGATCCTACACAGATCTTTCTTTTTGGACATTCCATGGGCGGTATTGTGGCGCCGATACTTGCTGCCGAGATGCAACCCAAGGGTGTGATGACCTACGGCACAGCCATCAAATCTTGGTACGAATACATGATCGACATGACGCGTACCCAAGCCGCACTGTTCGGAAATTCATATGAACGCGTAGAAGAAGTGACCCGGATGGCCATTCCTTTTCACTACGACTTTCTCATCAACCGCGTTTCTGCCGAAGATCTGTTGGCAAATCATGCAGACTTTCTTGCCTATGAGGAAGGAACCGAAGCGATGAAAGATGGGCAATACATAGGAAGGCACATGATTTTCTGGCAAACGCTCAATGATCAAAACATCACTAAAGCCTGGCTTGATTACGAGGGACGCGTTTTGGCGATTTATGGCGATTTCGACATCCAAGCGCTTGACGAAGAACACGTGAAGGAGATTGCCCGAACCGTCAATTCAGTCCATCCCGGCAATGCTGAATACGCCATCATCCCAAAGGCAGATCACGCCTTTGTGCGCTTTGAATCTATTGAAGAACAAATGGAAGTGCTCAACTCAGGTCAGTATGGAACCTACCTCCGAAATGCCTACCACGACGGTGTAGCCTCCAAGGCCATTGCGTGGATGAACGAGGTAAAATAAACCGATCTATCAGTACATTCGAGCGGTGCGCACTCTTCTACTCTGCTTGGTGGTTTCCCTTACTGGACTGCATTCGTTTGCGCAGCCATGCGTTCCTGATCCGCGCTTTGTAGACCGGCAGTTCCTGACCAGCGACGGTCGCGTGCTCTTGCTCACAACCTTCTTTGATGGCACCTTGATGAACATGATGTCTGATGAACCTAACCTGCTCTACTTGAACTATGTGCTGTTCTCTTCTGAAGGAGAATTAATCAAGGACAGCGTTCTACACATCCCTTTTGAAGGTTATCATTACGACTACATCAGCTGCAGGGCAAGCTATGTTGACAGTCCAAACAAATTTCCAGCCCTAGATAGAGAACGAGATTGCGCGCTGTACGGTCCACTGGAACTTGAAGACAAGCTAGTCATCAAATACGACTTACTTGGAGACCCTTTCGCCTTTAAAGTAGTTGAAATTGAGCGAGACGGTGCTGCATCCTTCAACCGATATGACTTGCGTTCGCGAGGAATGCATGCGTACGATGATTTCTCAAAGTACAGCGTGGGTCAAATCGTCATGGACAGTATTTATCCAAATGCCATGACGATGCTGGCACCCCATCCACAACCAGAAGCAGATTCTACACTTAAACTGATCCGTTGGAAGCTAAGGCCAAGCAAGAAGAAGCGTGGATGGGCTGAATTCGAATGGGAAGCCAAGGTGCGAAGAAAACGGTTCAAGCTCAATGGTTATTTGATGCGGTATGGGTATCCTCCATTAGTTACGTACAATGAAGAACGCTTACTCATCACGGTATTCAACGAGGATATGATGGAATGCCAAGGCTATGGCCCAGATACCCGTCCGGTGGTCTATTGCTTTGATCAAAAGCGAAAAAAACTACTTTGGACCCATCGACTCCTGCGCTCAAGCGGATCCTTGATATTTTCTCAAGACTAAATGGAAAAGCGATGTTGATTTATACCACTTGTTCCAAATGCAACGCGGCGATTCGCCACCGAACCTATTCAAACACCAGGGTGGAGCTTGCCATGAAGGAAGGCGAACAAATTCATGCGAAATGCACGGCCTGCAATCACCATGGGAATTATGCTGTGGATGAGTGGCGAGCAAGGTCTTCAAAAATGGCGGCAATCGTCTCATTGCTCGTGCTCATAGTCGGTACGGGCGCCATGATTTACGTGCTCTTCTTTTGGCTGAACGATGTCTCTACGAGCGTTTCGGTATTTGCAGTTTCGGGGCTGTTGGTGGCTCCCGCTGCGGCTTATGGAATCCTGCAGAAGCAAGAAAACGACCGAGTTTCCCACTTTAACCGCCACCACTTAAAACGATAGTCTGTGACTTAATGGCAGCATTTTAGCGGTGGCTAACTTTTTGCCTTCTTGAAAACAATGGCCAAACGTCGCACCCTCGAACCCCAAAAGATCAATTTCCGAGAAAGCTTTGCTTCTTTAAAATTCATTCCGCGCTTTTTCCAAGAAATCAGCTCGGTAAATCCTCTACTGTTTTACACCAACTTGATCAGCCGGATCATCAGTGCATTTCTCCCCTTGGCCATGTTGTACGTGGGCAAGCTGATCATCGATGAAGTTGTACTTCAGATCTCCCTTGAAGATAAGGTCCTTAGCCATTTGTGGTACTTGCTTTCTATTGAATTCGGATTGGCCATTGGTTCTGATTTATTGCGCCGGGGCATATCCTACACAGACGCCTTGCTCGGCGATCAGTATTCCATTCAATCCTCCGTAACCATCATTCGCAAAACCGCCGAAATCAAGCTCTCACAGCTGGAGGATGCGGAATTCTATGACAAGCTTGAACGCGCTAGGCAGCAAACCACGGGTCGGGTTGGGTTGATGTCCAATGTATTGACGCAAGGGGAAGACATCATCGTTATTGTGTCCTTGATAGGTGGCGTGGTGGTCTTTGAACCGTGGTTGATCTTGTTGCTGGTGATCTCCGTGATCCCCACCATCCTGAATGAAATCAAGTTTAGCGGAACGAGCTATTCACTCGCGCGCAGTTGGACGCAAGAACGCCGAGAACTAGACTACTTGCGCTACGCGGGTGCCAGCGACTTGACGGCCAAAGAAGTCAAGCTATTTGCATTATCAACCTACATCGCTGACCGGTTCAAGGAGCTCTCTACGATCTACTACATCGCCAGTAAAAAATTGGCAGGACAACGCGCAAGGTGGGGCTCGGTGTTTAACATTATCGGCACGGGTACCTACTACGGTGCCTACCTGATGATTGTCTACCGCACCGTCATGGGCATTTTCACGCTGGGCGACCTCACCTTCCTTTCCGGCTCGTTTAATCGCCTGCGGAGCCGCTTGCAAGGCTTTTTCACTCGATTTACATCCATCACAGAGCGAGCGCTCTACCTACAAGACTATTTTGAGTTCTTAGACCTACGTTTCACACAAGATTCGGATGCACCCAAGCTCTCCATGCCTGAAAAGATTCAGGAAGGTTTCGTCTTCAAGGACGTCGGATTCAAATACCCGAATACGGAAAAGTGGGTGGTCCGCAATGTGAGCTTCACATTGAGAGCCGGTGAAAAATTGGCGTTCGTGGGTGAGAACGGCGCTGGTAAGACAACGCTCATTAAGCTATTGTTGGGATTCTATGCTCCCACGGAAGGACGGATACTCTTGGATGGAATTCCGATTCAGGACTATGATTCCGGACAGTACCAAGCCTACTTTGGTGTGATCTTCCAAGACTTTGTGAAGTTTGAATTGACCTTGAGGGAAAACATCGCTGTAGGGGCAATTGACGAAATTGACAACGAAATGCGAATCAACGACGCGGCCGAGCGAAGCTTAGCGGATCAGGTGATTTCAGAACTTCCGGATGGCATCAATCAACAGCTCGGAAAGCGCTTTAAGCGTGGCAAAGATTTGTCGGGCGGGCAATGGCAAAAGATTGCCATCGCACGGGCTTACATGAAAG
This sequence comes from Cryomorphaceae bacterium, assembly GCA_040221375.1. Taxonomy (GTDB): domain Bacteria; phylum Bacteroidota; class Bacteroidia; order Flavobacteriales_G; family Salibacteraceae; genus SHAN690. The sequence continues at coordinate 26,806 of JAVKEP010000003.1, forward strand.
ACGCGGAGGTCATGATTTTAGACGAGCCTACATCAGCCTTAGATGCGCGGGCAGAAACAGAAGCCTTTGACCGGTTCATCAAGCTAACCGCTGGCAAGACCGCCGTGATCATCTCGCACCGTTTCAGTACCGTGCGCATCGCCGACCGGATCATGGTATTGAAAGATGGAAACGTGCTTGAAATCGGTACGCATCAAGAACTGATCGAAAACGACCTTCTCTACGCCGAGCTCTTCAACCTCCAAGCGGCGGGATACCAATGATGCACCTTTCAATTAGTATTACTTTCATGGCTGAAATCAATGGCTGAAACCAGCGGCATACGGATCAATAAATTCTTAAGCGAGGCAGGCATCTGTTCACGCAGAGAAGCAGACCGCATGGTAGAGCATGGGCGGGTAACCATCAATGGAAAACCACCCTCAACTGGCCAGCGCGTAAAGCGAAACGACAAGGTGCGCGTAGACGGAAGAGAGGTTGAAAACAACCAAGAAGACCGTGTGTACCTCGTTTTCAACAAACCTGCCGGCATTGTTACCACCACAGACACGAAGGGTGAGCGTGACAACATCGTGGACTACGTCAATTATCCGTCGCGTATATTCCCTATCGGTCGTCTCGATAAGGATAGTGAAGGCTTGATCTTTATGACCAGCGATGGTGACATTGTCAACAAGATCTTACGTGCCGGGAACGACCACGAAAAGGAATACGAAGTAACCGTAGACAAACGGGTGACGGATGACTTTGTAAACAAGATGAGCACTGGTGTACCCATACTTGGCAAGGTCACCCGAAAGTGCAAGGTGGAGCAGATTGCTGCATTCACGTTTCGCATTACCCTTACGCAAGGCATGAACCGACAGATCCGGAGGATGTGCGAATACTTTGGCTATGAGGTGATGAAACTCAAGCGGACGCGCATCATGCACATGAGCTTGGATGTGCCCAGCGGTCAATGGCGACCGTTTACCGATGAAGAAGTGATGAAGATGGAAGAAGTCTTGAAAGACTCGAGCAAAACCGCGGATCCAAAGCCAAAGAAAAAATCGCCTTCGTCCAAACCCAGAAAGCCCACTCCGCCCCGTGCAAAGGATTGGTCTAAAAAGAAATCTGCGGCTCCGAGGGGCAGAAATTCCAGGTCAACAGGAAAGAACACGAAAGGACGTAGGCGATGAGCACGCCAGCTCGAGAGACCGTCATCATTGGCATTCGGAAACATCTTCTGAGTCGATTAGAAAGTATGCACGAAAGCTTATTGGAACTGCAAACGGCAAATGCTTCGAACTCAAAAAGCACCGCAGGCGATAAACACGACACCGAGCGCGCCATGAACCACATGGAAATGGCAACCTTGTCTCAGCAAGTAGACGCCGAAAAACGCCAGTTGCACGAACTCGAAGCTCTGGAACGCAGCAATGCCGAAAAAACCATTGCCAAGGGCAGCATTGTACGCACACAACGACATAATTTGTTCATCGGACTGGCTTTCGGTAGCGTGGATATCGATGGGTGGACAGTGACAGGAATATCCATTCAAAGCCCGTTGGGAAACGCATTGTTAGGCTTGAGCAAAGGCGAGCAATGTTCGGTGAATGGCATGCTTCATACGGTTGAGGAAGTTATATAGGCACATCACTCGAAAATAGAACCGGGATTACGTTGTGATCTGAAAAAAGTTCCTCACGTTAAAGTTCACTTTATCTATTGGTTCTACACTGCAATTTGTCATCCACCAATCTAACTTAAGCCTTGAAAGCCAGACTCTACCATCGATTGACGAAGTTGAGACAGCAATGGAATACCCGGGTTAACAATTGAAGTATCTACGGACAGAAAAACATGGGCTTCACTACAAACACTGCTCTGAAATGATCCATTTTGTGCACAAAATGCGGGGTGCCATGCTCGTATCCGTAGGAATCGCCACGAATATCCGAGACTTGGATGCCTTTGTAGCTTTTGTCAGCAAATTCATCTCTCAAGCTAATTAAACTTTCAATATTTATTGAAAGTTTCGGATTATCTTCTATATTTGCTCAATGGAACTCAAAGAAGCAAAGGCAGAATTCATTCAAGCATGGGGCACCCTCGGCAACAGCTGGGGCATCAACCGCACGATGAGTCAGATTCACGCCTTGCTGATTGTGAGCAATGAACCCTTGAGCACCGAAGACATCATGGAACAATTGAAGGTTTCTCGGGGCAATGTAAACATGAATACCCGCGCATTGATGGACTGGGGACTGGTTAAGAAACAGCTCATCCCAGGAGAACGAAAGGAATACTTTACCGCTGGCAAAGACATCAACGAGGTAGCTCGGCAGATAGCCAAAGAGCGCAAGCGTCGAGAGGTGGAACCCATCTTAGATGTGATCAAGAGCCTTGAAGACGTGAAAGGCAAGGATGCAGAAACCGAAGAATTTAAAAAAGTTCTCAGCGAGTTGGGTGATTTCACCGGAAAGGTGAACTCGGCCCTAGACAAATTTGTGCGCTCTGATCGGAATTGGTTTACCAAAACCGTGATGCGCTTGATGACCTGATATTTTTTTGCCTACTATGTTTCATTATTTATTGAAAGTTTAGAATACTAGAAATGAACCTCACACTCCTCACCTACTTCATCTACAGCGCCATTACGGCGTTCATCATCCTCCGGGTGGGTTGGGTCTTCTACCGCAATGGTGCCCACTACCTCCACGACATTTTCACGAACGATTACAATTTGGCTGAGAATGTAAACCGGCTCTTGCTGGTGGGATACTACTTACTGAACCTAGGCTACGTGGCGGTGAGCATCGCCTTCTTTGACGAAATAGAGGGTTGGGTGGACCTTACCGAACGCATAGCACAGCGCACGAGCTACATCGTTCTTTCCCTGGGACTACTGCACTACGGCAACATGGCCTGGGTGCACCTCTTGAAAATGTACATAGACAACACAGCACCAAACACATTGCATCATGCAAAAGAAAACCAGCCACCGCGTTAGGGATAGCAGCGGCAGCTCTCTCCGCGCCCCTGGTGCGGAGAGACTATAGCGAATAGCCCGGTCTCGCGATCAGCGAGAAACGCCCAAAACAACAACACATCAAACCAAAACAACTGTAAATACACTACCATGGAAACCGAAATCATCACCGAAGTCATTGATCCCAAAATGGTGGTCATTGCCTACCTCGTTTATCTGCCCATCGCGCTTTTGCTGACTTACTATGTAGCGCGCGTGCTCTTCAAGAACGGAAAGGTCTTTATGACCGACATTTTTCGCGGAAGAGAAGAGATTGCAATGGCCACGAACCGCCTCTTTGAAATGGGCTTCTACTTGCTGAACCTTGGATTCGCCTTACTGATTTTGAAGATAGATCTGGGGCAATACGATGTCTTCTTAAAGCAAGAAATGATCGAAGCGCTGAGCAAGAAACTCGGTGGCTTCAGCATCTACTTGGGCCTCATGCTCTTCTTCAACCTCTTCCTCTTCTTTAGGGGCAAGCGAAAGAGCCGAGAGCAAATACGGCCTCCTTTCCATCCTAATGTAGAACAAGCCTGACATAACCGAGCGGCTTCTGAACCCAAAAGGAAGCCGCTCACAATCACAGAAAACATGACCATCAAACAGATTTTTACCGCATGGGTTGGGACACTCCTCCTCGGATCTCTTCTCGTCCCACTAAGCAGTGACTTGCTCGTTGCCTTGACAAACCAAAGTCAGATGGGCTCCATCGACGCATTTTTTGTGACCGCCGCTCTCTATGGCGTGTACGCCTTCTTCCTATCCATTCCGAGCTTGCTCTTTCTACTGCTCATCCGCCGTTTTCTTGTGAAGCGCTTGCGTTACGAACATCAGTTCACCGCCATGTCCGCACTCACGGTGGTCGGCGTTTTGATCGGAACCTTGAGCTTGGGGCAAGAAAATGCTGCCATTGCCTTTACTTTGAGCACCATCATCGTATTTCAGGTGATGCTCCGCCTACCCGAGCGCCGTCATAGTGCTTGGGTACTCTAATGCGTTAAACTTAAATACCCGCAACCATGGACATCCACATTCCCACCTGGCTCATCATTGCCGGCGGCATCGGACAGATCTTTACCGCCTTGGTCTACCCATACATCCGGCATAGGGTCTTTGATTGGTACAACGACGTACAAAAACTCAAACCGCTCAACCAAGAGATAGCCAAGACCTACGGCCGATATATCGTGGGATTGAATTTCTCTTTCGGACTGATCGCCATTTTTCTGGCAGACGAGCTGCAAAACCACACGCGGCTCGCCACCGCAATCACCGGATTGATTGCCGCATATTGGATTGGGAAAGTAGCGACCCAATTTGCCTACTACCCCATGTACGACATCCCTAAGGAAGCCCTATTCAAGTGGGGTGGGTATGGAATGAATGGGCTGTTTGGCTTCTTTGCGGTGCTCTACCTGCTGCTTTTCGTGAGCAATGCAGGGGCACTTTTGTTCTAGCGCCTTTGGTAGGTGAAAAGCAGAAGCAAATCAGCACTTTAGCGCGTGCGACATTCTAGCTGTGGGTAACAAGGTCAACAGGTGCATTGCCCTTCACCTTTTTGCAGCTATGGTTGAAAAATGCTTAGTTAAAAAGCAAAATCCACTGAAGGACGAAATAAAGGAATGCTTAATTTCACTTTCTTCCATTCTGCAACGCGCGACAAGCAGAATTGAACTTAAATCATTGATGAATCCCCTCCTGGCCTGTTGATATGGGCCATCAGGGGATTTTACATATAAAACAGTGAGAGAGATGCAGCTAGTCGAGCAATTGTTACACTTTCCTGCGAAAGCGAACGTCCTCTATGTACAACCATCCCGCAGAGATCCGATGATCGTGGGTTCCAACGAGGCAAATATGAGTGGTGTCGACGGTCAGGCTCTACTAGCATTGGAAGAAAAGTGCAGGAAAACAGCTTATGCCCAGACAAGTCTGAACGCGTCGTGCGATTTATTCGATGACGCAGACATGCTATCACCATACCATCTGATCGTGATCCATGATCCGAGGAGCCTAGAACCATTATTGACCGCTCGACTATACGAAAATCGTGTGTGCATAGAACAAAGCATTGGCCGTTCGCTTGACCAATTGAACGCGCAAAGGTTCAGTACGGGCAAGGTGCAATCTCCCTTGGAGCATATCGTCTTGATTGACAGACTTTCTGGAAACGTGCACAATGCTGTCTACAAACGCTTTCGCGCATTGATCCACCTCCAATTGTATTGCGAAATTTTTCGACTTAGGAAAAACGCCCATTTTATCCTAATGGCGCGTCATCAACCAGGAATGACCTTGATCAATCGTTACGTTGAATTGGGATTGAAACCACAGTGGGATGCCCTTCATCATGGGAAACAACACACTGTATTGCTCGGGAAATTGAATCGATTTTCATCTCCGCTCGAATTGAGTTTGAGCGTTTCTGCCTTCGAGGTTTTTCTTTGGGCACGAAAGCTATACCTGAGACTATTTGCGGTCATTTTCACCCACCTTAATACAAGCACAAATGCTGCGTAAGATCTGGTATGTTCTAAAATTGACGCGATGGTTTCATGAATTGCTCGGGCTGGTTCCATTTGTAACGATCTACCTCATTCTCATTTCGCTCAGCGAGAAGCTTGGAGTAGATTGCGCTACAGACAACATGAACTTCGCTGTCATCTGCCTGGGTGTGCAGTTGCTCATGATGTCTGGATTTGTCCTGAACGATATTAAAGACCGCGACACAGATAGCATCAACAAGCCTACAACGCGCATCGTAGAATTGAAGCTTAGCCTGGGTACAGCCAAGCGGATTTATTGGATGATTACCCTTCTGGCTTGCCTCGTTTCCATTTACATCGGTCTATTCATTTTTCCGGCTTGGCTATGGATCAGCCCTATCGTATTCGTGCTGTCCATAGGATATTCGCTCTACTTCAAACGGTGGCCTTTGGTTGGGAATATTGTAATCGCAGCCATGGCCTCTGCTATTCCGCTGGTAATCCTGATGTACTTTCATGATTGTATCGAACGAATTGACTCAGACGAGTTTGTTCGTCTCATCTACATCTATTCGGCTTGGCCTTTTATGATCATCGTTCCCCGCGAATTGAGCCTGGACATATCCGATTACCAAGGCGACGAACAAAGCGGATGCAAAACACTGCCCGTGGTGTATGGAGTAAAGTTCGCGAGGAAGATTGTCCTCATTCTGCTTTCTGTGGTAATGGCTCTGACGCTACTGTATGGATTTGTCTTCACAAAGCATTTACTCCTAGCTGGCATCCTAGACGCGCTCTTGCTTTTCTATGTTTTCATTTTCCTAAAGTGCGAAACTCGAATTGAGTACATCAAGGCGGGGAGGTACCTGTGGTTTGTAATGATTGTGGGCATTGTAAGCGTAACGATGGCCTTCCTCCATTGAAACTATGACCGTTCAAATGCAAATGGAAAAGCATGATTTTCTCCTCGCTTTGTCCGTTCTCATTCTCAGCCGTCGAGCTGCTCCAAAAGGATGATTTCCAAGCCACAAAAGGCGATTATTGCTTACGCACCTACCTTTGGCAGCGTCTATATGCGTATGAAACGTCTTGCATTCCTTCTTCTGTTTTCAGGCGTCATCGCCATCCACAATGCAATCCGTGCAAATGCACTGCGATTGAAGACATCTACTTTGACATCAATGACCTTGAAGTGGGGCACACTTCAACGTCTGGAAACTACCTGGACCTTGAGCAACCCATCCAGCGTGATGCGTATGCTGGCATCGGCCTCTCGTTTGAAACGGACTACATCGTTCAATCTCACCTCAGCGCCTCATTTGCAAACGCGGCCTATGCCTGCTCTTGCCTTGAACCGGGCTGGGCGGGATCAAAGCATGAAGCCTTCGAAAGCATTACCATCACCAGTACCGAGGCCATCGGAGATCAGATCTCTGCCGGCGACACCGTAACCCAGTTATTCGCTATTCGTTGGGATCTAGACACGATGGACATAGCCCAATTCATAGCATTGGACACTGGAAACATTGCCTATGAATACTACAACCTGATCTTGAAAGAATTCCCTTCTGGTGAGGTCGAATCCTTTGAATTTGACGTGCGTGTAGCGCTCTCTACGGGCGAGGTGTACACAGATCGCACCGCCAAGATCTTCTTTCAACCTTGATCAGGCGCTTTGCCGCCATCTTCAGTTTTCGCACCCGGGCTAGCTTGGTTTTTTGCCTGAATCCATTTAGACATATACTCGGTACTCCGCATGGAGTGATGCCATAACATTCCACCCAAGAAATGCTGGTTCCGATGTGCTTCTATGCCATCGATCAATGCATCCATCCGATTCCAAAACAAGGCCGTGTGCGCCGCCCTGCTGAACGATCCATTGACGAGCTCAGCTCCGTGCGTTCGGGCTTGCTCCCAAGCATCCTTTGAAGAGTAAAGTTGTACTGCAGCATCCGCAAAACCCTTCGGATCGTCTTCCACCTTTCCGGGCCACGCCTTGCCTTGTTGCATCCCTTCCACTCCCACACGCGTGCTTATGCTCGGGGTTCCGCAGCGCATGGCATCGATCAACTTTCCTTTTAATCCGGCGCCAAAGCGGAGCGGTGCCAACATGACGCGGGCTTTCCCGATCACCTCCTCGGCACTGTCTGCCCTGCCTTTCACCAAGAATCCACTTTTCGGATCGTTCCATTCCAATACTTGCTGTGTAGCATAGGAACCAAATACGTGCAGTTCTGCATCGGGCAATTGCTTCCTGATTTTTGGCCATATCACTTCCTTCAACTGCTTCACAGCATCCATGTTAGGTGCGTGCATAAAGTTGCCGATCGATACAAAATGCGCGCGTGCATCGTAAGCCAGCCAAGCGTTTTCATCCGCCTGCTCAATAGGTGCTTCCAAAAATGGCAAGTAGTGCAGCATAGCAGCATCCACGCGGAAGACGCGTTGGAGCAAGGCCATCTCAAAAGAGGAAATCATCAGGGAAAGATCGCTCCTCAAGATGCTCGCGATTTCGCGAAAGGCAATGTCGCGGTACAAGTCCTCGTCGTGCAGATCTCGACCTACTTTCACGGCAGCTTCACGCGCGTAGCGCAGGCAATGCAAGTCTTCTGTATCCAGCACCCGGATGGCCTCTGGACATTGATTCCTCACGCGCCAAGAAAACTGCTCTTCCACCATGAAGCGGTCAAAGAGCACCATACTCGGCTTCAGTTCTTGCACCCAAGCGTCAAAGCCAGGATCATTCACCACTATTGATGCAGTGGTCACTCCCTCGTCCTCAAGCGCTTGTGCGTGCTCGCTTTCACCCGCAGTGGTGGCGTAGGTGATTTGATAGTCTTTAGCAGCAAACGCCCGAATCAATTGGAGCATGCGCCTCCCAGCAGCCGACGACTTCGGTTCTACATGGACGTTGCTAAGTATGAGCAGTCTAGCCATGTTCGGGTCATTCAGCCAAGCGGATGAGTGCGAACAAAGCGTAGTTCATCATGTCGAGGTAGTTGGCATCAATGCCCTCTGAGATCAAGGTCTTGCCTTTGTTGTCTTCAATCTGGCGGATGCGCAATATTTTCATCAAGATCAGGTCGGTCAGCGAACTCACGCGCATGTCTCGCCATGCTTCGCCGTAGTCGGTGTTCTTCTTGATCATGAGGTCACGCGCCAAGGTGGCTTTCTCCACGTAGAGTGCTGAAGCCCGCTCGGTACCCAGCTCCATCCCCTCTGATTCTGGAAGCTCTAGCTGCACCAAGGCCATGATGCAGTAGTTGACGATGCCCACGAACTCATCGCCAATGTCTTCGCCCACCTTGTTTTCTCCAGTCTCCTCAATGGTGCGGATGCGCTGTGCCTTGATGAAGATCTGATCCGTAAGCGACTTCGGACGAAGGATGCGCCAAGCGGTGCCATAGTCGGTAGTTTTCTTAAAAAAGACCTCGCGGCATTTCAAAAAAGCAGCGTCGTATTGTTTGAGCGTTTGTTCCATCTATTTTCGTCACATCTATGGGCGAGCAAAGTACAGTTATTCCGAAAAAACGCACGGTCAACTGCAGGGGCAAATTGATCGATCTTTCCACACCGGCCGTAATGGGTATCCTCAACGTCACTCCCGACTCATTCTTTGACGGTGGACGGTACAATGAAGCCTCACAACTTATTGAGCGCGCAGCGCTGCACCTAGAGCAAGGAGCCAGCATCCTAGACATAGGAGCAGTATCAACCAGACCCAAAGCAGCCGATGTAAGCGAAGCAGAAGAACTAGAAAGGCTCATTCCAGCCGTACAACTCTTGCGCAGCAGCTTTCCATCCGCCATACTTTCGGTAGACAGCTATCGATCTTCCGTAGCGCGCGCAGCCATCAAAGCAGGCGCAGACATGATCAATGACATCAGCGGAGGCCAGCTGGATGAGCACATGTTTACGACCATCGCTGAATTGCAGGTACCCTATGTTTTGATGCACATGCAGGGCACACCACAGAACATGCAAGACGCACCCGCTTACGATGACGTCACCGAAGAAGTTCTCTCCTTTTTCATCGAACGCGTAGATGCACTGCACCGGTTAGGGGTACACGACGTGATCGTTGACCCCGGTTTCGGCTTTGGGAAAAACGTGGAGCACAACTATCAATTGCTCAGAGATTTGGAGCGATTCCGCATACTGGGCGTGCCCATTCTGGCGGGCTTCTCGAGGAAAAGCATGATCAACAAAGTACTAGGCACATCACCAGAGCAGGCGCTCAATGGAAGCACCGTCCTCCACACCATGGCCCTGGAAAGAGGAGCCGACCTACTGCGCGTGCACGATGTAAAAGAAGCGGTAGAAGCCGTGAAAATTTGCGGTGCATTGAGCGGACATATGTAAACATCATGTAGCTTCTCGATACGATCGCGCACGTTTTATGTGAGCCCAGATGAGTCAGGAGCGATCACTCGAAGTGACAGCATTTAAAAAAAGAGTCTTCCAACCCCATGTCAGTTCGAGTGATCACGCCAAAAGCGTGAATGTATCGAGAACCAATCTTCTTAATTAAATACTATTTGGGCGTGCCTGCCTGCGGCAGACCGGGCTATCCACTGTATCTCCGCACTGCCAACGGCAGCGCAGAGGATGCCGCTCCTATCCCTCACGCAAGCTTACCGAATGCACTTCCCTTAGCGGAGTACAATCTTATGCACCTCTTCACCTATCTGCAGGAGGTAAACACCGGGAGAAATGCCCGATACATCAATGCTGGAGCCTGTGAGTTGAAAAACACCAACGATCCTCCCTGAAAGATCATACAGCTCCGCGTGCCTTGCATTTGTGCCTTCAATATTCAAGTTTCCCGAGCTTGGGTTAGGGAATATTCGAATTGCGCTGCGGGTAATATCTCGTTGTCCGAGTGGAGTACAAATTGAATCTAGGTAGCCCTCAATTTCTACTGGCGCTCCTTCTTGCAAATAGCAATCGACATTTACTGAATACTCGACAAAACCGGCATTTGTATAAAACGGTTCTATGAGTTTTCCCACTCCTTCAATCCATTCTATGGATCCACATTCATGAAGATACGGGTAACTAGGGTACTCCAATGTATCCATGAAATTGAACCGATCCATCTGGATGATCTTACGCGATCCGATCGTATCGACATGTGTAACGACCAACAGCGAGGAGTCAGACCATGGCCCGAGATAAGCACACTCTGTGTAGTAGGCGTATTCCTCAAGTCCCCGATAGATTATACTATCGCCTACTTCGGCCGAGAAATCATAGAGCAAAATGGTATCAGTACCATTGGTATCTGAAACGAAAACCCTACCTGTAGTTTGCTCTTCGATGTATACGAGCAATCTAGGTTCAAAATAGGATGAGGCCCTAGCAAACCTAAACGAATCGCTCTCCTGGTAGGAATTCTTATCAAACGCAATGTCGGCGTAGTGGTAAGAGGGTGGGTTCAGTCCATCGTAGTAAAACTCTGATAACCTCCACGCACTATTCGTATCAATAAAAGGGTGGTTTACTTGTGCGTTCAGCCCATGAAATAACAGGCACAACAGGGCAACGATGAATCCTCTTTTCATAGCGTATTGTATTGGTACCAAGGTAGACGTTTCTAATCTACCTAAAGTTAGGCGCTGATAGTCCACCAATCTCTTACATTTGGCCCTTCAAACGAATTCCTATGGCAGTGTACCTCGATTTCGAAAAGCCGATTCAAGAACTGGAAGAACAGCTCGAAAATCTCCGACAGGTGAAGGAAAAGAGCAAGCTCAAGAGCGTAGCATCCATAAAGGAGCTAGAGACAAAGCTCGACAGCACGCGCAAAGAGATCTACAAAAACCTTACGCCTTGGCAGAAGGTGCAGGTAAGTCGCCATCCAGAGCGGCCGTACACCCTAGCCTACATCCAAGCCGTAACCGGCGGCGACTTCATCGAGCTCCACGGAGACAGAGGTGTGCGTGATGACAAAGCCATGGTAGGTGGTTTTGGCAGCATTGATGGAAAGACCTTCATGTTTGTAGGCCAACAAAAAGGAATCAACACCAAGATGCGTCAGTATCGAAACTTCGGTATGGCAAATCCAGAGGGTTACCGCAAAGCTTTGCGCCTCTTTAGACTAGCAGAGAAATTCAACAAACCCATCGTATGCTTCATCGACACTCCGGGAGCATTCCCAGGACTAGAAGCAGAAGAGCGCGGCCAAGGAGAAGCCATCGCACGTAACATCTATGAGATGTTCAACCTACGTGTACCAGTCATCGCCATCATCATTGGCGAAGGTGCTTCAGGAGGCGCGTTAGGCATTGGAGTAGCAGACAAGGTGATGATGATGGAATACACGTGGTATTCGGTTATTTCTCCAGAATCCTGTTCGTCCATTTTATGGAGGAGCTGGGACTACAAAGAAATCGCAGCAGACGCTTTAAAGCTGACCGCAGACAACATGTTTGACAATGGGCTCATCGATGGCATCATCAAAGAACCACTGGGAGGTGCACACAGCAACCCAACGGAGGCATTCGAGAACGTGAAACACGAAATCCTGAAGCAATACGATGCACTGAAGCGTCTCAAGCCTGAAAGCAGGACCAATGCGCGCATTGAAAAGTACAGCGGCATGGGTGTTTATGTAGAAGGATAAGCAACTTCTAACGAGCACTTCCTGAGCGGACTTGCAAAATTTAGTAATTTCTGAGTTCCCACTAGCGGGATATGAGGACGGGCCAAAGGCCTTTCAAACTAGGTTTGTTTTCTCAGATGGAAGGCAAGCCCAACATAAAGCTAGAGCGTAAATCGCACCGAGGCTTCTATGCCATTCTCCTTCATTTTCATTACGACGTGGTGTTGGTCAACATCTGCAAACAGATAGGAGCCAGATGGAGTCAATCACAGCGCGCCTGGTACGTACCGGATGATGAGCAGAACAGAACGGCCATGATTCGCGCTTTCAAAGGACACGCATGGCTGGCGTGGCCCAAGCTAGAAGTAAGCCAAAAGCATAGACGCAAAAAAGCATCCGATCTCGATAAAGACCCACTGACTCCGGAACAAGAAAAGGCCTTGAACAAGTTGGAACGCTTACTTATTTCACAAGGAAGGTCGCCAAGCACTGTAGATAGCTACGGCAATCTCTGCAAAAACATGTTCATATTTCTAAAAAAAGAACCTTCTCACCTCAGCAACGATGATGTCATTCGATTCCAGAGTGAATACTTGGTAAGGCGTGAGTACGCAGAAAGCACCCAGCGCCAGTTTGCAACGGCGGTCCGTTACCTAATGGAGGCCAACCACATGCCCTGGATGGACATCAGCCGAATTAAAGGACCTAGGAAAAGCAAAAGGTTACCAAAAGTGTTATCGAGAACCGAAGTCATGGCCATCCTAAGCGTAACGACCAACCTAAAACACCGGACAATTTTAAGCTTGATGTATAGCAGTGGCCTCCGTGTAGGGGAAGTAATAGACTTGAAAATAGCCGACATCAACCTAGATCATCACTCCATTCACATCAAACTAGCCAAAGGTCGAAAAGACCGCGTAGTAGCTATGGGCCAGCAGATGGGGATCATGCTCAACAATTACATCAATCAATACCGTCCTATTGAATACCTATTCAATGGCAAGTCGAACATGCAGTATACTCAAACAAGCGTCCGAACGATGATAAAAAGATCAGCCAGAAAAGCCGGAATTCACAAACAAGTGCATCCACACATGCTCCGCCATTCGTTTGCTACCCACATGATTGAAGACGGCGTTAACCTGCGCTATGTTCAATCTCTATTGGGACACTCCAGGCCAGAAACCACCCAAATTTACACCCACGTAGCAACCGAGCATTTAATGAAACTAAAGAACCCCTTCGACGCGTTAATAGAGCAATTCGGTAAACAACTTCCCCCAAGCACAGATTTAACAAATTCACCATCGATATACCCAAAATCCGAGGAATAGACTAATTTCCGACTTTCGCTATAATGAAGTTCTATGCCATGCAGATTCTGGATCACCAGAACCCAAAACCTAAAATTATACTTGCTTACTCTCCACGCCAGACTCCGTGACGGATGCTCCGTTGATGCAACGGAAAATCCTGGAGTCTTCGGTTTAAAAAAGCACGGCACAGAACTAACGGCTATAGCACATTCCGCTTTTCTAATGATTCCCTACTTTTAGATTCAAATCCGGTCTTCGATCTTGGTGCTCCACGTACTATAGCCGAAACCGTTAGGCACAATCTAAAACAGGTTTTCTCCACGTTCAAATCTAACCAGGCATATTCTTGGATCTCCCCAACCGCGAAACGTCACGGATTCTGTGAATATGCACCGGGAAATTGCTCGATTCTCCGAAGAGAAAAGACAGTGCCTAACAACCGGCTATAGCACATGGCTGAAACTCTTTTACCGAAATCACTACCTTAGTTCAACCTGCGGATCGGACGTGCGTAACATGCTTTGATCGAAAGCCACGT
>JAVKEP010000004.1:0-34928 GCA_040221375.1 Cryomorphaceae bacterium
CCGAGGTTTCCGCCGATCCCAAGTCATAGTCTACCTACCAAGGGCACTACCCTCGCGCTGCGCTGACTGGTGAAATCAATGATTCTTATACCGTTGATGACGATGGTGCCTACTCAGTTGTCATCGATAGTGCAGGTTGTAGGGATACGAGCGATGCCGTCATCATCGTCGTGGCTACACCTCCAAACGTTACCCATACCAATTTCAGTTCGGTATGTGACGGCGATGACCCCTTCCTTTTAACGGGTGGAACGCCAGCTGGTGGATCGTATAGCGGATCAGGAGTCGTAGGAGGCGACACCTTCGACCCCAGCATTGCTACGATTGGGAATAACGTAATTTGGTACACCTATGTTGACGGAAATGGCTGCGCAGACAGCGTCTCCAAAACAATCAACGTGGGTCAATCACCAGCAATATTTACAACATCAATCACCGCATGCGAAAGCGATGGACCAATTAACCTGGCCACCGCTTCCTACGGTTTTCCTACCGGAGGTACGCACACAGGAACGGGCGTTTCGGGCACTCAGTTTTATCCATCAATAGCCGGACCTGGAACACATTATATTTACTATGCTTCGACCAATGGTTGTTATGCAAGTGATTCCATCACAGCAGTAGTTACCGCAGCTCCGAACGCTAATTTAACAGCGCCGAGCACCGCCTGCGCTACCTCTTCAACGCCCATAGTTCTTGTGGGCACACCCAGCGGGGGTACCTTCACTTGGAACAGCATCAACTCCCAACTCTTTTATCCAAGCCTCGCCGGAATAGGCAATGTCATGGTTACCTATTCTGTTACCCAAAGCGGTTGTACAGCTGTAGATACTGAATACGTATACGTCGATACAGTGCCAACAGTCGCTATTTCGACTTTTCCAACATTGTGTGAAGGAGATGATACGTTGAATCTGGTGCCTTACGGAACGCCATCTGGAGGAACATTCAGTGGAACCGGCGTGAGTGGAAATGTATTTGATCCTGCCACTGCTGGAACCGGTACAGTGACCATTACCTATTCATATACCAATGGGTGTGGTACATATACTGATAATGAAAACATCACCGTAAGCCCTGCACCAAGCATTGCAATGGCCAGTACGGATGTGAGTTGTAACGGAGGTTCGGATGGAACGGCCACTGCAACGGCATCAGGTGGATCTTCCCCCTATAGCTACGCGTGGAGCGGAGGAGCGGGTAGTTCGGCTTCCGTCACAAACCTTTCTGCAGGAACCTATACGGTCACGGTTACTGATAACAACGGCTGCGAATCCACAAATTCCGTCACCATAAACGAGCCTACCCAACTGATCGTCATAACGAGCGGCACTTCTGTTACTTGTAATGGAGGAAGCACCGGTGCCGTCAGCGCAATCGCAACAGGAGGCACTTCGGGCTATAGCTATCTATGGTCCAATGGCGCTACTTCTTCTATTGTTTCTGGACTTCCCGCTGGAACATATACCGTAACTGCCACAGACGCCAACGGATGCACCGACGCCGAGGAAGCGACCATTACCGAGCCTTCTGCATTAGTAGCGAGCATCGGCACCCCGACCAACGTAAGTTGCAACGGCGGTAGCAATGGCTCAGCAACGGCATCAGGGTCAGGGGGCACATCGCCTTACACGTACGCATGGAGCGGCGGAGCAGGAAGCTCGGCTACTGCCACTGGCCTGTCGGCAGGCACCTACACGGTTACAGTTACGGACGCAAACAGTTGTACTGATACCGAAACAGTTACGATCACAGAGCCTACAACCGTAGTGGCGAGCATCAGCACCCCAACCAACGTAAGTTGCAACGGCGGCAACGATGGCTCAGCGACGGCAAGCGGTTCTGGGGGTACATCGCCTTACACATACGCATGGAGTGGCGGAGCAGGAAGCTCGGCTACTGCCACAGGACTGTCAGCGGGCACGTATACGGTGACGGTAACCGACGCAAACGGCTGTACGGATACAGAAACGGTCACGGTTACTCAACCTGCAACATCGGTAAGCGTATCGATCGGTACCCCCACCAACGTAAGTTGCAACGGTGGTAGCGACGGATCAGCAACGGCAACAGGAACGGGCGGTACGGGAACAATCTCGTATGCATGGAGCGGCGGAGCGGGAAGTTCAGCCACAGCGACGGGCCTATCTGCAGGCACCTACACAGTTACGGCAACGGACGCCAACGGATGTACTGCAACAGCCAACGTAACGATCACCGAACCAGCTGCTGTCGTAGCCAGCATCGGATCATCTACGAACGTGAGTTGCAACGGCGGAAACAACGGATCGGCCACGGCTAGCGGTTCAAACGGCGTTTCTCCATACACATATAACTGGAGCGGTGGTGCCGGTAGCAGCGCAACTGCCACAGGCTTGAGCGCGGGCACCTACACCGTGACCGTAACCGATGCGAATGGATGCGACGCTACCCAAAGCGTCACGATAACTGAACCTACCGTTCTTGTCGCTTCTATTGGTACACCCGTCAACGTTAGCTGCAACGGGGGAAGCGATGGATCGGCAACGGCTTCGGCCTCCGGCGGTACTTCGCCTTATACCTACGCCTGGAGCGGCGGCGCTGGAAGTACAGCTTCGACCACAGGGCTTTCAGCAGGTACATATACAGTCACCGTCTCAGATGCAAACGGTTGTACCGATACCGAAACGGTTACCATCACAGAACCAACGCCTACAAGTGCAACGATCACATCGTCGTCTAACCTTTCTTGCTTCAGCAGCAACGACGGATCTGCAACAGCCGCGGGTTCAGGCGGCACCACTCCGTACGCCTATGCATGGAGCTCTGGGGCCATTACGGCAACTGCGACAGGGCTAGCGGCAGGAACGTTTACGGTAACGGTAACCGATGCGAATGGTTGTACCCAAATAGATTCCGTAGCCATCACGCAGCCTCTGGCTATCGCTACTTCAGTATCATTGGATAACAACGTCAGCTGCAATGGCGGAAACGATGGCGGCGCTAGTGTTTCAGTCAGCGGAGGTACGGCCCCTTACTCCTATGCTTGGAGTTCGAGTGAAAGCTCTGCATCGGCGACTGCCCTAGATGCTGGAACGGCATATGTCACTATCACAGATGCGAACGGATGCAGCGCCATGGATTCGATTCTCATTACCGAACCCACTTTGCTCATAGCATCCATCAGCTCGTCAACGAACGTCAGTTGCAATGCAGGCAGCGATGGAACGGCGACTGCTTCGGCATCTGGAGGGACGGCGCCATATTCTTATGCTTGGAGTGGCGGCGCGGGGAGCGCTTCTAACGCTACTTCTTTATCCGCTGGAATGTACACGGTTACAATCACAGATGCCAACGGATGTATAGCCGATGCAAGCGTATCGATCACAGAACCTTCCGCCTTGAACGTATCGACCACAGCTACGAACGTATCGTGCAATGGAGCTAATGACGGGTCCATCACCGCTGCGGCATCAGGTGGAACAGCTGGATATTCCTTTTTATGGTCAACGGCTGCGACCAGCGCGTCGATCTCAAGTCTTTCACCAGGCAACTATACCGTCACCGTCACTGATGCGAACGGATGCACCGAAACGGCCACCCAGTCAATCGTGCAGCCGGCAGCACTCGCTGTGTCAGCAACACTTGTTGCTAATGTTTCGTGTACTGGAAGCAACGATGGATCAGCAAATGCATCGGCCTCTGGAGGAACAACACCGTATACCTACACGTGGAGCGGAGGAGCAGGATCATCCGCCTTGGCAACGGGGCTTTCAGTCGGAACCTTTACCGTTACTGCAACCGACGCGAACGGATGTACGGCAACTGCTTCGGTGACCGTAGGACAATTGGATACAGTGAATCCTATTGCATTCACCTACAACAACATTTTTGCCTTTCTCGATGCTTCGGGAACTGCTTCCATTTCGTCTGCAGAAGTAGATAGCGCATCCTCGGATAACTGCAGCATCACCAGCCTTTCGTTGAACGATTCGATTTTCGATTGTACGGACGTTGGTTCACCTGTGAGCGTTATTCTCACCGCTATGGATGGTGCAGGGAACATTGATACGGCGCATACATGGGTAAACGTGATCGATACTGTTGCACCCACGGCGCTTGCCCACGATACTACCATCTACCTCAATGCGATGGGAACGGCAACGATCACCCCGAGCATGCTCGACGATGGATCATTCGATTCTTGCGGGATTGCCAGTATGCAATTGGATACATCTGCGTTTGATTGCGTCAATGCAGGGGATAGCGTAGTTGTAGTATTAACCGTAATCGATGTCAATGGGAACGTTGGCACGGCTACTTCTACAGTCTGGATTATAGATACCGTGTCACCGAACATGGTTACGCAAAACATCAACATTCAGCTAGACTCCGCGGGGTTAGCAACCATTTCACCAGAAATGATCAACGCCGGTAGCGGGGATAGCTGCGGCATTGATTCGATGTGGCTGAGTCAAGAATCGTTTGATTGTGCAGATACGACATCGCCTAATTTGGTCGTGCTTTATGCCATGGATGTCAATGGGAACGTAGATTCCAGCACGGCATTTGTGAGCGTGTCCGACGTGCTTGCTCCAGGCGTAATTCCGGTAGTATACTTAACCGCCACGTTGGACGCTTCTGGAAATGCGAGTATTACTGCCAATGATGTGGATTCAGCGAGCGTAGATAATTGTGGCATTGATACGCTCTACTTGAGCCAATACACGTTTGATTGTTCAGCCATCGGAATCCCAACGACTGTATGGCTTTATGCGGTTGATTTCAGTGGTAACATCGACTCGGCGCAGTCAATGATCGAAATCATAGATACACTGAATCCAACGGTGGTTACCCAAAACTTCACCGCCTACCTCGACGCATCTGGCCAAGTCACGGTTCTGGCGGATAGCGTTGACGCTGGTTCATCAGACAATTGCGCCATCGACTCGATGTTCTTGGGACAAGCGACATTTGATTGCAGCGATGTGGGCGTCAATACAACTAACCTCTTCGTTTCGGATGTTAGTGGTAACATCGGAATGAATTCGGTAAGCATCACTGTGCTTGATACCATTGCACCGCAGTTGACCGCACTAGGAAACGATACCATCTACCTAGACTCATCAGGCGAGGCTACGTATGCTTATTTCGAGGCGATCGGCGTGCTCTTTGACTCTTGCGGTATCGATTCTATTTGGTTGAGCGACACCCTTTTCACTTGTTCAGATACAGGACAAAATAGCGTAACGATTTTCGCACAAGACGTTTCAGGAAACGTCAGCCAGGATCAATTTATGCTCACCGTGTTTGACACCCTTTCTCCTGCGATTTATACCATTAGCGACACCACACTCTATTTGGGCGCCTCTGGAACGGTATCCATAACGGCGACCCAATTGGACAGCGCTTCAATGGATAATTGTTCCATAAGTTCAATCTCGATCGACCAGTCCTTGTTCGACTGTTCTCATCTAGGAGCAAATACAGTAAGCTTCACGGCGATAGATGTGAATGGAAATTCCTCTTCTTCTACGCTAATTGTGACCGTGGTAGATTCGATGACGGTAATTTCTGTCAACATAGATTCAACCATTTTATGTGCAGGAGATAGTTCAGGCGCAGCTACGGCATCAGCAACGGGTTTTTCAAGCGGCTACACTTATCTCTGGAGCGATGGTCAAACCACTGCCACTGCAACGGGCTTAGGTCCTGATACCTACTACGTGACGGCGACATCGTCAGGGGGATGTGAGATCGTTGATTCGGTCACATTCGTTGATCCGGCAGGAATGCAAGGCACCTTGTCTGCACAAGACATCAGCTGCTTCAATGGAAACGACGGTTGGGTCAGTGCTTCGGTAACAGGCGGAACCTCCGGCTACGGATTCGTTTGGAGTAATGCAGCAACCACAGATTCCATAGGAGGCCTACTGACTGGCACCTATTCCGTTACCATTACAGACGCGAATGGTTGTACCATTGAGATGGATACTTCATTGGTCTCTCCGACGCAAATTCTCACGTCCATCAGCGCATCGGATAGCGCAGTGTGCACAGGAGATAGTTCAGCAACGCTAATCGTTGAAATTTCTGGGGGAGTCGGAGGATATGCATCGCTTTGGGACATAGGAGGCAATGCAGTTGCAGGAGACACGGTTGAGAATGTCGGGCCAGGTACTTACTACCTAGCCGTTACGGATTCCATTGGGTGCATTGTATTCGATTCGGTTAGCATAGAAGAGAATCCAATTCCAGTTGTCACTTTGAGCTTAGCTCAAGACACGGTATGCGCCGGAACGGAAGTGCCGTTGGACAATGTCTCACCTCTAGGTGGATCGTACACAGGAATGGGCATCGTGGGAGACACATTGTATACTGATTCCTTGATTGGCACGCAGGTCATCCTATACACATACACCGATTCAAACGGATGCACCAGTGAAGCTACCGATTCCGTTCACGTGCTTCCAATTGCGGAAATAAGCTTCTTATCCAACCCATTGGAGTTGTGTGCGGGAGAGCAAATTGCATTGAACTTCGCCTTCCCAATGGGCGGGATGTATACTTCGCAGTTCGCAGATGGAGACATGCTCGTGGCACCTGATACAGCTTTCAATGGCTTCGGAGGATGGTACCATTTTGAGAACTCCTGTGGAGTAGACTCTGATACCTTCTCATTGGTCGTTTACCCCCTTCCAGAGGTAGATTTGGGATCCGACACTACACTGTGCAATGCGGGTACAATGACGTTATCAGCAGGTGCACATTCAAGTTATTTGTGGTCATCAGGAGCTAGCACTTCCAGCATTCAACTGAACAACGGCGAAGAACCGCTTACAGAAGATCAAACCGTATGGGTGGTTGTTGAAAGCGCCGAGGGCTGTTTGGGAAGTGATACCATCCACATCGATGTCATAGATCAACCGATATTCTACCTGGGCGACAACATTGATGCATGCTTGAGCGAGGAAATAACATTGAGCGTTCCTAATGTGTACGACAATTTCCTTTGGAGCGATAGTTCCAGTGGGCTGAGCATTCAAGCGCATGACGGCACGGTCAAGCAACCCGGTACATACCAATTCTGGGCACTCGGTTACAACGATGGCGGCTGCAGTTATTCCGATACGCTCTACTTGCAGTTGATCGATTGCGATGGCGTGTATGTAGGAATCTCTGAGCTCGATGACGAAGGACTAGGGTTTGAATTCTATCCAAATCCAGCGTCTACAGAAGTCAACCTAGTCTTTGATGCATCAATCGACGACCTAGTGTCCATAGGAATCTATGACGCAGCCGGTTCGCTTGTGAAATCATTTGATGACGATGCGTGGAAGGAACGCAGCAATGAGCATGCATTGCGTATTCAATTAGGAGAAGTCGCCAACGGAATTTACCTGCTTCGGGTAGAAGACAAAGGCGGTGTATCCACCAAGCGATTGGTTATTGGACGTTAGGGAATGACCGTTATTCTGAGGCTCGATTGAGCTCCAGTCCAACTTCCATGATCAGTGAAAGGGGATTCGCGGTGGACTGTGAAATCTGAAATTCATGTACCCCTGGAGAAAAGAGGTGGCTTTGTAGAAAAGGAACGCTTAAGTCCCATAAATCTACCGAACCCTCTCCTAGGTAGTCACCTTGCTCATCCCTGACCGGGACAGTGAAGCTGACCGTGAAGGCAGTGTCAGGGGATACGACCTTGCATTCGATTTGGATGCTCGGATATTGAAAGCCGTGCAGGTGACGCAGCAAAAGAGAGGCATCCAAATGTTGCTCCTCCTCGTTTTTATAGGTGAAAATCTGTGCATCGCCCTGTGTCCATTGCCATTCATCGAGTTCATGGTTTTCTCGAAACTCCCAAAGGATGCCGCAAGCACCACATAGAAGAATCAATGCGAAGGATGTTAGTAAATGTGTCTGTCTCATAATGCCAGTTTCTCCCACAAGCATAACCATTAAATTCGTGGTCCAATAAAAACCGACATGACAATAGGAGAACAAATCAACGCTGACATCAAAAGTGCAATGCTCGCAAAGGACAAGTCAAAGCTAGAAGCATTGCGCGCAATAAAGAGCGCTATACTATTGATTGCTAGTGAAAAGGCAGGCACAGAAGTCTCAGACGATGACGCTGTGAAGGCCATGCAGAAGTTGGTAAAACAAAGAAAAGATGCCGCTGCAATTTATATTGAACAGGGGCGCAAGGATATGGCAGATGTGGAAGAGTATCAAGCCGGCGTGATTGCCGCCTACTTACCGGCAATGATGAGTGAAGAAGACGTCCGGCGAGTTGTGCTCGAAAAGATCAAAGCGTCCGGTGCCACTGGTCCGCAAGACATGGGAAAGGTCATGGGCCCAATCATGGGTCAGCTCAACGGCAAAGCCGATGGAAAGCTGATTTCTCAATTGGTAAAAGAGGAGTTGGCCAAGCTTTAATCTCATTCAAAGCCTTAAACAAGAAAAGCCCCGGATTTTCCGGGGCTTTTTCATTCTATGAGCGTGTGGACGCTGGCTTACATCATGCCGCCCATTCCACCCATTCCTCCCATTCCGCCTGCTGGCATCGCTGGACCGCCTTCTTCAGGCTCATCTGCCAATACACACTCAGTGGTCAACAAGAGGCCTGCAATAGACGCTGCATTTTCTAACGAAACACGAGAGACCTTCTTAGGATCAATGACCCCAGCAGCATAGAGGTTTTCGTAGATGTCTGTACCTGCGTTGTAACCAAAGTCATCCTTGCCTTCAGATACTTTCTGAACTACGATGCTTCCTTCGCCACCGGCATTCTGTACGATTTGACGTAGAGGCTCTTCGAGCGCCCTCCGAACAATTGCAATACCCGTGGTTTGGTCTTCGTTATCTCCTTGGAGGTTTTCAAGTGCCTTGATCGCGCGGATGAAGACAACTCCTCCTCCGGGAACGATTCCTTCCTCAACGGCTGCACGCGTAGCGTGAAGAGCATCGTCAACGCGGTCCTTTTTCTCCTTCATCTCTACTTCCGTGGCAGCTCCGACGTAAAGCACTGCAACACCACCACTCAACTTAGCCAGACGCTCCTGGAGTTTTTCGCGGTCGTAATCGCTTGTCGTCGTTTCTACTTGTGCCTTGATCTGACCCACGCGAGCCTTGATGTCTTCTGCAGCACCAGCACCATTGATGATGGTGGTATTGTCCTTGTCGATGTCTACCTTCTCAGCTCGACCAAGCATGCTCATATCAGCCTGGTCTAACTTATAACCGCGCTCTTCGCTGATTACAGCACCTCCGGTTAGGATGGCCAAGTCTTCAAGCATCGCTTTTCTTCGGTCTCCAAACCCTGGGGCCTTAACCGCGGCAACTTTCAATCCACCTCTCAGCTTGTTGACAACCAATCCAGCAAGTGCCGTTCCTTCGATGTCTTCCGCGATGATTAAAAGTGGCGACCCCGATTGGGCAACTTTCTCTAATACAGGAACAAGGTCCTGCATGTTCGAGATTTTTTTGTCGTGGATTAGGATGTATGGATTCTCAAGCTCTGCAACCATCTTTTCAGCGTCGGTCACGAAGTAGGGAGATAGGTACCCACGGTCGAATTGCATTCCTTCCACCACGTCTACCGTAGTCTCAGTGCCCTTGGCTTCTTCTACCGTAATCACACCTTCTTTACCCACCTTTTCCATCGCCTGCGCAATGAGCTTTCCGATGGTAGAATCATTGTTGGCTGATATTGTTCCGACTTGCTCAATCTTGCTGAAATCATCCCCAACTGCCTGAGCTGAATCTGCCATGTGCTTCGTTGCGGCAATCACAGCCTTGTCGATTCCTCTTTTGAGGTCCATCGGGTTTGCACCCGCCGTGACATTTTTCAATCCCGCTGTTACGATCGCCTGTGCAAGCACGGTGGCAGTCGTGGTTCCATCACCAGCAACATCCGCGGTCTTGGAAGCTACTTCCTTGACCATTTGTGCGCCCATGTTTTCGACAGGATCTTTCAATTCAATTTCTCTCGCAACCGTTACTCCATCTTTCGTGATGGAAGGTGCCCCAAATTTTTTATCGATAACAACGTTTCGACCTTTTGGTCCAAGTGTCACCTTTACTGCATTCGCCAAGGCATCTACTCCTCTTTTTAGGCCATCTCTCGCCTCGACGTCAAATAATATCTCTTTTGCCATTGTACTTTGTTTTTATCTAGTGTGAATTATGAAAGGCTACCCAAAACATCGGATGCCTTCATGATCAAATACTCTTTTCCGCTAACCTGGATTTCAGTTCCAGAATACTTCCCATAAAAAACGGTTTCACCCACTTTCAACGTGATGGGCTCGTCCTTTTTACCAGGCCCAACCGCAATGATGGTTCCTTGTTGTGGTTTCTCTTTAGCGGTATCAGGAATAATGATACCTCCTGCTGTTTTTTCCTCTGCGACTGCTGGTTCTACCAACACTCTGTCTTCATTCGGTTTGAAATTCACTACTGCCATTTTTAAGAAGGTTAATATTACGTGAGGCTGGCAGTCACATTCTATGCCACTAGCCGATCGTGTCAGTATTTTTAGGTTGGAATAAAAAAAATGTCAGCTTGCAATGACAAGCTGACATTCTATCAATGCTATAAAAAGAATTCCTATTCAGGAAGTGGAACGGAACTTTCGTCCACGCCTTGCACCGGAGCAGTTACCTGATCACCGATGATGCCTTCCAGCTGGCTAGAAGACTCTTCTGTGGATGACGAGCTGATCATAGATGTAGAAATCAGGCACAACACCAAAAGGGCAACAGCCAGAATCCATGTTCCTTTTTCGAGAAAGTCCGTCGTA
Source organism: Cryomorphaceae bacterium (assembly GCA_040221375.1). GTDB lineage: Bacteria > Bacteroidota > Bacteroidia > Flavobacteriales_G > Salibacteraceae > SHAN690. Next base: position 10,784 of record JAVKEP010000004.1, read on the forward strand.
CGCTGAACTCCTGCGATTTGATTGCTGGATGAAAAGCCGGCAGCCAATCCACCTCCTTTGGAGTTCTGAATCAGAACGATACCCATCAAGAGAAGGCTGACGATAAATATGAGGATAGAGATGACGATCATGATCTATATTTTTTTGTCTTTCTTCAGATTTTCAATAAGGGCGGCAAAATAACTGCTTTTTTCAGGATGCAGCAAGCTAAGTTTTTCATAGGTAGAAATTGCCTTGCTCAAGTTGCCCTGTTGTGCGTAGATTCGAGCAAGCGTCTCTGAAACAATCTCTTCGCGGTCCTGAATACTGACCTTGGCTGCCTTGGCTGGATTGAAGAATTCTGCGCGTTTCGGCACAATATCGTCTTCCTTATCAATGAAATTATCGATGATTGAAGCCGCTTCTTTGAAGGATCGTGGCGATAATGTGTCGGTCGCGTTATCTTCCCCCGAAAGCGAATTTGGCAATCCTTCACTTTTTTGATCTTGAAGCCGTTGATCGGAAAGCGAGGTCATCCAACGAGAGAAGCTTTGCTTATCGGGTACCTGAATAACCGGCTCCGACGGCGGAGTTTCCTCAGGAACAATTTTCTCTAGCGGCTCTTCGGGTTGTTCGATGGACTCGTTCTCTGTCGAAACTATTGGTTCTTCGTGCGGTGACGGAGCCGGCGGTTCAGAATCAACATCATCCAGGCGGTCTATCAATTCGATGGCGGCACCCGCACCCAGCGCTTCGGCTAAGTATTGCCGCTCTAGCGGATCGAGCGGGGCACCGGTAGCCTTTTCCTCTGGCTCAATTTGAGCCGTTGTTTCCTCCTCGATCGTAATCGAAGCCTCGGCATCTTCATCTACGCGATTCACCAAATCGATTGGAGTTTCCAAATCGACCAATGACGCCGGTTCAATGGGCGATCCGTCCGCTTCGATCGGACCAAGATCGGTCTCTGATTCAAAGAGAAAGGAATGCAATTGTTTACGGCTATTGCTGAGCAGTGCAGCGCGCTGAATAAGGTCCTCATACCGAACATCGCCCCGGGACTCAAACGCCTTTGACAACGTAATGGCAAGTGTTGAAGAGTACGGATGTTTAGCTAAGGTCTCTACCAACTGATCCAGCTCCTCGCTGCTCAAGGATCCCAATCGGGCTATATTTTCTTCAGAAATTTTCATTACCAATTGCCTAATGTGCGATTGAAAATGTCTTGGGTGAGCTTTTCATTGATGGCCCCTATGAGCTGTTCTTCTACCTCCGAAAGCGTTTGGGTTGAGGCGTCGAATTGCTCCATGTTCGAAAAGGATTGCTCATAGCTGTTCTCTTCGTTCTTCGTGTCGATGAAGCGCACCAATACTGTAATCGTCAATCGGCTCAAGGTGGTGACCGATGCCGAACTTCCCGTGGCGGCTTCATCGCGTTGAACGTACCCTGTGATTTCTCCATCAATCATCAGATCTCCATTGCTCTTCACAAGGGTCAAACTGGTTTGCTTCAGAAAGCGATCCTTCAATGCCTCCGTAAAGCTCAAGCTCAGGCTTGGCGGAGCAAGTGGAATTCGTGTGGCATCAAACGTGGCAACCGAAAGCGTCTTTACATCAGGAGAGACACTGGCGCCAGTAAAAGAATAATTGACCTTGCATCCTGCCAACAGCAGAACAGGTAAGGCGATCCAAAGGAATTTCAGATCAATTGAGGTCATATTCTTTGATCTTTCTGTACAAGGTTCGCTCAGATATTCCTAGCTCTTGGGCCGCATTCTTTCTTCGTCCGCGATGCTTGTCCAAAGCTTTCTTGATCAATTCCTTCTCTTTTTCTTCTATGCTCAATGACTCTTCTACGACCTCAGAAGCGTAGACGGGTCCATCTGAAGTATAATCTTGATCAAACCGTTGGATCTCGTATTCCAATACATCGGAAGTAGAATCACCGCTCGAGTTGGAGTTTCGGCCTTCAAGGAGAGGGTAAAGACGTTTGATCGCATCTGTGTCGAGGTCTGAACCGTTGTTTTCGATGATTTCCATGACGAGCTTCTTCAAATCATTCATGTCGTTCTTTAACTCAAACAACACTTTGTACAGGATCTCACGCTCGTTCATATCCTGCTTGTCTCCTCGGTCTAATACCATCGGTAATCTACTTGTGGTAGCATCGGGCAAGTAGCGAGCGAGAATTGGTCCATCGATTTCTCTGTCACTTTCAATGACTGAAATCTGCTCGGTAATGTTCTTGAGTTGACGAATGTTACCCGGCCATCGGTATGCCTCCAGCATGACAACCGCTTCTGGCGAAAGCCGAACGGGTGGCATGCGGTACTTTTCTCCAAAATCGGAGGCGAATTTTCTAAACAACAAATGGATGTCTTCTTTTCGTTCCCGAAGAGGGGGAAGATGAATCGGAACCGTATTGAGTCTGTAGTATAGGTCTTCGCGAAATTTTTCCCGCTTGATTGCCTCTGGTATGTTGACATTGGATGCGGTGACCACCCTTACGTCCGTCTTCTGAACTTTGCTGGATCCAACCTTTAAAAATTCGCCCGTCTCTAAGACACGGAGTAAACGAACTTGGGTAGAGATCGGGAGTTCGGCTACTTCGTCCAAGAAAATGGTTCCGCCGTCGGCTACTTCAAAATAGCCCTTTCGCGCCTCGTGCGCACCAGTAAAGGACCCTTTCTCATGGCCAAAGAGCTCAGAGTCAATGGTTCCCTCGGGGATTGCTCCGCAGTTCACCGCGATGTAACCCGCGTGCTTTCGCGTACTGTTGTTGTGAATGATCTGAGGCATGCGCTCTTTTCCGACGCCGCTCTCTCCGGTGATTAAAACAGATAGATCAGTCGGTGAAACACGCAACGCCGTTTCGATGGCTCGGTCCAAGGCTGGACTCAAGCCGATGATGCCAAATCGTTGTTTTGCTTGTTGAATCGTCATGCTTTACCTACAATTTCACCGATCAAGGTCGCAGATGTGCAGTCGGTTACGTTCACCATGACGTAGTCGCCCAATTGATAATTCTCCCTTGGGAATACGCACATGACGTTTTGTGTGTTTCTTCCGCACAGCTGTTCGTTACTCCGTTTGGAAACGCCTTCAATCAACACTTTGAACGTCTTTCCAACAGATCGCTTGTTGCTGACCAAAGAATGTTCCATTTGTAGTTGTATGATTTCGTTCAGGCGGCGCTTTTTTTCTTCCAGCGGAACGTCATCCTCAAACTTCCGTTCTGCCAAGGTTTTGGGTCGCTCGCTGTAAAAAAACATATATGCAAAATCATATTTGACGGCACGCATCAAACTCAGGGTGTCCTCGTGCTCCTCCAACGTTTCTCCGCAGAAGCCGGCAATGATGTCGGTACTGATCCCGCAGTTCGGCATGATCCGACGAATCGCGTCAATCCGGTTGAAATACCATTCGCGCGTATAGCCGCGGTTCATTCTCTGAAGTACGTCACTGTTTCCAGCCTGAACGGGCAAGTGGATGTATTCACAGATGTTTTCGTACTTGGCCATAACGTGCAGCACGTCATCGGTCATGTCTTTGGGATGCGACGTGCTAAATCGGATTCGGAGTCCAGAATGTACCAGCGCAACCTTTTCCAGTAGCTGGGCAAAATTCACGTGCTCCTTCGATGCGTCGATCACTTCTCCTTTCTTGTTGATGTTCCAGCGGTAGCTGTCTACATTTTGACCCAGGAGCGTCACCTCGCGGTAACCACGGTTGTACAAGTCAAGGGCCTCTGCGGCGATGGATTCTGGGTCTCTGCTGCGCTCTCTCCCACGGGTAAACGGAACCACACAAAAGCTGCACATGTTATCGCATCCTCGCATGATTGAGATGAAGGCACTGATTCCATTTGTGTCTAGCCGAACCGGCTTGATCTCGGCGTAGGTCTCTTCCCTTGAGAGTAAAACATTGACGGCTTTCTGTCCCGATTCTACTTCCTGCACCAGTCCCGGAAGTTCGCGATACGCATCGGGCCCAGCGACTAAGTCAACCAACTTTTCTTCTTCGAGCAACTGAGATTTCAATCGCTCAGCCATGCAGCCCAAAATGCCGATTACTTTGTCTGGATTCTCCTTTTTTTCTTTCTGAAACTGCTTCAACCGATTCCGAACGCGTTGCTCGGCATTGTCGCGGATGGAACATGTATTGATCAAAACTACGTCAGCCTCATCTGGCGAAAGGGTGGTTTCGTAACCCGCCTTTCCCATAATGGACGCGACAATCTCACTGTCAGAAAAATTCATCTGACATCCATAACTTTCTACATAGACCTTTTTTCCGTTGAGTACGTCTGTCTGTGCTTCCACCAAGGTTGCCTCGCCTTGCCGCTGTTCTTCTAGCATTTCTTCGCTCATCGCGCTCGCTTTTTTATAAGGGTCAGCAAAGGTACGGAAACCACTTGTCTGCAAAAATGTCAGGTGTTAAAATAGCCTGAATAAGTGCCGCTATACCATAAAGAGAAACCGAGCAATTTATTTTGCAGTTTATTTGCACTCATCGAAACGAGAGGAAGCTTATGAATTTGGTGATTGTCGAGTCTCCTGCGAAAGCAAAGACGATAGAAGGATATTTAGGAAAAGACTTTGTAGTACGGTCTAGCTATGGCCACATCCGTGACCTGCCCACGAAGGGATTGTCCGTAGACTTAGAGAACGACTTTAAGCCGGATTATGTCGTGATGCCAGACAAGAAAAAGGTCATCGCCGAATTAAAAAAGCTGAGCAAGGATGCCGAAATGGTGTGGCTCGCAACGGATGAAGACCGAGAAGGAGAAGCGATCAGCTGGCATTTGTTCGAGGCCTTAGGGTTAAAAGAAGACAAGACTAAGCGCATTGTTTTTCATGAGATTACCAAGCCCGCAATCATGGGGGCAATCGATAATCCGCGCCAAATTGATAAAAATCTCGTCGATGCCCAACAAGCCCGTAGGGTGCTCGATCGCATTGTCGGATTTGAGTTGAGTCCCGTGCTGTGGAAAAAGGTAAAGCCATCCCTCTCAGCAGGACGCGTACAATCTGTGACGGTCCGATTGATCGTGCAACGGGAAAAAGAAATCGACGCATTCGAGTCGAAGGCCTACTTCAAAGTCAAGGCGGTTTTTTCGTGCGATGGAAAGAGCTTCAGCGCCGATTTGTCCAAACGACTGGAATCAGAAGAAGAAGTTAGGGCGTTTTTAAAACGATGCGAAAAAGGTGCATTCGTCGTGAATGCCGTGGATAAAAAGCCCGGGAAGAAATCACCGGCCCCTCCCTTTACCACTTCCACTTTGCAGCAAGAAGCTGCGCGTAAACTGGGCAATTCTGTGGCGCAAACCATGCGCTTGGCTCAGAGTCTGTACGAAGCTGGTAAGATCACCTATATGAGAACCGATTCGGTCAATTTGAGCGCCACTGCCATCGAAGGAGCGAAGGCTGAAATTCTCAACCAGTACGGGGAAGACTTTGTCAATCCCAGAAAATATTCAACCAAGACCGCCAACGCGCAAGAGGCCCACGAGGCGATACGGCCGACGTATTTCAATCGACTCCAGGTTTCCGATGACAAGAGAGAACAACGACTATATGAGTTGATTTGGAAACGAGCGATTGCATCTCAGATGAGCGATGCTAAACTGTTGCGAACCACCATTCGCATTGGTGCGGAAGGAATAGAAGAACAGTTCGAAGTAAAAGGTGAAATCATCACATTCGAGGGCTTCTTGAAAGTGTACTTAGAGAGCTCGGATGACGAAGGCGAAGAGGAAAACAACGCCAACCTTCCGAATGTTAGCGCAGGCGACAAACTCGTCCAAGAATCGATTGAAGCGACCCAACGATTTACGCACCATCCGCCGAGATATTCGGAGGCGAGTTTGGTGAAGAAGCTGGAAGAATTGGGAATCGGTCGACCTTCGACGTATGCTCCGACCATCAGTACCATTCAGAAACGTGGGTACGTCGTAAAGGAGGATCGCGACGGGCACGAACGAGACTTTACCGTGATTTCATCGAAAGACGGACAAATCCAACAAGAAGAGCGCAAAGAAAATACGGGAGCCGAGAGGAATAAACTATTTCCGACCGACATCGGCGTAGTGGTCAACGACTTCCTCGAACTCAATTTCCCGAATATTTTGGACTACCATTTTACGGCGAGCGTCGAAGAGGAATTCGATCATATTTCACGCGGTGAACTACAATGGACCAACATGCTCGCGAAGTTCTACAAGCCGTTTCACACGACGGTAGAAAACACCCTCGAGCATTCTGAGCGTGCCACAGGGGAACGTATTTTGGGTGAGGATCCCAAAACCGGAAAACCCGTCATCGCACGCTTGGGTCGTTACGGACCCATGGTGCAAATAGGCGAGGTCAGCGACGAAGAAAAACCACAATTTGCAAAGTTGAGAGACGGACAGAGCATTCAAACCATTGAATTGGCAGATGCCCTCGAGCTGTTCAAACTTCCGCGGTCGATAGGTGAGTACGAAGGCAAAGAAGTTATTGCATCCACAGGTAGGTTTGGTCCTTTTGTTCGTTTCGATGGTGGCTTCTACAATTTGGGCGAACTGGATCCCTTGGAAGTTACCTTGGAACAAGCCATTGAAGTGATTATCAAGAAAAAGGAAGAAGCCAAGAAGGCAATCATCCATGAGTTTGAGAACGACCCGATCATCAAAGTGCTCAAGGGACGGTTTGGACCCTACATGACTTTTGGTTCTGACAATTATAAGCTTCCGAAGACCGAAGATCCAGAGGCCTTAACCTTGGAGCGATGCTTGGAGATCATTGAAAACTCTGAGCCTACCAATAAAGGCAAGAAAAGAAAGGGAAAGAAATAAACGCGGTGAATGGAACTAAGCCATTATTTCAGAGCCATCGATATTGACTCCGTTCGAGAGGGAACGCTCGAGGCTTTTATCACGCCCTATACCGATGCAGTTGAATGCAGGGAGTTTGATTTAGCCCTGCTATTCGTTCCAGAAAACCGGTGGTTAGAAAACGACCGCGCCAGTCACGCCTACGAAGCCACCGCCGTGCTCAACGAATTCGCGGCGCTCTATGTACACGATTACACTCCGCGTATTTTGAACTTCGGCGAGTTCATTCTGGGGAATGAGATCGTCGATTCGGAGACGGCTTTGTCAGAAGTAGTTGATCACTTAATCAGTTGCAAGGTCATTCCAATCGTCTTGGGAGGAGGTCGTAATTTGACCTATGCAGCGTACAAGGCATTCGAGCGGAAAGAGCAGATCGTGAATATTACTTCGGTTGATAATTACCTCAACCTGGATGAGAGTTCTCAGCAGAACTACGTCGGGAGGATCATCAAAGAACAACCGAACTTCTTATTCAATTTTTCGAACATTGGCTTTCAAACCTATTTCGTTTCTCCAAGAGAGTTGGAGTTGGCCAACGAACTCTATTTCGATGCCTACCGTTTGGGCGTGGTACGCGGCGATGTGTACAGCGTAGAACCGGTCTTGCGGAGCGCTGAGATTTCGACGTTTTCTATGGACGTAATCAAAGCCAGCGAATTCGGCGCGAATTGTGAGCCCCAACCCAATGGCATTTATTCTGAAGAAGCGTGCCAAATGTTTAGGTACATCGGTTTGGCTGAGAAGACCAAGGTGGTGCTCATCACTGAGCTTACTGGTGAAAATGCCTCGCGGAGAGATGATTTGCTCCTTGCCGAAATCCTCTGGTGCATCGTCGATGGATACTACAGCCGTAAATCGGAATTGCCGGGGAGTAAAAAAGAAGGCTTTCTAAAGTACCGCGTCCCACTGAGGAACGATGAGTTTCAATTGATATTCTACAAAAGCGTAGCAACGGATCGATGGTGGATGGAAGTTCCCGTGCCACCGCAGTACGCAAACAAGTATAGGAAACATCATTTGGTGCCCTGTGCGTACGAGGATTACCTGATCGCAACACGCGACGACCTCCCAGAACGTTGGTGGAAGGCGTATAAAAAAATGCTCTGATTTCATTTTCATCGGAGAAGTGAACCGTTTGATGTTGAAAAAGTGGTGGGTTCGTGGAAAAATATTGACACCATTTGAATTTTAAGTAATTTAGCGACTCTCAAAAACCTAGACCTGCAGCACGTCGTATGAACAGTAAGATTGGAATATTTTCCTCGATCGTCGCGGTATTCTTCGCGACAGCGAGTTTTGCTCAGCAAGACCCGCAGTTCAGCATGAACATGAACAACAAGCTGTTCTTCAATCCGGCCTACGCTGGAATGAATGACGGCATTTGTGTTTATACACTCGGAAGGCAGCAATGGGTTGGATTTGAAGGTCGTCCTGAATCGTACTTATTTGGGGGGCACGGAACGTTTACGATTCCTGGCATCAATTTGAGAAGCGGTGGTGGATTGGTGGTGTTGGGTGATGCCCTCGGCCAGATGCACTTTACCACCGTTAAAGGAATGTACAGCGCACACATCCCGCTAGACATCATAGGAAGCGATCCCGGTCATCTAGGTGTAGGACTCTCCGTTGGCGCCATCCAGTTTGGCATTGGAAACAACTGGCGAAGCGTTAGCCCTGGCTACACCGATCCGCTCATTCCGGATGGCGGCTACCAAGCCACTTCCTTTGATATGGACGTCGGGTTGTGGTACCAAACGAGCAAACTCTACGTCGGAGCTTCGATGTCTCACATCAATCAAGCGACATTTTCAGATACTGGACGATTGGCTGGTTTTGATGATAATCCAGACGTAGTAAATTGGAACACGAGTTTTAAGATGAAGTCGCACATTTTCGTGACGGCGGGATACGACTTTCCATTGCCCAATCCATTGTTCGTTTTAAAGCCATCGATTTTTGTGAAGTCAGACTTGGTTACGGCACAGGTTGACTTAAATGCGATCGTTGAATACAATAATTTTATCTGGGGAGGGTTAACCTATAGGTACATCGATGCTGTCGCAGTTATGGCTGGCGTCAATTGGGTTCCTGGTTATGTCCCTGGAACCGTTCGCGCAGGTTATGCGTACGATGTAACTACTAATAGGCTTGCCAGTGGAAGCAGCGGATCGCACGAGATCTTTTTGCAATACTGCTTGCAGCTCAAACAGAAATCCCCAGTTTCTAGACATAAGAGCGTCAGGTTCTTATAGGATTCGCTTACTTTTGTAACTTTTGAGTACAAGCCTCAAGAAAAGATCTAAACCAAAAAAAGGAGATAATATGAAAAGATTGCTCAAATACTCAGCGGCGGCGGCACTTTTGTTGCCTATCCTACTGAGCAGTTGCGGAAGCTCCGGAAATGGTCAGTTGATCGGAGTTCAGAACAGGATAGCCTGGTATCAACCCGATCCCTATGGTATGCTTTACCTTCCAATGGGCTCATACAACATGGGACCTAGCGACCAGGATGTACCATACGCAACTACAGCCAAATCTAAAACCGTCTCGGTTCAAGCATTCTATATGGATGAGACCGAGGTTACCAATAATGAGTATCGTCAGTTTGTCTATTGGGTACGTGATAGTATTGCGCGCAGAATCCTCGGTGAGGAAGTAGATGAAGAAGAATACTTGATTTCGATCAATTACTATGACGAGGACATCGATCCTCCACATATCAATTGGAACTCTCGGATCGACTGGGAGGATCCAGACCAGCGCGAAGCACTGGAGGTTATGTACTATCCAGAGTTCGAGCGTTTCAGAGGCCGTCGAGAAATCGATGCCCGGAAACTCGACTACGAATACTTTTGGATCGACTACCGAGACGCTGCGCGTAAAGGAGGGCCAGGGGCTCCGCTCCGACAACGAGGTATGACCGACCGCTCCATTTTCATCAAGCGCGATGTCATTAATGTCTACCCTGATACCTTGTGTTGGGTGCATGACTTTACCTATTCCTTTAATGAGCCGATGACCAAAATGTATTTCAGCCATCCGGCGTATGATGACTACCCCGTTGTGGGAGTAACATGGAAACAAGCGCGGGCCTTTGGTATCTGGCGAACGGAATTGTTGAACCACTACCTCCGAGACATCGGTGGAGGACGTGTCCAAGACTTTAGGCTTCCCACGGAATCAGAATGGGAGTACGCTGCACGCGGTGGACTGGATTTGGCTCCGTACCCATGGGGCGGTCCGTACATTCGAAATACACGAGGTTGTTTCTTGGCTAACTTTAAGCCGATGCGAGGAAACTACGTAGACGACGGTGGTTTTCACACGGTTCCAGTCAATTCTTACTCGCCGAATGATTACGGCTTGTACTGCATGTCAGGAAATGTGGCCGAATGGACGAGCAATGCATTTGACGAATCTTCGTTTGACTTTGCCCATGATCTAAACATGGACTATGTATACGAGGCGAAGGACGATGATCCCCCCGTTTTAAAGCGGAAGGTGATTCGTGGAGGTAGCTGGAAAGACATAGGATATTACCTACAAACAGGTACGCGTACCTACGAGTATCAGGATACCGCTAAGAGTTTCATCGGATTTAGAAATGTAATGACGTTCCTTGGTCGTGCCAAAGGAGACGACATCTGATGAAAGCGTAAAGTCTTTTTTTAACTATTCAATAAATACAACCCAAATCATTATTAATTATGTCTCAGGAAGTTAAAGGATTCAGACCAGGAAGTGCTAGCTGGAAGAAATTTATGGCCAAACTTTATGGTATTGGCGCGGCAGTAGTAATTATCGGTGCCCTCTTTAAGATTATGCACTGGCCTTTTTCAGGTCCACTACTCGTAGTAGGACTGAGTACAGAAGCTGTGATTTTCTTCTTCTCGGCATTCGAGCCGTTGCACGATGACCCAAAGTGGGAATTGGTGTACCCAGAACTGGCGCAAGGTTCGCACGATGAGTCTGATGATGAGCATGAAATGGTGGCGGAGTCTGCTGGAGACGATGGAAAAGAAGAACTTCCTGTTACTGAGCAACTCGATAACATGTTGGAAGAAGCTAAGATTGGTCCTGAGCTGATCGAAAGCCTAGGATCGGGATTGCGTTCCCTTTCCGATAATGCCAACAAGTTGAGCAATATTTCTGACGCATCCGTAGCAACCAACGAATACGTCGATAGCGTACGTGGAGCTGCAACCAGCGTGAATCAATTGAGTGCAACTTATTCTAAGGCGTCTGAAAGTCTAGCAAGTATCAGCATGACATCTGAGGATGGCAATCATTATGCTGACAGCCTTAAGAGCGTTTCAGCCAAGCTGCAAGAGCTGAACCAGGTGTATGACCTTCAACTTCAAGGAAGCAAAGAACAAATGGAATCTACCAAGCAGTTCTACGCAGGTGTGAATGAATTGATGGGTAACCTTCAGGCTTCTGTAGAGGATACCAAGAAATACAAGGAGAATATTTCAGAGCTTTCAAGCAACCTTTCAGCCCTCAACCGAGTGTATGGAAATATGCTTGCTGCAATGAATGTGGGTGGCGGTAACAACGCATAATTGGTTATTTAACTCCAGAAAAAGATTAGAATAAATGGCAGGAGGTAAAGAAACCCCGAGGCAGAAGATGATTGGTATGATGTACCTGGTACTTACCGCGCTTCTCGCTATGAACGTATCCAAAGACATCCTTGATGCATTCGTAATTATCAACGAAGGTCTTGAAGTGACCAACGCGAACTTCATGGCTAAGAATGAATTTACGTACAATCAGTTCGAAAAAGCCAAGGCGAATGACCCAGCGAAAGTCGCTGAGTTCTACAACAAGGCAATGCGAGCAAAAGGATTGACGGAGGAAGTCTACCTACACATTCAAGAGCTCAAGAAGTATTTGATCGCTACTACCAGTGGAAAGAGTTCCATCGAGGAAGTAGAGGCGGATTCGCTTTTTGAATTGAAGAATGTTGACTCCAAAGACAACTATGACATTCCAACCCTGCACTTGATAGGCGGTGATCCGGCTAACCCAAGGGATGGTGAGTGGTCTGCAACAGAGTTGAAGAGCAAGATCGACAACTTTAAGCAGGAGCTTTTGTACCTATTCGAGGATGAAACAGAACGAAATGCCCTGTCGTTGGGATTGAATACAGACGGTGAGTTTAAGGACGCAAGTGGTGTCAAGGAAACTTGGATTTCTGCCAACTTCTATCACCTTCCTCTGGCTGCTGTGGTCACTAACTTGTCTAAGATTCAGGCGGACATTAGAAACGCAGAAGCAGACATCATCAAGGCGCTCTACCGTAACATCAGCGCAGATGACTTTAAGTTCGACACGCTGGCTGCCAAGGTTATTCCACAGTCTACGTATGTGATTCAAGGAGACAGCTTCATCGCTGATGTGATCGTGGCTGCATTCTCTACAACCCAGCCACCTCGAATGCGATTGGCAACGGAATTCAATGATAGCAACGGCATGCCGATCTATGATGATTTCGACAACTTGGATAGCAGCAATATTTCGTTGGTCGGCGGTTCAGCCCGCTACGCAATTCAAGCTACTACCACTGGAGTTCAAGAATGGGGAGGCGTGATTCAGATCAAAGGTCCTGATGGGTCTTATCGATCGTTTGATATTCCAAAGCAGACGTATACAGTCGCAAAACCAGCTTTGGTGGTTTCTCCAACGAAAATGAACGTGTTCTACCGAGGATTGGATAACCCAGTGGAGGTTTCTGTGCCAGGTGTACCTACTGAAAAGTTAGAGATCAGTATCTCAAACGCGAGCAAGTCGGGTAGCAATGGAGTATTCATGGTGAAGCCTGGCAACGGGTCTACCTGTAGCATCTCTGTGAGCGCTGACATGAACGGCAAGAAGCAAAGCTTCGGTAAGAAAGAATTCCGCGTGAAGAATGTACCGGATCCCAAGCCATACTTTGGAGGGAAAACCGGTTCAGATGCGATTCCACGCCGCGACCTATTGGCCGCTGGTGGTATCATCGCGGAAATGGAAAATTTCGAATTTGACCTGCGATTCCAAGTGGTAAGTTATGTAGTGTCTGCTACGATTCGTGGTAACGTGGTTGAAGCCAATTGCGGCGGACCTGCGCTATCTTCTGACGCGAAGAAAATTCGTGCAGAATTGAAATCAGGTCAGAAAATCTATTTTGAGAAGATCAAAGTGAAAGGCCCAGATGGTTCCGTACGTGACTTAGGAACGCTTTCGCTGAAGGTCATCTAATATTGACTTAAATTCATTAGCATGAAACGATTGATCATTTCCTTACTGACGGTAGCGTGCTTGGCTTCCATACCAACAGAAAGCGTTGCGCAGGATGTGCTGGACGGTATCTACCGCCCTGAACACACACTGGAGCGTCGTGTGATCCCCTATGCTCCGCTTCGAGAAGCGGATGTGATGTGGCTTCAGAGGGTTTGGCGTCGACTCGACCTTCGAGAGAAGATCAATCACTCCATGTACTACCCAGAAAAGCCTGCCCAAGGGCGAAAGTCACTCTTTGACGTCATCAAGGACGCCATCATGAACGACGGTACCCTTACGGCTTACTATCCGGGTGCGCTTGGCGACAATGACATGTTTACCGAGAGAATGACTACCGATGAAGTGCGTGACCTCTTGTTTAAGAAGGACACGGTGTTCACCCAAGACCTCAATACCGGGGAAATGGTGCAAAAGGTGGTTCCGATTGAAGTGAAGTCGAATGAAGTGAAGTGGTATGAAATTAAAGAAGAGTGGTTTTTTGATCGCCAACGTTCTGTCATGGACGTACGCATCATCGGTATTTGCCCTATGAAGGCGAAGATCGATGGGCTTACGGGTGAGTACAGAGGCCTCCAGCGTTTGTTTTGGATATACTACCCAGAGGCGCGTTATGTCTTCGTAAAGTCAGAAGTGTTTAACAGAGGAAATGACGTTGAACGCAGAACGTATGAAGACATATTTTGGAAGCGCCAGTTCGGTAGCTACATCGTAAAGTCTAGCAATGTCTACGATCGACAGATTGTTGAATACAAGACGGGCTTAGAAGCGCTGTTAGAGGCAGAGAAGATCAAAAGTGAGATCACCAATATGGAACATGATCTGTGGAGCTACTAAGCTTCTATTTATTGATAGTAAAAAGAGGAAAGGGAGGTAATTGCCTCCCTTTTTTTATGCCATACTATCGGCTTACAACCCGCGTTAGCATAGTATGACCAATACCATCCGAGCAAAGCAAGCACCCCAAATCTTGTTGTCGGTCGGGATGTCCGCGTTCTTGTCTCTTCAAGCCATCGCGCAATTTGGAACCGCGCCCAATCAAGTACTCGGCGGCACTCCTGCGCCGAGGCAACAGGTAAGGCCCAATGACTTGCTTTGGATGCGCACCGTGTGGAGAAGGGTTGACCTCAGGCAAAAGATGAATCAAACCATGTATTTCCCGGTAGATCCCTCACAAGGAAGGAAATCCTTGTATCAGTTTGTCCTGGACGGGCTCCTCGAAGAGCAAATGTTTACCGCATACGACGTAGGCGTACTGGGCACCGACGATATGTTTACGACGCCCTTGTCTACGGCAGAGGTATTGCGGATCGTGAGAAAGGACGACACAGTGACATCGGTCAATCCGATTTCGCTGCAAGAAGAGCGAGTGGTCGTTCCGAATTGGATAGACTCAGAAGAAATCATAGCCTTCGACATTAAAGAAAGATGGTACATCGACGCCCAACAGTCTGTCATGAAGGTCGGAATCGTGGGCATCGCTCCGGTGGCCGTGGTTGCTGATCCAGAGACGGGTGAGTACCGAGGAACCAAGCGCTTGTTTTGGATAAACTACGACGAAGCGCGATTTGCCATGGCGACATGGCCGGTGTTCGTTCGATCCAATGACTTACAATACATGTCCTATGACGATTTCTTTACTCAACGAAGGTTCAACGGCACGATCACGAAGGTCTCCAATGTATACGACCGTGCCTTTGTTGAGTACCTAGAACCGGAAGACGCCCTATACCAAGCGCGCCAAGAGCACGAAAAGATTCGGGAACTAGAATTGGACATGTGGAACTTCTAAGTGATCAGCGATCGGTGTATTGCTGTTTGTAATACGCCTGGTAAGCACCTGAGCGTACGCGTTCGATCCACTCTGACTGAGAGAGGTACCATTCGATTGTTTTCTCCAAACCTTTCTCAAAAGTCATGGAGGGTGACCATCCCAAGGTCGCTTTGATTTTTGAGCAATCGATCGCATAGCGGAAGTCATGCCCTGCGCGGTCTTTGACGTAGCTGATGAGCTCCAAGCTCTCACCTTCGGTACGACCGAGCTTCTGGTCCATTTGCGCACACAGCACCTTGATCAAGGCAATGTTGCTCCATTCGTTTTCTCCACCAATGTTATACGTTTCGCCGTTTACGCCTTCGTGGTAGATGAGGTCAATGGCTTCCGCATGATCTTCCACGTACAGCCAGTCACGAACGTTTTCTCCTTTTCCGTAAACGGGAAGCGGTTTTCTTTCAACGATGTTGCTGATGAATAGCGGAATCAATTTCTCAGGAAACTGGTTCGGGCCGTAATTGTTACTGCAATTCGACAATACAACAGGAAAGCCGTAGGTATGACCAAAGGCTCGAACCAAGTGATCTGAGCTTGCCTTGGACGCCGAATAGGGACTCTTCGGATCGTAGGCTGTCTCTTCGGTAAAGAACCCATCGTCGCCCAGTGAACCGTACACTTCGTCGGTGGATACATGGTAAAATCGCTTATTTGTCAAATCGTCTCCCCAAGCGACGCGGGCGCATTGAAGCAAGTTGGCGGTGCCAACTACATTCGTGGTAATGAAGGCGAGCGGATCTAAAATAGAACGGTCTACGTGCGATTCGGCAGCCAGGTGGATGATGCTATCTACGTTGTACTGCTTGAAGACGCGGCTTACTTCACTGGAATCACAGATGTCAACTTTTTCGAAAACGTAATTGCCTTCGCCCTCTACGTCTTTCAGGTTTTCAAGATTGCCGGCATAGGTCAGCCAATCGAGGTTGACAATTCTGTAGTTGGGGTAGTTGTTGATAAGCCTTCTAACCACATGCGAACCTATGAACCCAGCTCCTCCGGTAACAATTATGTTCTTCTCAAATTCCATTAAAGACTCCAGTAAATCAGTTCTTTTATTTTGTCCTTGAATATCCCCTTCACATCCACGAATATTCCCTTGTCATCGGTCATCATTTTCTTGAATTCCGATTCTTCCATCTTCACGTATTCGTCGTGATTCACCGCTACGATGATGGCGTCATAGGCTCGGTCTTTGATCTCAGAAAGGCCAAAACCGTACTCCGCTTCCAACTCAGCGCTGTCAGCATACGGATCTGCAACTTCTACATCAACCATAAACGATCGGAGTTCCTTGATGACGTCGGCGACTTTCGAATTTCGGATGTCGCTTACGTTTTCTTTGAACGTAGCACCCATAACCAAGACTTTCGCTCCAGCTACGTTCTTGCCTTGGGCGAGAATTTTCTTGACCGTGGTTTTGGCCACGTAAAATCCCATGCTGTCGTTTACGTATCGACCCGAGTTGATGATGCGCGCATGGTAACCCAGTTTTTCTGCCTTGTATGTGAGGTAATAAGGGTCCACTCCAATGCAGTGTCCTCCGACGAGCCCAGGGAAAAATTTTAGAAAATTCCATTTCGTCCCCGCTGCCTCCAAGACCTCAAAGGTGTTGATGCCGATGCGATTAAAAATAATCGAAAGCTCATTCATCAATGCGATGTTAACGTCGCGCTGCGTGTTTTCTATGATCTTGGCTGCTTCTGCTACTTTGATGCTCGAAGCTTTGTGAACGCCCGGTTCGACGATGATCTTGTACACGTCAGAAATGATGTCCAAGGATTCTTCGTCGCAGCCCGAGACCACTTTCAGGATCTTGGTGATGGTATGCTCCTTGTCACCTGGATTGATGCGCTCAGGAGAATAGCCCACTTTGAAATCGTCGATGAACTTCAAACCAGAACACTCTTCCAACACGGGAACGCAATCTTCCTCCGTACAACCTGGGTAGACGGTGGATTCATAGACTACGTAGTCGCCTTTTTTGAGGACGGAACCGACCGTCTTTGATGCACCTAGCAGTGGTCTCAGGTCAGGGGTGTTGTGTGCGTCAATCGGCGTTGGGACGGCAACGATGAAAAAGTTAACATCGCTCAAGTCTTCGGTCTTCGCGGTAAACTGAATGTCGCTCCCTTCAAAATCCGAAGCATCCAACTCATCGCTTGGGTCAACATTCTTCTTCATCATTTCAACGCGCTCTGCATTGATGTCGAACCCTACTACCGCCACTTTCTTTGCAAAAGCCAACGCGATGGGTAGCCCTACATAACCAAGGCCGATCACGCCGATCTTGGCTTCTTTTTTTAATATTTTATCGTACAAATTGCTCATAACTAATGACTTATGCTTCTATTTTATTCACACGACCGTTTTCTAGCCGATAGTTTTCTTTTGATTCTTCACAGGTAGCCATGCCATTTTCGTCAAATTGGAGGCGATGGCCATATACACTCATCCATCCGATTTGTTTCGCTGGGTTGCCGACGACCAAGGCAAAGGCTGGAACTTCTTTGGTAACGACGGCGCCGGCACCGATGAATGCGTATTCTCCGATGTCATGCCCGCAAACGATGGTTGCATTCGCGCCAATGGACGCTCCTTTTCTAACGATGGTTTGGGTGTATTGTCCCCTTCTATTCACCCCGCTCCTCGGGTTCATCACGTTCGTGAAAACCATGCTCGGGCCGAGGAATACGTCATCTTCACAGATCACACCTGTATAGACCGAGACGTTGTTCTGAATTTTGACGTTTCGGCCGAGAATTACATTGGGAGAAATGACGCAATTTTGACCGATGTTGCATCCTTCTCCTATTTCGCAATCGGGCATGATATGGCTGAAATGCCAGATTTTAGAACCGGCACCGATGATGCAGCCTTTGTCAACGATAGCCGTGGGATGTGCAAAGTAGGTCGTGCTCATCGGAAGTAAGCTTCAAAGTTTTTGTGCTCGTTCTTGTGGAGGTCGTCGGTTGACAATTCCTTAAAATAGTTGTAAGTGATCCTCAAGCCTTCGGCGCGATCTACTTTCGGCTCCCAACCGAGGATATTCCTCGCCTTATTGATGTCTGGCTGCCGTTGTTCGGGATCTCCTTCGGGTAAATCCATATGGACGACCTTTTGCTTGGTCCCCGTTAACTTGATGATTTCTTGAGCGAAGTCCTTGATCGTAATTTCATCTGGATTGCCGATGTTCATTGGCATTGAGTAGTCGCTCAGCAGCAGTCGGTAAATGCCTTCCACCAGATCATCCACGTAACAAAAAGAACGCGTCTGACTTCCATCCCCAAAGATGGTCAGATCTTCCCCACGCAATGCTTGACCGATGAATGCGGGCAACACCCGTCCATCGTTCAGGCGCATCCTAGGGCCATAGGTATTGAAGATGCGTACAATACGAGTTTCCAAATTGTGGATGCGCTGATACGCCATGGTCATGGCCTCTTGAAAACGCTTCGCTTCATCATACACGCCGCGTGGTCCTACCGGATTTACATTTCCCCAATACTCTTCAGTTTGTGGATGCACGAGAGGATTGCCATACACTTCCGACGTAGAGGCGACCAGAATCCTAGATTTCTTTGCCCGCGCCAATCCCAGGAGGTTATGAGTTCCGAGGGAACTCACTTTCAAGGTTTGGATGGGAATTTTGAGGTAATCGATCGGGCTAGCAGGAGAAGCAAAGTGCAAGATGTAGTCTAACTCACCCGGAACGTGAACATACGAGCTCACGTCGTGGTTGTAGAAACTGAAGTGTTCATGTGCGAACAAATGCTGGATGTTTTTCAGGTCTCCGGTGATGAGATTATCCATCCCGATAACCTTATAGCCCTCGGCGATGAATCGGTCGCATAAATGAGATCCTAGAAATCCGGCTGCGCCAGTAATCAGAACACTTTTCATTTGCCTAGTTTTTTCGCACGGTTTCCCGTCCGATGCTTTTGTAGTAATATCCTCGCTCTCGCATTTTGGCTGGCGTATAGAGATTTCTACCATCAAAGATGGTCATCTCCTTCAAACGCTTATCCAATTCGCGAAAATCGGGGGTGCGAAATACCGACCACTCCGTACAAATAATCAGCGCGTCGGCATTGTCTAGCGCATCGTATTCATTGCTTGCGTATTGAATGGCGTCACCCAATTTTTGCTGAACGTTGCTCATGGCCTCCGGATCGTATGCTTTTACGGTAGCGCCTAGGGCTCGTAGTTTCTCGATGATGTACAATGAAGGCGCCTCGCGAATGTCATCCGTATCCGGCTTGAAGGCCAATCCCCACATGGCGAAATGCTTTCCTTTTAGGTCGCCGTCGTAGTAGTCGATGATCGAGGGCAAGAGAATCGTCTTTTGATGTTCGTTTACGCGCATGACCGATTCCAAAATCTCCAAATTGTAGTCATACTCTTTGGCCGTTTTCACGATGGCCTGAACGTCCTTAGGGAAACAGCTGCCGCCGTACCCGATTCCAGGGAACAAGAAACGATTTCCAATCCGCGAATCCGAACCGATGCCGATCCTCACCTTGTCCACGTCGGCTCCGACCTTTTCACAAAGATTGGCCATCTCATTCATGAAGGAAATCTTGGTCGCCAAAAAAGCGTTTGCTGCGTACTTGGTCATTTCGGCAGATTTCTCATCCATGAAAAGGATGGGATTGCCTTGCCGTACAAACGGCTTGAAAAGCTCGTCCAGCACTTCCTGAGCCCTGTCAGATTCTGTTCCGATGACCACGCGATCAGGTTTCATGAAATCGTCCACCGCAAATCCTTCCCGCAGAAATTCAGGATTCGAAACGACGTCGAATTCACCTTTGAAGTTGGCGGAGACGGCCGCTCTAACGCGGTCTGCTGTGCCTACCGGAACGGTACTCTTATCTATGATGATCGTGTAATCGGTGATCATCTTTCCCAAGTCGTCGGCAACTTTTAAAATGAACTGGAGGTCGGCAGAACCATCTGCTCCTGGAGGGGTAGGGAGTGCAAGGAAAATGACATTGGCATGATCTACGGCATCCCGAAGTTCAGTGGTAAAGGACAAGCGCTTTTGCTTGATGTTTCTTTCAAACAAGTTATCTAAATGAGGCTCGTATATGGGGATGATGCCGTTGCGCATCTTTTCAACCTTCGCTTCATCTATATCTACACAAACCACGTGGTTCCCCGTTTCTGCAAGGCAAGTGCCCGTTACGAGGCCAACGTAGCCTGTTCCTACTACAGCAATATTCATCGGTTGATATAGCTTTTGATGTGTGTTGTGATGTAATTAAGTTGTTCCTGACTTAGTTCTGTGTGAATGGGCAGCGATAGTACCTCCCTGGTCAATTGCTCAGTTCGAGGCATGTCGCCTACTTTCATGCCGTACTGGGTGTATCCTTTTTGTAGGTGGACGGGCACAGGGTAGTAAATATTCGCAGGCACGCCATGTTCGTGCAAATAAGCGAGCAGGCCGTCACGGTCTACGCCTTTGAGTTTCATGGTATACTGGTGAAAGCCATGGTTTGAGTACGGCGCGCGATACGGCGTGGTAACTTCCTTCATCCCTGCAAAGGCATTGTCGTAATGCGCAGCGACTTCTTGACGGGCGTGCATGTAGGTGTTGAGGTGCCGTAGCTTGATCCTCAGCACAGCCGCCTGAATGGAATCTAAGCGTGAATTGCAGCCGATTTCATCGTGGTAATACCTGATGCGCTGACCATGGTTGGCCATCATGCGCAGCTTGGCGGCTAGGCCATCGTCGTTGGTCATGATCGCGCCGCCATCGCCATAGCAACCGAGGTTCTTTGAAGGAAAGAAGGACGTAGTGCCGATGTCGCCAATGCAGCCCGCCATTTTCGTGGTGCCATCGCTCGAATGAAAGGAACTGCCGATGGCTTGAGCCGTGTCTTCGATCACGCGGATATCAAACTCTTCTGCAAAGTTCATCACGTCTTCCATTTGGGCGCACTGTCCGTACAAGTGAACCGGGATGATTGCCTTCGTCTTTTCGGTGACTTTCGACCGGGCATCGGAAATGTCAATGGTGAACGTGTCTTCGTGCACTTCTACAAACACTGGCGTGAGTTGAAGCAAAGCGATGACTTCTGCCGTAGCGATGTACGTAAAGCTCGGCGTGAGGATTTCATCCCCGGGCTTCACATCCAACGCCATCAAGGCTATTTGAAGGGCATCGGTTCCATTGGCACATGGAATCACGTGTTTCACTCCTAGGTACGACTCAAGGTCGGCCGCAAAGGCTTTCACTTCTGGGCCGTTGATGAACGCCGTGCTCTCGATCACGTCGATCACGGCTTTATCGATCTCTTCTTTGATCTTTAGATACTGCGTGTGCAGATCAACAAGTTGGATGGGCTTCATTCACTTAAAAATGGGGTGCGAAGATACTCTTTTCATTTGCTCTTTATAGCCGTATACTAGTTGATATCGCTACAAAGCTCAATCTTGAAACTTGCGGCGAACCCCTTTCGTATTTTCGCAGCGTGAAAAATTTTGCACTCGGCTTTATACTCTTGCTTGTCGGACTAACTTCTCTGGCCCAGAAGAACATCCAGGACACGACGATACGCTTCTTCGCCATCGGCGCCGAACTCGGCTTTCAACAACCATTTGGAGATTTACAGGAGCGCTTTGGCTACGGCGGGCTCGTAGGGGGGGCATTCATTTATAAGTCGAGTAAAAACTTGACCATTGAAGGGAATGTAGGCTTCTTTTTCGGAAACCGAGTGAAGGAGGATACCATCCTCAAAAACCTGCAAACGAACACCCAAATTTTTATAGGCAGAGACGGGAATCCAGTGGACGTTTTTCTCAATGAGCGAGGATTTGTCGCAACCGTCCGAGTCGGGAAGATAATGCCCATCATTGGACCCAATCCGAACTGCGGAATCCACCTTGCTTTGGGGGGTGGGGTGATGCAGCACAGGATACGAATCCAACCCGAATTTGCGACCATTCCTCAGCTAGAAGGCGCCTACAAAAAAGGCTACGACCGCCTTACCAACGGACTATGCCTGAGTCAATCCATCGGCTACCAGCATTTTGGAAATTACCGATTCGTCAATTTTTACATTGGGGCCGAATTCTTTGAAGGCTTTACCCAAAACAGGAGGAGTTTGAACTTTGACACCCAGAAAAGGGATACGCGTGAGCGGTTAGACATCCTAGGCACCCTGGTCGTTCGTTGGTATTTTCCGATCTACAAGCGCCACGCGAGCGACTACTACTTCTATTGATTTATTTTCGTCGGGATGCTGGCCGTATACACCTTCGCAATGCGCGTTTTTTTATGGATCGCACCCTTATTTAAGTGGACGAGTCCCAAGTTTTCTCGATGGGTGGATGCCCGAGGACAATGGGAGACCGATTTACAAGCCTTCGAAAAGAATTCGAGGGTTGTATGGATGCACTGCGCCTCGGTCGGCGAGTTCGAGCAAGCCAGGCCCTTGATTGAAGGTTTGAAGAACGGTCAGCAAGAGACGCAAGTCGTTATAACGTTTTTCTCACCCAGCGGCTACGAAGTGCGCAAGGACTATGCATTGGCAGAGGTAGTAACCTATTTGCCTGTCGACCTTCCTAAAAGGATAAATCGTTTTTTGGAATTGGTTCAACCAGACCTGGCTGTCTTTGTGAAGTATGAATTTTGGTTCAACGCCATGGATGGATTGCACCGTCGAGGCATTCCGATGATCTTGATCAGCGCTCATTTGACCGAAAAGCACTGGACGCTCCAGTGGCCGGGCATCTATTTGGGAAAACGCTTGCAGCAGTTCGATTGCATTTTTGCTCAGGATCAAGCTACTGTAGACCGATTAATGTCGGTAAATATTCAGAACGCTATGGTCGTTGGAGATACGAGGGTAGATCGCGTTGTGAAAAACGCTAGTGTACCTTTCGAAATGGATGGATTGATGGATTTTATTGGAAACCAGCAAATCATCGTAATAGGCAGCAATTGGCCATCAGACGATGCAGTGATCCTGGAGGTCTTGAAGGCCCGTAAAGATGTCAAGCTGATAGTGGCACCGCATGAACTCAAGAGCGAGCAACAAGCCGCATGGAAACGGTCGTTTGGCTCGGACATGATACGCGTTAGCGAAATAGATGGAACGGTTGACTGGAGCAATGCGAAGGTCTTATACGTCGATCAAATCGGTATGCTTTCCAGGCTCTATCGTTTCGGTGCTGTGGCCTACATCGGAGGAGGGTTCGGTGCTGCGGTTCACAATACATTGGAAGCTGCAGTATATGGCATTCCGGTAATAATTGGGCCCAACAACAAGCGCTTTTTAGAAGTACAAGCCCTTAAAGAACTCGGAGTAGGAGTAGAGATCGCTGACAAGCAAGAGTTTGAGCAGGCATTGGAGACCGCACTCTCTTCAGACAGTTATCGACAGAAAGTGCTACTGAGGTTGACCGAGTACTTTGAGCATCAGAAAGGTGCAACCGATAAGGTATTGACTTGGATTGAGTCTCGTTTTGCATAGGTTCAACAGAAATTAGCTCGCAAACAAAGAAAGCAGCCAAATGCTGCTTTCAAAACTAAATGGTACCCGGGGCGGGACTTGAATCTACCTGTCGGTAGACAGGCCCGCACGGTTTTGTCGTCTTTTCGAATCTTCGATTGTGTCTCTCCAAGCGGGCCTCAAGGTTGAATGTCAAGCCTACGTAAATGTAGTTTCTTCGCTGACTAGCAATCGCATATATGGTCCATTCCTCCCTTCCCTTTCCTGAAAAACAAAGAAAGCAGCCAAATGCTGCTTTCAAAACTAAATGGTACCCGGGGCGGGACTTGAACCCGCACGACCGCAATGGTCACGGGATTTTAAGTCCCGCGTGTCTACCAATTCCACCACCCGGGCAAGTGACAAACTTGCGTTCGTCACCCGCACTCAAGCACCCTGCCTGAGTACTGGGTTTGGCACCTTGATCTTTCGCCGTTAAAAAAGCCCTCCACCGGTTGGAGGAAGGCTTTCTAGGCTTTGAGCGAGAGACGGGATTACTCCCTTCGGTCGTGAACCCTTTTGATTCACTTTGAATCTGTGCTCGGCTAACCTGCAGCACAAAGTCCCAACACACTTTTGAGCGAGAGACGGGATTACTCCCTTCGGTCGTGAACCCTTTTGATTCACTTTGAATCTGTGCTCGGCTAACCTGCAGCACAAAGTCCCAACACACTTTTGAGCGAGAGACGGGATT
>JAVKEP010000005.1:0-9560 GCA_040221375.1 Cryomorphaceae bacterium
CCACGGGAGTGCCAAAATTCTGGGAATAGTGTATTGAAAACGCTAAACACGAAGGCAACTGAAGTGCTGAGCACTACCAGGGTATCCATGTTCGTTTTGCCGTGTTTTGCCTGTTTCCATGCATTGATATAAAAACTTCGACCGAACCAAAACAAGATTGGAATGCTCAATACCATTGAAATCCAACGACCCTCAGCCCAATCCATGTAGAACATGCCAATAATGAAAACAGGCAATGTCAGAAGAGCGGACCAAATGGTACGCTGTTGGACCTCCTCAAAATATAGTTTTTGCCGATGTTCGAGCAGTTCTTCCGGGTCTTCAACATCGACAAGGAGATCGTAACCCACCGATTGAAGCGCATTTTGTAAATCGAGATGGGCAATCCCCGAATCATGCGTTATCAATACCGAAGACGCCGCAAAATTGACATTGGCACTCTTCACGCCAGCGGTATTGACTAAAATGGACTCTACACTAGATGCGCAGGCCGCACAGGTCATTCCAATAACTGGAAAACTGTTTGTTACCCACTTGGCTACCTGGGCCTTTTCTTCCTTTTCTACTACTTCTGAATTTTGCATACCCTTCCTTTAAATTGTGAAAACAAAAATCACAAGAAGGGCACCTTGAACTTTTACATAATCTTGACTTTGGTTTATAAAATTATGCTCAGAATTTGTCAATGGACCGTCGCTGATGACTTGTCTGCGCTCTGAACTGGGTGGGAGTCATACCAATCTCTTTTTTGAACTGAGCCGATAAGTGTGCTACGCTGCTGTAATCCATTTCATAGGCTATCTCTGATAAAGTCATCTGATCGTAAATCAGATACTCCTTTACTTTTTCAATTCTCTGTAGCACAATGAATTTCTCTATTGTGATTCCCTCTACCGAAGAAAACAGCCTACTTAAATGGGCGTACTCATGATGAAGTTTCTCTGCTATCAATGAAGAAAATTTGATAGAAAGCGGTTCGCGCTCATGGTGCACTTGGTGTATTATTACCGATTTAATCTGTGAAATCAGAGCTGATTTACCTGGTTCAAGCAATTCAAATCCCAACACTTCCAATTCACCACCCAAGGCAATCAGTTGTTGTGTATTGATCTTTTCACCGAGAAAAACCTGGCCTAATTGAATATCGAGGTATCGAATTTCAAGTTTGTTCAGCAAGTCCTTCACTGCCACTATACAGCGAGGACACACCATGTTTTTGATATGAAGCAACTGCTTAACCATATTGCGTCGGGCATGAATTGTCTCGTATGTGTGCCATGGTAGCGACTTGGATTGAGCGGCTCTGTAAATGTACCAAATAGGCGAATCCAGAAATATTCAGAGTAAAAAGGAACACAAAGCCTTTAAACGAAACCTGCCAATGAAACTACCGTCTGCTATTCAACACCGATCTCATCCACAAAAATAAATGCCTCCCCTCCATGGCCTTGGTGCCAGGTAGGCAACGTACCATAGTTGTAGGCCTTGACCTTCAGAAAACCCGTCGCTAATGGAGAAGAAAGCCGAACGCTGAAGTCCTTGACCTGGACTTCGTAATCTTTGTCTTGGACGGTGTTGCTCACCGTAGCCACCAACTCGAAATCCCTGCCATTGGTCGATGTGTAGAACTCAACCTTCGTAGGCATGAGTATCCAGCTGCGGGTGTCTTGTAAGCATCCTACCGACAATGACTGGATGAGCTGTGTACCACTGAAATCGATCACGCACTCAAGATCTTGATCTTGGTAGCCTTGCCAATAGCCCTTGCGCCAATTTTCATCGCCCCGGATGCCGTCTATCAAGCCTTGCTCACCTCCCGCTGAATACTGTGGGTTATAGTTGCTCTGCAATTCAACGTTCCAATGGGGATGCGGATTTTTGTAGAACCGTGCCGTTACAGGGCTGCTTACGCGTCGCTCGGCGCCCTCTCCTTTGGCCGTATGCGCCACAATGGTCCTGCTCTCATAGATCCAAAATGACGTGTCGGTCCTCGCCTCGGAAAATGTACTGTCAGCGTTCATGAATGAATGGTAGACCGATTGTCCGTCCGCAACCGAAATGCTGACGTGCATGCTATCGTCAAACGAGAGCGAACCCGCTGAAATGACCGGCGATTGTAGATAGGAATGTTCGTATATACCTGGCTGATCGAGCGGTTCAGTCTCTTGCATTTGCGTCAAGGAGGCATAGGCTATGAACAGGCTTTCCTTTAAGGCGTCGGTGATGCGCTGTCGATCAAAGGACGATCCATTTTCTAAATGCACCGTAAAATCATCGAGGTAGGGCGCTACCAAGGCGTATTCTGGCCTGCCCGGAGTTACGGCGTAAATTCCCATGGAAGACATCACGTACCATGCACTCATCTGCCCGCAATCCTCGTTTCCTATCAACCCGTCGGGCCGAGCGGAGTAAAACTCGCGCAAGATTTGGTGTACCCGCTCCTCCGTTTTCTCGGGACGATCTATGAAGTTGTAGAGGTAGGCCATGTGGTGACTGGGTTCATTGCCATGCGCGTACTGGCCGATGAGGCCCGTAATGTCGGCCTGGGTGCGACCGGTAGTCAGCTCAGGGGCCTTAAAGAGGGCGTCCAACTTGTTTTCGAACGCGGCCTTCCCTCCCATCGATTCGATCATTCCTGGAATATCATGCGGAACGAAGAAGGAATACTGCCATGCGTTGCCTTCGGTAAAGTGATTGTTCACCTCGCGGGGATCGAAGGGCGTCAGCCAGCCGCCGTTGCTTCGCGGACGCATCAAACGCGTGGTGGGGTCCAACAGGTTGCGCCACGCGTGGGATCGTTGCATGTAACGTTCTTCTATGTCTTCATCGCCCAACCGATGCGCCACCTGGGCGATGCACCAATCATCATATGCGTACTCCAGGGTTTTTGAGACGCTCTCGTGCTCGTCGTCGATGGCCAAGAAACCTTGCCTTCGATAGGCGGGCAATCCGAGGTGATCCCACGTTGCGCTTTTCTGCATGGCCTCTAAGGCCAATTCTTGATCGAAGTCGTCGATCCCCTTGGCCAGTGCATCGGCCATCACAGAGACCGAGTGGTAACCGATCATGCAATCGGTTTCGTTGCTGCACAATTCCCATACAGGAAGCCTCCCCCCTTGCCGATACATGGCTAAAAACGTGTGGATAAAATCGCGGGTTCGTTCACGCTCGATGAGGTTAAATAAAGGGTGTAAGGCTCGGAATGTATCCCAAAGCGAAAAAACGGTGTAGTAAACAAATCCTTCGGCTCGGTGAAGTTTGTTGTCCATTCCTCTGTAACGACCGTCCACATCCATGGCTACATTGGGATGGATCATTGTGTGGTACAAGGCGGTGTAGAAGGTCGCCGTTTTCTCTTCGCTGTCGTCTCTGACGTCGATCTTTCCCAATTGATCATTCCACGCCCGCTTGGCTTCGTTTCTCACTTGGTCAAAGTCCCAACCGGGGAGTTCTGCTTCCAGGTTTCGTTGGGCGCCTTCTTCATCGGTAAAAGACAAACCGACCTTGGCCATTACGGAGACAACATCTCCGAATCGAAAGATGACCTTGGTTGAATCCGAGTTAAAAACGGGGTCGAATGGTTGGTTGAATACGATGAAGGCATAGGCGTGCTGATCCCGCGCCCAGGCGTTGCTCCGGCGGCCGACGGCTACGGTACGTTCATTCACGATTCGGATCCGACCTTCGGTCAAGGGATCGCGGTGGTTCAGGTCCAAAACCATGCTGCACGTGCTTTTTGGAAAGGTGTAGCGATGCATTCCTACGCGGGTCGTTGCCGTGAGTTCGGCTTTGATGCCGTTGCTCATGAGCACCTCGTAGTATCCCGGTTCGGCTTTTTCATCGGCATGGGCAAAGGCGGACGCGTATTCGGTTTGGACGAAAGACGCTTCTCCGACTTGCGGCATGAGCAATACGTCGCCGTAGTCGCTCACACCGGTTCCGCTCAAATGGGTATGCGAAAACCCGTAGATGATGCTATCGCTGTAATGGTAGCCACTGCACCCCTCCCAACTCCCGTCGATGCGGGTGTCGGGTGAGAGCTGCACCATGCCGAATGGAAGCGTAGCCCCGGGAAAGGTGTGTCCATTGAAATCCGTCCCGACAAATGGGTTCACCCAATCGGCTGGGGTACGTTGCTGGCTGCATCCGAAAAGCAACAGCCCAAGCGATGCACATGCCAGCATGCGTGGTAACGCCATGTACCATGCGTCGATATGCAATGTGCGTGTCAGCAGTGTTGGTTTCAGGAATTAGTTCTTTTTGAGTAGGTCTCGGATTTCGGTCAGAAGCACTTCTTCTTTGGTCGGTGCCGGTGGAGCTGCCGGTGCTGCTTCCTCCTTCTTTTCGAACTTCTCCTTCATGCGATTATAGCCTTTCACGACCATGAAAATGGCGAATGCCACGATGATGAAGGTGATGATGGTATTGATGAAGGTACCATAGTTGATCGACACTTCCGCTACTGCATCGCCGGCTCCTTCAGCACTGGCTGCCGTCGCTTCTTGGATAACGTACTTCAGGGATGAAAAGTCAACCCCACCGAGCATTTTCCCGATCGGTGGCATGATGATGTCATTGACCAAGGACTTGACGATGGCACCGAAATAAGTGGCCATGATCAGACCGACGGCCATTTCTACTACGTTCCCTTTCGAAACAAACTTCTTGAACTCGTTCATGGTATCGTTTTATTAGTTTGAATCAATAATAGGTCAAAGTTTTCTTTCGCATGGAAAGATCACATCCATTCCGTCAGCTTCAGGCCCTTATGCAGTGCGCCAATGAAAAGAATGCAACCGGAAATTGAACGAACCAATTAAATGAAAAGAATCTCGCTCGAAATCAAATCCCCACAACCGTCTGTATCCAGTACAATCCTGAATCAACCTCAAATTGGGTTTCGATGTGGTAGTAGCGTTTCTCCACCAAACCGACGTTCTTGGCGTAGCGCTCCTCGGCGAATCGCTTGGTGATGAAGTTGTCGGTATCGTTGAGTTGGATGACCCGTAAGGCGCTATCAAAGCGAAAGGTTCCGAGGTCGATTGCTTGGTGTACGGCTTCAAATTCATAATCTACCCGCTCCGCCGCACTGAAGGCCTTGGCGTCCCAATCTTCGCCGTTTATAGGCGGATAGACCAAGACCACCTCGCGTTGGTTGTTTTCCACTTTTTCTGTACGCACTCCGTCGGTAACTACATAAAACGAGGTCCTGAAGATGAATTCACTCGTGTCGTCTTTTTGTACCGAACGTTCAAAGCGGTATGCCGTTCTTCCCTCCAAATCCGTAAACGTCTCGATGCAGGCTTCACGCAGCAAAAACGAAAAGCTGTCTACCGATTGGGTAAATTCATTGTACACAATAGAGTCGACGCGGTAGTCGATTACCTTTCCTACTTCCAGCGGGTAGTAAGCATATCCAAAGTCCACCTTTGTCTCGCCTTTGTCCTTCCCGCAGGCCGCCAACAATAGCACCATCGACAAGCCAACGGCATATCGCGCCGAATTACCCACCGGCCATCATTTTTTTGCTGAAGGAAAGGGGCATCTCGTTGGACCTCGCGATGAACCCGCCGCCGATGACATCGTTTCCATCGTAGAACACGGCGCTTTGACCCGGGGCAATCGCACTTACTGAATGCACAAAATCTACCCGTAATCTTCCGTCTTCTTCATTGAACACATGGCTCAATGCACCTTTGTCCTTGTACCGGATTTTGGTGATAGCCTCCATCCCATTTTCGATGGCCGAGAGCTTTTGAATGTTCTGATTTCTGACGTACATCGAATGTCCCATCAAATTCTCTTCCCTTCCCAAATGCACGGTATTGGTATCCGGATCGATCTTGGTAACGAACATCGGTTCGCCAAACGCCCTGCCCAGGCCCTTTCGCTGGCCTATTGTATAGTACGGATATCCGCGATGTTCGCCCAAGTCTTCGCCGGTTGGACCCACAAACCTTCCACCCTTCAGTCGCTCTTCTAAGCCCTCTACCTTGCGGTTGAGGAAGCCCCGGTAATCGTTGTCGGGCACAAAGCAAATCTCATAACTCTCGCTTTTTTTGGCGAGCGATTCGTAGCCTTGGTCCAAGGCCATTTGTCGGATCTCTGGTTTGGTAAAACTCCCCAGTGGAAAACGCGTACGGGCGAGGGCCGCTTGTGACAATCCCCACAGCACATAGCTCTGGTCTTTGTTTTCATCGAGCCCTTTCGAAACGATGTACCGGCCGTTCTCCTCCCGCCGATTAGCGTAGTGGCCGGTGGCGATGAATTCACAATCGAGTTGATCGGCTCGTCGGAGGAGGGCATCCCACTTGATGTGTGTATTGCATTGAATGCATGGATTGGGCGTGCGCCCGGCCAGGTATTCCTCTACAAAGTTGTCGATGATGTGATCGCCAAACTCTTCGCGGATGTCGAGGATCATGTGATGAAACCCCTTCTCCACTGCAAGCGCTCGGGCGTCATTGATGTCATCCAGGCTACAGCACCCTGTGGTTTTTCTGCTTCCTCCTGAGGTGGCGTAGTCCCATGTTTTCATGGTTACGCCAATGACCTCGTACCCCTCATCGTGCAACATCAACGCGGCCACCGAGCTATCGATGCCGCCACTCATTGCTACCAATATCCTTCCTTTCTTGCTCATATCTCTTTGTACCTCAACGAAGTTGACCCTGCAAAGTTCGAATTAATATGCGAACCCCGTCTGCCCCACTCCGATTCTGAATTTTATACCATGAAGCCGCTTTACACCTTGCTTTCCTTACATTTAAATTCTAATTCTATCCCGATGGCCCTTAAGTACACCTGCAAAATCACGATCAATAAACCGCGCGAAGAAGTCGTCAAGCTAATGGACGACCCCGAAAATCTAAAGCACTGGCAGCCCGGATTCGTCAGCCTGGAACCGATCGAAGGGACTCCGGGAGAAAAAGGTGCAAAATCGCGCCTCAAGTATAAGATGGGCAAGCGCGAGATAGAAATGATCGAGACGATCACCGAACGAAACCTTCCCGACGAGTTCAACCTCACGTTCGAGGCAAAAAACGTGTACAACGAGCAGAAGAACAGATTCATTGTGATCAATGCCCACACTACTCAATGGGTCTCAGAATGCTTGTTTGAAATGAGCGGACCGATGAAAATCATGGCTTGGCTCATGCCTGGCATGTTCAAGAAACAATCGCAATTGTACCTCGATCATTTCAAGGCCTTTGTAGAGGACGGAACGTCACAGGCGAATGGAACGGCTTAACCCAAGCCTTTCAACCTATCTAGGCGCGCCTCTCTCGTAAAACTGCCGCTGGAGTTCTTCTTCAGGAAGCACGTCTTCCTCTTTCAAGTCAACGTCGAGCTTTTCCTTTTTATACCCTTTCTCGATCTGTTCTTTGATCAGCTCGCCGTCATCATAGACTTGCTGAATCATGACGCGGCCATCCTCGTCGTACTCAACCCACAATCCGTCTTTTACCGCCGCAACGTATTTGCCTTCTCGGTAGATGGATCCATTGTCGTAGTACTGCTTAAAGTCGCCGTCGTAGGTATTGTCACGATAGGTTCCTTCTCTCAACACTTTGCCCGAAGTTGTGTATTCTTTAAACGGACCATTCTTCCGTCCATCTTCGTACGGAATCTCAGCAGCGATCTTACCGTTGAGGTGATAAACCTTGACTACCCCCGTTAATTTGCCGTGCTCGTAGTGTTCGATCGAACTCAAAATGGTTTGGTTGTCGTAAAACCTCCATTCGCCATGTTTTTGGGCATTATGGTATTTCCCTTCGCCCATGAGCGTTCCATTCTTGTGAAAAAACTTCGCGTCGGCATGGCCTTCTTCCCTGTTTTCTACCTGCGAACTTTTCTCGCCTGTTTCGTAGTAATAGAAAAACGTCCCTACCGGTTTTCCGTGGTCAAATTCGCCTCGGTAGCGCACAAAATCAGACTCCGGGTATTTCACTTCCCACTCGCCATGCTTCTTGCCATTGGCATCCAGGGCATTGGGGGCATCTCTTTGTGCATGGGCCTGAAGAGCCAGCAAAACGACGCAAAACAACAGCAGCATTTTTCTCATTACGGACAAATGTATGTGCACTAACGAACGATCCCGCATGATTATTTGGAACTTATCCTCGCCACAAAGTGGAATAAACTTGGGAAACTGGGGTGGACAGGATCCGAATGGCCGATGCGCACGCACTTCATTCCCAAGCGGTGGCCAAACTCCATGTCAGAAACCGAATCCCCCACCATGACAGATTTGCGGAAGTCGATTTCTGGAAAGCGCTCTCTTGCTTCGAACGCCATTCCTGTATTCGGCTTTCGGCAAGGAGGGTCATCTTCTGCCAGCCCGCTGCAATGGTAGATGGCGTCAATTCTTCCACCATTGGTAAACACCTCAGCGAGCATAAACTGATGGATGCCCAGCAACTCGTTTTCGGTCATGAGGCCCTTTCCCACGCCTTGCTGGTTCGTCACCACAACGATGGGACCAAAGGCGTTCGAGCAAATCGCGAGTGCTTTGTGTACTTCGGGCAAAAACGCAAAGTCATCGATGTGCTTCACGTAGTCGTTTTCGAGCTTTTGATTGATCACGCCGTCGCGGTCAAGAAACAAGGTCCAGTTCTCATCGATTTGATGCATCCACTCCACCATCATCCCGCAAAGAGTTGGGCTTCAATTTCTTCGCACAGCACGTGTCCGATGGTGATGTGAAGTTCCTGAATGCGAGCGGTATCCGAAGAAGGGACATGAATCGCGATGTCTGCCACCGCTCCCATCGCACCATCGGCTTCTCCCAACATCGCTATGGTCGTCATTCCTAAATCCTTGGCCTTCTGCAGGGCCCGCACCACATTTTTTGAATTGCCACTGGTAGACAATCCCACCCAGACATCACCTTTTCGGCCCATCGCCTCGGTCATTCGCGCATAGGTTTCTTCAAAGCCATAGTCGTTGGCCACCGCAGTCATGAAACTCGAATTCACGTGCAAGGCTTCGGCAAACAGTGGCTTTCTATCCTTCTTAAATCTGCCGCTCAGTTCCGCAGAGATGTGCTGGGCATCTCCAGCGCTTCCTCCATTGCCGCAAAAAAGCACCTTTCCGTCTGAGCGAAACGCATGGATCATCGCCTCTGCAGCGAGATGAATTTTTTCGAGAACGGCAGTGTCAGACAGCATCTCTTCTCGCAGTCGGATCGACTCGTTTAGTGCGGTTTTCATTCTGTTCATGAGGCAAATTTTTCTGAGTAAAACGATTGGAAATGGGCGACAAATGCGTCCCATGAAAAGCGCTTCTTCTCCTCCTTTATCGCTTCAATGTAAGCTTCTTGGTCTTGGTTAAGGAAAAAATCGATTTGCTTGGCGATGTCGTCCGGCTGTGTTGAAGCAAACAATCCTGTGCGTCCTTCTACGATGAACTCATCGAGTCCACCCACCCGCGTGATCAACGCCGGTCGATTGTAGTGCAAGGCCTTTTGTGTGATGCATCTTTGTGTAGCCGTTCGGTAGGTTTGAGTGACGATGTCGGCTGCTGATTATTATCGTTGTACATCCGCGCTTGTTATGAAT
>JAVKEP010000006.1:0-67005 GCA_040221375.1 Cryomorphaceae bacterium
CATGGACGCTGTTCAGCTTATGACTGGCCGGGGTGGTTGGCCGCTGAACTGCTTTGCATTGCCGGATGGACGGCCTTTTCACGGGGGCACCTACTATCCGCGAGACCAATGGATCAGCTTACTCCAACAAGTGCGTGCGGCATTTGACAAAGAACCCGAGAAACTTGAGGAATACGCCACTAAGCTTACGGAGGGGATCCACACGATGGACGAAATGCCTATCCAAAAAATACCAGACACCTTCAGCCCCGAGACGGTCAACAGTACCGTCGCCCGCTGGCAAAAAAAATTCGACATGCAGGATGGCGGAAATCAGGGTGCCCCTAAATTTCCGATGCCAAACAACCTGCTTTTCCTACACCATTTTGCAAGCGCAAACGAGGACAGCGAGGTACAATCCTTTGTACAGACGACCTTGACCAAGATGGCGCACGGCGGCATTTACGATCAAGTCGGTGGTGGGTTTTCGCGCTACTCAACGGACCCCATTTGGAAGGTACCTCACTTTGAAAAGATGCTCTACGACAACGGCCAGCTCTTGTCCTTGTATGCGGCGGCGTTCAAGAAAAGTAAGCAACAATTGTACAAAGATATCATCGATGAAACCGCCGCATTCATTGAACGCGAGCTGATGGACGCGTCGGGCGCATTCTTTTCAGCGCTTGATGCAGACAGCGAAGGGGAAGAAGGAAAATTCTATGTCTGGACCGAAGAAGAACTCAACCAAACTGCGCCAGAAAGCATGGATATCATACGGGCATACTATCGCATTGATCGAGTAGGCAAATGGGAAAACGGTCACTATATCTTAATGCGTCAAGGAACGGATCAAGAAATTGCGAGCCAACTTAGTATGGACGTATCCACACTCCGATCCGAGATAACAGCGATCAAAGGAAAGCTTCTCAGAGCTAGGTCCAAGCGGGTTCGACCAGGGTTAGACGATAAGTCGCTTACCAGCTGGAATGCAATGACGTCTTCTGGACTGATCGATGCATTTCAGGCAACCGGAAATGAGCATTACCTCGCCCTTGCTCAAAAAAACATTGGATTTCTCCTCGAGGTGCAAAAGAAAGCAGACGGAGGACTTTGGCATTCGTACAAAAAAGGACGATCTACGATCAATGGATACCTAGAGGACCACGCATTCATGTGTGAGGCCCTGATCAAACTTCACGAGGCTACGATGGACCAACGTTATTTGAGCGCAGCACACGCTGTTGCGGCGTACGTGATTCAGCACTTTGAACAAAATGAATCGGGTTTCTTTTATTTCAAGTCTGCGGAAGATCCGGCCTTGGTGGCTAAGAAGATTGAAATACACGACAATGTCATTCCTTCTTCGAATGCGGTTTTGGCGACCTGCCTTTTCAAACTTAGCCTCCTCTATTCGCATCCTGAATGGCGAGAACTTTCCCTTCAAATGTTGGCAAACGTGGAGCCCAATTTCAATCGTTATCCTTCTGGACACAGCCAATGGATGCAATTGCACTTATTTCAGACCCATCCATTTTACGAAGTCGCAATTGTTGGCGATGATTGTGGAGAAAAAAGCCGTGTGATGGCCGGATATTACGCTCCAGGTTCCGTGCTTTGCGGAGGTAAGGATGAAGGAACCATTCCCATACTTGAGCACCGAAAAGTGGAAGGCAAGACGCTCATCTATGTTTGTCGCGAAGGTGCGTGTCAACTTCCTGTTGAAACTCCTTCAGCGGCGTTCGATCAGATGGTGGGCGCTGGGAATGCTCGTCCTTAGTTGCGCCTCCGGGCTGTCACAGGCCTTTGTTCCCGGTACATTGATCGAAGGACGATACCCGGCATTTAACAAAGCCGTCGTTCACGAAAAAGGCATTGCTACGGTCACAATTCGGCTGATGAGAAAGCCCTCTTCGAAAACGATCTACGATGATGGCAGGAGGGTGATCTATCATTTTGATGCACAAGGCGAACTCACTTCTTTTCAAAAAGTCAACCCTGGGCCATACGGCGGCGCAGACACAATAAGCACTACTTGGATAAGAATGAACGGCATTGTGCAGGCAAAAGCAGAACGTGTTGGGCAGTACAGGCGTCGAATCACCTATTCATATCCGAGCGATTCCATCGTGCTGGAATCGATCAAGGTAAAGCGTGGAGAATTAGATTGGCAAGACATCGCAACCGAGCAAGTGATTACGAAGCGGCGACTAATCCATGGAAATGAAATCATTATATCCTTTCGCGGCGGAGTTGATGCAAAGCCCTATCAACGGATGATTACCACCATTGGCCCGCAAGGAATTGAAGGAAAAGAGGCGTGGATAGGGGCGCGGGTTCAGTTCATTGAAGAATGGCATTACCGCCAAAAACAAGTGTCCGAATTCACCCATCGAAACTTAGAACAAGGCACGGAATTGTCCATCACTTACTCGACAGAAAACGACCTCCAAGATGAAGGTACTTGGTGCGAAAACGGGCTTTGTAGAAATTGGAGCTTGGTGTACAACGAAGAAGGGCTTCCAAAAGGTTGGATCATCATCGATCCCGAGACACAAGACCTAGAGATTTGGGAATACCGCTACCGTTTTCATTGAACCTTATTCTTCGGCGTTGTCCCTTGAAATTCCTTAAGGTAGAATGGCTCAAAGTAAGCGGTATCTACGAACTGCTCTTGCTGAAATGCCAACGCTGAGAACGCCGCCATCTGCCCTGCAGACGGCCAAACATCCCGAATGAAATGTGCGTGACCTGAGGCGACAACCGACTGGAACTTGTCGCTTCCGTTTCCAAAGAAAAAAACGTCGCGTTCGACCAATTCTTTTGCGAATGAATCCTCGTCCAGTACAACCGCTTCCGCCCCTCTTCTTTCATTGAATTGTTCATCGTAGAACGCGGCATAGACTTCCATCCTTCGCGCATCGAGCATTGGACACAGCCATGCAGTTTCATTTGCTTTCAACGCCTCTGCAACCAAAGGGTGACCACACATCTGCTGCAGCGTATCTACAGCGATTAGCGGCTTCCCCGCACCGTAACACAATCCTTTAGCAAGGCTTACTCCAATGCGGAGGCCGGTATAACTCCCAGGTCCTCGGCTTACTGCAATGGCTTCTAAATCACCCGTTGTTACCGAATGCCTCTGAAGGACCTTCTCCACAAACACCGCCAAGTTCTCAGCGTGCGAATACCCATCGTTGCTTTCTTCTTCGGCCAGGACCACGTCGTCGTTCGCCAGAGCGACGGAACAAGCTGTGGTAGTAGATTCGATGTTCAGAATTAGTGACATGGGTCAATGAATTGGCAGAAGGATTCGATCACAAATTCCACTTATTGGACGAACCCGAGGGGTTTACCCATGTAGAAATCGAGCACCTTGGTTTTAAAAACGTAGTCGTACATCGTACGCGCAACTTCAGCTTCTGCTTGTCTCAAGTTATTCTTCGAATTGTTGAATTCAACTACGTTGGAGGCTCCTGCTTCGAATCGCTTTTCTGCAAACTCAAACGCCGTAGTTGCTGACCTCAATGCCGCACGATTGGCCTTGTAGAGCTCCTTGGCGGCCAAGGCATCCGTTCTGGCAGATTCTATCCGCTGTCGCAATCCTAGTTTCTCTTGTTCCAGTTGCAGTTCAGCAATGGTGCGATTCACTTCCGCTTGTTTCACTTGATTCTTAACGGCATATCGATTGAATATGGGCACATTAAGGCTGAGCCCAACGAATTGGTTGAAATTATCGTTCAGCTGCGTTCCAAACGGAACTTTTGTCAAGGTTGCATCAAATGTAGGCGTCAACACGCTTTCACCGCTTGAGGTATATCCTATCTGCTCTTCACCCGTGAGCATTACGCTTTCCACGGTGGTTCTCAAGCCTGAATAACCCGACCCAATCGAGCCACTCAAGGTAAGCGAAGGATAGTAGCCACTTTTTACCGACTGAAGTTGTCGGTCCCAGCTAAGTAGCGAATACTCCGCGCTCTTGATCTCGGGCATTGCCGTCTCGGCGTAGCTGTACACGATGGAGGCCTTCTCCAACCTTATGGTGCTGTCCGCTTCAATGTCAGGTTTCACCAAAACAAGCGATTCGTCGGCAGGAATCATCATGATCTGCTTGAGCTGCAGTTGTGCCAATTGATAGTCATTTCGGCGTTGGGTAAGGGTAGAACGATCCCGGCTCAACTGGGACTCTAATTCGTACTGAACTCCAATATTCGAAGCCCCGGCATCCACCAGCTTTCGAACTCGGTCCAGTTGGTTGGTTGAAATCATCACTTGTTGCTCCGCCGAAACGATCAATTCCTCAACCAAGAGCACCTGTAAGAAGGCAGCCGATACTGAAAGCGCAATGTTATTCTTCTGGGTTTCAAGGTCGTACTTAACCGATTCAAGCCCCGCTTCTTGCGATTTGATGTTCTGGTAATTCTGCAATCCGTTGAAGAGCGTAACGCTGGACGACAACCCGAATGAATTGCTCTGTACGCGGGTGGTTGCAAACAAGTTGGTAAACGGGTCGATCCGTTGACCCCAGTTGTAATTATGAGAGGCAAATCCATTTACGTTGGGCAAAACATTCGCCTTTGCGTTCTTTAATTGAGACTCGTTGGCCTCAATCGACAGCTCGTTTTGCTTCACCTGCAGGTTATTCGCCCACGCCTGTTCAACGCATTGCTGTAAGGTCAAGGTCTCTTGAGCATTGGCGGCGAAGATGCTACTCAAGAAGGCGATGCTAAAAAAGAGGTTCCTCATGCTACAAATGTATATACGCTTTCAGGTGGTATGTCTGAAATGAGATGAGCGGTACGAAATGGTGATAAACGAGCGCGGGAGCGCATTAATCCTCGTTCTCAGCGTTATTGCTGTTCAATTTTCGAAAAAGCAATATTCCCATAAAGACGAGCAGTGCATAAGGAATTCCCATGAGATAAAGTATTCCTGCGTTCAAACCTTCTGCGAGTTCACTTCCAGATTTCTGACTGGATTCCACCACTGCGCTGCACATGCTGCATTGCGCCTCCGCACCAAGCACAATGGCGAACAAAGCAATCGCTAGGAGGAAGAATTTTTTCATTTCGAAACGAAGGTAATATCCAATCGGCATTTGCTCAATAATACGGTGAAATCATCAGGTAAACAATTACACCGGTGACAGATACATAGAGCCAGAGGGGAAGCGCAATCCGGGCAATTTTTTTGTGCTTATCAAATCGTTCGCTCAGTGCCCGACTGAACGAAATCAAGACCAAAGGGACGATAACAATGGCTAGAACAATGTGCGTCAACAAGATGAAGAAATAGACATACCGGATGATTCCTTCGCCACCGTACGATGTGCTTTCGTGTGTAGTGTGATACAGAACATAACTCATCAGGAATAGCGCACTCAATAGAACCGCAGATGTCATTGCAATTTGATGGCTCTTCTTTTTCCCTTGCTTGATCAACCAAAACCCAGCCACCAATAAGAGGCTTACTGTAGCGTTGATGGAGGCATTTAAGGCGGGGAGGAAATCCAATGGCGCTCCGCTCCAAGCAAATTTAGGCGTGATATAAATGGCACCAACTGCGACGGTCAGCACAGCGGCCACGGTGTAAATGAGTCGGTTGGATTTCACTTCTTTACTTCTTTCCATGGCATGAAAGGTTCTTTCATTATCAGTTTAATCGCATCCTCCAATTTTCGATTTTCCTTGTGAATTCTGGAGTCGAAATACGCGCGGATGATGCCTTGTTGATCTAATAAAACAAAATCTTTCCCAGGAAGGTCTTCTAGGGTAGCTACGTTTCCGGGTTGAACGAAAACGTAGTCAAGAAATGCCGTGAGTTCCATTTCGTCTTCGGCAGTGACAAAGTACCAGTTGTCCATCTCTGGTAAATGTGCTTTTTGAAGTTGTTTGAGTTCCTCTACCGTTACCTCGCTCCTCCGACCGATGCTTAGGACCACCCATTTTTCCCGTTCAGGAACTTCGTTGAGGTAATTGACCAAGGTCACGCCCTTCTTACCGCACGCCTCGTCGCAAGGAACATCAATAACGTCAATTACCACAGGTTTCCCTCTGAAATCATCCATGTGCATCACGTCTCCGTTTTGGTTAGTGAAAACAATGTCAGGAACAGGAACGTAGCTCGTATCTCCGAGTTCATTCACCTTGAAATCGCCAAAAGACCCGATCTTTTCTACATGGTGTTCACCGAGCGAGAACAGCAAATAGATGATCGATGGAAAAAGTAAAATCAAAAGTAGAATGAATCCCTTGCGCATATCCGGTCATAAAAAAGGCCTTTGAATAACACTCAAAGGCCTCCATTTGTTATTTCAATCTTGAAATTAAAGCCATCCAAGGAGTGCCTTCACGTCATAGATAAAGGTAGATTCGACGAGTAAAATGAATAGCAAGTATGCAATGAAGATTCCGTATGGCAGCAAGATGACATTGCGCAGTGACTTACGTTCATCACCCAAGTGCATAAAAATCATTACAATGTAGCCTGCCTTGATCAAGGTCAACACGATGTATGCGTATTTGATAAACTCCCATGCCGTAGCGCTGCTATCGAACCACGCTTTCCAATACACTCCTACGATAACCTCAACGGTGGTAATAACACTCAGAATCAAGGTTACGAATAAGATGTTCTTTCTGATCTTCTTACCCTCTTCCTCACTGTGGTGAGCGTGAAGTGAGTATTCTATGATGTCGTCTCTTTCCATGTCTTGCGTAGGTTGAAGTTAAGGATTAGATCAAGTAAAAGAAGGTAAATACAAAGACCCAAACGAGGTCAACGAAGTGCCAATAGAGCCCGACCTTCTCAACCATTTCATAGTGGCCGCGCTTATCATACCATCCCTGAATGGAGCGAATCAATACAATCAAATTCAGAATGACTCCGGAGAGTACATGTGAGCCATGAAAACCGGTAATGAAAAAGAAGAAATCTGCGTACAGTTGTGGACCATAAGGATTGGATGCCAGCGATGCATTGTCAGCAGCTGTTTCCCAGAGCCCGTCAGGACCGGAGATAAATGTGTACCATTCCCAAGCCTGAGACCCAAGGAAAATAGCCCCTCCAACAACGGTCAGCGCGAGCCATTTGACGACTCCTTTTTTGTCCATTCGGTGTCCAGCCTCAACGGCCAATACCATTGTTACCGAACTAATGATCAGAATAAAGGTCATCAACGCAACGTACAATAGCGGTAGGTGTGCGTGCGTGAATGGAAAGTGGAAGAAAATCTCTTCGGTAATGGGCCATGCATCGGCCAAGTGGTGACGTTGAAATGCCAATGCGGAGAGGAAACCTCCGAATGTGAGCGCATCTGAGATGAGGAAGAACCACATCATCATCTTACCATAACTCACACTGAATGGCGAGCGTCCTCCTCCCCAGAGTTCCGACTTGTCAATAGCTTGTGTTGCTTCTCCTGCCATGATTGGGTTTAAAAAATGTTAGTAGGATTTCGGATGCAATGTTAACGAATAAAGACTAAAAATAGCAGCAAGTAAATCCAAAGGATATCAAGAAAATGCCAGTAGGTGGCCACTACACCAATTCCTGTGTGGTCCGTCGCTGAATATTTTTTCATGATCGCCTTCACCGATG
Organism: Cryomorphaceae bacterium; assembly: GCA_040221375.1. Classification (GTDB taxonomy): domain Bacteria; phylum Bacteroidota; class Bacteroidia; order Flavobacteriales_G; family Salibacteraceae; genus SHAN690. Next base: position 7,576 of record JAVKEP010000006.1, read on the forward strand.
TAAAGACCAATGCGATCAAGCCGCCGGCTAAATGCGCTAGATGCAGCCCTGATAATGTGTAAAGAAACGAACCCGCTGGATTGCTCTCTCGGCCAGCAAAAAACACCCCGGCATCCACCAGTTCACCCCAGGCTGAAAACTGAAGCCACGCAAACGCGATGCCCAGCCCAAGGGTTGAAAGCAGCATCCATGTGGTGAAACTTGTGTTGCCTTTGGCAATCGCCCATTGTGCCAATCCCATCGTAAAGCTGCTGATGACGATCACGATCGTGCTGATGTAAAACGTATAGGGAAGGTCAAAGTACAACCAGTTTCCTTCTGCCTGCCGAACCACATAGGCGCTCGTTAGCCCTGCGAACAGCATGATGATTCCAACGATTCCAACCCACATCATCGGCTGTGCGGTTTTGGCCCTCGTTATTCTCGTTTCTTCTTGCGTGATGTATGTTTCCATCTTCCTTGTTTAAATCAGGTATAACAACTGTACGATTGGTAGGTAAACAAATGAAGCGAACATGAGTTTAAGCGCGGCCGAATCCGACTTCAAATAAAACAAGCGGATGGCGTACCACGTGAAGCCCAACCCCGTCAAGGCTACCAAAAACATCACAAAGGCAGAGCCCGTCGTGAAGATGATTGGAAACAAGCTAATGGGCACCAAAAAGATGGTGTAGATCAATATATAAAACGCAGAAGTGGAGCTCTTTCCTGAGGCCGAAGGCATGAGTCGAAATCCTGCGCGTGTGTAATCGTCATCGGCCTTCCAAGCAATGGCCCAAAAATGTGGAAACTGCCAAATAAACTGTGTCGCGAACAACACCCCTGGAATCAATCCGAAATCATTGGTAGCCGCAACATATCCCAACATCGGGGGAATCGCTCCGGGAAAAGCACCGACAAATACTGCGATGGGTCCTTTACGCTTAAGCGGTGTGTACACGGCGACGTATAAGATCAGCGCCAAGGTCCCAAGCAATCCAGAGAGCGGATTCAACCCGAACCAGAGAATAGCGACCCCAACAACGCCGAGCAAGCACGCGAGCATAAACGCTTCGCTGCTCTCCATGCGTCCATCCGGTATGGGTCGGTCTGCGGTACGCTTCATAAGCTTATCCAAATCACGTTCGATGATTTGGTTGAAGGCATTGGATGACCCGGTGACCATAAACCCTCCGATGATAAGGTAAAGAATATCTATCCAGACCGTTTCAGCAACGTCAAGCGCAAAGAAATATCCGGTAAGTGCGCTGAATACTACCAGGGAAGCCAGTCTCATCTTCGTGAGCTGTGCATAGTCGGTAATTTTAGCCTTGAGGCTTACGGATATGGATGCAGAACGCGCTTTCATTCAGGAGGTGCAAATGTATTCAGCGTCTCCAAAATGCCACGCAGATTGTTTCTAAATTTCGGGCATCTTCGTGCCGGACCTAAAACATGACATTATGGATAAAGCCACGAGAATCATTGGCTACATGGGGTTGATTCCCTTGCTGATTGGAAGTTTGTTCAAGATTCAGCACTGGCCCTTCGCCGGAATATTGATTGTTCTATCCGTCAGTTTGCTGGTCATGGTCTTTATGCCGATGTACATCATTCATCGAATTACACGACGTACATCCACATTGGCGATGATTGAGGGCGTCATGATGGGAGTCACCGGCATGTTCGTTCTATTAGGCATGATGTTCAAAATCCAGCATTGGCCTGGTGGAGGAGTGCTTTTGATTGTTGGCAATACTCTACTGGCATTTACCTTGGGAATCATGATTCTAAGGGCCATTGTAGCCAAGGAGTACAAACAAAACTGGCAAATGCTCGGTTTGATGTTCGCCGTGACGATGGTATTCTTTGGTTGGTCTTTGGATTGGAGTCGCGACTTTCTGGTTTCAATTCAACACAACGATGCACTGATTCAACGCAACCATGACGTTGTAATGAAATCGAATCTGGAGCTCAAGCAAATGCATGCTCAAACAGATTCAACATCTGAAACACTGAGCGCAATCTCCGAGCGATCTCTTGCTATGAAGAACTACATATCGGAGCTTCAAAACCTCATCATTACCGCCTGCCTCGGTCAAAACTCAAGCACAGAGACACAAGCCTTGGCTAGCGATGTAAAGGCCATCGACAACTATGACATTCCCACCTACATCTTGATTGGTTACGACCCCAGCTCTCCGAGCCAAGACGACTACTCGGCCTATACGCTCCGGCTCAAATTGACCGAATTTGCGACAGAGATGAAAGCTTTATCGCAAAAGCAAGAGACCCAAACGATGATCGACTCATTGTACTCTTTCACGGATCACGAGTCCAACGGCATCGTTTACTCGTGGGAAATGATGCACTTTTACCACGCTTCGTATGCCAGTGTAATGCAATCACTCAACACCCTGCAATTGAGCGTTGCCCTGACTGAAAACCGACTTTTGCATGAGCGAATGCAGGCATATTCGGTCGGTAAAACTGATTGATGTCTAGCATTTACGTCCATATCCCTTTTTGCAAGCAGGCTTGCACCTATTGCGACTTCCATTTTTCTACGAATCAAGCATTGCGCGGGAAACTTGTGCGGTCTTTGCTGCAGGAAATTGATTTGCGATGCCATGAGTTGAGCGGACCCATTGAGTCCGTTTATTTCGGAGGGGGTTCACCATCGATTTTAAGCGAAGAAGAACTCGCTAGCATTTTTGAAAAACTGCACCAAAGATTTGACCTAGGACAAGTCAAAGAGGTGACCCTAGAATCGAATCCGGACGATCATACGGATGCAAACCTCAAACTTTGGCGTTCGTTGGGAATTGATCGCTTGAGCATTGGGATTCAAAGCTTTTTAGAGCGTGATCTGCAGATGATGAACCGCGCGCACAATGCTGCTGAAGCTGAAGCGTGCATTCGCGCAGCAAGGGAAGCAGGATTCAAAAGTTTGACCATCGACCTCATCTACGGCATTCCAGGCCAGACCATGGAGCAATGGCAGAGCAACGTTCAAAAGGCGATTCTGCTCAATCCCGATCACATCAGCGCATATTGCCTAACCATTGAAGAGCGAACCGCATTGCACCATTTGGTGACCAAAGGAAAAATCACAGAGAAGGAAGATGGTGCGATCGAACGAGAATACCTCTTCTTACATAGAAAACTAGAAGACGTTGGATGGCAACATTACGAAATATCCAACTTTGGAAAGAGTGGTAAACGCGCCGTTCACAACAGCAATTATTGGTCGGGAAAGGCCTATTTAGGCATCGGTCCAGCCGCTCATTCCTTTGACGGAGTGAATAAAAGGAGATGGAATGTCTCCAATAATCCAGCATACATCCGAGCGCTCGAAAAGGGTGAAGGCTATTGGGAAGAAGAAGTGCTCACTGACCGAGATCGCAGCAATGAATTACTCATGACGGGGTTGAGGCGTTCGGTTGGAGTCGACTTAAGTCTCCTGCCCGACGCGCATGGCGAGGCCATCCTCCAAGCGGCGGATTCGTTACAAGGAGTGTTAGGTGAAGCACTCCGAAATCAGCGAGGCATTCTCAGCATCGAGCCCACCAAGTGGCTGTTGGCGGATGCAGTCATCCGAGAATTGATGATGGATTCGTAGGTCAATTGATTCGACCTCCTCACTTCCTATTTTCACCATCACTGAAGGAATCTTACTTTTCGCCAAACTTGATCGCATGGACTGGAGTAAAGGCATTGATATTTCTATTCCGTTTCGCACTGACCTTAAAGCCACCTCTGCTTGGTACGTAGGACCGATTGAAATAGAGCCAGTTCGCATGGGTGATTGGGTGGGATCGATTGAGGAAGGGGGCAGTGTGAATTTCAGAAATATCAAACTCAATCCACACGGCAACGGCACGCACACCGAGTGCGTGGGGCACATCGCTCCGGAATGCTTCAGCATCAATCAACACCTGAAAAAATGGATGTTTGATGCGCAATTGATCACGGTGGAGCCGGAGTCGCGCGGTGCTGATAAAGTCATTTCCAAAGCACAGATCGAAGCTGCTCTCGGGGCGAACCGACCGGAAGCGGTGGTTTTGAGGACGCTACCCAACGATGCGGGAAAGCTCTCCCTCCATTATTCGAATACAAATCCGGCCTACTTAGAAGCAAGCGCGGCGGCATTCCTAGCAGAAATCGGAGTTGAACACCTTTTACTGGACCTCCCCTCGGTAGATCGGGAGGAAGATGGCGGTGCGTTGGCTGCGCACAAGGCCTTTTGGAAGTATCCCATCGCCCCTCGAATGCAAGCAACGATCACCGAACTGATCTACGTTCCAAGCCACGTCCCCGACGGAAATTATTTACTCAACTTGCAGGTAGCGCCGATAGAGAATGACGCTTCTCCCAGTCGGCCTGTTTTGTTTTCAGAATAGCATTAATACCTGATTATGAGTCTATTATCGAGAAGAATATCACATTTAATCCCTTGAACAACACGGATTAATTTCTAATGGGTAGTTTTATATTTGGTGCCCCGGTCTTAAATCTTAATTTTATTCGCCAAAACCATCGTTAGCCAAATAAAACACGCATGCCACGACCCCTTGACGACATCGACCGCAAAATTCTCAAGATCCTCCAGGAGCGAGGTCGCATCTCAAACATCGACCTGAGCAAGGAGATCACCCTCTCGCCTGCTCCGACCTTGGAACGGGTTCGAAAGCTTGAGAAACAGCGGATCATTGAAGGGTATCATGCCCAGGTGAATTTGGCGAAAATGGGCATTACCATCAAGGCGTTCATTCAAATCACCTTGATTCATCAGCAAGAAAACAACATCCATCGATTCATAGAGGCCGTGATGCACATTCCAGAAGTCGTGGAGTGCAATCAAGTCACCGGCGATTATGATTATCAACTCAAAGTATATACATCCGACATTGGAGCATTGGATCGTCTGATTACCGAAAAAGTGAGTAAACTTCCCGAAGTTGGGCAGATAAAATCGCATATCATCTTGAGCGAAATCAAGCACTCGCGTGTGGTGCCTATGTTGAATTCGGAACTCACAGAAATTTGAACATCGAAGTTTTCAGGGAGTACTGCTTGGCGAAACCCGGCGTATCCGAAGGCCTTCCGTTCGGACCAGACACCCTTGTTTTTAAGGTGATGAACAAGATGTTCGCGCTCACAGGCATCGAGAAATTTGATTTTGTCAACCTAAAATGCGACACTGAGAAGTCGATCGACCTCCGTGCAAGCTTTGAAGGCATTCGCCCTGGATATCACATGAACAAACAACAATGGAACTCCGTGTACGTAGATTCCGACGTTCCCGACGACCTGATTTTTGAGCTCACGGATCACAGCTACGATCTTGTTGCAGAGAAACTGCCAAAGAAAGATCGAGAAGCGTTGAAAAATATGACCTAGCACCCATCGCATAGCCGAAGATTGCTCCTTTCTTTGCTCCTAAATTCATGAAGCATGAAAGCCTTCTTTAACCAACTGGTCCGCTACTTTGTCAGGGGACTCATTTTTCTGGTCCCTACCGCCGCAACCGTGTACGTTTTGGTGCAAATTTTCATCATCATTGATGGCATCATCCCCTACGAAATACCGGGTAGAATTCCCGGGCTGGGAATCCTGACCTTGCTGATCACCATCACCGTATTCGGATTGCTTACGAGCACCATTCTCGCCACCCCTTTTATTTCCTGGGGCAATCAATTGCTCGACCGTGCGCCTTTGGTCAAGACCATTTATTCATCTATCAAAGATCTCGTTACCGCATTCGTAGGCCAACAAAAGAAATTTGAGCACCCTGTTCTGGTCAAAATGTATGAGAACGCAGAAGTCCAGAAACTCGGATTCCTCACCAGTGACGACCTCATTGATCTCGGATTGGGCAAAGACAAAGTGGCCGTATACCTCCCACATAGCTACGCCTTTTCGGGGAATCTTTTCGTGGTACCGGCCGCCAATGTCACCCCGATTGATGCCAAATCATCCGCCGTAATGAAGTTCATCGTTTCTGGAGGAGTTACCAGCCTAAGCGAGCTCAAAGAGGAATGAATTTCCTGACGAAGTATAAGTACTACGTTTCCCTCCACGGCGTCATCTTCCTCTGGGGATTTACCGGCATATTGGGCCGACTCATCAGCATTCCTTCTACCAACATCGTCTGGCTGAGGATGCTGATCGCATTGTTAGGTTTGGCCGTTTTTATGCTGCTCACAAAACGAGGCTTTCGCACCGGAAATCGAAACAAAGTCAAGTACCTGATTACTGGACTCATCACCGCCGCGCATTGGGTGCTGTTTTTCGAAGCTCTCAAAGTCTCAAACGTCTCCATCACGCTCACCACGCTTGCGTCGACATCCTTGTTCGTAGCATTCTTGGAGCCCTTTTTCTTCAAGCGAAGGATCATACCCTACGAAATCTTGTTGGGCGCTGGGACGTTGGTCGGATTGGGAATTATTTTTCAGGCTGAAACGGATTATTCATGGGGCATTCTGCTCGCCTTAGGATCCGCGGTTCTGGCGGCAGTTTTCGGAACGGTGAACGGAATTTTCGTCCGTCACGACCGGCCTACATTGATCACGGCATATGAGATGCTCGGGGGCGTCATCAGCATCTCCGTATACTATCTATTTACGGGCGGTTTTCAAAGCTTCCAGGCGCCGACTTCCATGGATTGGGTATGGCTCTTGGTCTTGGGATTGGTTTGTACGAGCATGGCTTTCGTAGTAAGTATCGAGGTCATGAAAGAGTTGAGCCCCTTCACTGTTAGCATGTCCATCAACATGGAGCCCATTTACGCCATCATCTTCGCCTTGCTCATTTTTCAAGAGGACGAATTCATGAGTCCCTTATTCTACCTAGGAGCGGTAATCGTGATGGGAATGATCTTCCTCAATGGTTATTTCAAACGAAAAGCTCGGCTCAAAGGCGAAAAAGTTCCGGTTCATTGAACGAACACTCGAAAACTTTGAACGTTTCCTTCTTGATCTCTCACGTGCAGCACGTACGTACCGCTCGGCACATTGTAGCTCATTGGAATAAGCTGCTTGTTACTCACTTCTCGGCCGATTTCCCTACCCGTTAAATCGAGCAAAACAATTTGCACTACCCCTTGAGCTCCACCTCTCTCAAGGAAAAAGTTTCCGTTCGACGGATTCGGAAACAGCCTCATGCTCGAGTGGATAACTTCATTTGTTCCCAACGGATACACCTCGATATCCTTGCAAGCGATTCCACATAGGTTATCGCCGTCGTACGTATTCAAGCAGACCTCGTAGGTGCCGGGTACATTGTAGGTATAACTCGGGTTGGCAAATGTGCTTGTGTTGCCATCTCCAAACTCCCATACGACGCTGGTAACATTCGTGCTGGTGGTCGTATTTTTAAACGAATAGACGTTCGTGTTCGGATCAAATCCCACGTCGAAGCTCGGCGCACAATTGAAGTCGTAGACCGTGACGAATTCGCAATATTGATCCAGGCAGAATGGAACGAAATTGCCGACGGTCAGGCAGACCTCGTAGGTTCCTGCTTCTCCATATTCGTGGAAGTCATCCATCGTAGGCGCACTGCCGTCTCCGTAATCCCAAATGCTGGTAAGGATACTTCCCGTCGAGGTGTTCGTGCACTCGATCAGCAATTCACTGGTTTCATAGTAGAAATCTGCTGTGCAATCTCCCCCGCCCCCTCCTGAAGTGACGGTGATGTCCATGCAGACTTCGTCATAACACGTCCAATTGACGGTATCAAAAATCATCAGGCACACTTGATAGGTTCCCGCAACGAAATAGGTATACGAAGGATTGGCGAGCTCACTGCTGCCAAACCCGTCACCAAAGTCCCAGAACTGAGTGGTATAGCCGCCAGAAGATTGATTCGCAAAATCGACGTCCAATCCATTCGCCGAATAAGAAAAGTCCGCTTCGCAAGAGTTAGAATCGACGTATAATTGGTAGCAAGCGCTATCACAAAGAGATCCGGAACTATCAAAAAGAGAGAGGCATGCAGCGTATGAGCCCGGCGACGCGTAGGTGTGCAATGGCATCGTGTCATTGGAAAACGTCCCATCTCCAAAGTCCCAGCTGAGCGAGTCGTAATATCCCCAAGAAGCATTGAAAAATTCTACGTCCAATCCATCAGGGAAGGCCCAAAAATCAGCCATGCAAGAAACATTTCCAAGAATGAACGTGTCGCAATAATAGTCGAAGCATGCGAACGTGGAAGTGTCATAGATGATCTGACAAACCTCATAAAAGCCCTCCTGGGCATAGGTGTGAACCGGGTTTGGAACTCCAGTTACGTAATTCCCATCTCCGAAATCATACTCAATTACATCGTAGGCTCCGGTAGCCTGACTACTGATGTAAATCGTAAGACTATCGATGCTATCGGTGTACCCGCCAACGCATTGGCCGAGAGAAATCGAGGACGTCGCAAAACTAATTGCGGCGATAACGGTTAGTGTCTTGCAGAGCGATCGCATGGTGAAGTTCAAATTTCCATCTAAACGTTTCTCGATGACCACAGGTTGGGGAGCCAAAGAATTAATTTCAAAGATGATGAACTACAGCTTGCATTGCACAATCTAACCATCGCAATCTCATACTTTTGCGCCATGCACCACCCAGGACAACCGGAGCCAGAAAACCGATATTGTTTAAGCCTCACATCCTTCCAACGATTCGAAACGAGGGAAGTGACCATAGGCGCCTTGACCATTGGAGGCGACAATCCACTGCGCATACAGTCCATGACAACGACCGACACCATGGATACAGAGGGTACGGTAGCCCAAAGCATACGAATGATCGACGCCGGTTGCGAATTGGTTCGCATCACAGCCCCGAGTAAAAAAGATGCCGAAAACTTACAAGCCATCAAAGCTGCCTTGCTCGAAAAAGGCTATACCACTCCCCTTGTAGCCGACATTCATTTCACTCCAAATGCGGCGGAGATTGCCGCTAGAATCGTGGAAAAAGTGCGTGTCAACCCGGGCAACTATGCCGACAAGAAGAAATTCGAACACATCGACTACAACGATGAAACGTACCAAGCCGAACTGGATCGGATCCGCGAACGGTTTTTGCCGCTCGTCTCGATATGCAAAGAGCACGGAACTGCGATGCGCATCGGTACAAATCACGGTTCGCTGAGTGATCGGATTTTGAGCCGCTACGGGGACACACCCCTTGGGATGGTTGAAAGCGCCATGGAATTTCTACACATCTGCCGAGAATTGGATTTTCACAACATTGTGCTGTCCATGAAGGCCAGCAACACCCAAGTGATGGTTCAAGCCTACCGCTTGTTGGTAAACAGGATGATGAACGAGGGGATGAATTATCCGCTGCATCTAGGTGTAACGGAAGCTGGAGAAGGTGAAGATGGGCGTATTAAATCAGCCGTCGGCATCGGTACCTTGCTGGAAGACGGATTGGGCGATACCATTCGTGTATCTCTTACCGAAGAACCTGAATTTGAGATTCCCGTTGCCCAAGCATTGGCAGCGCGTTACCAAAATCGGCAGCACCACGAACCCATACCGGAGTTGAACAACTATCCCATTGATCCATTTTCTTACACCCGCCGAGCGAGTCACCAAGTACTTTCGATAGGAGACCACGAAGTACCGCGGATCATACATAATTTTTCCTCCCAAGAGGAGATAAAACCAGCCAATCTTCACGCGGTGGGTTACACCTATTCCGTTCCCTTGGATAAGTGGAACATCTCCGATCAAGCTTGTGACTTCATTTTCGTAGGCGACAACGCATTGACGTTTGAAATTCCAGGAACATTGGGGGTCATCCAGCACGCTTCTGCATGGACTAAAAAGGAGCGCCACTATCCTTTGTTTGAGAGCATATCCTTTGTTGTAGCCAAAGAAAAAAGTGATGCGTTGAATTTCGTAAAATCAGACCTCGCTGGCTTGGACATTCCGCTGATTGCTTCACTGAAAGAAGACCCTACGGCAGTGCTGGTTTTAACCACCCAGAATGCCCATGGAGTGGCCGAACAACGTGCCGCTTTCGTTCGGTTGATGGAAGAAGGGTGCACGACGCCAGTGATGGTACAACGCAGCTACAGTGATCTGGGGGAAAATTCGCTGCAACTCAATGCAAGTGTAGATTTGGGCGCCTTGCTGATCGACGGGTTGGGGGACGGAATTTGGATCGATGCAGAGCGATGTGGGAGCAAGAAATTGATCAATTCCCTTTCTTTTGGAATCCTCCAAGCGACCCGTACAAGAATCTCTAAAACCGAGTACATCTCTTGTCCTTCTTGCGGACGCACCTTGTTTGACCTCCAAGAAACTACTGCCAAAATTAGGGCTCGAACTAGCCATTTAAAGGGAGTTAAGATCGGCATCATGGGTTGCATCGTAAACGGCCCGGGTGAAATGGCAGATGCCGACTACGGATACGTTGGAACAGGCGTTGGAAAAATCACTTTGTACAAGGAAAAGGAGGTCGTCAAAAGAAATGTTCCTGAAGCCGAGGCCGTAGATGAACTGATAGCATTGATCAACGAACATGGAGATTGGATTGCGCCGGAAGAGGCATAAGAGAATCATAAAGCCGATACTTACCTTTATCCCGTGATTGGAAACAAAAAACACTACCTCATTGCTGGAGCCACAGGGCTCGTTGGAAAGCAATTGCTACAACTTCTATTGAATGATCCCGAAACCGGAAAGGTGACATCATTGGTCCGGAACAAAACCGACGAGAATCATTCAAAGCTTATGGAGAAGGTGATTGATTGGAATAACTTAGAGGAGCGTGATATTCCGATCAGCGTCGATGCCACATTTTGCTGTTTAGGCACTACCATGCGGAAGGCTGGTGGAAAAGCCGCATTCAAGCTTGTAGACTTTGATTACGTTTTAAAACTGGCCGTGTTCAGCCAGCGGGCCAAGACGCCCCAATTGCACATAATCAGCGCAGCGGGGGCGAATCCGAAGGCGATTATTTTTTACAACCGGGTCAAAGGAAACATGGAATCCGAGCTACAAAAGCTTCGGAAAATCAAGAGCATTTACATTTATCGCCCAAGCATGCTGCTCGGTGATCGAGGGGAATTTCGTATCGGTGAAACGATCGGAAAAATCTTGATGAAAATGGTGAGTTTCATGACCCCAAAAAGCAGCAAAGCCATTTATGATGTGCAGGTTGCTATGAGCATGCTCCATTTTGCTAAGCACAGTAAAAAGGGGATTCACACGATTAGCAATGCAGAGATGCACGACTTGACTTGAATCCGGCTCCTTACCAATGCTCGCAATTAATCTTGCTTTTGAACGTACTCTTCACGTTGAGCGCCTTTGTTGGCTAGGCTTGAAAAATGGGGGTGAATTCGTCGAGTTTCCCGGAAAATGGGCCAAATTCAACTTTGATTCTTCTGGGTAGAAAGCTCTTTCTGATCAACTATTTTCGCTTTACACAGAATGCCAGTATTGGACACCCCCATAGAATTCCTCAAAGGCGTCGGGCCGATGCGTGCAGAACTTTTGGGCGCCGAACTGGGAGTGCGTACCGTGGGGGATTTGGTCAGGCACTACCCTTTCAGACACATCGACAGGAGTAAATTCTACCCCATCTCCGAAGTAGATCCCAATGCGGCGATGGTGCAAATCAAAGGAACATTTATCCGTCTAGACAGCGTCGGGGCTAAGCGTGCCACGCGATTAGTGGGTGCATTTCAGGACGGCCAAGGCAACATCATGGAAGTGGTATGGTTCAGAAGCATCACATGGATCAAGCAAACCATCAAAGCCGATGTAGAATATGTCCTCTTCGGAAAGCCGAGCCTTTTTAATGGAAAGCTTCAGATGACCCACCCAGAAATCGAACCTGCTTCTGAATTTGATAAGCCATTAAAAGGAGGCTTAGAAGGTGTTTATCCCACGACCGAAAAACTCAAAGCGAGGAAGCTTGACAGTAGAGCGATCCGAAAGCTGATGCAGTCTGCTCTACCGATGGTCATGAACGGCATCCAAGACACGTTACCTGCCTACATTATTAAACGGCAAGGCTTGCTGTCTAACTCGGAGGCCTTACAAGGAATTCACTTCCCAGAAAATGCAGAACAGTTAAAACGATCGGAGCGAACGCTGAAATTTGAAGAACTCTTCTACGTCCAAATGCGCCTTCTTAAGATCAAGGCCCAACGTGACTTAACCATTAAAGGACTTGTGTTTGAAGCCGTCGGTGAGCACTTCAATGAATTCTACAAGGATTACCTTCCTTTTCCACTCACCGGCGCACAGAAGAGGGTTATCAAGGAAATAAGAAAAGACATTGGAAGCGGACATCAGATGAACCGACTGCTCCAAGGAGATGTGGGCAGTGGAAAAACCATTGTGGCACTGTTGTGTGCACTGATTGCAATCGACAACGGATACCAAGCCACGATCATGGCTCCAACGGAAATCTTGGCGCAACAGCATTATGAAACCTTGTTTGATTTGCTGATCAACATGAACGTGAACATTGCGCTTCTCACCGGCAGCTCCAAATCAGCCTATCGAAAAAAACTGCACAACAGTTTGGAGAGCGGAGAGATCCATTTGCTGATTGGGACGCACGCTCTTTTAGAAGATAAAGTCAAATTCCGCAACCTCGGGTTGGTCGTCATTGATGAACAGCACCGTTTTGGAGTAGCTCAACGATCCAAGTTGTGGAAAAAGAATACGCGACCGCCACACGTCTTAGTGATGACAGCAACTCCCATCCCTCGCACCTTGGCCATGACTGTTTACGGTGATCTAGACGTAAGCGTGATCGACGAAATGCCTCCTGGAAGGAAGCCAATTAAAACGGTGCATCGCTTTGACAGTGCACGACTTCAAGTCTTCGGATTCATGAAGGATGAGATCAAAAAAGGTCGCCAGATCTATGTGGTGTATCCGCTCATCGAAGAGTCTGAAAAGATGGATTACAAAGACCTGATGGACGGGTATGAAAGCATCTGCAGGGCCTTTCCTAAACCTTCGTATCAAGTAGCCATTGTACATGGTAAAATGAAGGCCGAAGACAAAGATTTTGAAATGAAGCGCTTTGCCGAAGGCCAATGCCAACTCATGGTAGCCACAACCGTTATCGAAGTTGGTGTGAACGTCCCAAATGCCTCCGTGATGGTCATTGAAAGCGCCGAGAGATTTGGCCTCTCCCAGTTGCACCAACTTCGCGGAAGGGTCGGAAGAGGCGCTGACCAGAGTTTTTGTATTCTGATGACTGGCAACAAGCTGAGCAACGAAGCACGCACGCGTATGGCCACGATGGTAGAGACCAACGACGGGTTCAGAATTTCAGAAGTCGACCTCAAACTTCGTGGCCCGGGCGACATCATGGGTACGCAGCAAAGCGGTGCCCTTGATTTTCACATCGCCGACCTCATAAAAGACAGCGAGTTACTTGAAGCCGCTCGACAAGAAGCCGAGTACATTTATGAGAATGACCCGTCCATCGATCATCCTTCCCTTGCGGTTGTGCGTGAGCGACTTGCCTTGATAATCAAACGAATGCCCAATTGGGCAAGGATTTCCTAGGAATCCCTTACATTTCTCCCGTGAAGAAATTCTTTGCTGCTTTCAACGCCGTCCTGATTCTTGTTGTCATCTACGTGAACTATTGGGTGGGCGTAAACGGGCTGAATGGAAATACCGTCGGCTCATTGAGTACGAAATACGATACACTTTTCACCCCTGCCGGCTATGCATTTTCAATCTGGGGCCTCATCTTCTTTCTGCTCTTGGTGCATGCATACTACCAAATAAAGGCCGTTTTCATTTCAAAGAAATACAACGATTTCGTGGTCACCCTCGGGCCGTGGTTGGCGCTTGCGAACTTGGCCAACATCGCATGGTTATACGCTTGGTTGATGGAATATACGGGCCTGAGCGTGTTCCTTATGTTGATCATACTCGGCGCACTGACTACTGCGGTTATCCGACTGAATTTGCAGCGCTGGGATGCCCCATTTGTAGTGATACGAAATATTTGGTGGCCCATCACCGTCTACTACGGCTGGATTACGGTAGCGACCATTGCGAACATCTCCGCATACTTGGTGAAAACCGGATGGAATGAAACGGTAGACGAGGTACAGTGGTCGGTAATCATGGTAGTGGCGGCTGCAGTCTTGAACCTAGCCATTCTATTCCTCCGGAGTATGCGTGAGTTTGCCCTGGTTGGACTTTGGGCAATCGGAGCTATTTGCATCCGGCATTGGGGTGAACAAACGAGCATTCAATGGACCGCATTGATGTCGGCAATGGTTCTTGCCCTGGCCATCGTGGGTCACAATATCTACCACTGGAAAACTCATCCAATGTACAAGTGGCTCAACCGAAATAAATAGGTTCCACTCTTTTCTCTTCGCCCTCCTTTCCACCCAACCATTCATAACTTTCTGATAACCACTCATCACAAAACTTAGTACTTGGTATTGCATAGTAATATCCTAAACCTATATATTTGCCTTGTAGTTAGATGAAATGGGCCTGTAACTTTTAGAAGAAAAGGTCGTCATAAGAACACAGAAAACTCAGAAAGCATGAAAAACTTAGCCATCGCACTCTCTCTCGTTTCAGTCCTATACTTAAACGGAAAAGCCAAAGCCGAAGGGATTGGAACCGACACTTCAAACCCAGATTCAATTGGCCAGCCGCTTTGTTCATTTTCAGAATGGGAACAAGTTTCGGCTGAGGTAAGCCTAATCGCAGATGAGTTGCTCGCCAACTTGAACAGCTCATCTCCAGAATTGCGAAAAGACGAAGACACAAGCAAAGCGTTCATTTTGCAGTTGATCTCGATCCATGCAGAAAAGGCCGCCGAATCAATCAGGGCAGCAGAAGATAACCCAAGGCCCGTTTTATAGCTGCGTCCATAAGTGAACGAGCTCCTTCACCTTACATAAGGTTCCCTATAAATAAGCCCCGCTTCTTGTGGGGCTTTCTTTTTCTTTTAGATTCTACATTCGCAGTCATGAGAACAGCCTTTACCATTGCCCTTTTCATTCTTCCCATGCTTTGCATTGCTCAATCAGAGCACGACCATGCTAGCCACGATGAAGACAACCATGCAGATCATCACCACTATCACTTAGGAATTGCCACTGGAGTCGTGTACGTAATGGGTGAAAACGAGTTTGCGCCAGGGCTCCACTTGCACATGGCACGGCTGATTGATCTATCGAAGGGTCAGTTGAGTTTTGGCTTAGGGCTGGAGGGGATCTTCGACGAGCACCGGCATTATTCGGCCTCTGTCAACTTTTCCTATCTACCTATCCACAATCTGACTTTTACGGTCGCGCCTGGTGTTCAGTATGGAGAAGGCGAATACAATTTCACTTCGCATTTTGAATGCTCCTATGAATTCATTTTTGATCAATTTCATGTGGGGCCGGTGATTGAATATGCTTGGGCCCGAACCGACGCCCACCTCATGGCGGGTGTTCATTTTGGTTTCGGTTTTTAGCGTTGGAATAGAAAAACCTCGTACACCGCAGTGCGGGACGAGGTTTTGAAAACAAGGCTGGGCCTTGTTAGCCTCCGCTTCCGCTTGGCGGGCCAGAAACTACGGGCTGACTTAGAAGGTAAAGCAATACTTGGGTCTCTGCATTGCGTATGTCGTACTGGATTTTCGATAGCTGTGAGAGCACTCCGCTCAAGGGCGTGTTGTAGAAATGCCAGTGGGCCCAATCGACTTTTTGATCGTTCCATTCGTACTCTTCTTCAAAATCAAAGGGCATCATTTGTTCCATCTCTGACCGAATTCCCGGATCATAGTGTTCGAGAATATTTGCCTCAAAATCTGAAAGCGTTTTCAATAACGCCTGTGCACTGAACTCCGATTCTGAGGCGAAAAGGATATGCGAAGGGATATTAAAATTGTCTTTCTTTTCGAGCAAATGCAACTGCACGTTGCCCGCCTCGGAAATGGAGATCCCTTCGGTTTCAGAAATCAATTTAATTTTCAATCCCTCGACCATTTGAAAGGCTCGGTTCGCTTCCGCTTTGAGCTCTTGGCTTTCCTCCGTAGCTCCCAGTTTTGAATACAAGGCTTCGTTTCCATTGATTTTAGTCGCCGCCGATTCCAATTCGTGGTAAACCAAGGACAGTCCTCGATCGAAATAAACGCTGTTGTTAAAGCTCATCATTCCAAAGACCAAAATCAGACATGTCATCGCCACCAAGGCACTGGAAAGGGTGATCGATTTATTGGCCGATGTGCGATACTTCTTGATAAAATAGATGGGTACATAGGCGATGGCCAGGACAAAAATGCCGCTCAGAAGCATTACGCTGGCTCCTGGCCAATGCATGATTTTAAAGAGCACACCCACCGTTGTGAATGCCAGTCCAAAAAAGCCGGAAATATGGAGCAAATATTCATCTCGCGATGATTCCTTAAGCTTATGCCAAAGGAGCATGGGCAAATAAATGAGCGCCAAGATTCCGGCACCCAATACCAGCATGACGCTGGCTCCTTGCAAGTGCAGTAATTTAAAGATCGTCCCCGCCAAGAGAAGAAAAGTCGAAGTCAGCCCGAAAGAAAATGCTGCTTTTTTCATAGTTACATTCATTTCGGTTAATAATTCAAAGGTTTGTTGTTGGACCTGCTTTAAGCCCCCAGGTCCGAAGAGCTTTATCGTTTTGGCGAAGGCCTCTTCAAAAGAAGAACCTCCGTCCATCAATCGTTCGATAGAAGTGCATACATGATCCAGTAAATCATCGTGTAAATCATCGGATGCTACACCATGCTGTCGGATGTAGGCACTCACGAGTTCTATTTGCAATTCATTCAATTCAGCCATGAAAACTTGGATTAACGGTATATGATTCTAAAAGCCTATTCATAGTGTTCGAAAATTCCTTGAACTCTTTGACCAAGTCAGTGGATGTCTCTGCTCCATTCTTCGTCAATTTATAGTACTTCCGCACCCGCTTGCCGATGCTTACCTTCTCGGTGGTGAGTAGGCCATCCGCTTCAAGGCGATGCAAAAGCGGATACAGCGCTCCTTCGGTGAGTTGTATCTTTCCGTCCGTTGCCTCCTTTACATGCTGGGTAATCTCATATCCATACATCTTGCCTTGCTTGGTGAGCAAGTTCAAAACAATCGTTTTGAGCGTTCCTTTGATGAGTTCATTCGAATACATAAGGCAAATATACATTAGATTCTTAGGTATCAAGGATATTTTACCTAAGAATATTAGGTATTCAATCTAATTTACTGATTATCAGACTCATATTTTTTACATACCTCCCCCATTGCCGTTCACAGATGCGTACAACGTGTATATTTGACCTACTTATTTGAAAGCCTAATGAAAAGATCCTTGCAACTCACCTTTGTATTCAGCTTGGCGGTATTCCTATCGCTTACTACCGCTTGCACCAAATACACGATCAATAACCGCTGTTGCGAGAACGATGTAGACACCATCAATACAAAATTTGTACTGCCGGATTCTTTCTCCTTTTACGTTCCACAAGCCTTTACACCGAATAGTGATGGACTCAACGACATTTTCGTGCCGAAAGGCAGAAAGTACACCATCGAGTACTTTGAGATTACGAAAGGAAACAAGGTCATTTACCGCTCAGACAAGCACCTTGAAGCCTTCTGGGATGGGACCGACACGAGAAACGGAACAGCGGCGAAAGATGGACGCTACAATTACTATATGAAATTGCGCTTGTCCAACAGAGATCACTTGGAAGTCAAAGGAGATGTTTGCGTCCTCCGTTTTGGTGAAGCCGGAGACAAACTCCACGAAGCAGAACGAGGCAAGATTTGTGAATGCGTCATGGGAGACATGTTGCATCCGCGCGATGGCATCGTATCAGAGACGCCTGAATGTCCAGAAAACGGTTACATCGATTGATCGCCGACCTTAAGACCATACTACTCCGTGACCTGGATCGGCTCAAGGCCGAGCTGGATGCCTTCGAAACCGAAGAATCGCTTTGGCAAGAACGTGCTGGAATAAGCAATACTGCTGGCAACCTAATCCTTCACATTTGCGGCAACTTGCGCCATTTCATCGGTTCAGTCATCGGTGACTCGGGATACATTCGTCAACGCGAAGACGAGTTTAACCTTCGTGGACGTTCAAAGACAGAATTGGCTGTTGAAATCGAACGTACCCGACTAGAAGTGCAACAAGCCTTGGATGCCATGCCTCACGATCTACTGGACAAACCCTACCCGATCGAAGTGTTTGGAAAGCCTATGTCGCACGGTCATTTCCTCATCCACCTCTCGGGACACCTGAATTATCATCTGGGTCAAGTCAATTATTACCGTCGTATCCAGCGCGACTAATTCACGTTTTTTCCTTCGTTCAGCATTCTATCTTTGGCCCCCAAAATCTCAAGGCAGCCATGATCGATCGCACCCAATCCAATGACCTTTACGAAGAAGCCTCTCGTTACCTACCAGGAGGTGTCAATTCTCCCGTACGCGCTTTCCGTTCTGTCAACGGCTCACCGATCTTCATGGAAAAAGGAAAGGGAAGCCATATTTGGGACGCCGATGGAAACGAGTACATCGATTTTTGCTGTTCGTGGGGACCCCTCATCCTCGGTCATGCGAATCCCGATGTTTTGAAAAAAGTGAGCTCCGTGATGGCTAATGGCACCTCATTCGGGGCGCCGAGCCGATACGAAAGTGAACTCGCCAGGATGATCGTAGACAATCATCGTTACCTCGAAAAAATCCGCTTTGTCAATTCTGGAACCGAGGCCACCATGAGCGCAATCCGCCTTGCCCGTGGCTATACAGGAAAGAACAAAGTGGTGAAATTCGAGGGGTGTTATCACGGGCACTTAGACAGCCTGATGGTCAAAGCCGGATCTGGCTTAGCAACCCTTGGAACGAGTACGTCCGCGGGCATTCCTGAATCATACATCCAAGAAACGATCGTTCTCCCTCTCAACGATAAAACGGCAGTGAATGAGGCCATTCAACAATTTGGAAACGACATTGCTTGCATCGTTATAGAACCAATACCCGCCAACAATGGATTACTCCTGCAGGATAAAGAATTCTTGCAGTTTTTACGTCAGTGTTGTACCGACGCTGGAATACTCTTGTTTTTTGACGAGGTCATCTCCGGATTTCGAGTTGCTTTTGAAGGGGCCAGCGGCCACTATGGAATCAAACCCGACATCCTCGCCTTCGGCAAGATCATCGGTGGTGGTTTTCCTGTTGGCGCTTACGGTGCTTCAGCAGAAATCATGAATCACATCGCACCCGACGGACCGGTGTATCAAGCTGGCACCCTGAGCGGAAACCCTGTGGCCATGGCTGCCGGAATCGCACAGCTAGAGCATTGCTTGAAGCCCGGCTTCTATGAGTCGCTCGAAAAAAAGACCAACGGACTCGTACAGCGTGTTCAAGCGCACGCAGATGCCAATGGGTATCCGTTTCACATGTTTCACGTTGGATCGATTTTCTGGATGTCATTCAGCAATAAAAACCGCGTGCAACGGGCAGAGGACATCGACCCAAACAGCGGTGAGCGCTTCAAGGTTTTCTTCGATCATTTACTCCAAGGTGGAGTATACGTGGGACCATCGAGCTACGAAGTGGGATTTGTCTCAGCCTCTCACACAGAAGAGGACCTGAACCGGGCAGGAAACGTGATGGTTGCAGCCTTGGATCAGGCCTATGCATGACGTGGGAGACACTTCCAAAATCGCACGCGGATTTGATCAACTAGCGGCCGTTTACGACCCCATCGTCCATCTCGTCTTCGGATCTTCCATTGCCCTTCTTCAGGAACAGGTCATTCGTTCGCTGCCTCCTTCAAAGCATACATTGATCTTAGGGGGTGGAACCGGTGCCGTTCTTCGTCAATGTTTGGACCGTTCGCTCGCCCTTGAATACACGTATGCCGAGATTTCGTCTTCAATGATCAGCAAAACAAAAGCGCGTTTAAAAAGGAACGAACACCAATACATTCATTTTACCTCGGCACCTTTCAGTGGAGTCAATCAAACATTCGACTTGGTTATTTTTCCATTTGTGCTTGACTGTTTGACCACCGCCGAAGTTAACTCCACCTTGCTTCAGACCAAAACACACTTATCAGCAAACGGTCAAATTGTGTTGTTTGATTTTAACCAAGAACACGGAACTGCCTACAAGAAAACCGTTTGGAAGGAAGTGTTCATTTGGCTCCTGTATCGATTTTTTCGGGCGTTTACCCATATATCCGCCCATCGGCTCCCGTCGTTTCACTCGATCATGGACGACGCAGGCTATACCAAATGCGAAGAGCACTACCGGTACAATGGCTGGGTTCAAGCCACCGTTTGGAAAACAAAAGAGAATGCGTAACTCAATGCATACAACACAATCGCCCCTTCGAATACCATCGTGTATTTCATATCCGCCCACGCCACTCGGAGCCGCCAATAGGCGATGAGCAAGTACAGGAGCATGCAAGCAGCGGCGACCAAGAACACCGATTCGGCCCCGAATATCACATAGCGCATCACAATGGATCCAACCCACGCAAGGAGCACCCAATACCCGACGATCCGAGCGTTTTCAAATCCAAAATGGGTGCCCAAGGTTTGAATTCCTGAATCCTTGTCGTTCCGTATGTCACGCATATCGAATGGAAGGGTAACCGCCAAAAGGAACAGGAAGCGCTCGACAAAGGCGTGCAAAAACACGGGTTCGAATAAAGAGCGCACCCCCAATTGCTCAAAATGCGGAAAGGCCAACGTGAGGTAGGAAACCACTAGGGCAATGATCATCGGTTTGGTCAAAGGGATATCTCGGAATCTTCGCCAGCCCTTTTGGTAAGGGATAATCGGAATGGTGTAGCCAATCGAAACAATTCCAGCAGGAACCAGCCATACGATGGTGTCCGCATCGAAATTAGGGAGGATCAACATCAGGATGAAAACCGCGAAACTCATTGCGTACTTCATGGGTATCGCATGCGCTAGGACCCATTGGTGACGTTCCGCCAATTGATGCATAGGGATAAAGTCAATTTTGTACAAGCGATGAAATGCATAGAGGACAAAACTTCCGAGGAACACGCTCACTGGTACATACCAATGGAGGGCTAATTGGTCGAACTGCGCGTAAGAGGAGAGTGACAACCCCGACAGTACAAGGGCGACAAAAAGGTTGGAATACACGAAGCCTTTCAGCATCGCGGTATTATTTTTCAGAATCTAAGTACACCTTGAGTGCAAAGCCAGCTGCGGTACCTACCAGTCCAGCGGCGAGTGACTTGAACAAGCGCTTGTTTCTGGCCACCCTTTCAAAGCCTAGCACGTACGCAGGCTCGGTAATGAGGTCTGACGACTCGATACGGTCCTTTGGAATCTTGTATTTGGGTATGCCCGTGGCCGCTAGGTAGGCAAATGGCACCGCGAAAGGTAAAGGTGTCGGCACGAATAAGAAACTCAGTCCAGCAGTCAAAGGCAACCCCACCAGTATACTCCAATTTCCTTTGTAGTACTTCATGGCATCTTGTTCGCCTTTGATGTAAAACCGCATTTCATCAATACTGAAGTAATTTCCAACGGCAGTGTCCATGTAATAGATCACTTTCTCTTCACCTTCTGAACCATTGATCGAAAAAACCCGTTCCAGGTCTAATTTCTTGGCCTTAGCCTTCCCGCTTTTCTTGACGTGGTCGTAGTACAGGTACAAGCTGTCTTGCCCTGTTACCTTGCCAGTAACCAGTTTCCCAGACATCATCAAAATCTCTTGATCTTCCTGAGCGAGAAGCCCAAATGAAAAACAGAAAAGAAAAGCGATGGCGGTTCCGGTTCGAATCATAATGCAAACATGACAAAATTAAACCTTAGTCCGTCGATACGAAGCCCTCGAATACCTGATTTAGAATGCGTAAAAGAATCAGCTGCAAAGTATATTTGCAGCCCTTTTACAGCATTGATATGACCAGACACGATTCGTTCCAATTACGCCACATCGGCCCAAGACGCGAAGAGATTCAGAGTATGCTTGACGCCATCGGAGTATCCTCCATTGATCAGCTGATCGATGAAACCGTTCCGCGCTCCATTCGACTGAAGAACCCGCTCAATCTAGATGAAGGCATCACCGAGCACGAATTTTTAGAGCACACCAAGCAACTGGGAAGCTTGAACAAGCTCAATCGCAACTTTATCGGCCAAGGTTATTACGGCACGATCACACCGTCGGTCATCAAGCGTAACATCCTCGAAAATCCAGGATGGTATACGGCCTACACTCCCTATCAAGCTGAAATTTCTCAAGGTCGCCTTGAAGGCTTATTGAACTTTCAAACGGTAGTTTCTGACCTCACCGGTCTGGAGATAGCCAATGCCAGTTTGTTGGACGAAGGCACGGCGGCCGCAGAGGCGGTCTTGATGCTTTTTCATTCGAGAAGTCGAGATCAAATCAAGGGCGGAGTAAATAAATTCTTCATCGATGAAATGTGCTTCGGACAAACAATCGAGGTAGTTAAATCGAAATCCGAAGCGGCCGGCGTTGAAATTGTAGTTGGCAGCGTAGACAAGGTCAAGCTAAACGCTTCCTTCTTTGGTATGCTTTTACAGTCACCTAACAAAGAGGGCCTAATCAGCGACTATTCCCCCATCATGACTTCGGCAGAGGAGTTGGGCGTTAAGACGGTGGTTGCCTCGGATCTGTTGGCCCTCTGTTTAATGCGTCCCCCGGGTGAATGGGGAGCGGACGTAGTGGTTGGAAGCACCCAACGCTTTGGTGTCCCAATGGGTTTTGGCGGTCCACACGCAGGATTTTTCGCCACGCGAGATGAGTACAAACGAAACATCCCAGGCCGCATCATCGGCGTGTCCATTGACCGCGACAATAAACCTGCCTTACGCATGGCTTTGCAAACCCGTGAACAACACATTCGGCGCGACAAGGCAACGAGTAACATATGTACGGCGCAAGCTTTGCTGGCCATCATGGCTTCGATGTACGCCGTCTATCACGGACCCATTCGTTTAAAGGCCATCGCAGAAGAAACCGCACAAAAGGCGAAACGACTGGCTGGGTCGCTAAAAAATTTGGGAGTAAAAGTCGTACACGACGCGTACTTCGACACCCTGTGCCTAGAAGTAAAAGATGCCGAAGAAGTAAAGAAAATTGCGCTGCGGCACGACACCAACTTCTTCTACCACGAAAACGGTCACATCTCGATAAGCATTGACGAAACCACCCACCTGAGGGATCTGCAAGCGGTAGTCGACATTTTTGGGGCGCTCACTAAAAAAGATGACGCATCCTTGATCAAGGAGAGCGGCGAAGTGTCGATACCGATTCACCTTCAGCGATCATCTCCGTTCTTAGAACATCCGATCTTCAATGCGTTTCAGAGCGAAACGGACATGATGCGCTACATCAAGCAATTGGAGAACAAAGACATTTCTCTTACCCGGAGCATGATATCACTAGGAAGCTGTACGATGAAGCTCAACGCCGCTTCTGAACTCTTCCCAATCTCTGATCCTCAATTTGCTAATCTCCACCCTTTCGTTCCGGCGGATCAAGCCCAAGGATACGTGAAGATGGTAGATGAATTGAACAAAGACCTAAGCGAAATCACCGGGTTTGACAGCGTCTCCTTCCAACCCAATTCAGGTGCCCAGGGAGAGTACGCCGGTTTAATGGTGATCCGCGCATACCATGCGGCAAATGGGGAACCGAACCGTACCAAGGTACTCATCCCTTCCTCAGCACATGGCACCAATCCGGCGTCGGCTGTAGTAGCAGGCTTGGAAGTTGTGGTAGTAAAATGCGACGATGAAGGCAACATCGATCTCGACGACCTAAAAACCAAGGCCGAAAAGCATTCGAATGAGTTGTGTGCGCTTATGGTTACTTATCCTTCCACCCACGGCGTATTTGAAGAAGCCATCATTGAAATCACAGACCTCATCCACCAGCACGGCGGCCAGGTGTACATGGATGGAGCAAACATGAACGCACAAGTAGGATTGACCAATCCAGGCTTGATCGGAGCTGACGTTTGCCACCTCAACCTACACAAGACATTTGCCATTCCGCACGGGGGCGGAGGACCGGGAGTAGGGCCGATCGGTGTTGCAAAACATTTGACGCCATTCCTCCCTACCCACCCCTATCACAAGACTGGAGGAGAACAAGGAATCGGTCCAGTATCGAGTGCGCCCTATGGCAGTGCATTGATCTTGTTGATTTCATACGGCTACGTGAAGATGCTCGGCGCTGAAGGCGTTACCAACGCGACCAAATTTGCCATACTCAATGCGAATTATTTGAAAGCCAGGCTCCAAGAAGATTACCCCGTATTGTATCAAGGATCCAATGGCCGCGTTGCCCACGAAATGATTCTTGACTGCCGCCCATTCAAGCGAACAGCCCAGATCGAGGTCACAGACATCGCCAAGCGACTGATCGACTACGGCTACCACGCGCCGACGGTATCGTTTCCAGTAGCAGGCACGATCATGGTAGAACCCACCGAAAGTGAATCAAAAAAAGAACTCGATCGATTCGCGGATGCGCTCATTGAAATCCGGAACGAAATTACTTCCATCGAAAGCGGTGAATCATTAGCCGAAACCAGCGTCTTGAGAAATGCACCTCACACGTCTGAGGTGCTTACCTCGGATGAATGGCCATTTACCTACACGCGACGCAAGGCGGCTTATCCACTGAGTTGGATTGCCGAAAACAAATACTGGGCGCCCGTGTCTCGCATCTACGATGCCCATGGTGATCGTAACCTGATTTGTACGTGCCCACCGTTGGAAGATTACGAGCAGCATCCGGCGATGACATTGGAAGAAGACGAGTAGATAATTTTACGTACTCATCTTCGTTACTTTTGGTCATCGCCCGCGTATGAAGCATAGCCTACTTTCATTTTTTTTAGCTTGGAGCATTTCTGGCTACGCCCAGAGGGTAGAGTTGAGTCGTCCAGCTCAGGAAATGCACGATCGATTCGACGAAGCGTTGCCTGAAGGGGTCTTGTTCTACGAGGGTTTTGAAAACGCCTCCTTTCCCAACCTGCCTGCTGGCTGGAGCACATTTGGCTTGGCCTCAGAAGCGTTCAAAACCGGCACGTCGGGAAACGCTCCCGGCCAATCCAATGCCAACGGATTTTGGAAGGTTCCACTGCACGGCATATTCGCCTTGACCAACGACGACGTTTGCAACTGCGACAAATCGCAAGACCGACTTCGTTCGCGTTCTTTCAATCTGGTAGGACTTGAAGACATCCACCTCCAGTTCAGCGCGTATCAAGACGGAAGCGCAGGCCAAGTGGCAACGGTCGAGGTTCGGTCTGGCACATTGCCTTGGACCAGCATTTATACCATCTCGGCGGCAACGACGTGGAAGGTACACCAAGTAACGATTCCAAATCAATTCCTATCAGAGGGCTTCGCATTTCGCTTTAGGTACAACGACAACGGATTATATGCATCTGGGCTGGCTCTTGACGACATTTATCTCTACGAGGACAACTTGGCTCGTTTTTCCCTCGAAACTTTTTTCACAATCGATGGTATCCTATTGGGTTCGGGTCAATTGTATCACAGCATTCCCCTCCGACAAGCCCGTGCAGCGCAACTGCTTTTCGGTGCGCAGATTTCGAATGATACCGACTTCAGGAAAAACGCTCGGCTTGCGGTATCTGTAGAAGGGCCAGTTGAATTTGCTGATACAACCCACAGTTGGCACATCAAGCCCAATGAATCTCGCATCATTGGAACCGACGAAAACGTTCAATTTTCTCCTCATCTATCCGGAAACTACCAATTGAACGCAACGCTGCTTACGGATTCAGGGGATGCGGATTTGTTGGATAACTCCTATGCATTGAACTTCAATGTAGTCGACAGCATCTACCAGCGAATCCCTATTCCACAGGCAAACTCAGCGGGGATTTGGTTAGAAAATACCGGAGATCGATACGGGAGCGTCTTTCAACTTTTCAAAGGGGATTCACTCATGGCTGTCTACATCAGGATACACCCTTCCACTCAGGCCGGTGCGCGCTTTCGTGTCAAGGTATTCAATTACGACACCCTCACCTCTTCGAGTTTCAGTTCCCCGCCGGTATCTGTGGCCACCAGTGACATCGGAACGTCCATGCGCATTCCTATGAACGTACACTTGAGTCGCGGTAAACAATTGCTCGCCATAGAAAAGGAAGCCGGCGTCGAGCGACTCGTGATTGGAGCCGACCCGACCATACAAGCGGCGGATGGCAATGCGTTGGTAAGAAAGGCGGGGCAAGCATGGAAGTCCTTTTCCTATTTCCCACTAACCTCCCTCGTGTTTCCTCCGATTGACTCAACCTGCTCAGGCTACATCACACACGCCATTACAGACGAAAGTTGCGTTGGCATTGAAGACGGCGAAATTTCTACCGAAGTATTTGATGCGAACATCCCTTTCACCTTCAATTGGTCAAACGGCGCAGGAAACGTGAGTTCCATCGACGCACTCGCCCCTGGCTTCTATGATCTTTTTGTGATTGACGCCCAAAATTGCATTTATGAGAAGAACTTCGAAGTACGCGCCGCTGATACAATCATGTTCGACCCTATTCTTGTCCCTGATTCATGCGCGCGACTCACTGGTGCAGTAGATTTAAATATTTCGGGTGGAGACCGCCCCTTTTCGATCACCTGGAACGGAATTCCGGGGTCAGAGCATGAGTCATCGCTCGCCAAAGGTGTTTACAACATTCAACTCAGCGATGAAAATGGCTGCCTCAGCGCAACCTCCATCGACCTCGATGGGAGCGATGAAATAGGTGTTATTTTCCTCGTAACTGATGCCAATTGTTTGGACGCAAACGGATCCATCGGAGTTACGCCATTTGGCACCCCTCCTTTTAGCTATATATGGTCCAATGGTGATTCTACGCAAGCCATGGACAGCCTATACTCAGGGATCTATTCGATTACGCTTACGGATTCCTTAGGGTGTACAACCCAGGCCAAGGCCGCAGTAAACGATGCCAATGCCCCAACGACTTCGGTTCAAAGCATCAGCCACATCCTTTGCTACGGTTCAGACGATGGGTCCATAGATCTGGTGACCGGCGGAGGAAACCCTCCTTATCAATACGAGTGGAGCAATGGCGACTCGACGGATAACCTCTCTCAACTCTCACCGGGTGAGTATTTGTTGACCGTAACGGATACATCGGGCTGCAAGTCCTTCCGGATCGTTGAAATACAAAACCAGGCAATACCTTTATTGGTCGACTTCAATGCACGGGGAAACTACTGTTATGGCGACAGTGCTGGCATCGTAGAAACGATCATCAACGGCGGAGCGACGCCTTATTCGATGCTCTGGTCCAATGGCTCGACTTCCATGCAGCTCACTTCGGTGCGCAGCGGCACGCACTCTTTTACCCTTACAGATGCGAACTCTTGCATTGTAGAAGACAGTATTCACGTGAGCGAAGGGACTTTCTTTGCAATTCAAGTAGACTCTGTCTTTAGAGATACCAATCAAAATTTTGTCGATGAAAACAGCGTATTCATTCATGCGCTAGGCGGCGTGCCTCCTATCGAGTTTCTGTGGAATGACAGCATCTTGACCAAAGACTTGAACAACGTTCCACTTGGGCAATATACCTTGGTGGCCACAGACCAGTTGGGCTGTAGTGTCCAATTGGAATACTTGCTCGAAAACGGGCCCATTGGTGAACATGATCGCCCCGATGAATCGGCGATTCTCGTTTACCCGAATCCGCTAGGAATTGACCGGATTCTAAATTATGAGAT
Source organism: Cryomorphaceae bacterium (assembly GCA_040221375.1). Lineage (GTDB taxonomy): Bacteria > Bacteroidota > Bacteroidia > Flavobacteriales_G > Salibacteraceae > SHAN690. Next base: position 35,331 of record JAVKEP010000006.1, read on the forward strand.
CCCTTCACCTGCAACGCACATTTGTGTTCGTAGTCCGAGGGGTGAAGTCGTTTACGAGCGTTCGCTTCCCCACGCTTTAAAGGGCTCCGTACAATTCGGTCCGATTCCGAGTGGTATTTATTTCATAGAATTATCGGGCTCCAACGCACTGTTTACGCAAAGAATCTGTGTTTTGCGTTAAGAAAGACAAACGCATGTATTAATTTTGGAGTCTTATGGGTGAGCCGAAACCTTTGTTGAGGTGAAGGCCGATCAAATTCGAACATTAAATCTTAAAAAATGAAGTACAGATTTTTACTCTTTAGCTCTCTGTTGGCTTCAGCAACAGTCTTTGCGCAGGCACCAGCCAAGCAAGTAAAGATTGCGCCTGAATCGAACAAGCAACTCGAACCTGCTGGAACGCCGGTTCTTATGAACGAAGGAACCGGTCAAGGCCTTACTGAAGAAGAGGGACCAATCCTCTTTACCGAAGATTTTGGAACCGGTGCAGGTCAATGGACCAATGTATCCCAAAATTCTAGTTCAGCCATTTGGGAATACCGAGGCACGAGTACAACTCCAACCAATGCAACAGGATCACAAGGTGCTTACGCCGGTACGTCTACTCCGATTGCTTCTCCAACGACGAGCAACGGATTCATGATTTTTGACTCCGATTACTATGACAATGGTGGAACCGCTGGAAACTTTGGCGGTGGCCCGATGCCAGCCCCTCACGATGCTGCATTGACTTCCCCAGAGATCGATTGCTCAACTGAATCAGGAGTTCTACTCACGTTTTACTCTTATTTCCGTCACTACGACGCTAATGGTTTTGTGATTGTTACCAACGATAACTTTACCTCTTCTGACACCGTTTGGAACGGTTCTGACTTTCACGACGTCAACACAGCAAGTGCATCTGACGAATTCGTTAAGGTGAACATTTCGGACGTAGCAGCTGGTTCATCTACTGTGAAGATTCGCTTCGTATTCAACGGTCAAGGAAACGCCACACCAACTGGATACTACTTCTGGATGATCGACGACATCAATGTAGTTGGAGCGGCCGATTTCGACTTAGCTGTTACTGAATCTTACTTCAGAGGAGCAGGCGAGTCTGATTACAGCGCGATGTACTCTAACTTCTACAATCAGCTACCTGTTTCTCAGGCATCTTCTGCTACATTGAAGTTGGGTGCTTTGATCACCAACTCTTCTGACGCTGCGATGACGAACTCAGTTCTCTCAGCAGATGTATCTGGTGCAGGAACCTTTAGTGGAACTAGCGCGCCTACAACCTATTCAACATTTGGCGAGGAGGATTTTGCAACGGTTACTACTACCTATGCTCCTTCAGCTACCGGTAACTACGTCGTTGAGTTTTCCGTCGCTGCTGACTCTACCGACGATTACCCAGAAGACAACACATTGGAGAAAGAATTCAACGTAACGGATCGCACATTCGCTTGGGATGATGGAGAAGTTGGCGGTGGAATTTCTTGGAGTAGCGGTAGCCACTCCATGTTCTCTGTATTCGAATTCTTCGCTGCTGATACAGTTTCGGCAATTGAATTTGGCATCTGGTCTTCAGCGACATTTGCTTCTGATGATGGAGCCGTAGTTGAGGTAGGTATGTGGAACATCGATTACGACATCGACGGAACTACAGGCGACACGAACAACTTTGCGTTGGGTACTCCACTCTTCACTCCAAAGTTCCGTGTAATGACCTCTGACGAGTACACAGATGGAACTACCAACGATTTGGTTCGTGTTGGCCTTGACGAGCCATTGGCTGTTCCTGCCGGACGTTACTTGGTCGGCTACAAGCGTTCTTCTGGAACGATTCGTACCGCTACTAGCGATTACGGATGGACTCCACTTGGGTCTTGGGTAGATGCTGACGCTGATGGTGTGATCGATGGCTGGACCGCTAACCTTCCGATCATTCACGTTGAGACATGGTCTCAAGATATTTGCGCGAATGCAAACATCATCATCGATGCTGACATCATTTGTAACAACGCCGAATGGACTGCTGACATCGATGCCTCAGTGTTCAACGGAACGGAGCCTTACTCTTACGAGTGGAACACCGGTTCTGACGATGAAGACATCACGGTAGATGCAGAAGGTACATTCACCTTGACGGTAAAAGATGCTAACTTCTGTGAAGAATCTGCTACTTTCCCTGTTGCCAATGGAGACATCAACTGTAACCTTTCTACTGGCAGCTTGAATGGCGCATCATTCAGTTTCACTGTGCTTCCTAACCCGAACAACGGTGTATTCAGTGTTGCGTTTGAAGCAGCTAAGTCTGAGACAGTGAATGTTGAAATCCAATCATTGAAGGGTGATTTGGTTTACACGAGCTCAATGAACATTGCGAACGGAACTACTACCAGCATCGACCTTAACGGCCTTGCTTCTGGTGTGTACGTTATGCAGGTTTCTAACGAGACGGGTACCACATTCGAAAAGATCATCATCGAATAATTTCGATTGATTCGATACATGAAAAGCCCCGCAGATGCGGGGCTTTTTTTATGCTCAATATTCCTTCAAAACAGCGGGGTACCCGTCATCTCTTTCGGCTGATCAATGTGCATCAACTTCAAAATACTCGGAGCCACATCGGCCAGTATTCCTTGATTGACCTTCGCAACCTGGCTCGACATAACGATGCAAGGCACCGGATTCAAGGTGTGCGATGTGTGAGGTGTTCCGTCAGGTAAAAATGCAATGTCCGCATTGCCGTGATCCGCAATGATGACGAAGTCATAGCCCGCCACTTTACCCGCTTCTACTACTTGCCTTAAGCAAGCATCAATTGTCTCGACCGCTTGGATGATTGCATTGTACACCCCGGTATGACCAACCATGTCAGGATTGGCAAAATTCAGGCAAATGAAATCAGGTTGTTCTTTGTCAATGGATTGGATGACACGCTCGGTCACCTCTGGTGCGCTCATTTCTGGTTGCAAGTCATAGGTCGCCACCTTCGGTGAATTTACCATTTCTCGGGTCTCGCCTTCAAACGCAGCTTCCCTTCCTCCTGAAAAGAAAAAGGTTACGTGCGGATACTTTTCGGTTTCGGCAATCCTGAGTTGAGTTCTTCCAGCCGAGGCGACCACTTCCCCTACCGTATTTTTCAAATTGTCCTTATCGAATACGACGTTGACGTTCTCGTATTTTTCGTCGTAGCGCGTCATGGTAGTATAGTGCAGAGGCAGCTTGGTCATACCGAAGTCGGGGAAATCCTGTTGGGTAAGTGCCGTAGTGATTTGCCGGCATCGGTCGGTTCTGAAATTGAAGCAGATGACCACATCCTCGGCTCGGATCCGACCTGAGCGGTCTGCTATGATTTGTGAAGTAAAGAACTCATCCGAAATGCCTTCTTCGTAAAGATTTTTGCAGCTCTGTTGGAAATTGTTTGTTGGATTACCCTTGCCGTTTACGAGTAAATCATATGCCAGCTTGATCCGTTCCCAGCGTTGGTCCCTATCCATTGCGTAATACCGTCCGATCATCGAAACGAGCTTGGCGTTTTTTCCTTGCGTGTGGTTGACCAGTCTACCGATGCATTCGACGGCATTTTTCGGCGCCGTATCCCTACCGTCTGTAAAAGCATGCACAAAAACCTTGTCCAAGCCAGCATCGTCGAGCAAGTCGATCAGCGCGTGCAGGTGATCTTGATGGCTGTGCACGCCACCCTCGCTCACCAGACCCATCAGATGGATGGCAACGTTGGATTCCTTAGCATATGCAATGGCGTTTTGAATGGCCGGGTTCTCCTTCAACACCCCGGTGGCCACTGCGCGATTTACCTTGACCAAATCCTGATAGACGATCCGACCGGCCCCGATATTGAGGTGACCGACTTCGCTGTTGCCCATTTGTCCTTCCGGAAGCCCTACATGCTCTCCAAACGTTTTTAGTGTGTTGTGAGGGGCACGCTGCATGAGGCCATCAAAAAATGGGGTGTCGGCTGAAGCGACCGCATCTGCTTTGCTTCCATCTCCGAAGCCCCATCCATCCAATATTACCAACGCTACTTTCCTGTTCATGCTTTGTATTCCTTGAATTCTACGGTAAATACAGCTCCGCTAGGAGCGTTGTCCGTCACTTCCATCCGTCCTCCGTGCAGCTCAACCAGCTCCTTCACGAGGTACAACCCCAATCCTCTACCTTTCTGACTACGCGTCTCCTCGTTTTCGGTGCGGTAGAATTTCTTGAAGATGTTTGCTCTTTCACCCATGACAATCCCTTTCCCAGTATCGGCAACAAACGCTTTGACCTTTCCCGATACACATTCGTAGCCAATGGTAACAGGGGTACCTGGGGCGTATTTGATTGCATTCTCGATCAAATTTCCAAATAACGATTCAACCGCATTCCGATCTCCGTGGATACAAGCATCTCCATCAGGTTGCAATATCAAGCGACCTCCAGACGATGAGGCAATGGAACTGTACCGCTTGTTCATTGTTCCCAGCAATTCTGTCATATCAAGCTTCTCTGTAAGTAGCTCAAGTTTTCCTGCATCCAATCGAGATGCCATTAGAATATTGGAAACCAAGCCTTCCAAACGCAGGGTAGAAGACAATGCACCGTCTAAGATGGATTGCTTTTGCTCTCCGGTGACCTCGCGCCTAGCGAGGGTTTGCAGATTGAGTTTGATCGCGGCAATGGGAGAATTGAATTCGTGGGTGGTCGACAAGAGAAAATTTCGCTCTTGCTTTGCCAATCGATGCTCCCTCAAGATGAACTTTCGGATGTAATAAGCACCGATGATCAATAAAGAAAGAAACACACTTCCCTCACCGAGAATCATCCAAATTTTTCTTCGAAGCTCGTTTGACTCAACCGAAGTCCCCAGTTCAGTGGAGGCAGCCAATGCGTCTTTTGCTTGGATCAGCTCAGCACTCAGGTCGTATATCGAATATCCCCACCACGCAAATTGAGCGATAACATAGCCCAAGAGCAGGTAGAGCAAGATGATCACTTTCGGTGTACGGTCCATGGTTCAAAGGTATCCTTACCGATTGAAATCCGAAGGATCGTGATTCGCATCGATCGAGTAGTGAATTGTATACCATCCGGCTACATCCACGCCTATGATATCCAGTAAAAAGAACCTTCACAATCACAACGACTCATTGAGTTTGCCTGTGGATTGTGCGTTCATGGGAAACAAAAAAAGGCGGCCCGTATGGGTCGCCTTTTTTAATTGTGGTGCGGGAGGGATTTGAACCCCCGACACACGGATTTTCAGTCCGTTGCTCTACCAACTGAGCTACCGCACCGCCGCTGCGCTATTTCTCGTAGCTTCGTTCCTAAGAACAGGGCGGCAAAAGTAGAAATTAATCAAAATCACCAAGCTTTTTATCTGACAAAATGAACCTAGTCATTGACATTGGGAACTCACGGGTCAAAATGGGTGTGTTTGAAAACAAGCAATTGCTCGAATTACACCTCACAATCAATGAAGAGTTGTCCGCGGCAATCTCCATGTTCTTAGGCAAGTACGAGATAAGTCACATTGCTCTGGCTCAAGTTGGAAGGCAAAGTGATGACTGGAAGGCTGCTGTTCCGAGTAAAGTGCACGTCTTAGAAATCGATCAGGGCACTCCTACTCCTGTAACAACGCAATACAAAACGCCTGAGAGCCTCGGAATCGATCGCATTTGTGCCGTGGTGGGTGCACTTGGACGCTTTCCTTCGCACCCCGTCTTGGTCATCGACGCCGGCACGTGCGTGACATACGATCTGATCGAACCGGGAGGCATTCACTTAGGAGGTGGCATTTCTCCGGGATATAAAATGAGGCTTGACGCAATGCATCATTTCACCGCGCGTTTGCCCTTGGTGGCGCCTACAACATCTCCGTCAAAACTCGGAATCGACACTGTTTCATCCCTGACCTTCGGAAGTTTCTATGGAATGGCGCATGAAATCAATGGCTTAATCGCCCATTTCACGGGCACTTACCCAAATCTTGTTGTAATTTTAACAGGCGGTGACGCTTCTATCTTTGAGCAACACATTGAAAATACCATTTTTGCAGCCCCAAATTTGGTTTTGGAGGGAATCAATTCGATTCTCCTTTACAATACAGTACCTGAATGATTCGAGCGATTTTCGCCCTTTGTAGTTTATTCTTTGCAGCGACTTCTTTCGCTCAAACGAACACCCTATCGCCGTACTCCATTTATGGCATAGGCGATGCGCCTTACAGTCCATTGACAGCGCAGGCGGGTATGTCGCATACGAATCTTGCCATTCTCAGCACCCATAACATCAACCTGACGAATCCAGCCAACGTTGCTTACGTCACGCGCCCTACGTTCAATTTTGATTTTCGAAACGAATTGCTCACGCTCAATTCGAATGGTTCCACTCAAACGAACAATTTGGTTTCGATCGAAAATTTCTCCTTCGCTTTTCCACTGATCAACGATAACAAACGCAAACGGCGTGCTGCCTTCGGCTTTGGAATCAAACCTTACTCGAGACAAGGATACGATGTGGTGTCGTACGAAGCACACCCTGAATTCGACGTCGTAGAATATCGCTTCGTGGGTGAAGGCGGTATCAACAGCGCCTTCTTTGGAGCGGGATACGACTTGATTGCCGATTCGGGAAGGGTCAATACGCTTACTATTGGAGCGGTAGGGTCCTACGTATTCGGCTCCATTTTTCGGAATCGAATGACCATGGTAGATTCATTGTCGGCGCTCGCTGGCTCAAACCTTTACCGCGAAGAACAAAATCAAATCAGCGCTGCCGATGTGCGTTTTGGCTTACTCTACACACGTCGCCTAGATTTCAAAAAGAAAGACGAGTCTAGCACGATTGGGAGTTTCTCAATCGGGGGATACTACCACCCTTCCATGGTGCTCAACACCAACTCACATTCGTTGGCGTACACTTTTGACGGCGGCTCGGATGCTCCACGCCTCATCGACACGGTCGACTATCGGTTATCAAAAAATCCAACCCAGGCCCCCGCCAGTTTTGGCGTAGGTGTGGGCATGACCTATGACAATCGCATCAACATCGGAATCGACGTCACAACAACTCAATGGTCGCAATTGGAAATCGATGGCGTCAATGCTGGACTGAACGACGACCTGCGCATTTCTACCGGTGTAGAATACACCCCTGACCCAACTTCCTATAAACAATTGACCAAGATCATCCGTTACCGTGCAGGTTTGAGTTATGAGCAAACGCGCCTCAACGTGAACGGGGTGCAACCGTCGCGCATTGGAGCTTCGGCAGGCCTCGGAATTCCAATTGTTGCGTCGCGGTCTAGCTCTATGCTCAACCTTGGCATCGAATATGCAAGAAGAGGAAGTGCTGGTCTGCCGGTGACAGAGAACTATTTAAACCTTCACTTAGGACTAACCATAACGCCGAATCAATTTGACCGTTGGTTCGCAAAACGTAAATACGACTGATACTAAAACTGAGAGATATGAAACGAATTGTGATGAGCTTGGTTGCTCTGGTCTTTGTAGGTCAAATGGCAAATGCCCAAATCCGAACCTACACTGCCAATGCGGAGGATAGCGTGAGCTGCGTGCAAAACCTGTCCCTCTACATCGAATATTTCAAGCAGGACAATTATAATGACGCTCTTCCAGGATGGAGGCAGGCCTCAACCATTTGCCCTAAAGCAACCGAATCGCTATGGATCAACGGCGTAAAGCTCTTCCAAGCCTTGGCTGACGAAGAAAAAGACGCGGCGCGGAAAGAACAGCTGATCGACACGCTTTTCTGGATCTATGACCAGCGCATCGAACACTTCGGAAGAGCTGCAGGAAAAGAAGGCTACATCCTCGGTCGAAAAGGTTCTGACATGATCAAGTACCGATCTGACGACCCCAAGAGCGCATATGAGGCATTGAACAAGAGCCTTGAGCTCCAAGGGAATGATATGGAAGCGGGTGCTAGCATCTATTTGTACAAGTCTGCCTATGACATGTACCGTAAAAAACTGGCCGACAAAGAGTTGCTTTTCGACCTGTATGATCGCCTGACTACAGCAGTGGACCACAACATCACAACCCAGACCGATGCGCGCATGAAATCTGCTTATGAAACTGCGTTAGCCAACATCGACAAGATGATCGGTTCCATTGCCAATTGCGAAGAGTTGATCGCCATTTTTAAAGTGCAGTACAAAGAGAATCCAACCGACATTGATCTTCTTCACAAAATTGTGAAGCTACTCGGAAAGCAAGAGTGCGACGATTCTGACTTATACCAAAAAGCAGCCGTTGGAATACACAAAGCGAATCCTACGGCTACTTCAGCATACGACATCGCGATGAGCTACTTCAAGAAGAAGAAGTACAAGGAAGCGCATTCGTTCTACAAAGAAGTGTATGAGGGAAGCCAAGACAGTGATCTACTGTACAAGGCATACAAATACGGTGCGAATTGTCTATTGCAGCTCGATCAACCACAAACCGCCAAGGCTTATGCGTTGAAAATGTTGGGCATCAATCCAAACTCAGGAGATGCTTACATGATCATCGGTCATGCCTACGTACAAGGCAAAAAAGACTGTGGAGGAAACGAATGCGAAGGACGAGCAGCGTACTGGGCCGCGGTTGACAAATTTGCGAGAGCTAAAAGTGTTGACCCTTCAGTAGCAGAAGAGGCGCAGCGCATGATCAATTCATACACCGCCCAGTTCCCTAAAAAAGAAGATTGTTTCTTCCATGGCATCAATGAGGGTACTACATATACCTTTGATTGCTGGATCGGAGAGTCTACTTCGGTTCGCACTCGAGACAATTGACTTGAACCCTTCAACGACATATCGCTTATTCATCCCGGCCATGCTTTTGGCCGGGATGTTTGTTTCTGGATGTGTCACCGACCTTGAGGAAGTACAGCGCGTCACCAGTTATGGGAAGCTTCCCCTACAAACGATTCGGAATTCGCGCATAGTCTATACCGACTCGGGCAAGACAAGCTTTGTGATTGAAGCGGGAAGGATCGAACGCTATCCCAACCAAGAACAACCCATCGACGAATTTTCAGAAGGCATCAAAGTGACTTCATACAACTTCTATGGTGACATCGAATCCGAATTGACCGCGGAGCGTGCTACCAACTATACGGACGAGAATATCATGGTGGCCAAAGACAGCGTTATCCTCATGAACAAGGAAGGAAAGATGCTCAATACCGAAGAGCTGACGTGGAATGAGAAAGAAGGCAAGATCTACACCGACAAGTTCGTCAAAATCACCACGTTGACCGAAATTCTCTACGGAGATGGCTTGGAAGCTGAAGAAGATTTTTCATCCTATGAGATTAAAAACATAAAAGGTCGCATTACCATTGACCAAGAAGAGGATTCTACGCAAGTGGAAACGCCCATCGAATAAGGAAACTATGCAGAAGTACAACATCATCATGGAGCGGTTTTGGCTAGTAGTTGCCATCGGAACGTTCATCTTCGCCGTGTATCAATTGGGCAAATTCGGATTGGCCAGCTCAGGTATTTCATTCATCATGGCGCTGGTAGCGGCTTCACTTTTCTATCTTCGTTACTATATGAGAAAGCGACATGAGCGTGAACAAGAGAAGGACTCCTGAGCCCCGCTGACCGCTAGACCTGTACCATGGACGACTCATCGTTTTTATTGATCCTTACTTCCATCTTGGTTTCCTTGGTGTTGTCTGCTTTTTTCAGCGGAATGGAGATCGCATTCGTCTCGTCAAACAAACTGAAAATTGAGCTGGATAAAAAGCTCGGGGTGTTTCCCGCTAAAGTCTACAGCTACTTTTTGCGGCACCAATCCAAGTTCATTTCGACCCTGCTATTAGGAAACAACATCGCTTTAGTGGTGTACGGAATCTTCATGGCGAGGGTGCTCGAAAACCCCATTCGCCTATCCTTATCGTTTATCCCTATGGGAAGTACACTGGAGGGACTTGTTCTGCTTTCCCAAACCATCGTCTCCACCCTGATCATCCTCATCTTTGCAGAGTTCCTTCCGAAAGTTTTGTTCAGGATCAACCCCAATCGGAAACTTGAATATTTTCTACTTCCTGTCATCTTGATCTGCGCGCCCTTGTTTGGCATCGTCTGGCTCTTCTTCCTCATAGCGACGTATGTCATGAAGATCTTTGCCGTGAGTTTTGAAGAGAGCGAGTATTCATTTGGACGGGTAGATTTAGATCACTACGTAAAGGAAGCGACATCCGCTGGGCATGAAGAGTCGGAGATGGAAAACGAGCTGCAAATTTTCCAGAACGCCTTGGACTTTTCAAACATCAAAGCGAGGGAATGCATGGTGCCTCGCAACGAAATTGAAGCCCTGTCATTCGAGGATTCGGTGGAGCAATTAACCAAGAAATTCGTGGATACAGGCTTGTCTAAAATCCTGATTTACAAAGAGTCGATCGATAATGTAATCGGATATGTGCATTCGTTCGAGCTCTTCAACAAGCCCGAGGCGGTTAAAAACGTCCTCCGGCCCTTGGCGATCATCCCCGAGACAACTACCGCCGACAAAGTGCTCAAAATTCTAATTGAACAAAAAAAGCACGTCGCCTTGGTGGTGGATGAATACGGAGGCACGTCTGGAATGCTGACATTGGAAGACATCGTAGAAGAAATTTTTGGTGAAATTGAAGATGAACACGATTCTGAAGAGCTGAAAGAAGAAAAGCTAGAAGATCGTTCCTTCCTCTTTAGCGCACGGCTAGAAATTGATTACATCAATTCAACATACGACCTTCACCTTCCAGAACATGATGATTATGAGACACTTGCAGGCCTAGTCATCCATGAACACGAAGACTTGCCCGAGGTTGGAGACACGATCGAAATTGCCGATTACATCATCGAGATAAAAGAAGTGAGCGACAACAAGATCGAAGAAGTATATGTACGTCCCTCAGAAAGTGGAAATTAGGGAGTATAATTTCATTTCAAGCTGTATTTTCGCGACCCATTTGTAAAAGCTAGAATTTCATGGCAGCTATAGGTAGTATCAGAAAGCAATCAGGATTATTGATCGTGCTCATTGGCATGGCAATGGTGCTCTTCCTACTCGGAGATCTTTTCAGTGGAGGATCCAACATCTTCACCCAACAGGAACAAGTAATCGGTACGATCGCCGGTGATGAAATATCCATGCAAGATTTTGAAATCCGTGTTCAAGAAGCGATCGACGCACAATACGGCGTTGAAGGTGCTACCGAACAGGCAAAAAAGTCGATCCGCGAGCGGATTTGGGAGGGAATGATTCGAGAGCGTGTCCTCGAGACGCAACTGAAGCAACTCGCCTTGACCGTGACGGCAGACGAAATTTTGGACCAAGTTCGTAACACGAAGCCAGGAAGTGTACTCTACCAATATTTTACGGATCCACAGAGCGGGCAAATCATCGAACAATTTCGCGATGAACGAACGGGAGGGTTGAATTCGGACCGTGTTCTTCAAGCAATTTCGAATTTATTGAACAGCGAAAACTCGCGGGATTGGCTACCGATCGAAAAGGCCATTCAACAAGACATTGCAACCGAGAAATACACAATGCTCCTGAGCAAAGGAATGATCGTATCGAGTTTGGAGGCACGTCAAATTTCTACGGAGAAGTCAGGCCAAGCGACGTTCTCCTACGTATTGAAAGAATTTGCCACCATGAACGGCGAAGAGTATGAGCCTACTGACGAAGAGCTAGCGGCTTATTTCCAAAAGCACAAAAACGAAAACCGTTTCAAGGTAGAAGAGGAAGCGAGGGCGTTGAAGCTTGCATTCCTTGAAGTAATGCCGACCCCAGAAGACATCGCAGCCATCGAAGAAGAGTTGATGGAGCTCCGTCCCGAGTTCGAAGCGGATACGAACGATTCCGCTTTCGTAGCAGAAAACGCCGAAGGTCAACTGCGCCAATTGATACAATACCAATCGAAGAAGGACCTCAGTCCAGCCATCGCTGATACCGTTGTGAAAGCTTCCGTAGGCACTGTGTTTGGCCCCGTCAACGAGGGTGGTACGTACCGACTTTACAAGTTGATTGGCATCAAGAACTCACCGGATTCTGTGAGGGCGAGCCATATATTGATTTCGGTCTCCGAAGGCGATACGGCCCAAATGAACAACGCAAAGTCATTGCTTGACTCGCTTCGTACGGTGGCGCTGGCCAATAAGAATTTCGAAGCACTTGCCTCTGAATTTTCAGAAGATCCCGGATCCGCAGTCAAAGGGGGTGACCTCGATTGGTTTACGCGTGGCAGAATGGTCGCTGAGTTTGAAAAAGCGAGCTTTTCTGGCAAGACCGGTGATATGGTGATTGTAGAATCACAGTTCGGTGCACATTTGATCTACATTACTGACCAGACAACCTACAAGCCTCAGTACCTTATGGCAGCGGTTGACCGAGTGATCGAGCCGAGCAAAGAAACATCCGATGCGATGTATAACCTCGCAAGCCGATTCAGTATTGAGCATCAAACCATCGAGTCGTTTGACCAGCCAGCGGGCGAAATCAGAATAGAGCCAATAGAAGGCTTGCGGATGGTTGATGAAAATGTAGGGCCGATTACCAATGCCAGAGACATCGTACGATGGGCATTTGAAGCAGAGATCGGAGACGTATCTGCACCGTTTGAGAACAATCGCTTTTTTGTAGTAGCGGTGGTTACTAGCATTACAGAAGCAGGAACCATGCCTTTAGAAGAAGCTAAGAGACTCATCTACGCAGAAGTTGCGAATGAGCGCAAGGTTCGCTTGGTCAAGGAGCAATTAGGTTCGTATACGACATTGGAACAAGCGGCCAAGGCACTCGGAGTTGATGTAAAAACGGCGAACAACGTTACGTTTGCTCAAGGCTCTCTTCCCGGTGGACTCGGTAGAGAAATGAAGGTGTTAGGAAATGTGTTCAGCCTTCCAGAAGGCAACGTATCACAACCGATCCACGGAAATCGAGGGGTCTTTGTCATCCAAGTCAAGTCGAGAACCAGTCCAGAAGCCGAAGCTGATTTGAGCAACATCAAACGCACGGAGTCTGGAAACATGGCGTCTCGTGTAAATAGTCAAGTTTACAACGCACTGAAGAAAGGCGCGGGAGTAAAAGACGAACGGGGCAAATATTATTGATAACTTCTTCCTAGAATTAACCATCCGTTAACTTCAAAAGTTCGGGCAGATATACTTTTGTTGGCCCGATGCGACGGATAGTCTTTTCCATATTGTTTTTAGTTTCCTTCTTGGGCCTTCAAGCCCAAGAATCTTTCGACGAAAAGCTCACCACGGTTTCAAACGTTCGATTGACGGTAAATAACGTCGGCACGTTTGGCAATGCGTTCAGGGGCAGTTACGACATCCTCGGCTATCCGTCGGCAGAGTTTCCAGCGAATTCGGGGATTGAGCACTTATTCGAAGCTGGCATTTGGGTAGGCGGGCTAATTGACGGTGCTTCCGTGGCTGTATCAACATGCGCTTACGATCAAACCAGCGGATACAGTCCTGGCCGAGCCGGCTACGAGTTTACTGCGCCGCTTGGTTCTACGTTTCAAGAACGCTCAAGCTTAATTGACAACCCTAACTTCAGTGCAAGTGCGGTTTCACACCAAGATTTTGTCGCCGATTTTACGGATCAAAACGTACTCGTTCCTGGCACACAAATCCAAATCAGCGGCCACGACAATCCGATGGGCCTCGACGTCCATTTCGAATCGTATAATTGGAACTACGCGTTTAGCGATTTCATGGTGATATGCAACTATACAGTCACCAACAATGGCAACAGCACCATCGAAAATGCCTATGTATCCATGTGGGCCAACGAAGTAGTCAGAAATACCAACATCACGCCAGCAGGTCAAGGCGGTAGTGCATTTTACGACAAAGGAGGAAACGGATTTATCGACTCTCTTTCCCTCGCTTATTGTTTCGACGCAACGGGTGATGTAGGGAATACCGAGAGTTACATAGGGCATAAATTTCTCGGTGCGGAGGACAAGAACGGATTCCATCATCCGCGCATCGACACTTCGTTCAAGGTCAACTACCAAACATGGCAATTCAATTCGGTCGGGCAACCGGTATTCTTCTTTCCAAACAGTGAACTCCAGCGCTACGACAAAATGCGCGACGGTTTCAACCAATGGCCGTGTTGGACAGAAACGGGATCTCCTGATCCGCGGTGCGGCCAGTTCCAGTCTTCTACCATACAAGAAACATTAAAACAACCCGGGAATCGTAGCGATTTGGTTTCCGTGGGCCCCTTCCAAACCCTGGAGCCCGGTGAGTCCATTGAATTTGCATGGGCTTGGATTTTTGCGAAGAAGAACGAAGACGGCAAGGCCAACCAAGAAAACAACCCGACGCAACAAGCCAATTTGATTGAAAATGCATTGTGGGCTCAAACGGCGTACAATGGAGAGGATGTGAATTTCAATGGAATTCTGGATCCAAATGAGGATCGCGACGGCGATGGAAAAATTACCCGGTTCATCCTTCCCACTCCACCCAACATTCCCAAGACCAAGGTAGTGGCACGCGACAAAGGGATGGACATCTACTGGGCCGACAACGCCGAACGATCGGTTGACCCGATTACCCAAAAAGAAGATTTTGAAGGGTACAGACTCTACTTGACGAAGTTGGGATTCGATGTAACGCAAAGCGCCGACCTCACTTCTGACCTCAAACCCATCGCAGCGTTGGACCTTGAAGGCAACGGCCTGTTCTACGAAACCGGCCTTCAGTCCGTTCAGTTAGAAAGCCCTATTCGCTTTGATGAAGACAGCACGGTATACTCTTATAAGTATTCCATTGATAATTTGGTCAATGGTTGGCAATACGCGTTTGCATTAACTGCGTTTGACCAAGGCGATGAAGGGAACCGCCTTGAATCCTTGGAAAGCTCGGCACTCAGCAATGCATTTCGCGTATTTCCAGGCACGGAAGTCAACGAACGGTACGATCCCTATGCGCGTCCTCTTGCTCCTTTTAAAGCTGTGATCAGCCAGGAAATGCGTGACAGCCTTGAACGGCATAAGCCTTTTGCCTACCCAAATCCCTATTACGGGGGCGCCTCATGGGAAGGGGGTTCATCGTTTGAAGAAGACAGGAAACTCAACTTCGCGAACCTCCCGGAACGCTGCGTGATTCGAATCTTTACCTTGTCGGGTGACATCGTAAAAACCATTCAGCACGACGCGGCGTACAACGGAAGTGATATCCGCTGGTACGACACCTATTCCAATTCCGATCGAACGGTGTTTGCGGGAGGTGAACACAGCTGGGACCTGCTCAGTGACAATGCTCAGATCATTGCGCGTGGCACCTACCTCTTCTCTGTAGAGGACTTGGAATCAGGAGAAATTTGGAAAGAAAAATTCGTCATTATTAAATAGTCAATCAAATCTAGATCATGAAACGATCCGTACTCACATTCATCATCGCCTTCGCCGCAATAACCGGCTTGAGGGCACAATATCCAGTTGTCACCATTGAACAAATTCAAACGGTGACCCAATCTGCACTTGGAAACTGCGACGACCAGACCTTTTACTTAGGCGACACAGTTACCGTACGAGCCAAGGTGGTCATGGATGGGAACCTAGCGGTACCCAGCGGCGTAGGCGCTACCAATGGCCACAAAAACCTATGGTTACAACAAGGCTCCGGTGGTGCTTATAAAGGAATTGACCTTTTCAGCCTAGGGGGTACGAGCGTATCTGAAGATCCACACAACTTGGTTGCTGGAGATTCGGTCGAGATCATTGGTGTCGTCGAAGATTACAATGGTGAGACTGAACTCCTCCCATTGGAAGGTTCGTCCATCACGATCATCGGACAAGGCCAACCTATCTACGCCATCGAAGCTCAGATTTCGGATTTGAACGACGACGAACGAAACAACAAACTAGAAACGGGCGAGCAATGGGAAGGTACATATGTCGAGATCTATGGTGCCACAGTCGCCTCCGTAGATTTTTTCTCCGGAGGAAGTCGCGTCAGCTTCAACATCGAGGATCAATTCGGCAACTTACTCAACGTATCGGATCGTTTTATTGTCCAGAAACTACCTGCTGAAGGGGGAACATTTGTCGCACCAAATGTAGGCGACCAACTCGATACCATTCGAGGCATCATTGCGCACAGCAAAAACAATTGCCCCGGATTCAGCGGAAGGGGTTACGAGCTCTACCCGTTCCAAGCCTCCGATTATGTGTACGGAGCTGCGGCCCCTCGGATTTTCAACATCGCACGAACGCCATTGGTCCCTACATCTTCACAGAACGTGACCATCACCAGCGACATCACCGACAACGATGGAAACGTATCGAGTGCAACCGTTTACTATGCCACGGGCGCATCTGGTGGATCCTTTACCCCGGTGAGCATGAGCTTTGTTTCTGGAGAAACCTATACGGCTGACATTCCTGCTCAAGCGGACGGTACCCTCATTCGATGGTACATCACCGCGCAAGACGACAGTGGCCTCGTCACAACACTTCCAAGCAATGACCCAAACAACAACACCTACCTCTATCGAGTACGGAACAACGGATTGAGCATTTTTGATGTGCAATACACACCCTTTAACAACGGCATTAGCCCTTATGTAGACCAGACGGTTTCGGTCTCGGGTGTGGTCACTTCGAGTGTCAACTCAACGGATACGGGCGATCTTGGATTCGTCTATATTCAACAAGAAGGGCAATTGAATTTTGCAGGAATTTGGCTGCAGCAAGGTTCTACCATCAGCCAACTTAATCGAGGTGATTTGGTCACCGTAGAAGGCGTGGTAACCGAGAGCTTTGGAATGACGGCGCTGACGGACATCGCTTCGGTGAGCGTAGACGGCACAGGCTCTATCAGTCCCGTAGTGTTGAATCCCGACAGTTTCTCAGTACTCACCGCGTCTCAAGAGCAATACGAAGGAATGTTGGTCCGAATGGAACATCCTACCTCTGGAAACAGACTCTATGTAGTTGAGCAAAACGCCGACGCCGTGACGAGCAACAACTATGCAGAATACCGCATCGGAACCGACGAGTTCAACCCTAGCGCTGGCTGCAGAATAATCACCGGACGGCTTAGTGGCAACAGTTCCTTGTTCGTCTCATATGTCAACGACTCGCTTTGGACTACATCCAATGGAACGATGAGCGTAGATCCTTACATCGTGGATTACGGGCACAGCTTGACCTCTATAAGCGGTATTCTTTACTACAGCTTTGGCAACATGAAACTGCTCCCTCGAAACAACAACGATGTTGTAGGCTATGGTGACGCTCCTGTAACTGCCCTCTTTCATGCCGCAGCAGACACCGTCTGTGTCAACGATACTATCCAATTCTTTAACCGCTCTTCAGTTATTGCGGATCAATTTGAATGGGGCTTTGGGGATGGAAGCGACGACACCGCTGAAAACCCGATGAAGGTTTATGCTTCCGGTGGTTGGTTTGACGTGACTTTGGTCGCTGAAAATTCAGTTGACGGGGCCGCAGATACGGCCACCAAGGTGAACGCCATATACGTAGACTCAAGCGAGTCCTGTGTTACGGTTGGTGTATCCACCGTGAGCAATGATATCAAGACCACAGTATACCCAAATCCTTCCGCCGATGTAATTCATATCCAAAGCGGGTTTGATGGGAAAACGGTCTATTCCATTTCTCTGATCGACGTTCAAGGGCGTGAGCTGATCAGGCGCTTGACCCGACGCTCTAATGAAAGCCTCCAACTAGGCCAAATCGCTCCAGGTCAGTATTTCATCGAGGTCAAGGATGCCAACGGAAGATCAATACAGGTCCTTCCAATCATCAAGCGATAATCGATTTAAGCGCAACAACACAGACGTGATAGCCAAACATTATACATTGCCTTTGAGCAGAATGGCTGTGTTGCTGTGCCTTTTATTTGCGTTTGCTACCTGCAAGAAAGACGACCCAATCGACAATAAGGCACCGGAAACGTTTACTTCAGTTGAAGCGATCAATCTAAGCGGCGAGAACAGGCTAAACAGCGTGATTGAATTGCAGTGGTGGGGAACCGACCCAGACGGAGTGGTAACCGGGTATGAAATCAGCTTTGATCAGGAAACTTGGACGTTTACCCCCAATCAAGACAGTACATTCAAGTTTTCAATCGATGCGGGAAGCGATACGGTGGACATCGATTTTTGGGTACGCGCGTTGGACAATGATGGGGCCATTGATCTCACTCCTGCATATTTAAAGATCCCATTGAAGAACACCCCGCCAGAAATCGCGTTTGATCGCGATCTTCTTCCAATCGATACAGCTTTTAACGTTCTCACGCTTACTTGGGAAGCCAGTGACTTGGATGGATTTGAAACAATAGCGAACATCCAACTCAAGGCCAACGACGGTGATTGGGTTGATTTACAATACACAAAAACCCTTGTGTCTATCGTGCCTGATGACCCGAAGAGCAGCGGCCAGTCTCCTTCGAAAATCTATTTCGATGTCAATGATGTGGGTCCCTCGCTCGAAGGTCTGAACGTGAATGGCATCAATGACCTCTACATCCGGGCGGTAGACATTGCCGGGTCGAGCAGTCAAGTAGACACGCTGACCGGCATTTACTTTCGCGGTAAATCGCACGATATCCTCATCACTGGAGCGCACGACAAATGCCCAACTAACTTCTATCCCAGCTATTTAGGTGCCCTAGGATTCGACGCAGACTTCATAAACATGGAGAGCGAAGGCGCCAAAAACCAACCTCGGATTTGGAATCCCACGCTGGCACTGATGCTGCTTCAATACGAAGTAGTGGTGATGTACGCGAGCGATGTCAAGTTCACGAATGCACAAACCAGCGAGGCGAATTTGCTCATTGAGTTGGCCTCATCAGGAATACAGACATTCGTAGACGCCGGCGGGAAATTGTTGATCAGTTCAAGTTTTGCGAATGATATGGATCCTAACAGCGCCTTATTCGGAATATTACCCGTAGACAGTTTGAGTTCTTCCGTAGGGTTTGCACGACTTCCAACAGACTCTTTGGCCATTGGCCTCGAATCGGGTTATCCAGACTTGATTTCAGGCGAATTCATCACGCTGGATCCGATCTATCCATCGAGCGACGCCATTCCGATTTACTCGGCGAATCTCACCCCAGTGAATAACTGGACAGGGCCAAACACGGTAGGGGTAAAACGAAGGCTCAATGGAAAAACCAATTTCATTTTCACATCGCTTGAGCTGCATCGTGTAGATAAGGATGAAGCCGCGATCCAGGGCTTTTTCGATCACGTATTCAATTCCGAGTTTGGATGGTGAACGAACGACAAATAGTTTACCTATTGCATGCAAGCTTGGATCGCTTGCGGCCTACTCTCGGTGGGCTCTTGGCTACCGCACTTTTCTTGATCAGCGCTTCCATCGCCTTTTCACAATCCACGCTCACCGGTGTCATCAAGGACAAAGAAACGGGGGAGACACTGCCGGGGGCGACCGTGGTCATCGTAGGAACCTACTTGGGCGCCAGTTCAGACATCGATGGGAAGTACATAATTGAAGGCATCAAACCTGGCGATTATTCGATCAAGGTGACATTCATTGGATACAGTGACCAAGTTTACAACGGCATTCGACTCAAAAAGGACGCAACCCAGACCTTAGACGCTGAGTTGAGTTTTCGATCAAACACTTTGCAAGAAGTAATCATCGTGGGTGAATCCGTGATCGATCTTGAGAGCGGCAAGTCTGAGGTTCGAATTGATCGCGATGCGATTGCGCAAATGGCCGTGAGGGACGTTCAAGACGTGGTCAAAATGCAAGCCGGGGTGAGCGAAAACCCTGACGGAATTCAAATTCGTGGTGGCCGAGTCTACGAAACGCAATACGTGGTGGACGGCATTTCTGCGCAGGACCCGCTTGCTGGTACTGGCTTCGGCGTGAATGTGAGCTCCTCTTCAATCGAAGACTTGAAAGTAGTAACCGGCGGTGCAAGCGCAGAATACGGAGATGGCTCATCTGGGGTAATATCCACACAGATCAGGGAAGGCGGAGACAAGCTTGAAGTAAGCGGAAGGTGGCTTACGGATAATTACTTGACCAACCGAATCAAGGGTTCATCTTGGAATACCGACAACTGGGAATTGACGCTCGCCACGCCGATTCCGGGAACGAAAAAGAAACTCACGCTTTTCACCAGCGCAAGTGTCCAGCTCACCGACACCTATTTTGGCGAACAGGCGGACCAACTTCACTCCTCCCTATTTTTTAGAAACGATTCGCTGTGGGCGCCGCGTCAGGACAATCGATGGTCGAATACGGTAAAATTGGCCTATACCGTCCGACCCGGGTTTAAGCTGTTCTTTACCAACCAACATTCCTTGAATATCAATCAAAACACGCGTTCGCTGCAGATTGTAGGATTCAACACCGTGGTTCAACCTGGCTATCAATACGATTTCAGCAACGAGCTCGACAATGCTACCACGTACACGCATCAGTCGAACCTCAGCGTACTGGGCTTGACCTATTCCTTCCCCAGCAACAAATGGAGTTTGCGTTCGAATTTTGGCCGCCTCTTCACCAACCTAAGGGCCGACGCCAATGGAAGGCCGTTTCGGGAAGAAACCATCGACCAGATCTACGATCCTCGGAGCATCATCACCGACCCGGTTTCGATCTTCAACCCTGGAGATGACGTTGTCTACGTCAACGCGCCTTCGGGGCTGATCAATAACGACGGCATCAGTACCGTGTGGCACGACCATTATGTGCAGGAGTATACGATTAAGAACATCCTCCATTACTACCCGGAGTCCAAGATCCACAAGTGGACTTTTGGCCAAGAACACAAGGAGACGCAGTACCAATGGGCCGACGTTTCTAGTCCTTGGGTAGGCGCGCCCATTCAGATCAACGATACCTTTACGACACCTTCGATCAGCGTTGGATCTAGCAACGACATTTGGAAGGCCAATGCAGCGAATGGCGGCCTGTTTGCTGAGGATAATATGACCTATAAAGGAATCAGTGCTACGCTGGCCTTTCGACTCAATTATTGGGCGTACGGTTCGTTTGTGGATGACGCAATCGAGGATCCCGATGCGCTGATTATTCAAGAGGTTCGTTCTCAATACGCGGGTCGCACCATTCCGGTTTTCGGAAGGCGATTCCAAGCACGTTTTCTGCCTCGCTTAAATGTGTCATTCCCGGTGACTGAGAACAATGTGCTCTATTTCAATTACGGACACAGCATGCGCCTCCCGCATCCTCGCTTCATCTACGCCGGATTGGATCCTGTTTTTCAGGACCGGGGTTACCTATCTCGCATTGGGAATCCGAACCTAAAACCGGAAACCACCGTTTCGTATGAACTCGGAATCAAGTCGCAGGTGACGAAGGATCTCGGCATCACCTTTGCTGCGTTCAACAATGACAAGTACGATTACATCGTGACGCGCACGATTGTGCTTGAAGACCAAACCGGCAGGCTGGTAGACCGCACTACATCCATTAACCAGGATTACGCCAGGATCATCGGGCTTGAATTGGGGGTGAACTACCGATTGGGTAAATACTTGCGCACGTTTTTCAACGGCGCCTATCAAGTGGCAACAGGAAAGTCGAATTCGGCAGCAGAATCCCTGTTGCAAATCCGACAAACTGGCTTCGTGAATACCACAAAAGAACAATACCTGGCTTGGGATCGGCCTTGGGACTTCAAGGCAGGAATTACTTTTCTACCCGATTCCAACATCAAGATCGGACGTTTCTCTTTGCAAGGGTTTCGCGCCTTTCTCTCGGGTACGTATAAATCGGGCCTTCGCTATACCCCTCATGTCTACAATGGCACGAACGACATAGGTCGCCCGCTGTACGTCCGCGATGACAATCGGCCTAACGCGAACATCGGACAGGCCTGGACTTGGGTGGACTTGAAGATCACGCGTGATTTTGTCAATTCAAAAGGAAGAGGCCTCTCGATCAGCATTGAGATCAAAAACATGTTTAACCGTCGCAATACACAAATCGTAAACCCGGTAACTGGCAGGGCTTATGAATATGGCGATCCTGTTCCGGACAGTTGGCGTGACCTGGCTTATCCGGACCCCCTCGATCGCAGTGAACCCCCCACGGACCCGGCTCGATATACTACTCCTCGGCAAATCCTCTATGGCATCAGCTTCAAATTCTAATGATTGAGCGCCTCCATATCGTTGCATTATGCTTGTTCTTGTCGCTTGGCGTTCGAGGGCAGCTCTTGACCAATTTAGGAGGACAGCGCGTAGGCGTGTCGACCCTTACGTTCTTGAAAAACGACAACAGTGCACGGTCCATGGCCTTGGGCGGTGCCAACTTGACGCTGAGCGCAGACGGAATGGCCACCTCGCACAACACCGCATTGCTTTCTCAAACCAACGGCATCCACATCGCGGTAAGCGATTTGATCATCGGGGCTGGCATGCATCAGGGCTGGTTGAGCGCTAGCGTGCCCCTCAAATCGAGCAGCAGCGCGGTGGGCGTGAATCTCAACTATTTGTCGAGCGGGGCGATGAAGGTCAGAACCGAATTCATGCCACAAGGTACCGGCGAATATTTTTATGCCAATCAACTCTCTGCGGGGCTCGCCTTCTCTAAGATGCTCTCAGATCGCTTTTCCTTTGGAGCTAACTTGAAAATGATCCACGAACGATTGGCCCAATTCACCAATACAACTGCTGCTGTTGATCTCGGATTCTTATACACCACCGATGTCAAAGACCTCAAATTCGGTATCGTTGTCCAAAATTTTGGAGGTAACTCCATCCTTCGCGATGGGAACATTTCCGAATCCTATAATCGCCAAAACGTGAGTCTCGATCAGTTTTCCGTTCCAACGATTTTTCGACTGGGTGCTTCGTTCAAGCCCATTGAGTTGGAGGACCAAAGCGTGATGTTCGCAATGCAACTAGAGCATCCAAATGACAACAGCGAAAACATTCGGTTGGGTGTAGAATACGAATACATGCGCACCGTATTCGTTCGGCTTGGCTACAAGTTGAATGTGGCTGGTGAAAACCTACCAACGTTGGGCATTGGATACAAAACGCGGCTAGGGCGGAATACCGTAAACGTCAATTATGCGGTAAACCCTACCCTCTATTTAGGAACACTGCATTTATTTGGATTGGATGTGATGATCAATAACGACAAGCGAGAATGAAAAGGTGGATTACATACGCGCTCATTCCCACCTTCGGTTTGTTTGTTGGTTGCGAAGGATTCTTTGGAAAGAAAACCGATCTTGAATTCATTGACGCGCCTCAATTTCAGGCCAGGGATGTGGCATACGTTCCTGTGCAGCCAATCATCGAAGGCTTCATAGAGCCTACGGATGTGGTTGCGGGATTTGATGAACTCATTTACGTGGTAGATCGTGGTACTGAAGAGATCATCAGCTTTGACCAGAGCGGTCGTGAGTTGGGTCGATTGACGATTAAAGGAGTTGCAAAGCTCGTTCAAGATAGGCAGCTCAACATTTTGGCCATCGCATCGGTAGATTCCGTGATCAATGATGTAAGCTATACCCTCAGCGCCATCCATCGGATCGATTTGAATGCTTCGGGTATGTATGGCATCCAATACGGAGAAATTGTGCATACGATCGTGCATCCGTTCTACTTCAAAACCAGTTTCAGCAGTTTAGACGCAGAGGTCGAATTCACGTCCATAGACATCATGGGAGACAACAGCTTCTACGTTACCCGCACCGGCCCTAGAACCAACGAGAATCAAATCGGAGGTCCGGATGACGGCATCGTTCTGTTTGATGAGGATGACGCCTACGTCTCTAATGTATTCGTCAGTACCGACGTCGGTTTTTACCGCAATTATTTCAAGACACCGATGTGCATCACCTCACCGGCAAAGCCGCGACAGTCGCCAACGGTGAGCTTATCGAGCAACTTCTTCGTGGCTATGGCCGACCCTTCTGTACCGATTAAAGTGCAATCAATCCAGTTTTTTGAAAGCGAGTTTGGATCCTCATACGAAGTGGAGTTATTGGATTTTTCGGACACGTCAAAGGCGAATGATTTTCTCTATCGTCCCGGGCGATTTGAAAACCCCGTAGACATGACCCTCACAGGGGATGGCAGCAACTATCTCTTCGTGGTAGACGAGGCGAAAGATTCCATTTACCAATTCACTACCCGGGGATGGGAAGGCGTAAATCCTCCCCCTGGATCTTCAGAAAGCAAGAACATCATCGCTTCCTTCGGAGGGTCAGGAGAAGGTGCTTCTCAGTTTAATAGCCCTTCGGCCATTGCCTATCTTTCTGAAATTCTTTACGTCTGTGACAAAGGCAATGGACGCTTGCTCCGCTTCAAACTCACGACAGACATCGAATAGCGCGAAACCATCGACGAAATGAAACAATTTTTCACCCTCTCTTTTCTGATATTCTTGGCGAGCTTCGGTTTTTCACAAACCACGTTGCCCACGTCTTGGGATTTCGCTACTACACCCGCCTCCTTGCCTACGGGTTGGTCAACCAACACAACCGCCAGCTATTCGAGCGGATTACCCGACAATACGGGTGGTACGAGTCGGGCTGGTAAACTCCAAGCTACCGGACATTATGTGACAATCAATTTTTTCGATGATCCAGGCGTCGTCACCTACAACCTGCGTGCGTACAGTTCGAATGGAGCCAACTTCACCGGAACATTTGCGGTAGAGGAGAGCGTCAATGGCAGCACGTGGAGTACACTCGAGGAATATACGGACGATGATTTTGGCAACAGTTGGACCGAGTACAGCACCACGGCCAACTCGAGTTCGAGGTACATCCGGTTCTACTTCTCTGACAAGGTCAGCGGCATCAACGTAGGCTTGGACGACGTTTCCATCGATGAGACTTCGCCAACTGAGCAAGAGATCAATGTGCAGTACGCAAGCGTCGACTTGCCCAGTGGAACGGGGGTTCAATTCGCAACGGGGGTAGGGAATCCGATCACGTTAAAATTCGGAATCCAAAACTTGGGTTCTGTCGGTTCGTTGGTGATTTCTTCTACTGCCTTTTCCGGTTCGGCTTCAGGAGAATATTCAGTTTCATCTTCGCCATCTTCCATCGCTCCTTTATCGAGTGATACGCTTTCCATCACCTTCGACCCTGCTACTACGGGTACACGCATGGCTCAAATATCCATTGGAAATAACGATGCCAATGAAGATCCTTACCTAATCGATTTGAACGGCATCGGTGGCAACGGCGCCTCCGAACCCAATTCACCTCCAGCGTCTCCCACGATTGAGTATTTGACGACCTTTCGTGTGAAGGTTACGTTTAGTCAGAGTGACGCCGATCATTACTTGGTTGTATTCAAAAAGAATGCACCCGTATCGTTCACTCCCCAAGATGGACTTTCGTACGAGGTAGGTCAAGGGGTCGGCAATGCCAAGGTGGCTGGCGTTGGTGACATCGACTACTTCTGGTTGCGAGAAGCAACGGCCGATGACACCTTTTTCGTGAAGGTCTTTGCCTACAACGGCACCGACCCATTTACCAATTACCTGCAAAGTGACCCGATGGATACGGTCATTGTAACTCCGAAGCGGACGACGCAATTTTTAAACTACTACGCCAACGTTGACGAGACGCAGCCGAGCTTCGTAGAAGACCTGCACGACGTCATTTACCCTCATTCGGTACGTTTCTACAGCAATTACGCAACCGATATGATTCCTCGCCTGCTGGAACGCGATACAACGAACAATAAATCGGTCATAACCGGGGTGTACAGTGGAGACAATGTGGTTTTTTCCTCTCCGTTTGGATGGTCTGAAAACAACATGAACCGGGAACACACGTTGCCCTACAGTTGGATGCCATCCAACGGAAGCACCAACACGCCCGAGTACCAAGATTTTCACCACCTTTTTCCGACCATCGCAACGGCCAATAGCCAGCGCAGCAATGAGCCTCTCGGGAATGTGGTCAACGTAACTTCTTCCTATGGAGCAGGGAAACGCGGGACCGACGCATTTGGTAATACGGTTTACGAACCGCGAGATGCGCAAAAAGGGGACGCCGCTCGTGCGATGTTCTATATGATGACAACCTACCACGACCCCATCGGAGATCATTGGGGGTTGGAAGACTTGCTCACCAACGGGCCCAATCAACGCCTCGACGTTTTGTTGGAGTGGCACATGACCGACCTGCCCGGTGGCACAGAACAATCTCGCAATGACTACCTCGACTCACTTCAAGAAAACAGGAACCCGTTCATCGACAGTGCACATTGGGCATGTTACATCAACTTCCGCACGATGGAGCACATCGCAGAACCTGACAGTGCTTGTTTGTTAGCTACGCTTCCGATCAAAGCTCCGGATGATACAGACACGACGATCGGGTATGAGCATGTGCAGCGCGACCATGCTTGGCTCTTTTATCCAAACCCCGCTTCTGACCAGCTGTTTGTCCAGAAAAAAGATGGAATGCCCTTTGATTTGGAAATCATTGATCTGCTCGGAAGATCGTTCGTATTTGATGAGGGCTTTATTGGAGGCTGGATTACCTTGGAGGGGCTTCCAGCGGGTGTCTATTTGGTTTCAATGCGCGGTGAAAGCGGCTCGGAATCTTTTCGTCTGGTGAAAGAGTAAGCCTCTTAGGGAAGTAAAAATTCCCTGACTGCTGCCACAAATTCATTTGGTTTTTCGGCGTGGAGCCAATGCCCGGCTCCTTCGATGGTCAACAAGTAGGCAAGAGGGAAAAGCACTTTGATGTCTGGCCAATCTTCATCTGTGATGTAGTCCGAATTACCGCCGCGTAAAAACAGTGTCTCCCCTTCAAAATCCATCTCGTCCATCGCATGTCCAATGCCTTCGATTTGGGTCTCCAGTGCCTGCAGGTTGAAGCGCCAAGCAAAGCGATCTCGGCTCGGGTGGTACAAGCTCTTCATCAGGAAATGACGAATACCTGCCTCTGGAATGTGAGGAACCATATACTGTTCAGCATCGGTTCTTCGGTCTAATGCACCCAAATCTACTGCGCGCAATGCGGCAAAAATTTTCTGATGATGCACCGGATAGTACTTTGGGCCAATGTCTGCCACGATGAG
Source organism: Cryomorphaceae bacterium (assembly GCA_040221375.1). Lineage (GTDB taxonomy): Bacteria > Bacteroidota > Bacteroidia > Flavobacteriales_G > Salibacteraceae > SHAN690. The sequence goes on from JAVKEP010000006.1 coordinate 62,393, forward strand.
CTTTAGTGCGCGTTCGGGAGAATTCTGCGCGAGCAACATGGCTACCTTGCCTCCCATGGAATGGCCAAGGATATGGGCTGAATCCAGTTCCAGCGCATCCATCAATTCCAGCACATCGGCCACCATCGCTTCGTAGCTATGTTCATCGCTATGTGGCGAATGCCCGTGGTTTCGTAGGTCGACGATGATAACATCGAACGCGTCTGCCAGCATTTTTCCTGGACCTTGCCAATTGTCGAGCATGCCCAGCAACCCGTGGAGGATGATCAGTGGCTCTCCGTCGCCGAATCGTTTGTAATTGAGTTTCATGCCAGCTTAGACAAATACATCTGCACGGTGTTTTCCAACCCGAAGTAGAGCGCATCCGAAATCAAGGCATGGCCAATGGAGACTTCATCGAGTGGGATGACATGCTTGGTAAAAAAATTGAGGTTTTCTAGGTTTAAGTCGTGTCCCGCGTTGACTCCAAGGCCAATGCTGGAAGCGTGTTTGGCTGCGACTGCAAACGGGTGTACGGCCTTTGCTGGATCCGAAGGGAAGTGCAGGGCATAGGGTTCTGTGTACAATTCAATGCGGTCAGCCCCCACAGATTTGGCGCCGTCGATCATCTGAAGGTTGGTCTCGATAAAAATGGAAGTTCGAATTCCATACGACTTGAGTTCTTTCAAGACTTCGGACAGAAAAGCTCCGTGTTGAAGGGTGTTCCAACCTGCATTGCTCGTGATGGCTTCCGGTGGATCAGGAACCAAGGTAGCTTGAGCGGGTTTGCTCTCGATGACCAAGTCGAGCCAATCGCGGCTGGGATATCCTTCGATGTTAAATTCAGTCTTCACGATGCTAGTGAGATCGCGCACGTCCTGGTAGGTGATGTGTCGCTCATCGGGCCGTGGGTGCACTGTGATTCCTTGCGCGCCGTAGGATTCAATTCGACGGGCCGCCACGAGTAAATCGGGGATTCCCCCGCCCCTGGCGTTTCGGATCGTTGCGATCTTATTGATGTTTACGCTGAGTTTGGTCATGACACAAATGTAGCTTTCGAAAAGAGGGGAAGAGATGCGGATCGCTCAGAAATTCAGGGTGGCGTATGCAACGTGGGTATAACAATCGCGTGAGGGATAGGAGCGGCAGCTCCCACGCCGCTGGCGTGGGACTACAGCGGATAGCCCGACTCAAGCGATTCGATCGCTTGAGTCACGCCCGAGGCACCAACATCTCTCATTCTACCCGGCGGTCGCTCCGCCTTGCAACCTTCTTCTACCTTTGCCCCACGTTTGGTAACAATTATGCGTCTAAGCTTTACATTGCGGTCGAAATATGCTTGCAGAAGAACTCATCGTTGATCACATCCCGCCTTTGTCGCGCACCGACACTGGGGAAACGGCTTTGCGTTGGATGGATGAGTTTAAAATTATGCACCTGAGCGTGGTAGAAAAGGGCATGTTTCTCGGAACGATTTCGGAAAGCGACGTTCTTGGCATGACCGACTTGGGCGAGCCGATTGGCGGGTACATAGAGCTGCTCAATCCGGCCTTTGTTTCGCAGCGCCAGCACATTTTTGAAGTAGTCAAGGTGGTCAATGACCAGAAGTTGACCATCATCCCAGTTTTAGATGCCAAGGAACATTACGTGGGCTCGATTACCATCGCTCAGTTGATGGAGATCATCGCCGACATGCCCGTGGCGAATAATGCCGGCGGCGTGATTGTTTTGGAGATGAACCTGAACGATTACTCCTTGGAGCAGATTGCGCGCATTACGGAAGAAAACGGGACCAAAATCCTGGGAACCTTTGTTACCTCGCACCCCGAATCGACCAAGATGCAGCTGACCATCAAACTGAATAAAGTTGAAATAGGTTCGGTCATCGCAGGATTGCAGCGGCATGGGTATACCATTACTTTTTTTGAAGACCAAGGCGATACTGGAGAAGATCTGAGGGATCGTTTCGATTCGTTCATGAATTATCTGAACATCTAACTTCATTTCATGTCGGGATTTCGTCTCGCCTTTCTATCGGCCTTTTTGCTGTCTACCGGTTTGGATTTGATCGCGCAGGAGCGCACCGTGAAAATCAGCGAAGTCGTTGTGATCGGCAATAAGCGCACGAAAGATTTCGTCGTAAAGCGGGAGATAGCGCTGAAAGCTGGAGATACGGTACGCGCGGATGCTTTGGATCAACTCGCTATTGACGCCCAACAAACCTTGACGAATACCTCGTTGTTCAATTTCGCGGAAGTGAGCCACACCTTTCTTGATTCTCAGCGCATTTTGGTAGAAGTCAAGGTGCAAGAACGCTGGTACATCTGGCCTGGAATCGTCTTTTCGTTGGCGGAGACGAACTTCAATAGCTGGTGGCAAAACAAGGATTTTGGGCGGATCAACTACGGTCTGTATGTGCAGGACATGAATTTCAGGGGGCGGCGCGAGGTGCTGACCTTCCATTTTCAGAACGGATGGAAGCGCATGGTGGGGCTCAACTATATGATTCCCGGCTTGAACAAGAAGCGCACCATCGGGGCGGGGTTGGACGTATACTATGCCAACAACCGCGAAGTAAATTACGGTTCCGATGGCAATGAACGGCAATTTTTTCGGGACGCGCAATTCATCCAAGAGGAAATCCGCGTAAGTGGAACCGTCGACTACAGAAAGCATCTGTTCAATCGCCATCGATTTAATCTGGGCATGAATACGGTAATCATTGACGACACGGTAGAGGCGTATTCCACCACTTATTTACCTGGTGAACATTTGCGTTCTCAATACCTCTTTCTGAGCTATGGGTTTAAGCGAGAAAAACGAGACAACATTGGCTATCCGCTGAAGGGTTACGTAGTTGACCTCACCCTTGACCAAGAAGGGCTCGGAATACTGAATGATGACGACATCATGATTTCGGAAGCCTTTTTGACTGTCAACGTGCACAGTAAGCTGGGAGGCCGTTGGTACTACGCATTTGGAGTAAAAGGGAAGTCGACCTTACTCAATGCGAACGACGTACCTTATTACTACCAGCGCGGATTGGGATACAGCAATGCATTCATTCGAGGCTACGAGTTGTACGTCATCGATGGGCAGCACTACGGGCTGTACAAGAGCAACCTCAAATTCAATTTACTCAAGAAACGCACGCTCGATGCTGGGATGGGCGGAATCGATAGCTTCGACAAGTTCCACTATTCACTATTTTTGAATGCATTCGCAGACGCAGGATACGTAGTGGACAACATCAACCCATCCAGCAATCCATTGGCCAACACTTGGCAATACTCGGCAGGGTTAGGGCTCGATTTCGTGACCTACTACGACATCGTGATTCGGTTTGAAGGTTCGATCAATAAACAAGGCGTGCCTGGATTCTTTATACACTTTAAAAACCCGATCTAATGATGCGTTTTGCCATATACGGTCGAGAATTCAGCGAAAAGTACAACGACCAAATCAGCAAGTTCTTCGGCTTGCTCGACAAAAACGGGTCTCAGTATGCTGTCTACGCTCCATTTTACGACCTGATCCGGGATCAAATCGGATTGCGCGAGGGCATTGACACCTTTGAAAAAGAAGGCTTTGACCCGGGTAGTTTTGACGTCATGTTGTCCATCGGAGGCGACGGCACCATGCTGGATACAACGACCTTTGTGCGCGACTCAAAGCTGCCGATTCTCGGGCTCAACACGGGGCGATTAGGCTTCCTTTCCTCCATCAATCTGGAGCAAATGGAAGAAGCCATGCAACAAGTATTCAAAGGAGCCTTCATGATAGACACGCGTTCGGTATTGAAGGCGGTTACGGAAGAAGGATTTTTTGGAAACGAGAATTTCGCCTTGAACGAGCTGACGATACACAAGAAGGATTCACAGAGCATGATCGTTGTGCATGTGTACGTTGACGGCAAATTCCTGAACACGTATTGGGCAGATGGGTTGATCATCGCGACCCCTACAGGGTCGACGGCATATTCACTCAGTTGTGGTGGACCCGTTATTCTGCCTAGCTCGGCCAACTTTATCATCACTCCGGTTGCGAATCACAACCTGACGGTGCGTCCTGTGCTCATTTCCGATCAAAGCGTGATTACCCTAAAGATGGAAGGCAGGAGCGACAACCTGCTGATGTCGCTCGATTCACGTTCAGTGACCATTCACGATGGAACGGTAGTGACTGTAATGCGCAACGATTTTGAGATCAATCTCGTAAGACTCAAGACACACAGTTTCTTGAAAACATTAAGGCACAAATTACATTGGGGCTACGACAAACGCAACTAGCAGAATTTTTAAGGGGCGTTTATCAAAGGACTATATTTGTGCACTTAAGAGCCGGCTTCTTAATGAGATACCTATTAACCCTCACCATACTCCTTACTGTCTTGTCGTTTGACGCTGATGCTCAGCGTTGGAAACGATATAGGCATGAAGTATTCGGTGGTGCTGGCGGCACCAACTTTTTAGGTGAGCTGGGTGGCGGCCAAACGGAAGCACGCGATCTCTTCCTCGATTTCGACGGAAAATCCAGTCGCTTTGTGTTCGTGGGCGGGTATCGTTATAAACTCAATGAAGTCGCGAGCGTAAAAGGCGGTTTAGCTTATGCTCAACTCTACGGTTCGGACCGTT
>JAVKEP010000007.1:0-6549 GCA_040221375.1 Cryomorphaceae bacterium
GCATATAAGCGGGCCTAGTTCAGAAGCCTGGTTATGATTGCATTAGGATCTTCCATTTTCTTGAGTTCCTTCTCGAGTTCTTTCGTGTCATCCACCTTGGTCAATTGCTTGATGCGATCTTGAAGCACAATCGCTTCGTCAATCGCTGCCTTGTATTCCACCAAATCTTCGACGGTGAGTTTATCCATCGCTTCTTGACTGATGTGTGTCCGGGTTTCACGATAGGTCGAAAAGAGCGTCTTTTTCGTATGGCTCAAGGCAATTAAACTCGCCTCGTAGAGCTTATCCTTTTTTCCGTAATAGCTTTCAGCCTCGAGCATCTTGTCATTTCCCTTCCACATGTCTTCTCGGTTGCGCACCAATACCAATTGCTTCTTTTTCTCTTCTTCGACCCGAATGATTTCCTCTATTTTTTTTGCCTGATCTTGAGCATACGCTTCTGCCTTGATGGCAAATGCTTCTTTGTAAAGAGGGAGGGCTTGGCGGTAATTTTTTTGATTGAATTGCAAGTCGGCGACGTTGATTTTCGTGTCGTAGGCGCGCTGGATGGCCATTTTTTCTTGGTGCTCTAGTTTCCCTTTCGGGGTCTCTTTCCAAGGAATGATTTCCATCCCATTGTTGAGCAGCCCAGGATTTCTGATTTCCCCACGTTTAAAAAGGACGGTAGGCAACGGCGAGTCATATGCATTCCCCACGTCGCTGGCCGATAGGTTCATCCAAGATGTAAATACTGGTTTAAGTATGCGGTGCTGTACTGACGCCTTCCGCAGGCCGTACTTCTCACCATCTACTACGGCAAATGAATCCAACTTATCCATTCCGAGGAAGAAGGCATTGACTAAGTGGGTGTTGTCCGCCGCCTCGAGCACTTCGGGCTTGTTGGTCTGCATGAAATGACGAAAGGCCAACACACCGTGCTTGTACACCATGCTGTCGGCGAAAGATGCACCGTTCCCATCGGTGTAACGAATGCGCCAAGTGCCGTCCAGCTTGCCTTCGTTGTCAAACGAACCTTTGATTGTCATTGCGTTGATGCCTTGGGCGGTAGAATCGCTAAACGCATAGCTAAAAGGGCCCCGAAAGTGATTCTTGATGAATGAAGCTTTGACATGCTTGACCTCCGTATTGGATTCATTCTCGATGATCCGATGCGTCCAAAGACCAGATTTTTCGCCGTTCAGATAGTTCCCGATGATCGTTTCGGTCGTGCCTTTGTTGTCTACTGGTTTCACCGTAACCGCCCACGCGAGATGCTTCTTATCGGCTTTGAAATTCCCAGAAATTAAGATTTCGTTTTCTCCTCCTCGCTGTTCTATGTGGCGAACTTCCTTATAGGAGAATTTACCATCAAAGACTTTTTCATGCAAGGGGTTTTCTGTGTATTCATAGGTGGCTTCGCCGCTTTCGAAAGGGCCCTCGTAGGTTTGGATCGATTGACTTTGCGCTGAGAAAGTGACCACGGCCATGAGTGCCGAGAGTAGCATCGGGGTGCTGTTCATTGGAAATAGTTTGGTACTTCTAATGTACGGAATACACCTTAAAACGGGGCCTCTATGCCTCAAGTAATCGAAGCGCACGATCCGCTTGCCATAGATGCCTTTGATTGTGGTAGATCACAAAGCGCAAGGTTGTCCCAAGGTAAAATCGAATCAATGGAAGGGTAATGTCTGTCTTCACGCGGTTGAGACGTACGTTTTTAGCCTCTTGTAGCAGTCGAAGCATGGTCTCTTGCTGCTCGATGAAACGGTCGATCGTGGCTATCGACAAGGCAGATGGGTTAGGGGTCTTGTTTTTAAATGTACGCATCTTGCTCACCTTATCTTCCTTGGGAAGCATGCCCGTAACCGTTCTCTCACCGAACCACCCGCTCTTAAAGTCAGGATCGCCCTCGATTTTCTTTGCTGAATGGATGCGATGCGCGATCTCAGGCAAGTAGAAATCGCCGTAAAGATTCAGGTGCTCAAGACACTCCAATACGCTCCAAGCATTTTCCTCAGGCCGCTGGTTGAGCAGAGACACATCATTGTGCATGTACTCATTGGCTCGGTCAATCAGCCGTTTAGTTCGCTCTGATAGGTCATGGATGAGTTCGCTCTGTTTCATTTTTAACGGATTGTAAAAGCAAAGTTCATGTCAAGCGGGCAATTGAATCTTGATCGAACTCAAGAATTCAAAATTCGGCTCAATGTTTCGGGGGTCATTCGGAGGTAGGAAGCGATGTACTTCGAGGGAATTTCTTGGAATACCGCAGGACTCCGGTCCAATACACGCTGTACACGTTCGCTCGGAGAGGCGGTCAGCAGGTCGATCTCACGCTCCATTTGTTGACCGGCGAGGAGTTCCAGCGAACGCGAGTACAATCGCCCCAATCGTTCATCCCGGTCTCTAAGTTGCATGAAACTGTCTCTCGTGATGGCAATGACTTCCGTTTTTCGGATGGCTTGCAGGTAGACTTCCGAAGGGCGTTGATCATAAAAACTTGGAATGGAAGTGATGAGCGAATTTTTGTAGCCAAAGCGTATCGAGTGCTCGGCTTTGTCAGACACGTAAAATGCGTGTATGGCCCCTGAGACGATGTAATAAATGGCGCGCTCCACCTCTCCGGCCCGCAACAACATGTCGCCACGTGAGAGCGTGATCGATTTTCGCTCCAGATCTTCATGGAGCAAAATGTGGACTATGTCGGCTTCTTCGGACACCCGACGAAAATACTTTGTCCGATGAGAATAAGAAACGCCCAGGCGACTGAGCGTTTCTAAGATGATCTACTGGACGTGCCAGCATCATCGCGCGTAGGACGAAATGCTCTTCAGAAGGTGGTCGGCGAGTTCGTTTTGGTAGGATTCTGTTTTCAGTAATTCGAGGTCTTTATCAGACGACATAAAGCCCAGTTCAACCAATATGGAAGGCCGTGCACTGTTCTTCAAGACATAGAAGTCGGCCGTTTTCATGCCCCTATTGAGTACCGCTTCTTCGTTGAGCACCCGACCAAGGTGATTACCGAATTGCTTACTCAGCGCATGGTGTGGGTGAGAATCGTTGGGTATGAACATTTCGAGGCCACGTACGTCTTCTTTGTCGGCCGCATTGAGGTGCAGACTGATCAGCAACTCTTTTTCATTCGAATTTATTGAATCAATGCGTTGGGCCAATGGGACGAAGGCATCGCCATCTCTTGTGACCACAACATCAAATCCCGCTGCGCGCAATAGCTTAGTCAACTTTTCTGCCACCGATGCCGTGATGTTCTTTTCCGCGACGTCTCCTACTTGATGGCCTGGGTCGTCGCCCCCGTGACCCGCGTCGATGATGATTTTTAGCTCCTTTTTTAACGGCGGTGCAATCTTCACGGCAGCCATAGACACTGCTTTCAAGTCCATGAAATCTTCAGGGTTGAGCAAAGAATCCTCTTGCAACAGCTCAAAATGTAAATGGGGTCCCGTGCTGAGGCCTGTGGATCCGCACATACCAATGACCTCCCCTCGCTTCACATCTTGTCCGGCCTGCACTTCGATACTGGACAAGTGCGCATAGCGGGTAAGAAATCCATTAGCATGGCTTATTTCAATGAGCTTGCCATATCCTTGATCGGAAAATTGAACGTTCAACACACGTCCGTCCATCGATGCTATGATTTCTGTACCGGCAGGGGCCACCAAGTCGATTCCCCTGTGCATTTGCGCCCGGTCGGTTGCATTTGCGATCGGGTTCTTACGAAGCCCAAATGGGGAGAATCCGGTCACAGCCGAAACCGAAATAGGAAGCCCGTGTTCATGCAGGTCATCCGGCTCGTAATGTGGCGTGGGCAGCTGTGCCGGAAGGATCACCGTGTGAATTGAGAAGGCATAAAAAAGGCCGGCAACCAAAGGAAGGGCCAGAGCGAAGATTACTTTTTTCATGGTATTGGAATTGGTTTGATGAAGTCTATTTACGCGCGACTTGATCAATTGCTTGGAAAAAAGAGTTGCCATTCCGGGAGGGTGTGCGCTTGACTGAAGACGTACGAGCAATGAACCATACGAGAATGAATCAGCCTGGGATGCAACGACGATTTGGTCTACTTGAAATTCGTGCACGGCTTTGAGGGCCTTATCGACTAGGAAAAAGACGGGATTGTACCAAAACAGGGCTTTAAAGAAGGAAAGTGCCATGCGATCCCAATGGTGCTTCTGAGCAGTATGGGCCCGTTCGTGCGTGATGATGCACTCGAGGTCTCCGAGAGGAAGGTCAATGTAAGCTGTGGGAATGTAAACGTCATCAAGGAATGCGAAGGCGACATCAAATCGATCGATCACGTAGACCCGATGCTTTGTATTCCACGTCCTGCGTCTCACCAAAAATGCGCCGAACCGCGCCCATCGAAATGCGCTGATGACCAAGCTCAGCAGACTCCCAATGAGCAGGAACCAAAAGACCAGGGATAATCCTAGCGCGGTCATATTTGGAGTAGCGACACCGTGTTCGAGGTCTTCGATTATGCTCAGATCCTCACCAGCGTAGGGGTTAGGAAAGAGCTCGGAAAGCGAGAAAATGCCCGAGTCCGAAACCAAGATTTCTTGGCGCTCGATTTCAATATTGACTGCAGCGATGGCAATGCTGAGCGCGTAGATGGAAAGAAGGAAGACCCGAGAAGCTTGGTAATAAGTAAGCTTACGCAGCGCGAGTACATAAAAGAGATAGAGCACGATTAGCGCCGCATTGGCTTCTAAAACAGCAACTAGAAAGGAAGGGATGCTCATGCTTTCTTGGATTTCTTTTGAGCGCGTTGAGCAGAGATTAAGTCCTCTAACTCCTTGATTTCATCAGGACGCAACTTTTCCTCGTTTACTATGTAGGACACAAGCGATTGATAGGAACCTTCAAAGTAACTGCTCAACAATTTCCGGAAACTTAGCTTGGATTAGTCGCGTTTGGGAACGAGCGGAAAATATTCGTGTGACCTTCCGTACGCCGAATGTCCCAAGTACCCTTTTTGCTCGAGCAGTCGAACAACCGAAGAAACCGTATTGTAAGGAGGTTTCGGGTCGGGGAGTTCCTCGATGATGTCCTTTACAAACGCCTTTTCGAGACGCCAAATGATCTGCATGATCTTCTCTTCAGTGACCGTAAGTAATTCTTCCATGAGGCAAATAAACTGAAAAATCAGTTATAAAACTGAAAAATCAGTTTAAAGTTTTCGACATGGGTAACACAACGCGTATTGAAACTGACAATAATCAGTTTCCACACCCTCAGCTGTCAGTAAATGGCTATACGGATGCGAGCACCTTTGTCGGCAACGAAAATTGATTATTTCTATGAGCGTAATGATTATCCACATCGTGGTGAGCCTCTTATTGGCCCTTGGTTTTTTGGGGGCGTTTATTTGGGCCGTCAGGACGAACCAGTACGACGACGATTACTCTCCTTCTGTGCGCATCCTGTTTGACGATCAAGAAGTGAACAAACAAAACCCGTGATCTATGGAAATTGAGAAGTTTAGCTATGACAATGGAATCGTACGAAAATTCCTAATCGCCACGGTAGTCTTTGGCGTGGTGGGCATGTTGGTCGGACTGCTTGCCGCCTTGCAGCTCGCATTTGCCGAGTTTTATTCAGACAACTTAGCCGTTTCTTGGCTCACTTTCGGACGCATCCGTCCCTTGCACACGAATGCGGTAATTTTTGCATTTGTGGGCAATGGCATTTTTGCAGGAGTGTACTATTCATTGCAGCGTCTGCTCAAAACACGCATGTGGAGTGACGCCCTCTCTAACTTGAATTTTTGGGGATGGCAATTGATCATCCTCGCCGCGGTCGTTACCCTACCCTTGGGATACACCACCGGCAAAGAATACGCCGAACTCGAATGGCCGATTGACATAGCCATTACGTTGCTGTGGGTGGTCTTTGGCCTCAACATGATCATGACCATCGTCAAACGACGCGAGCGCCACATTTACGTCGCCATTTGGTTCTACTTGGCCACGTTTGTGACGGTAGCCATTCTCCACATTTTCAATTCGTTCGAACTTCCCGTTTCTTTTCTAAAGAGCTACAGTTGGTATGCCGGGGTGCAGGACGCATTGGTTCAATGGTGGTACGGCCACAACGCGGTTGCCTTTTTCCTCACCACGCCTTATTTGGGATTGATGTACTATTTCGTTCCAAAGGCAGCGAATCGCCCTGTGTATTCCTATCGCCTGTCGATTATCCATTTTTGGGCGTTGATCTTCATTTACATCTGGGCAGGCCCGCACCATTTGCTCTACACTGCTCTTCCTGAATGGGCTCAATCGCTTGGGGTGGTTTTTTCAATCATGCTCATTGCTCCATCCTGGGGAGGAATGCTCAACGGCCTGTTGACGTTGCGAGGCGCGTGGGACAAAGTTCGTGATAGCGCTGTCCTGAAGTTTATGGTTGTAGCCATCACATGCTATGGCATGACCACGTTTGAAGGGCCGATGATGTCATTGAAAAGCGTGAATGCCATCAGCCATTTTACAGACTGGACCATTGCCCACGTTCACATTGGAGGATTGGGTTGGAATGGCTTTTTAACCTTTGGCA
>JAVKEP010000008.1:0-36649 GCA_040221375.1 Cryomorphaceae bacterium
GAAGGTGTGAATTGTTTGGTCGTGGGTAACTATGAAATCGGTGAATTGATGAGCAACGACACGCGTATTCCTTTGGTCTCGGCCACGGGATCCATTCGCATGGGCAAGAAAGTAGGTGAGGCCGTTGGCCGTCGATTGGGCAAGACGATCTTAGAGCTTGGCGGTAACAACGCCATCATCCTAACACCCAATACGGACCTCAAAATTGCGGTTCCAGGAATCGTCTTTGGTGCGGTAGGAACGGCTGGTCAGCGCTGCACTTCTACGAGGCGACTGATCATTCATGAAAGCATTTACGACAATGTGAAAGAAACCCTTGTCAAAGCTTACGGCCAATTGCGCATCGGAGATCCATTGGATGCGAATAACCACGTTGGGCCACTGATCGATACGGATGCCGTAGAAATGTATGCCAAGGCGATTGAAGAAATCAAACGATCCGGCGGAACACTTGCAGTAGAAGGAGGTGTGCTGGAAGGCAAAGGCTATGAGAGCGGCTGCTACGTAAGGCCTGCCATCGCAGAAGCCGACAATTCCTGGGAGATCGTTCAAGAAGAAACCTTTGCACCCATCTTGTACTTAATGAAGTACAAAACCTTTGACGAGGCCATTGCCTTGCAAAATGGGGTTCGACAAGGCCTGAGCTCGGCGATCATGACCACCAACATGCGTGAGAGCGAAATATTCTTGAGTCACCAAGGTTCCGATTGCGGCATTGCCAATGTGAATATCGGCACCAGCGGTGCGGAAATTGGAGGTGCCTTCGGAGGAGAAAAGGAAACAGGCGGAGGGCGCGAAAGTGGCTCAGATGCATGGAAGGCATACATGCGTCGTCAAACAAACACAATCAATTGGAGCACCGAACTTCCGCTCGCCCAAGGCATCAAATTCGACCTTTGAGCTACTCTTCGCTCAAATCGGCTTGAATGGCGTTGAGGATGGGTTGGATGTCATCGCCCGGTCGGTTCACAAAGGCTATGATCGCATACTCGCTTAATTCCTGGTCCAATTCAGTCGGATCCATGGAGTAGGTCCATGTTGCTTGACCTGAGGTCAGATCTATCGCATCTCCCTCGTAGGCGGTCAACACATCTCGTATCACTTGGGTGTGAACGAATCCTTCGATCCAATCACCCCGTTGGTAATAAGGATGCTCGGGGTCGTCGTTTCCATAGTTGCGCTGGTCGTATCCATTGCCTATGCCTGTGACTTCTTTTTCAACCAACACTACGGTTACCATCATGGGTGCTTTGAGCGATTCGGTTTCTGTTGCCACCTCCAACGTCAGTTCAACCTCCGCGGTCATATGTGTGCGTGCCAAAGCCAATTCAATGCCCGTTGACTCATTGATCTCCTGTCCGTAGATTCCTCGAAACATGTCCACTGGATAATACACCACGCTACCCTCTTCGTGTCGCCGGTCTACATGGCCCAAGGGTGTGTACACCGTCTTGTCAATTTTATCCATTAGGTACTTGGAATACGGATGGTAAAGTGGTCCAAAAAGGTAGTGCGACATATGTGTGATGTTGTCGAACTCCGATTCCAGCGATTCGATCTGGTGATGCGCCAGCGGACACGCTCCGCAGTTTACGCTCACCGTAGGCTCAATCAAGACCGTGTGTTTCGCTTCCGACACCACGGAAATGTCATCCTCGATAACGACCGGCATGGACCCTTCTTTGTTGCAAGAAATCAAGCCAACAATCAATAAACTAGAAAACAGAAATAGCGCGCGCATATGGTTCAGGCGTTGATTGCCTATAACGCCTTGGACGACGAAATCGTTCAATCCTTACGAAAATAGATTTCTGTAGTCGTGCGCTGCACGTCGTTAGGATGGTCGATCCATGCAGCCTTCATCCGTCCGTCGACGATGGAATCGAGTCGAAGGGTGAAGTTGGCACCGCCAGTATCCGCTGAAGATACCAGCTGACCGAAAATGTATACGGTACGCTCCGTAGCGATATAGTTGGTAGACTTCACTCGGAAGGTGGTGACCCCCGAGTGGTTCTGATACGAAAGTTGAAAGAGAGAATCCCCTTGGCCACAGTCAACGCGCATCGCGTATCGAACGGAAGGAAAGCGATCCACCTGATTGGAATCGATGGAATCGACTTTGGTGGTAATGCGGACCGAATCAGACGTCCACGATCCGATTAAGCTTTCGGGCGCTTCACAGTACACTACCTCTTCAGGAAGTGTGGGGTGTACTTCAATTCGTTTTTCGCAGGCGGCGACGATGATCGCCAAGGCGCCAAGCCAAATTATATGCGCTCGATGCATCATTTCCTCGTTTTATATGTCTCCCCGCATTCCAAGTTCTCAATCGGCGATTCGGCGGGTTCACAGAACGTAAACACATTGCCTTCCGTATCCGCGCAATCCACGCATTCTGCTTTTTCGCAGCTACTGAAGGCACCAAGTGCCAATAAGAACAACAGGATTCGCATGCATCAAAATTAAGGCTAAAAAAAAAGACCCCGCCGCAATAGCGAGGCCTTTTATGGGTGTTCACAAACCACAAATAATTATCGTGCCATCACCTTTACAAGTGAAGTAGTTCCATCGATCGCCGTTACGTGTACCAAGTAGAAACCAGCCTTCATTCCAAGTTGAGATGCAGAAATGGTCATGGATGTCCTGCGCTCACCTGAAAGGTTAGCTACGGTTCTACCAGCAATATCAATGATGTTGACGTTGGCAATGGCCGTGTTAGACGCCGAGGCTATTGTCAACTGATTCTCAAACGGATTAGGGAATACGGTTATGTCTGTCGACTTCACTTCCTGTACATTGAGCACCGCGCTTGAGCTGTCGCACTGAGCGCACTCGTCCCAACAGTAAATCAAGGTAGTAGCTGTTGACGGAATCACGAACGTACGGTTGATGTTACCACCCCCGTCATCTACGCCACAACTGTCGATTGCTATTTGAGAGCCACCGGTTCCTTCGTTGGTTCCCCAATCTCCATTGACGTATTTAAACAACTGCTCTAGGCCGATCGATTCAGCTGGATAGGTCACTTCGATGGACCACACATTTCCACCCTCATCTGTCATCAAGCTATTTGCATCCGATGGAGACCAATCCACCATGGCGTTGCCTGCGGTTGTTCCGCTTAACGCGGCGAAATTGCCGCCGATTCTGATTCCATTTGCATCAAGCGTTGCAGAATCTAAGTAGTTGGTAACGTCTACCTTGTAAGTAATCGTTACTTGAGCCTGCACGCTGGTGAACAAAGCGCTGGCGAGGAGTAGCGTAAAAATTTTCTTCATTGTTAAGAGAATTTAATTTTAGTATTGTACCTTAGTGTCCAAGTTACACTTAGATTATGCTAAAGTAATATTTTCTGAATAGGACGCAATAATATATTTTTCCTCACTTAACCTATACTTATGAACGCTAAACACTTACGGCCGTTCTTGACGCTTTTACTCCTGCTGATTGCAGTCATTTCTGAAGCCCAAGACGCGACGCTCAGAGGGCTATTAAAAGGAGAAGATGGATTTCCTCTTGTCGGCGCTACCGTGGTCATTGAAGGCAGTTCTCCGCTTTTGGGCGCCTCCTCCGACCTCGATGGAAACTACGAGATCAAGGGCATCAAACCCGGCACGTACAACGTGAAATTTACGTACATCGGATTTCTTCCCATCCAGGAAGAAATGAGTTTCGGGGCCGGAGAAACGAAGACGAGCAGCCCAACAATGAAGCTTAATGGCGTCTTATTAAGTGAGGCTGTAGTCATCGGCTATGGTACCACCAACTCAAAAGACCTCACTGGTTCGACCAAGGTGATCGATCAAGAGGATTTTGGAAAGGGGAACATTACAACGCCAGAGCAATTGATTTCTGGTAAGGTTTCCGGGGTACAAATCACTTCGAATGACGGCGCTCCAGGATCAGGAAGCAAGATCCGAATCAGGGGCGGTACTTCTCTGAATGCGAGCAACGACCCACTCATCGTGATCGATGGTGTGCCGTTGGACAACAACTCTATTTCCGGCGCGGCGAATCCGCTCAACCTCATCAACCCCAACGACATTGAAAACATGGTGGTTTTGAAGGATGCCTCTGCCGCCGCCATTTATGGCTCTCGTGGTGCGAACGGTGTTATCCTAATCACGACGAAGAAAGGGGCCGATGGAAAAACTCCATTTCAAGTAGACCTGCAGCAAAAGGTTTCGTTGTCTACCATTACCCGAAAGGTCGATGTAATGGATACTACGCAATACAGGGCGGCTTTGAGAGAATACGGCACTCCTGACCAAATGGCCATCACGGGTAAAGCAAACACGGATTGGCAAGACGAAATCTACCGTAACGCGCTCATCATCGAGACCAATCTGGGGCTCACAGGCGGAATCAAGGTGCTGCCCTATCGGCTTTCCTTCAATTACAAGGACGAAAACGGCGTGCTCGATCGAGACAACATGAAACGCTACGCGGGAGGATTAAACCTTACCCCAAAGTTGCTCAATGATCACATAGCCATCGACATCAGCACGAAGTATTCGATAACCAAAAGCGTGTTCGCAGACAAAGGTGCGATCGGCTCGGCCATCAGTTTTGACCCTACCCAGCCTGTTTACTCGAATGATCCCGAACTCAATGGAGGCAAGTACGATTTCCCCTCAGACTATGACCGCTTTGGTGGTTACTACGAATGGGTGAGGCCAAATGGAAACCCTGATCCCCTTGCGGTGCGCAATCCTGTAGGGCTTTTGTACCAAAGAGACGATTTTGGAAATGCAGAACGATTCATTGGTAACGCCAAGGTCGACTACAAGCTCCACTTCATGCCTGACTTGCACTTGATTGTGAATGTGGGATACGACTACTCACATGGCTTTGGCACCGTAACGGTTTCTGACTCTGCCGC
Organism: Cryomorphaceae bacterium; assembly: GCA_040221375.1. Classification (GTDB taxonomy): domain Bacteria; phylum Bacteroidota; class Bacteroidia; order Flavobacteriales_G; family Salibacteraceae; genus SHAN690. The sequence continues at coordinate 4,883 of JAVKEP010000008.1, forward strand.
CGGATCGTACATTCAGGGAGGTCGACAAGAACGATACGATCAAATCAAAACAAATCAACTGCTCGAGTCTTATTTTAACTACAAGAAAGAAATCGAAAGCATTAAGAGTTCTATCGACCTGACAGGAGGGTATTCCTATCAATTTTGGCACCGAGAAACCGAAGCATTTCCTGTGCTCAACATTGCAGAAGACACCATCACACCTCCAGGTATTCCCGGTTGGAATGAAAATGCGCTCATCTCATACTACGGTCGAATGATCTATACGTTCAACGGACGCTACCTCTTAACCGCCACCCTACGTCAGGACGGCTCAAGTAGGTTCGCTCCTGAAAATCGCTGGGGCCTATTTCCTTCTCTTGCAGGTGCGTGGCGAATTTCCGACGAAGCATTCTTGAAAGATTCCAAGACCCTCTCTTACCTAAAACTGCGCGGAGGCTGGGGCATTACTGGTCAACAAGATTTTGACAACGATTATCCCTACATCGCCAACTACCAAACCAGCACTCCGACCGCTCAATACTTGTTGGGTGGACAGTACTACAATATCTTTCGTCCCGATGGGTTTGACTACAACATCAAGTGGGAAGAAACCATGTCGTACAATATCGGTATCGACTACGGCTTCTTCCGTGACCGCATCTCTGGCTCGCTTGATTTTTATTTAAAGAACACGTACGACCTCCTCGCCATCATCGATGTGCCAGCCGGCGTCAACTTTAAAAACGAAATCTTGACCAATGTCGGTTCGATGACCAATCGTGGATTCGAGTTTGAGTTCAACGCAATCGCAATTCAGAAGAAAGATTTACAACTCGACCTAGGCGCTAACGTTACGATGAACCAGAATGAAGTGACCAAACTCACTGCAGTTGCAGACAGCAATAATGTAGGTATACTCACTGGAGGCATATCTGGGGCAGGGATCGGAAACAACGTCCAAATCCACACAGTTGGTTATCCTACAAACTCATTTTACGTTTTCGAGCAACTGTATGACGAAGACGGTACGCTGCTCGAAAATGAGTTTGCCGACTTGAATGGTGATTCTGTCATTAATCAAGACGATCGGTACCACTACAAGCAATCCGCGCCACAGATGTACCTCGGATTCTACGGCAACCTTCGCTACAAGCAATGGTCACTTGGGTTCAATTTACGAAGTGAACTGGGCCGCTATATCTACAACAATGTGCGGTCGTCACGGGCTTATTACAATGCCATTCCTTCCCAAAATTTCCTCGTGAACTTACACGAAGACTTCCTTGAAGATCAGGTCATCCAGACGAGCACGAATCAAACCTTGTCTGACCATTACGTAGAGCGCGCTGACTTCCTCCGCATGGACTACCTCAATGTTGGATACGACTTCGGAAAGGTATGGGGTGAGCGCATGCACCTCAGGATTGGGGCGGCCGTGAACAATGTTTTCCTCGTTTCCACCTACTCTGGACTCGACCCAGAAATTTCTGGTGGCATTGACAACAATTTCTACCCGCGGCCTCGGATTTACTCATTCAACCTTAACCTTACTTTTTAAAAGCACTGCCACCATGAATAACAGAATCATCCAGACCGTTTTTCCGCTTGTGTTCGTGCTTTTGGCGATGAGCGCTTGCCACAAAGACCTCAATTTGAGGCCGAAATACGGATTCAACTCTGCGGCCGTTTATGACACCGCTGACAATTACATCCACGTCGTAGCCAAGCTCTACGCCGGATTCGTCCTCAGCGGCAATGAAGGCCCCGCGGGCAATCCCGACATCGCTGATATCGACGAAGGCTTTTCACCCTATTTGCGCGTCTATTGGAACTTGCAAGAACTTCCGACGGATGCGGCTAAATGCCGATGGAACGATGTGGGCATTCCTGAACTGAACACCATGCGCTGGAGTTCATCCAACTCCTTTGTGAAAGCGATGTATTCACGCTTGTTCTTTCAAATCACCCTCGCCAACGAGTTCATAAGAGAATGTTCCGAAGAGAACATGGAACGGCGTGGTTTTGCTGAAGTAGACCGTGAAAAAATCCGCGGCTTCCGAGCCGAAGCACAATGGATTCGCGCCTTCGTTTGGTCACATGCAATCGACTTGTTTGGAGGCAACGTCCCCTTTGTGACTGAAGCAGATGGCATCGGCGCCAATCTTCCTCCACAGACCAACGGCAAAGAACTTTTCGCATATGTTGAGCAAGAGCTGCTTTCCATCGAAGACGAATTGCCCGCCGCTGGTACGGCAGAATATCCGCGCGTGGATCAGGGGGCACTGTGGTTCCTATTGGCTAAAATGTACCTCAATGCGGAAGCTTGGACAGGTGAAGACCGGTATAGCGATTGCGCGACCTACGTCGATAAAATCATCAACTCGAATGCCTATTCGCTCGATCCCAATTACAAGCGCCTCTTTACCCTCAACAATGTAAATTCAACCGAGGCGATTTTCTCGGTCGCCTGTGACGGTGCCTTCACTCAGTCCTTTGGTGGAACTACATTTTTGGTGCACGCCTTCGTAGGAGGCAATATGAATACGAATGATTTCGGAATCACAGGGGGTTGGGAAGGATACCGAGCCACGAAAGCCTATACCGATTTATTCGTCGCCGATTCTGCAGTGAGCGACCGCTTTACATGGCATCACGAAGGCCATATCCAAAGCATCGACACGTTTGACCAATTCGACAATGGTTGGGCACAAGCCAAGTATAAAAACGTGTTCTACGAAAACAACGGCGACACGTTGACGCCCGACAATTACTCCCTGAATTCGCAAGTAGACCTCGACTTTCATTGGATGCGATTGGCTGAGGTCTACCTGATGTACGCTGAATGTGCAGCTCGAGGCGCAGGAAGCACCGGGCAAGGTTTGAATTACATCAACATGCTACGGACCAGAGCCAATGAGCCCGTAGTAGCATCGTATGATCTGGACTTTGTACTCGATGAAAGGGGCCGAGAACTATCTTGGGAAGGTTCGCGAAGGACCGATCTAGTGCGGTTCGATAAATTCACCTCTAGCAGTTACGTATGGGAATGGAAAGGCGATGATCCGAATGGGGTTGGAGTCTCCGATCACCTGAACATCTACCCGCTGAATGCCGATGACGTGATTGCCAATCCGAACCTGCAACAAAATACGGGATACTGATTTACGACCGTTCTTATCAAAAGCCACTCTGTTGGCTTTTTTTTACCTTGAAAGCTGTCTTATGGTCAAGAAAGCACTTTTTCTGCTTGCGCTCGGATGTCTGAGTGGGAATCTTTTAGCCCAAGGTTGGGCCGAACGAATTGAACCACCGCACTGGTGGGTCGGAATGGCTGAGTCTGAACTTCAGCTCATGCTCTACGGCGAGAACATTGGCGCCTGCACGGCGAAGACAGACGGAAAGGCAATTCAAGTACTCCAGACCCAAACTACTGACAATCCGAACTACTTGTTCATCACGCTCAGGGTTTCCGGTTCCGCCAAGCCGGGAGACTACCCGATTACCCTTAGCCGAGAAGGCAAAAGCAAATCGTTTTCTTACACCCTCAAGCCCCGAAGACCAGGCTCGAACGAACGCGTTGGATTCAACAGCTCGGATGTCTTGTACCTGATCACGCCGGATCGATTTGCGAATGGGAACCCGAAAAACGACGCAGTCAAAGGAATGCTCGAAGGACCCAACCGAGAATTCAAGGGAGGCAGGCACGGAGGTGACATCCAAGGGATACGTGACCACATTGATTACATTTCAGACATGGGATTCACGGCTATTTGGAGCTGCCCTTTGATAGAGAATCAACAATCCGAGTATTCGTATCACGGATACAGCACAACCGACTTTTACCGTATCGATCCACGGATGGGTTCGCTAAATGAATATAAGGCGCTGAGTGCCGAAGCACATGCCCAGGGCTTGAAATTGGTGATGGACCAGATCATGAATCACATGGGTTCGGGCCATTGGTGGATGCAAGATCACCCGAGCGCTGATTGGGTCAACAACCATTGGGAGTACAAATGGAATAAGCATTACCGAAGTACGCTACACGACCCGTACAGTGCCGCCGAAGATTCGCTCAGCATGACAGACGGCTGGTTTGTCGAGTCCATGCCCGACCTCAATCAGCGGAATCCACTGCTCGCAAAATACCTGATCCAAAATTCTATTTGGTGGGTAGAAGAAGCTGACTTAGATGGCATCCGAATGGATACGTATCCTTATTCGGATAAAACCTTCATGGCAAATTGGTCTTGCGCCTTGATGAAAGAATATCCGAATTTCAACATTGTCGGCGAAGAATGGACGCTGAACCCTGCGTACATCGCCTATTGGCAAAAAGGAAATGAGCGTGGCTACCCATCCTGTGTTCCCAGCATGTTTGATTTCCCAGTGCAAAAGGCATTGATCGACGCGCTGACCGAAGAGGAATCGTGGTGGGGTGGTTGGTTCAAATTATACGAAGCGATCGCGCAAGATTTTCAGTACGCTGATCCGTACAACCTCATGATCTTTCCTGATAACCACGACATGGATCGATTCTATCGGCAAATCGGTGAAGACCTTGACCGCTACAAACTGGGCATGACCTTTATAGCTACCACCCGCGGCATCCCTCAAGTGTACTACGGCACAGAGCTTTTGTTCAACAACACCGAGAAAGATGATCACGGCACCATCCGCATCGATTTTCCAGGAGGTTGGAAGGACGATGATGTCAATGGATTTACTGGCGTTGGCATAAATGCCGACCAACGCGAAGCGCAAAAATTCACCCGTAGGTTGCTGAATTGGCGAAAATCTGCAACCGCAGTACATTCCGGAGAATTGACGCACTACGGCCCCAAAGATGGGGTGTACGTTTACTTTCGGTCCAACGCAGATCAGCGGATCATGGTCATTCTCAATAAAAATGAATCGCCGTATGAACTGGTTCTCGACCGCTTTGAGGACAGCTTGAACGGGAGTACAGGAGGAACCAACATCCTCTCCAATTCTCTTCTGTTTTTCAATGAATCATTGAGCTTGGAACCGATGCAAGCCGTAGTAATCGAACTGAAATGAGGCTCCTGATTCTAAGCTGTTGCATCCTCTTACTGGCTTGCGATTCCGCCCCTTCCAGCAAAATATTTTCTTCCAGGATTGACGTATATGCTGGATTCCAATCTGAATTCGTCGAGGCTAGAAACGTCGAGGTTTTTCTTCCGCGCCAATATTTTGAATCGGATTCTACGCATTTCCGAGTGCTGTACATGCACGACGGACAAAACGTTTTCAACCCAGAAACTTCCTACGGTGGCGTAGCTTGGGAAGCAGACAGCGCGCTCCAAGCCATGATCGATGCTAACACAATTTACCCAACGATCGTTGTCGCCATTTGGAACAATGGTATGCAGCGGTACGCTGAGTACTGTCCCGAAAAGCCCTTTGCCACGCTCGACCCATTGGTAAAAGCCGAATTGACAACCGAATACGGTTTGGATGAATTACTGGCTGATGACTACCTGCGCTTTGTCACCGAGGAGGTCAAACCTTTCATCGATTCCAATTACCGGACCTTCAGAGAAGCTTCTGGTACCTTCATCATGGGTGCCAGCATGGGCGGTTTGATCTCGTGCTACGCATTGCTAGAACATCCTGAGGTTTTCGGAGGTGCAGCCTGCCTTTCAACCCATTGGCCGATGTCCCATTCAACTGGTCATCATCCATTTCCAAGCGCCATGGAAACGTTTATCGCATCGCGCATTCATGTACTTGATTCAACGCACCGACTCTACTTTGATCACGGTACGGCGGCGCTGGATTCGCTCTATCCGGTGTACCAAAAGTCCATTGATGACTGCATAAACGCTGCCGAATGGACAGGCCAATATATGAGTTTATCGTTCGTCGGAGCTGCGCACAACGAGGCATCGTGGAAGGCGAGAATCGCCACCCCGCTTTCTTTTTTATTGAATATTCAATAGGGTCAATTTGCACTGATTCGCTCCGCGTTTCGCAAGGCATCCCGCGCTTCCATTTCCTTGAGTTCAACTTCATTGAACAAAGGTTCGCGCACACGAAGGGTCAGCAACGCTGCCAATAAGAACAGTACCCCTCCAAAGACAAGGTAGTAAATCGAGTAATCTTCGAAAAAGGCATGGATGATTGGCCCTCCCAACAATGCGTTGATGATTTGAGGAATGACGATAAAGAAATTGAATATTCCCATGTAAACGCCCATCTTGGCCGCGGGAATGGAGTCGATCAGCAGGGCGTACGGCATGGATAGAATGCTGGCCCAAGCAAAACCAATCCCTATCATGCTGATGATAAGCATATTCGGGTCGGAGACGAAGTACATCGACAACAAGCCAATACCTCCGGTCGACAAGGCCATGATGTGAACGAATTTTCGGCTCGTCATTTTGGCCAGGGGTGAGAGCAAAAACGCAAAAATCAATGCGAAGAAATTGTACCAGCCAAAAAGAAAGCCCGCTTGGTCACCTGCTGTGTTGAAAAGCTCGCTGTGCGTATCATCGGGCGTTAATCCGTAGTGATGTGTTGCCAAGGCAGAGGTAGTGTAGACCCACATCGTAAACAGGGCAAACCACGAAAAGAATTGAACCAAACCCAACCGGCGCATCCGAATGGGCATATGGATAAAATCAACAAAAATGTCGGTCAACTTACTCTTCGTTTTCTTTACAGGTTGTCCATTGTACTTGGCAAACTCTTCAGGTGAATATTCTTTGATTGTCAGCACGGTATAGACGATTGTAATCATGAGTATGGCAGCTCCAATGTAAAAGGACCACACCACATTGGGCGCCACCGTTCCCTCAGGCGCTGCATTCGTAACGCCCATCCAATTCGTCAATATCCACGGCATGAACGAGCCCAAGATCGCGCCGACGCTGATCAATATGGTTTGAACGCTGAAGCCAATCGTACCTTGTACCTTGGGCAACATATCTCCTACCAAGGCACGAAAAGGCTCCATGGAGATATTGAAAGACGCGTCCATCAACGCCAAAAAGCCGATTCCGACCCAGAGAATGGCGGTGATTCCTAAAAAGTCCATCGCGTACATTTCTTCGCCTGCCACGATGTTAGAATTAGGTAAAAAGATCAACCCCAAGCTGGCCAAAACGGCTCCGATTAAAAAATAAGGTTTTCTTCTTCCGAATTTCCCCCAAGTATTATCCCCCATGTGCCCAATGATCGGCTGCACGATCAAACCCGTGAGCGGTGCGACCATCCAAAACCATGAAAGCTCGTTTACGTCAGCTCCGAAATTGGCGAGAATCCTGCTCGCATTGCCGTTTTGAAGCCCGAAGCCCATTTGGATACCCATGAACCCCATGCTGAGGTTAATGATGGAGCCCATTCCCAGTTTAGGCTTGTCTTGAACGGTATTCTCCGCTTCGATTTGTGGTTCGCTATTCATAGGATTCAGACTAAAACGGTCAATCGTTCATTTGGAGGATGACAAAATCGTTGGCCGGCAATTCTGGGCCGGTAAAGGGTTTTCCGTCCATCAGTGAAAGGTCATTGGGCGTGCTGTCCAGATAAGCTGAAATGTCTTGGGCTTTTGGCGTGCAGTTCATGATGAATCGAACCTTGTTTTCTCCCTTTACCCGGTCGAATGCCATGATTCCATTGCTGGAGTCGTCTCCTAAAAATGTGAAGGAGCCTCCGAACTCACCTCCGTGGAGCGCTGGATTTTCGTCTTTGATTTCATTGAGCTTCGAAAAGAAGTCAGCCAATTCATACCGCTTCCAATCAATCTCATCCTTCTCAAAAAACTTCAAGCGTTTCTCGAGGACAGATTCTTGACCAGAGTACATCAAAGGCATTCCCGGAACGGCGTACATAAGGGCTTGAAAGTTCTTTGTCAAATCCCCAAACAACGCTTTCTCGCTTCCTTTCCACGTGTTTTCATCGTGGTTGGTGGTAAACCTCAATTTGAATGCACTTTCGTCGTACTTGGCAGCCTCCTCTACGAGGAAATTGCGCAGACTATCCAAGGTGTAGTGCCCCTTTCCGATCTCCATCAATTGATGATGAAATCCCCACGCATACGAAGCGTTGAAGCTCGAATGTACCCATGGCTCATCCCATTCTGCGAGCATGAATACCTCCTTCTCAGCCCGCAACTCCTCAATCGCAAGGTCCCAAAAATCTAGTGGAACTTCCCCAGCTACATCGCAACGAAATCCATCAATATCTGTTTCGACAATCCAAAATTTCATGGCGTCGATCATCGCGCGCCGCATGTCTTGGTTGTCGTAGTTGAGGTCCGCCACATCCGACCAATCTGGGTTAGGGGGAATGATGTTTCCGAGAGAGTCCTGGGTGTACCACTCCGGATGGTCCTTAGCCCACTGATTATCAAATGCACTGTGATTTGCTACCCAATCCAGTATCACTTTCATGCCCATGGAATGTGCCATGTCCACTGTCTTTTTAAAGTCTTCTAGGCTGCCAAACTCTGGGTTGACCGCAGTATAATCCGAGATGGAATAATAGCTTCCCAACTCGCCCTTTCGATGTTCGATACCTATGGGCTGCACGGGCATGAACCAAAGGATATCGACGCCCATGTTCTTCAAGCGCGGAATGCTTTTCGAAAAGGCATTGAGTGTTCCCTCCTTCGAATATTGCCGCACGTTTACCTCATACATGGTTGCTGGACCTGCCCAATGCGGGGCAGCGTTGAGCTCGGGTACTCCGGTGGTCGACGAACTCGAGTCGATGACGGGTTCATTCGCTGGCTGGCTTCCATTTCCACCACAGCCGATCAGGGTAATGGAACAAAGCAAAGAGAAGAACAATAGGTTTGTTTTCATGGTCATGGATCTAAGTTAGCATACAAAATTTGAGAGGAAAAAGGCGGGAGTCTCACGATGAGCTTGCCTCCCTTAAACTGATGAGGAATGGCTACGTCATACGCCTCAAAATCTTTGGTAGCGGTTACGGATACTTCAACCTCTCGGTCTGAATTGTTGAAGAGGGTGACTACACGGTCATTTAAATAGCTCCGACCGTAGGCGAGTACGTGATCGTCGGCTTGTAAGATCTCGACATCTCCGAAGAGCAATGCCATGTGCGCGGCCCTCAAACGGGTAATTGCGCTTACGTGTGCCTTGACATCCAATTCTGCTGGTTTGAGGTTTTCAAACCTCATCATGCGCCGGTTATCCGGGTCGTTCGCGCCGGGCATGCCAATTTCATCTCCGTAGAAAATCACCGGAATTCCAGGAATGGTCATGATGAATGTTTGGAGCATCTTGAGTTTTGCATAGCCGACGGGGTCTTCCACATTGATCTCACGTTTCCAACCCGCTTCCTTTTGGTCCTCATCGTCGCGAACGGCCTTACTTGCCAGGCTGATAAAACGCGTCAGGTCGTGGTTTCCTGTGATGTTGCACATGGCGTGAAGGCTACCGTGATAGTTGAGCGAGGCCTGCAACGACTCGCTGAGCTTGGACATCGGTTCGTTGGTATCCTTCAATACTGAGACAGCATCAAAGTACAGGTTGAAATCAAATTGGCCATCCATCATGCCCGATCCGATATAACTCTGAATCAATTCACGGCTGCCGAAGGTCTCGCCTACTTGAAAATAACTTCGCCCCCTCTCCTCGCCTAGTTTTTTTAGCTTGATCGTATTCGCGCGCCAAAAGCTTTCTGGTATATGCTTCGTGGCATCATGGCGGAATCCGTCAAAATCGAATTCCTCGATCCACCAAAGGGCGCTATCACTCATCACATCCGTCACTTCCGGAATGGAAAAATCCAATGTTGGCAGAAAGTCGTCAAACCAAGTGGTTAATCGTTGCTCATCCCACAAACGCAAGTTGCGTCGACCGTCAGGTAGGTCTAGGTCGGTCTTCCATTCTGGATGGGAAATGATCATCGGGTGCTCCTCGTGCACGTGGTTGCAGACATAATCCAAGATGATGTTCTTATTGCTTTCATGCGTCTGATCTACGAGTGTCTTCAGGCCGGCATTGCTGCCTAAGCGGTGGTCTACCTTCTTGAAGCTGATCGGCCAATAGCCGTGGTAACCAGAGAACCACCTTCTCGGCTCTGGGTATTCTTGATAGGCTCCTGTAGGGTTCTGTGTAATGGGCGAAATCCACAAGGTGTTGATTCCCAAGTCATCAAAATAGTCTTCTTCCAGCTTTTGACGAACGCCTTCTAGGTCTCCGCCAAAATAATTTGCCCGAGGCAGAATGCGCTCATCTTCCACGGGTTCGTCGATGGATGTGTCTCCATTCACAAATCGGTCTACCATCATGAAGTACATGATGTTCCGTTCGCTGTCGAAGCGCGTCAGTTGATCCGTTGAGGTGATGACCTTTCCGCGCTTCAATGGAATCCGCAGCTCATTGCTAAGGCCTTCTTCTGTCTCCGACCAGATCCGGATGTAAGACCGCTCCATTTCTTTTGCCGCATCGGGAATCACAAATAGGTTATCATCCGGAGCCTTTTCGATTGCTTGGTTTTGCCAGAGAGCAAACCATTTCCCACCGTAGACTGATGTGACCACATGGATCAACTTGTCCACCGCATCTTTAGCTACCAAATGTGGAATCATTTCAGCATTCGAAGGCTCAACCTTCAGAAATGAATTGAACGCCCCAAACCCATTGGGAACCGAATGACCGTTTGCGGGGTCGAGCATTTCCTCGCCATCAACGATCAAACGATATGCATAGCCCCCAGGTGCCAGTTCCAGATCCAGGCGGTAAACGCCATTTTCATTCCGATACCTGTGTACCCCTCTTGTCCAACTGTTCAAGTTGCCAACTAGGTCTATGGAGTCATGCATTTGGTAGGATGCAAAGGTCAATTGCACCTTTTCCATTGCGGGCCGCTTCACGGGAACTACGAGCTTCTGCCCATCAATGTACACCGTTATCGCGTCTATCCAGGATTCCATTTTTCCATAGAGCATCATTTCTCCCGCCTCTGGCTTCCAGTCAGAATACAAGCCCTTGGGTAATTGAATGGAGTCAATGATCGCGTCTTCTTTGAAATAGTCGGAGAACACAACCTCAAGTGTGTCTTTCGTGAGCAAGACAACCGAGTTGAGTCCGTAGGTCGGCCGTTCTGCCTTCGGCCCGTTGGTATCAGGCGCTTGTTCTCCACAAGAAGGGAATAATGTCACTGTGAAGAGTATGCAAACAAATAGGTAGCGCATGGTAGAAGTCTTTATGTCATACTAAGTTTTTCGCCGTGACTTGAACGGGGTCATTTCCATCCAAGTTAATCCCTTCATCCCACACATCTAGTTCTATCGGGCCATCTGAGGAGAGTTGGATTTGTTCGCCGTTGCATTTGACCGAAACCCGCACGCCGCGAAAGACGATGCTAAAAGCATAGCCTTTCCATTGTTTGGGAAGGTAGGGCCGAAAACGCAGCCGGTCATGTTCAACCTGCATGCCTCCAAACCCTTGCACCAATGCGATCCACGTTCCAGCCATGCTGGTGATGTGCAAGCCTTCGTGCACTTCACGGTTGTAATCATCTAGGTCTAGCCTCGAGGTTCGCAAAAACATGTCGTAGGCCTTATCGACGTATCCAAGTTTGCTGGCAAGCACAGAATGGATGCACGGTGACAACGAAGACTCGTGTACGGTTCTTGGTTCGTAATAATCAAAATTCGCCTTCAGCTCTTCCGTACTGAAGTGATCTTCAAAAAAGTAGAAGCCTTGAAGTACATCGGCTTGTTTGATGAAGGGCGATCTCAGAATACGGTCCCACGACCATTTTTGATTCAGGGGTCGTTCCTTGAGCGGTAGGTCAGTGCATGTGATGTTCTCTTTGTCCAAGTACCCTTCTTGCTGCAAATACACATCACTGCCTTCCATTTTTGGATAATGCATGTTGTCAGAGATGCGCATCCACTCAGCTGCGGTTTCTATTAAGTCAAACGACAATTTCTGGCAAAGCGTTTTGAATTCGTTGCTATGCGATTCTTTAAGATAATGCGCCACCTCCAGCGTATATCGCAAGCACCATGCGGCGATGTAATTTGTGTACCAATTGTTGTTGACGTTGTTCTCGTATTCATTGGGACCAGTCACCCCGAGCATGACGTACTGTTGCTTGGCTTCACTCCAATTGACGCGTTGGGCCCAAAAGCGCGCAATGGCCACCAAGACTTCGAAGCCGTACTCGGCCAGGTAGACCTTGTCTTGGGTGTGCTTTACGTAGTTATGGATGGCGTAGGCAATGGCGCCGTTTCTATGGATTTCTTCGAAGGTAATTTCCCATTCATTATGGCATTCTTCGCCATTCATGGTCACCATCGGATACAGTGCGGCTCCATCCTTGAAACCAAGTTTTTCGGCGTTCTCTATGGCTTTCGGTAAGTGCTTGTAGCGGTACACAAGCAAGGTGCGGGCGACGGCTTGATTGGTGGTAGCCATATAAAATGGCAGGCAATACGCTTCTGTATCCCAATACGTGCTTCCACCATATTTTTCTCCGGTAAATCCTTTGGGGCCGATGTTCAATCGGGGGTCGTGGCCTGTGTACGTCTGGTAGAGATGAAAAATGTTGAACCGAATCGCTTGCTGTGCCGCGACATCGCCATCGATTACGATGTCACAATCCTTCCATGTTTCTGACCAGTATTGAGCGTGTTCTGAGGCAAGTCCTACGCTTCCAGTAGCGTGCGCTTTCGCAATGGCGTCATGGCATCGTTCTTCCAATTCATTGGCTGGATAGTCGCGCGAGGTACAATTCGCCACCAGCTTTTCTACCTTGAACACATCTCCTTGCTCAAACGGCTTCTTTACCGCGACGGCCGCGTACTTTTTCTTTAATTGCTCGTGCCCAGTAAACGCAAGCTCCTTTTCGTTCTTGAATAGGTAGAACTTCATTGCCGAACCGAGATGAAAGTCGAGCTTTTTGGTTTTGACCTCGAGGTAAGCCTCGTTGTTTCCAGCGTGCTTCGCCACTTCCTCCCAAAACTTCATGTCGTAGTTGGAATCCTCATTGAGCACGTCTCCATCTAAAAATGGCTTGATATGGAGCTCTCCTTCTCCCTCCAGCACGGTGCACTCGTACTCAACCACTCCACCTCACGTTGTGCCATTGAACAGTAACGCTTGGTCACCACCTGCACTCTCACCCCGTTCTTTAATTTCGCACTGAAGCTCCTGGATAAAATACCCGAACGCATGTCTAGCACCCGTTCAAAATCGCTCACCTCAGCACTTGCCAGGTCAAGTTTTTCACCATTGAATTTGAGCGAAATGCCGATCCAGTTAGTGGCGTTGATCACCTTGGCAAAGTATTCAGGATAGCCGTTTTTCCACCAGCCTACGCGGGTTTTATCCGGATAATAAATCCCGGCCATGTAGCTGCCCGAGTGCGTGGATCCCGAGAAATCTTCTTCAAACGTTGCGCGCTGGCCCATGTGGCCATTGCCAATGCTCATGAGGCTTTCGTACTTCCGGTTGTTCTCGTCAGAGAACCCCTGTTGGACGATCCGCCACGGATCTTTTTCTACTAAATCATTGATCGGGTTCATAGGATGTTCAATGCTTCTTCTACTTCTATGTCTGCCAGCGATGCCCTCACCAAGTCGGCGTCGCCGAGGTTTTGCTCGGTGCCGATGCCTACGGAACGCATTCCACCAGCCTTTGCCGCCTGAATACCTGCAACGGCATCTTCAAAGACTACGCAGTTTTTAGGTTCTTTCCCCAATGCTCTGGCGCCTTTGAGAAACACTTCGGGGTGGGGTTTCGATTGTTCCACTTGGTTGCCATCCACCACGGTATCGAGGAGGTGATCGATCTTCAATTGCTCGAGGATCAATACTGCGTTCTTGCTGGCTGACCCCAGAGCGATGCCGATGCCCATGGAACGCGCTTTTTCCAGAAACTCCCTTGACCCAGGCAAGATATCAATCGGTGTCAGCGTCCGCACGCTTTCAAGATACCATTCATTCTTGAGGAGCATGCACTTTTGAATCTCTTCTTCGCCCAATTGAATGTTGCCCCATGCGAGGATTTTCTCCAAGCTTTTTCTTCGGCTCACGCCTTTGAGCTGTTCATTTTGAGCCTCAGTGAAGTCAGAGCCAAGGCTTTGGGCCAATGTTCGCCAGGCGGCGAAGTGAAACCGCGCTGTATCGACCAACACCCCGTCGAGATCGAACAAAAATCCGACCTGATCAGGAGTGATATGCCCCGCGCGATCCATTTCCTAAACGAGTGTCAGAATGTTCTTGTGTCGGATGTGATACTCTATCAGGTTCTGCACTGGGTGCTTTATAATCCGGCCTACCCGGCAGTCCCGCTTGTGTAATTCTTCCCTTAAAATGTCTTCGAAGAGAAAGGCAATGGAACCTACAAATCCGACTTTGTACTTGTGGTACTCTGCGAAGTTGGAGACATGGATGTCGATGAATCGTGCCATTCCTTCTCTGATCATCTCGGTGACGTATGCGTTCTTCTTGTGCTCGGCGATAAAGCGCATATAGGAGGCAAGGTACACATTGGCGTGCTGGTTGCCATAGATCTTGTTGAGGGTGTCTGACCACTTTAGATCGTACCGTTCCTTAAAGTCATGGTGCATTTCTGAAGGCAAACGATGGTAAAAATAGTCTGCGAGTAATTTCTTGCCGAAGTAGCTTCCACTTGCTTCGTCACCGAGAATAAACCCTAGTGCAGGCACCAATTCCGTGACCTTCTCGCCATCGAAAAAACCAGAATTCGAACCCGTACCAATGATGCAACTGATGACCGGTTCGCCTTCGTATAGGGAATAGGCTGCAGCAACTAAGTCGTGATCGACATGCACGGTAGCCCGAGGGAATACTTCTTCAAGTCCCGCTTGTATGATTGCGTTGAGTTCTGGACTGGAGCATCCCGCGCCATAGAAATACAGGCTAGATACCAAACCCTTCGCTCCTTCTAAATCTGAGCAGAGTTCGAGCGTTGAAGAAACAAATTCTGTAGAATGAAAATACGGATTGAATCCAAGTGTCTTGAAAGTTTTGACGACGTTTCCCTGCTCATCGAGCAAGGCCCAATCGCATTTTGTCGATCCGCTTTCGGCAATGGCTATCATAGAATTGTTCGCTTAGGAGTCGTTGTGGAGTTTCAGACGAGTTTCAGTACATCGATCATTCGGGCGGAGTATCCTACTTCATTGTCGTACCAACCAAATATGCGTATCAAATTTCCGTTGACGCGCGTCAAGTCGCTGTCGAAAATGCACGAATGCCGATTCCCAAGGATGTCAGAAGAAACCAAAGGCTTGTCAGAGTATTCAAGCACACCCCGAAGGCTATCGGTTGCGTATTGCTTCATCAACGTATTGATCGCTTCAGCCGTGGTTTCGCCTTCGATAAGAATCGTCGCTTCGGTCAACGATCCGGAAGGAATAGGAACCCGAATGGCGGAACCGTCGAGCTTGCCTGCAAGGGCCGGTATTACTTTGCCAATCGCCTTGGCCGCGCCGGTTGAGGTAGGAACCAAATTGACCGCTGCAGCCCGTGCCCTTCTGTAATCTGAATGCGGCGCATCTAATAAGCGCTGGTCACCCGTATAGGCGTGGGTGGTAGCGATGAACCCTTTGTCAATGGTGAAATTCTCGTGCAAAACGTGCATCATCGGAGCCAGGCAGTTGGTAGTACAGGATGCCGCAGAAACGATGAGGTCCGTTGCTTCAATGTCGGAATGATTTACTCCAAAAACTACATTCTTGATCTCCCCTTTCGCCGGTGCTGAAATGAGCACTTTTTTTGCGCCTGCTTGGATATGCAGACTTGCACCTTCTGCATCGCGGAACTTACCCGAACACTCCAATACCACGTCCACTTGCAGCCTGCTCCAAGGAAGCGAAGTGGGATCCTTGCTCGCAAATACGGGTACCTCTCTTCCGTCGATTGTGATCGCGTCCTTTTTCGCACCAATCTCATGCCCTCTCACCGGTCCGTATACCGTGTCAAACTCCAACAAATGCGCAAGCATGGCAGGCTCCACCAAATCATTGATGGCAACCACTTCAACGCTTTTGTCTTCCAACAACATGCGCATTACATGTCGTCCAATGCGCCCAAATCCGTTGATTGCTATTCTTTTCATTGCGTCCTTGGTTTCTCTGAAAGCAATAGTAAGCAATCTTAGTGTAATTTGTACACTTAGCCTTGAATTTGTACCTTGCCGCAACCAAAAGCTATCTTTGCTTATCAGACCTACTTATGGCGCAAAAACACGCTTCTCGACCGTCCAATCCGAACGTTTCTGTAGATTGTGTCGTCTTTGGTTTTGACGACGAACAACTCAAGGTATTGCTAATCGAACAGCGTACTTCTGGAAAATTTGCTCCACAGTTGGCCCTCCCCGGGGACTTGGTGTTACAGGACGAAAATTTGGATGAATCCGCTACCCGTATCCTTAAAGAATTGACGCACCTAGAGGGAATCTACCTCAAACAGTTCAAAGCATTTGGCGACCCAGATCGGGTCAAGAACCTCAAGGACCAAGAGTGGCTGCGCACGGTTCGCGAAGACCCCGATGCTCGGGTGATTACTGTCGCCTACTACTCCCTCGTGAAAATGGAGTCATACCGCCCCGAGGCCGCTTCGTTTGCCGGAAAAGTCATCTGGCAAAATGTGAGTGAAATTCCGGAACTTGGATTTGATCACAACACGATCGTCAATGAGGCCCTCGAACGCTTGAGGGAAGAATTCGAGTTTAAAAACATCGCATTTGAACTGTTGCCGAAAAAGTTTACCCTGACCATGCTCCAAAAGCTGCATGAGATCGTGCTCGGCGTTCAGCTTGACAAACGAAATTTTAGGAAGAAGCTGAAGAAGTCGGCCATCTTGAAGCCGCTTGATGAAAAACAGAGCGGAGTAGACCACAAGCCTGCGCAGCTTTTCGAATATGTCTCCGACGATCAATAGCCTTCGTGTACTTTGTACACTTAGATAATTTTTCCCTATCATTGACATGAATTCAAACGTCTTATCTCACATGGGAATCATCCGAAATTTCGTAGCCTTTATTGCCCTTTTCCTACCGCTCATTGGTTTTGCGCAAGTCACCCTCGACCCTTTTTTCGCTAGCCAAGACGACACGGTCACTGTTTACTATGACGCTACCCAAGGAAACGGCGCCCTGGCAGGACAAGGTCAAATCTACGCCCATGCAGGGGTCATTACCACGGCGAGCACTGGACCCACCGACTGGAAATTCGTTCAAGGAAACTGGGGAACGGCAGACGCCAGTGTAGCGATGACCAACCTAGGTAACGACTTGCATTCGATCGAAATCGACATCCCGAATTTTTACGGTTTTCCTTCGGGTACCGAAGTGCTGAGCCTCGCCTTTGTATTTCGCACCGCCGACGGTTCCATTGTAGGTCGTACTGCGGCGGGTGGCGACATCTTTGTTCCACTTTACACAGGCTATGGGGCGATCCTCTTGGAGCCATTGGCAGACGTATTCATCCTGCAATCCCATGAATCCATCGATGTTGAAGCGCTGGCATCCGACCCGAGCCACATTCAACTATTCATTGACGACAGCTTGGTGATGGAAGACAGCCTCGTCACCGAATTGTCGTATGCCTTGAACACCGAAGTCTTTGGCGTTGGAAGCCATTATATCATCATGGAGGCGACCGACGGAAACGACGTGGTGCGAGACAGCAGTTACTACGTCTTTCAAGAACCGACCCTCTATGCAGCCCTCCCGAGCGGTGTAAAAGATGGCGCCAACTATATCAACGACAGCACGGTGATCTTGATGCTCACTTGTCCAATAAAAGACTTCGCTTACGTAATCGGCGACTTCAACAATTGGCGCATCAACGACCAATACGTCATGAATCGGTCCTTGGATTCAAGCGCGTTTTGGATTGAGATCACCGGGCTTGAATCAAATGTCGAATACCGATACCAATACCTTGTAGATCAGGAAATGATCCGCGTTGCCGATCCGTATACCCACAAAGTGCTGGATCCATGGAACGACGGCAGCATTCCCGCTTCTACCTATCCAAACCTCATTGCATACCCCACAGGCAAAACCAATGAAGCCGTTAGCATCTTACACATCAATCGGCCGGATTACGCATGGGATAGCAGCATACAGTACGAACGTCCCGCACCAGCCGACCTCCGCATCTATGAATTATTGATCCGCGACTTTACCACGGCGCGCACCTACCAATCCGTAATCGATTCCTTGCCCTACTTGAAAGAGCTCGGAATCAACGCCATCGAACTGATGCCCGTAAACGAGTTTGAAGGAAACGACAGTTGGGGATACAACCCGAGTTTTTACTTCGCTCCTGATAAGTATTACGGTACGGAAGAAAAGTTGAAGGAGCTCATCGATGAGGCCCATCGCCATGGCATCGCTGTGATATTGGACATGGTGCTCAACCATTCCTTTGGGCAAAGCCCGCTGGTTCGCTTGTTCTTCGACGCTGCCGAATACAAGCCGACCGAGGAAAACCCATGGTTTCTCCAGGATCCTGCACACGATTACAACGTCGGTTATGACATGGACCACGAAAGCGAATACACGCGCAAATTCGTGGATGACGTGATGGCATTTTGGGTAGAGGAATACCGCATTGATGGCTATCGAATGGATCTTTCAAAAGGCTTCACCAGCAACTATACCTTAGGAAACGTAGGCGCATGGGGACAATACGACTCGTCACGCGTATACAACCTAAGCCGAATGGGCGAGATGGTATGGGAAATCGACAGCACCGTTTACATCATCTTGGAGCACTTTGCCAATAACTCAGAAGAAAAGGATTTGGCGAGCCGAGGATTCTTGCTTTGGGGAAATGCCAATCACGACTACAACGAGTGTACCATGGGGTATAGTGCAAACCTCAACTACACCTCTTACAAAAGCCGGGGTTGGGAAGAGCCTCACCTCATCAATTTCATGGAAAGCCATGACGAAGAACGATTGATGTTTCGCAACCTGAACTACGGAAAAGAAAACGCGACCTACAGCACCAAAAAACCATGGACCGCACTTGCTCGAATGGAGCAGGCCGCCGTGTTTTTCTTGAGCACACCCGGCCCTAAGATGATCTGGCAGTTTGGCGAAATGGGTTACGACTTATCCATCAACCGATGCGAAAATGGCACTATCAGTGACGGTTGCCGGCTTTCTCCGAAACCACCGCGATGGAATTACCTCGAAAACAGCGACCGCAAACGACTTTTTGAAGTGTATGCGGCAATGAATGCCTTGCGCGAGGAGCATGACGTGTTCTCTACGGATGACTTCACCCTGTTTTCCAGTACTCAGACCAAGAACATCAAACTCAACCACGAGGACATGAATGTGGTAACGGTGTGCAACTTCGACGTTGTTGATCAATCTTCCTTCGTCACCTTTCAGCATACAGGCACTTGGTACGAATACTTCACCGGCACATCCATCGAAGTAACTGAAAGCAGTTATGCCTTTGATCTCGCACCAGGTGAATACCGCCTCTATACCGATGTCATGCTAGAGACGCCTGAAATAACCACAAGCGTAGAGTCGGTAAAGACTGATCACACATTGAACGTTTTTCCAAACCCTAACAATGGAAAAATGCAATTGGAATGGGACGGAGAGCTAGGCCTAGAATCGATACAACTCATGGACATCACCGGCCGGCGCGTATCAATTGCTTGGGAAAGGAGTCCAACAGGCGTTCTGCTCAGCGCAGAGGATGTGCATCCGGGAACCTACTTACTGAATGTGAAAACGGATAGAGGAACCGCTCAGCAGGTGATCATCATCCAGTAGTCAAGGCTGGAAATTCTTCTGAAACCACGAACCCCCGACGGCAAATACATTGTCGAGTGCTAGGTAGTCAGCGCTTGTATCTTCTGTGACGCCACCGGTTGGGCAAAATTGAATGTCTGGGAACACTTGCCCGTAGGCTTTCAGTCCTTTGAGGCCACCAAACAGGTTGGCTGGAAAAAACTTGAGTGTATCCAAACCCCATTCTGCAGCTTGCATCAATTCACTTGGGGTTGCAATCCCTGGTAGGTAGGCAATGCCTGACCGCTTCATCGCTTTATTCAAATCAGCGGTGAGCCCCGGACTTACCATGAAGTCGGCCTTGAGATCGACCAGCTGCACTACATGTTCCTCTCGCGTTACGGTTCCGGCGCCGATCAAGGCCTCATCGCCAAATTGCGCTTTCAGCTGGGCAATTGCCTGGATTCCTTGAGGGGTGCGCAAGGTGACTTCAATGCACCTCACTCCTTGGGCCATCAGGAAATTCATGAACGCGACCGGGTCATCTCCTTCACCAAAGGTCACTACGGGCACCAAGCTGTGCCCATCCATGACCGATCGAATGTTGTTTTGTGTGCTCATATCAGATAATGAATGATGCGCCTTCTTCGCTTTCCGTAACCAAAGGTCTGATTCTGTTCCATAGCTCGCGTCCCACGCCATGGGAGCCCGACGCTTGAGAAGCCATTAAGGTTCTTTCGGCCACTTCCTCTATGTTCAGGCACTGCAGCGTTCCATTTTCGGCGTCGAGTTCGATCATATCGCCCGTTTTCAGCTTGGCGATCATCCCTCCTTTTGCTGCTTCTGGACTCAAGTGAATGGCCGCGGGCACCTTTCCAGATGCTCCCGACATTCTCCCGTCGGTTACCAAAGCCACCTTGTAGCCTTGGCCTTGCAATAAGCCTAAGGTAGGAGTCAACTTATGCAGTTCAGGCATGCCAATGCTGTGTGCTCCTTGATTGCGCACTACCACCACTACATCCTTGTTTAATTCTTGCCGCTTGAACGCCTCGATGACTTCGTTCTGGTCTTCAAAAACTACGGCTTTTGCTTTCACATAACGGTGTTCGGGTTTTACCGAACTCACCTTGATCACGGATCTTCCAATGTTTCCGGCCAAGGTCTTCAGTCCGCCCGTTGCATCGAACGGGTCTTCTACTCCACGCAAGACGTTCGTATCTAGGCTTTGCGTTGGAGCGTCCCTCCATTCCAATGCACCATTGCGCAAGAAAGGCTCTTTCGTATACCATTCTAAGCCTTCTCCCATTGCTGTTTTCACTTCCTCATTGAGGTATCCTCCAGCCCGGAGGGTGCGCATCAAGAAGCCCATTCCACCACACGCTTGGAAGTGATTGATGTCTGCCGATCCATTGGGATACACGCGGGTAAGCGACGGCACCACATCAGAAACGTCGTTAAAGTCATCCCAGTTGATGTTGATTCCGGCGGCCCTCGCGATGGCAATCAAGTGAATGGTATGGTTGGTTGAGCCTCCGGTGGCGCAGAGTCCTACGAGTGCATTCACGATACTTTCCGCGGTGATGACTTCGTAAAGCGGGGTGTATTCTTCGCCTTGTGCCGTGATCTGGGTCAAACGCTTAACGGCAAAATCGTTTAGGGCTTCGCGCAACTCCGTCCCCGGGGTTACGAATGAAGACCCGGGTAAGTGCACGCCCATGATTTCCATGAGCATCTGGTTGCTGTTTGCCGTGCCGTAAAACGTGCATGTTCCCGCCGAATGATACGAAGCGGATTCGGCTTTGAGCAATTCGTCCCTACCAATTTTTCCTGCTGCGTATTGCCTCCTAAACTCCGCCTTTTCTTCATTGGTGATTCCCGATTCCATGGGACCTCCGGGTATGAAGATGAACGGTAAGTGCCCAAAGCGCAAGGACCCCATCAGCATGCCAGGAACGATTTTATCACAGATGCCCAAGCACATGCCGCCATCAAACATTTGGTGCGACAATCCTATCGCCGTGGACAGAGCTATGACGTCTCGGCTAAACAGAGACAACTCCATTCCCAATTGGCCTTGGGTCACTCCATCACACATGGCTGGCACGCCAGAGGCGACCTGAGCTACCGCACCGTATTTGCGTGCCGATGCGCGCAGCTTTGGCGGATAATCCTCGTAGGTTTTGTGTGCGCTGAGCATGTCGTTGTACGCAGTGATGATTGCCAAATTGGGTTGGTCATTCTTGCTCAAGTCCATTTTCTCGTCGTCAGCACAGGCAGCGAAGGCATGGGCCAAATTTCCGCAAGCCAAATCGCCCCGTGTCACTGACGCGTTCATGGATGAAGTCATCAAGTCGATGTACTCCTTTCTCGTTTTTTCAGAGCGCTTCTTGATGCGTTCCGTTATTGCTTTGATCTTTTCGTTCATGTTTTCTTATTCTGTCCAATGCACCTCTAAGGGCGCAATATCCTGATGGAGGAAGGCCTCTATCGGATAGGGTCTGTACGTCTTTTGGCGCATCGCATCATTTAGAACTTCTTTCTTGTCTGCTCCGTAACAATGGAGAACAAGATGCCTTGTATCCAAGAGTGCTTTGCGCGTAAATGTAATCCGCTCATATGGAGCCGTGGTCGGTTCGGTCAGGATCAAGTCCTCCTTTGAGTCCAAGTCCATGCCCAAATCTAGTTGCGGCGCTTGAGGAAAGAGGCTGGCGGTGTGTCCGTCGGCTCCCATGCCCAATATCACAACCGTGAACGGACGTGGAAGTTGCTTTACATCCTCCTTGGCGCGTTGCAAGTTTGCCGCGATGTCCTTTGCGTTGTTCACCAAAGGAATGAACTCGGCATGCGCGGCCTTGTTTTGAAGCAAGAGCGACTTGACCATAGTACCATTTTGATCCTTGTGGCCTTCAGGTAAGTAACGCTCATCTACCAATGAGATGACCACCTTAGACCATTCGAGGTCTGTTTTGGAAAGCTTTTGAAAAAGGTTCTTTGGCGTTGACCCTCCCGAAACCAGCAAGGATGCCTTCCCGCGCTCATCAATGTCCATTTTCAAAGCGTCTGCGATACCAGCAACCAGTTGTTCCTCTAGTTCTTCCCTACTTCCCATCCGACCCGCTTTGCTTTTGGACTTTCAACACATGTCGTGACTTTACCCACTCGCTTCCCTCATCCATCACACGGTCTGCAGGACCCCAAGATCCAGCTTCGTACAAAATATTGGGGTTGGTCTCGTGCTTCCAGTTATTCAGGATGGTTTCGATCCACTTCCAAGAGGCCTTCACCTCATCTCGGCGCATAAAGAGCGTTTGATTTCCGCGGACCACGTCCATCAATAAGCGCTCATACGCCTCTGGAAAACGATCTTCAAAATGTTCCGCATAATCCAGTTCCAACGAAAATGGCTTGTATCTATATCCCCCAGGGCCTGGAATCTTGACCATCTGCACCAACTCGATACGCTCTTCTGGCTGCAAGCGGATGGTCAAGCGGTTGTTGGCAATGTCCTTCTTCTCAGGGAAGATGTTGTGCGGTACGTGCTTGAAGTTGATCACGATCTCAGAGTACCGATGGGGTAGTCGCTTGCCAGTGCGTAGGTAAAAAGGAACTCCACCCCAGCGCCAATTGTCTACGTAGGCCTTCAACGCCACAAACGTCTCCGTTTCTGAATCGTATTTGTCGATTTCTTCCAGGTAGGAAGGAAGCAGCCCTTCATCTGTCTTGCCGCGGGTATATTGACCTCTGACGGTATCTGTTTGGATCGTCGCCTTATCGTAGGGCCGAAGCGCTTTGAGCACTTTGAGCTTTTCGTCGCGCACCTCATCGGCTTCTAGGATGCCCGGGGGCTCCATTGCGATCAAGCAAAGCAGCTGGAGGAGGTGGTTCTGCACCATGTCGCGCAGTGCACCGTAGTTATCATAAAATCCACCACGCGTGCCCACTCCGAGCGATTCGGCCACGGTGATCTGGATGTTGTCGATCTCTTGGGCGTTCCATGATCGCTCAAAAATGTTGTTGGCGAAACGCAGGACCATCAGGTTTTGAACCGTCTCCTTTCCGAGGTAATGATCGATGCGGTAGATCTGTTCTTCGTCAAAATATTTAGCTACTTGGTCGTTGACTTCTTCGGATGACTTAAGATCGGTTCCGAGTGGTTTTTCAAGCACCACACGTGCGCCATTTGAGATGTAACCTTCGTCGTGCAAGAACTTACATATGGAGCCAAAAGCCGTAGCTGGGGTAGCGAGGTAGAACACCCGAATGGCGTAGTTGGCTTTTGCAAACCAGTCATTTGTGAATTTACTCTGAGTGCTTGTTCCCGTGTCCACCGTACCGTGCGACACCATTTTTAGCAGGCGCTTGAGTACGTCCTGATCGATGTCTTTGACGTATTCTTCCAAATTGGCTTTGAGCCTTTCCTGGAATTCTTTTTGCGTTTGATCGGTCCTCGAAACGGCGAGAATCCGACTTCCGTCGTCTATCTGTTGCTCATTGAGCCGATGATAGAGCGCCGGGTAAATTTTTCTGAACGACAAGTCGCCGTCCCCACCGAAGATGATGAGGTCGAAGTCGTCCATTTGTTGATGTTGATTGGCTGTCATAAACTACTTGTTCAACCAAATATATCTAGACTTAGTGTATATTTCACACTAAGTAAGAAATATTTGCGGTTTAGCTGCACAACTTAATACTCTCTTAATATTGCTCCCTGCTTTGAAAGACAAGGACCAAAAGGTACAATATTGACGCACATTGGAATGGATTGAACTCGGATACGCAGGATTGTTTGTCGCCACCTTCTTGGCGGCCACTGTCATTCCTTTCAGTTCCGAAGCCATCTTGGCGGCGATGGTGCTTGGCGGATTCGATCCGGTTACGTCCTTTTTTGTGGCAACGATCGGCAACACCCTCGGAGGCATGTCTAGCTATGGCCTCGGTTACTTCGGCAATTGGCAAAGCATCGGTCGGTACTTACGCGTAAAAGAAGAAAAGGTCCTCGGCTGGAAGCATCAACTCGATCGCTTTGGCGCCTACACTGCCTTGATGGCTTGGGCCCCGTTCGTAGGAGATGTCATCGCAGTAGCGCTAGGCATCTTCAAAGTAAACGTTTGGCGCACTGCGTTTTGGATGACGCTTGGGAAAGCGGCGCGGTATGCGGTGATTGTTTGGATGTTGGTTTAGCATGAAGCTGCGGGGACTTACTTTTTTGTACTGTCCTTTGCAGATGACGGCGGCGTTGCGGAGGAATATCGGGGAAGTTTTAGTTTGATGAGGCAATGAACGTTCTTCTTCTTTTTCCTTGATGAAAAAGAAGCAAAAAATCAAGGCTTTGGAAGCGTTGAGCAACCTACTCTTCCTAAAGCCCAAGTGCGGCCGGGTGATCTCCCTCGCCCACTCGGGAGCTGCCCGGTCTTACTAGGACTTCACTTCGATCAGAACACTCGACGCTTCCAAGGCCGCTCTAAACTTTAAAACTTGACCGGCCTTTTGGTTCTTTTGGGTCAAGCCAAAAGAACAGTGTTAGAAGAGGAAAAAGAGTAATTGACGCACAGCGTTAAATCACCCCAACTTCAACACTTCTTCCAAAGTATCAATCGCTTTCTCCAGCGTGCTGATGTTGGCAAAAACCAGACTCAGACGATCGTTCTTTTCGCGGAGCTGTACTCGGTTTGGATTGCTTTGGACGAACATCAAGACCTTCTCAAACTTGGGAGATTGGAAGTACTTGGAGTCCTTATCGGGTAAGAAATAGCAAATTAATTTCTTGTTCTTGAACACCACCTTTTCAAAGCCGATGTCCTTGCCAGCCCAAATCAAGCGCTTGGATTTGAGCAGTCGCTCCACTGACGGGGTGATCGGTCCAAATCGGTCTTCTAAACCCTTCGTGAACAGATCCAATCCGGCTTCGTCATCTACCTCAGCCATTTTGCGGTAGACACTCATGCGCTCAGTGATGTTGTTGATGTAATCGTCCGGAATCAGTACTTCTAGGTCGGTTTCTAACTGGCAATCCTTGACGTATTCTCGGTCCTTGTCTTCTTCAAACAGCCCCTTGAATTCGGTCTCTTTCAATTCTTCCATCGCCTCTTCCAGGATCTTCTGGTAGGTCTCATAACCGATGTCGGTGATGAATCCACTTTGCTCTCCTCCCAACAAGTTTCCAGCCCCTCGGATATCCAAGTCGCGCATGGCAATGTTGAATCCACTTCCCAATTCGCTGAATTGCTCAATTGCGGTAAGTCGCTTTCTGGCTTCGTTGGTGAGCGAACTCATCGGCGGACAAAGCAGGTAGCAAAAAGCCTTTCGGTTGCTCCTTCCCACTCTACCACGCATCTGGTGCAGATCGCTCAAACCGAAGTTTTGGGCTTGGTTGATGATGATGGTGTTGGCATTCGGAATGTCGAGTCCGCTTTCGATGATGGAAGTTGAAACCAACACATCAAAATCGCCTTCGATGAAGCGCAACATGATTTCCTCCAGTTGATGACCTTCCAATTGCCCGTGGGCAAACTCAATGCTGGCTTCGGGAACGATCTTCTTGATCATGGCACATACCTCACCGATGTTTTGAATGCGATTATGGATGAAGAATACTTGCCCATTTCGGGTTAGTTCGGCATAGATCGCATCCTTGATGACTGCCTCGTTGAATGTGTGCAGCTCAGTCTGTACGGGATAGCGATTCGGCGGCGGCGTATTGATGATGCTCAAATCTCGTGCGCCCATTAAGGAGAATTGCAAGGTCCTCGGGATGGGCGTCGCCGTAAGGGTCAAGGTGTCTACGTTGACCTTCATCATTTTCAGCTTGTCTTTTACGCCTACCCCAAACTTCTGTTCTTCATCGATGATCATCAAACCCAGGTCTTTGAACTTAACGTCCTTGCTCACCAAGCGGTGCGTACCGATGAGGATGTCGATCTTGCCGTCGGCCAAGCGCTGAAGCGTATCTTTTTGCTGTTTCGTGGATCGGAAACGATTGATGTAATCAACCGTAACCGGAAATTCTTTGAGCCGCTCTTTGAAGGTTTTGGCGTGCTGCATGGTGAGGATCGTTGTCGGCGCAAGCACTGCCACCTGCTTTCCGTCCGTTGCCGCTTTGAATGCTGCGCGAATTGCCACTTCTGTTTTTCCAAAACCAACGTCACCGCATACTAAGCGATCCATAGGGTAAGGTTGTTCCATGTCGGCCTTGACCGCGGCGGTAGACTTCTCTTGATCAGGTGTGTCTTCGTAGATGAATGAACTCTCGAGCTCGGTTTGGAGATAGGTGTCAGGGTGATAAGCAAAGCCTTGCTTCATCTTACGCTCTGCATACAACTTAATCAAATCGTATGCGATCTCTTTGACCTTCTTCTTGGTCTTATTCTTCAGGTTCTGCCACGCGTTTGACCCTAGCTTGTTGATCTTCGGCGCGGTGCCTTCCTTTCCGACAAACTTGGATATGCGATGGAGGGAGTGAATGCTAACGTAAAGCACATCGCCGCCGGAATAGATTAAGCGAATCGCTTCCTGCATCTTTCCATTGACCTCAATCTTTTGGATACCCGAATACTGGCCCACGCCGTGATCGATGTGCACCACATAGTCTCCCGGCTGCAGGTCTGTCAATTCTTTCAGCGTGATCTGCCGCTCGGCGTCCGCGAACCCTTCTTTGAGGCGATAACGATGGTAACGCTCAAAGAGCTGGTGATCCGTATAGCAAACGAGCTTCAGTTCATGGTCGATGAAGCCTTCGTGAATCGCGGTATTTACGCCTTCAAAATCAAAGGGTTTCTCCTCTGTTTCGCGGTTGGTAAGGATGTCTTCAAAGATCTGATGCAGGCGTGCGATCTGCTTCGGATTGGAAGCGAAGATGTAATTGTAGAACCCGTTACGTGTATGGTTGGTGAGGTCGTTGATGAGCAGGTCGAAGTTCTTGTTAAACGACGCCTGCGGTGAATGGTTGAATCGAATCTCCACATCCGGCTTGATGATGCTCGGCCGATCAAACTCCACCACGCTAAACTTAGACAGCTCATCTAGGTAGCGCTCTTCACTCAGGTAAATTTCGTCAGGTGGTAGTTGCTTCACCGAATTCTTCAAGCCATCAAACTTCACTTGTGCCCGGTCGAAAGCCTTCTCGACGTGCTCTTGAATGAGTTCAAAATTCTTCAACCAAATGGCTGTGTCGTCCGGCAAGTATTCTAGGAAGGACTGTCGGACTTCCTTCATGGCTTGCTTTTGCACATCAGGAATGATGCTGATGTGACCGTGGTCCTTTACGCTCAATTGGGTCACAGGATCGAAGGTCCTCAGGCTGTCCACCTCTTCTCCAAACAATTCCACACGAAACGGACGTTCATTTGAGAAGCTCCAAATGTCGACGATGCCACCGCGGATGGCGAATTGTCCTGGTTCGTACACGTAGTCCGTGCGTTCAAACTCCAACTCTTCCATCATCTCATTGATGAATTCTTGAGACAGCCCATCGCCTACTTGAATGGTGAGTGTGTTTTTGACCAAGTTCTGTTTGGTGACCACCTTTTCTGATAAGGCGTCGGCGTAGCTCACGATCACAAAGTGCCGTTTGCGCGTATTGACAGCGCTCAGCACTTCAGCCCGCATCAAACCGCTTTCTCCTTCGCTTTTCTTTCCGGTAAAGTGTTCATCGTCCAGATCGTGGTGCTCATATGGCAGCTTCTCACTGTGCGGAAAAAAGAAGACCCTATTGGGTGAGATCAGGTTCTGAAGGTCGTTGTAGAAGTAGGCAGCCTCTTCTCTGTCGTTGAGAACCAGTAGGTGGTGGACATGGTGTTTTTTGAATACTGCCGCCACGATAAAGCTGAGGGCAGAGCCAGCAACTCCTTTCAATCTGTGACGAACGGACGTAGCTAGCCCGGGTCCGAGGTCAAATTGGGCAATTTGCGGACTCTTTTCAAACTTTTTCTTCAGATCATCTATTCCCACGCTACGAAAGCAACCGCGAAGGTGGGGAAAAGTTCCCTTCGCTGCGGTCGGTTCTCCGTTGGAGGAAACGATTCTAATGATGCGTGCTAGACGGATTCATCCTTTCATTTTCAGTACTTTGTTCACATCAAACCACTGACTATGAGATTGCACGCCTTCTTGATCATCGCCTTCTTTTGTTCAGGAGCAACATTTGCTCAAGGCATCATCTTCGTAGATGCCGGAAATTCAGGAACACAAAATGGCCAATCTTGGTCAACGGCATATGCCGACTTACAGGATGCCTTAGACGCCGCATCAACGGGTGATAGCCTTTTCATCGCCGCCGGAGAATATCATCCTAGTTCCAATCCTTACAGCAGCTCAAACCCCCGCTTGAACACCTTTTTTTTCGGTGGAACAAATTCACTTTGGGTCATTGGGGGATTTGCTGGAACAGAGACGAGTTTTAATCAGCGAGCTGATGACTCTACCAGCGTCCACGTAAGCAATCGAACTTTATTAAGTGGAGACATTGGGGCGTTAAATGATTCGAGCGATAACGCGTATCATGTAGTTACTGTAATTGGGGGCGGTGCTTCACTCATTTTCAACGGGTTGACCATTTCGCATGGCAATGCCAACGACACAACTTCTCTATCCATAGCTAACACGCCGGTATACAATGACTACGGTGGCGGGTTGTACAGCGCAGCGTCTGAGCACGGCATGCTTGACATCGTTTTCATGCGCAATCATGCCAAGCGAGGCGGGGGTGCCGGCTACGTTACGCAGACGCCTAGTAGCAATCAAGACAGAAACCGCTTCACCGATTGCACCTTCTTTCAGAATAGATTGGACCACGACGCCAGCCAAGATGGGCAATCGGGAGGGGCAGCCCTGTTGTTTCACGAATATTTGGGGGCCGATGTTTACAACTGCTCGTTCCTTGAAAATAAAGAAGTGGGGAGTCAAGGTGGAGGAGCCATTCGATGCATCACCTCGAATCCTTTGGTCAGTCATTCGACATTCAAAAGCAACGAGTCATCCATCGGTGATGGTGGCGGAGCGGTTTACTGCGCACTGGAAAGCTCACCCCAATTCGATACGTGTACATTCTGGCAAAACTCTACCCTTGATCAAGGAGGGGCGGTGTATTGTGACAACAGTACTCCGACCTTTAACGAATGCCTCTTTGTAGAAAATGAAGGCGTCTCCGGTGCAGGAGCCATTGAAATGGACGGCGAAAGCAATGCGCAATTCACTTCCTGTACGTTCTCAGACAACCACACCGACAACGACGGCGGCGCTATCCAAAACTGGAAAAGCAGTCCAATATTTTACAAATGCACCTTTCTCGATAATACAGCAGAAGGAGACGGCGGCGGAATCTTCAATTACACCGACTGCTCTCCATGGATTGCCAATTCGTGGTTTGAAGGCAACGAGGCTGCTGGAAATGGTGGTGCATTGTACAATCGGAGGAACAGCAACCCTGTGGTGGTCAACTCGGTTATGATAGGCAATCAAGCCGGAGGAAGTGGCGGAGGCGTTTACACCTTGATGAGCAACAGCGCTCCTTGTAGTCCAGTAGTCACCAATTCAACGATCACACAAAACCTAGCCGGTACAAGCGGCGGCGGAGCCTTTGACGATGGAGAAGGTGACTCGAAACTGCGCAACTCGATCGTTACCGGTAACTTGGCGCCCTCCGGAGAAGATGTTGAAGCCCCGGCGGCCTTGGCGGCAACCGCGCTAGGCCACAGCCTAGTGGGAAATGAGTACTACGAAGACGGAACATCGTCTCCGATCATCTTCACCAACGCCATATTCTTAGACCCAATCAACGGCGACTTTCGCTTGGCGCCAAATGGCGAAGCCATCGACATGGGAGACAGCAGCTACTTCGCTAACAATGGCACCCCAGATCTATCCGCATATTCCTTGGACCTAGCAGACATGACACGAACGATGGGAGACAACACCGACTTGGGCGCATACGAAAGTTGTGGCGATACAGCCACGACATCTGCCTCACTGGTCGTGGGCCCGAACGACACCGTAGACAGCGGCACGGTAATCACTTTTACGAGCAGCTTAATGAACGTTGGTGTAGTCGATTCGTTCGCTTGGAAACTCAATGGTACGGTGCTTTCACAGGGAACGGTTGACACCCTTCAGCTAACCGCCGGAGTAGGCATCCAAGACAATGATGTTGTAAGTTTTTGGTATGACGCAGGCGTCTATTGTGTTGCGCCAGATACAGGATCCAGCAATGCGATAGCGATTCATGTGACGATCCCAATCGACACTACAGATACCAGCAACAACGATACAACCATAGGTGTAGCTGCGCGTGTCCCAGCCCAAATGAACCTATATCCTAATCCCGCAATGAACCACGTGATGCTTGAGTTTGGAATCATAGAAAAAGGCAGGCTCTTGATAAGGAATAGTTTAGGTCAAGTAAGGTTTGAGCAAGAAATTTCCGAAAAGCGCAGAAAGCTGGAAGTAAACACGGCAGCATGGCCAGAAGGCTTCTACTTCATTCACTTTTCTACCCCGAATAGATCGAGGTATTCTATACTCGTCATCCAACGATAACCGTACAATCCACCAGCCTCATGTCAGAGAAAATGATCTAAAACCTCGAGGAGCTTACCGGAAAGAAATTTGAGGAACTCATTCAAATGGGAAAAAAGTGGTTTCACCAAGCACGGCGAGATGGTGAAATGGCTTAAAGAAACGTTGGCCGTCGGCCACGGGTATGCCAACCTGATTGCAATGAAGGCAAGAGAAGCCGATGATGCTTCAATGGCAGAACAAGTAGACTTGGTCGCAGAGCAATACAAGGACAGGCCGGATCTAAAACCAATCTACGAGGCGCTCACGAATAAAATCCAAGGATTCGGAAGGGAATTAGAAGTTGCGCCCAAGGTGAAAAGTATCAGCGTACGCCCAAAGCGACAATTCGCCCTTATCCAAGCCACCACAAAAACCTGCATAGACCTTGGTCTGAAATTCAACAACCGTCCCATCGAAGGCAGGTTAGAAGCTTCTGGACCTTTCGGCACGATGTGCTCCCACCGAGTACAACTCACAGATGCCACTCAAGTAGATGATG
>JAVKEP010000009.1:0-6532 GCA_040221375.1 Cryomorphaceae bacterium
CCAATTCCAGTTTATCTGGATAGGAGCCTACGATGCTCTTCATCGCGTCTAAAGCGCCGTATTCGTCATCTACTATAAACGTTTTGATCCTAGGCATGATCAAGATGTATATCAATTTCTACGATCCACTCAATTCCACTGATTCCGTGAGATAGGTTGACTTCATAGTGACCTCGGCCCATCGTATTCAGCAGGTGGAGGCGTTCCATGTTCAACTTAGTTCCGTAACCGTGCCCTTCCTGATTTGTAAGCCCAGAAGTTGAGACCTCTCCATTTCCGTTGTTCATTATTCGGATGACATACCTCGAAGGATTGACTTGGGAGACATCGATTTGAATGATGCCGTCTTCCTCAAGGTTACTAACCCCATGGATTACAGCGTTTTCAACGTAGGGTTGAAGCAGCATAACCGGAATCATGATTTGAGAAGCTTCAATCTTTTCATCAATGTTTATTGAGTACTTGAACGAATGATTCAGGCGCATTTGTTCCAACTCTAGGTAGTTTTCTGTAGATTCTATCGCGCTCGCTAGTGGGATAAATTCAGCAGAAGAAAGCTCCAACGCCTGCCGAATATGCCGCGAGAACTTGACCAAAAAGGTGTTCGAACTGCGCACATCGTTTTTGAGGATGTAGGATTGGATAGAACTGAGTGCATTGAAAACGAAGTGAGGATTGAGTTGGGCCGTCAGTCGCTGAACTTGTAGTTTGCTTCGTTCGCTTTGGTTTTGTGCTTGGATGTATTGGATGCGTCTTCTGTAGAAAAATGGAAGTGCAACCAAAGAGGCGAAAATCAACGTTACCAAAATGATGAACCAAGGTTCTTGATAGAAGTGGTTTGCTACCAACAGCGGCAGCTTAGCAATCGATCCATCTTGTGACCGAACTTGCAACTCATGCGTTCCTGCGGGGAGACCGTACAATAGAATCTGGTCATTTTCTGAAGTACGCCATTCATCATCAATCGGAAACACTCTGTACGAAAAGGATCGGTCAGTTTGGTTTTTGTAGCCGACCGTTGATACATACACCTCTATAGGTTCATCATTTAGCGCCTTAATTGGCTCGCCTTCGCCAAATGATAGTCGTGTGGAATCGTTGATTCTAACAGATCGAATGAAGCTTTTGGTGAACGGTTGTGTAGGACGAAGAAGCATGCGCAATGGGAACTTGAGCACATGTTCATCCGTGAGCAGGAAAACAGACTCATCGTTCCAAGTGATCGAAACGATGGCCATCGTGCCAAAGCCAAAGCGCTGACTCAGGTTGACCAACTTCATTTCATTGTTCTCGGGTGATCGAAACACTTTAAGCAATCCTTCTGTTGTTCCTAAAAGTGCAAAGTCCCTTACACTGCTTACCGTGATGACATTCAATACGCCCAAGTGGCTTAGATCAATAAACCTCCGCTCAGCTTCAGAGTACAAGGACAGTGGTTTCTCGGTTGATGAAGCTATGAGTTCATTTCCAAGATAGAAGAGATGATTGTATTGCCTTTGTTCTTCGTAGTTTTCGATTTCTCGAAAAGCCTGAAGCACAGGGTTGTATTCAAATTTGTAAATCCCTGACCAGGATGCTGTCCAAAATTCAGACGCATTCTTTTGGTCTTTCAGAAGAGAACCTACCCGCACGTATTGATTTCTTTTGACACCTTCCGTCCTGATGGTATGAAGTGAACCGTGCGTTCCAATGATGGTGTCGCTTCCCATCATGAGAAAACTCAGGGCGGTTCTAACGGATTCGAGCACTTTGAAGCTTTCTTGATCCCAATCTACGAAGACGCGCACTTGAAGGCCGTCTTCCATTAAAAATGACGCCATGGAATGATGTCCTTGGTTCATCTGCGGGCTAACCTTCCAAAGAAAGTTTTGAGCTTTAATGGGAAGGCGTTTAGAAACCCGCTTGTTTTTCCGGAAGTTGAAGTCAGCATCAACGTAATACAGCGTTGTGTCCTTTGCATAGAACAATGGGATGTCACCGACATCTTCGACTTGTAAATAGGATTCAATATCCAAACTAGGAATGTATATCAATCCGCCTTCGTTCATTCCAAACCATAGCCCGCCTTCGAAGTCTTGTTCAATTGAAATAATCCTCTTTCCAGACAGAAATTGACGAACAACCTCGCCGCTGTCAATGAGCACGGCCCCTTCGCCTCTGGTACCCACCAAGAAGCGTTGGTCGTCGAGGAACTCGACGGAATTGCTCGCGTACCCTGGCAATTGAATGCTTTGAATCGCATTCCCATCATAATAGTAAACCACCTTACCAACCGCTATCGCAAATCGATTGCCTGCTGTTCCTATGAATATATTGGAAAACCTTCGCTCCTCTTCAACTTGAAATTGAAGATGAATCGGGAACTCGAAAACCTGATTGTTGAAGTCGACCGAAAGGGTGTCATGTTTCCCTTGCTTGCAATCCGAAACGCTGAAAAGTGAGCCAGCTATTGGGGCGAAAAACCCTGGTTTATAAGCGTACTTTTCATTGGCTGAAAAGGGATTCCCGTCTTTTATTATTACGACACCTTTGCGCGTGCCAACGTAAATTTCTGCGGCGCTCTTCACCTTGAATTCGCATACTTCGTCACGAAAAAAAATGTCAGGATATGCTTCGAGATGCGGTTGATTCGAGAACGCTCTTACCTTGCCCTTCTCGAGATAAAATATTCGAGAATCGAGCGTCACAAACCAAATGGTTCCTTGCTCGTCTTCTTCGATCATGAGCACGAGTGGACTTTGTGACTCATAATCCGTGTAGGCTTCGAAGGTTTCCCCATTGAAGGAAAAGAGTCCACGGTCGGTTCCGAGCCACAGCATTCCCCGAGAGTCGCTAAAGATTCTGACAATCGTATTCGAAGGCAAGCCCTTACCCACAGCATATTTAAAATGCAAGGGCTCCTCTTTGCTTTGCCCAACCGATGTGAAGGTCCCCGCCGTAAAGAGTATAAGAACCAGTACTAAAATCCTCGGTTTGCTGGGCATCCGTAAAACATGTTGTGTCGAAAGTAGCAATTCAAGCCGTGCAATCATCCGTGCCTCAGGGACATGTGCTCAATTAAGGCTCGTTCCGGCTGGCCGAGAAGCAATTTGCTTGTACCTTTGCGGCCCTTAAAAAAGCATCAAATACCTCTAGGACGATGAGCAACATCAACATCACACTGCCTGATGGTTCGGTAAAGGAATACCCAAAGGGTACTTCTGCCATCGGCATAGCACAATCTATCAGCGAAGGCCTGGCTCGAAACGTCTTATCTGCGAAGGTCAATGGCACGGTGTGGGATGCTTCGCGACCCATAGAGAGTGATGCATCGTTGACACTGCTTACATGGAGCGACGAGGATGGAAAGGCTACCATGTGGCACAGTTCTGCCCACCTGATGGCCGAGGCGTTGGAATTTTTCTACCCTGGAGTGAAGCTGGCCATCGGTCCGCCCATTGAAAATGGATTCTACTACGACGTCGACTTTATGGAGCATGCGTTTTCAGAAGAAGACCTGCCTAAAGTGGAGAAGAAGATGCTGGAACTCGCTCGAGAGAAGAACGAATTTGTCCGCAAAAAAGTTTCAAAGGCAGATGCCTTGGCGTATTACGAAGAGCGAAACGACCCGTATAAACTAGAGATGATCAACGACCTCGAGGACGGCGAAATCACCTTCTATACGCAAGGAAATTTCACGGACCTCTGCCGTGGGCCACACATTCCGCATACGGGGTACATCAAGGCGGTAAAATTACTTTCTGTAGCTGGAGCGTATTGGCGAGGGGATGAGAAGAACCCCATGCTCACTAGGATCTATGGTGTCACCTTTCCAAAGCAGAAGGACCTTGAGGCGCACCTCGAGATGCTCGAAGAGGCAAAGAAACGAGACCACCGTAAACTCGGTAAGGAGCTCGAACTTTTTACGTTTGACGACGACGTAGGACCCGGGCTTCCCTTGTGGCTTCCAAAAGGGGCATTCTTGATCGAACAACTCGAAGAACTCGCTAAGAAAACCGAGCGCAAGGCTGGGTATCAGCGCGTTAAGTCGCCGCACATTGCCAAGGAGAGTTTGTACTTGACCAGTGGCCACCTTCCATACTACAAGGAAAGCATGTTTCCTCCAATGGAGTTAGACGGAGTCACCTACTACTTGAAAGCGATGAATTGTCCCCATCATCACAAGATTTTTGATGCGGTACCTAAGAGCTATAAAGACTTACCATACCGACTGGCTGAATACGGAACTTGCTATCGCTATGAGAAGTCGGGTGAACTCTTTGGACTCATGCGCGTGAGAAGCTTGCAGATGAATGACGCGCACATCTATTGCACGAAAGAGCAGTTTGAAGAAGAGTTCAAAGCCGTAAACGATATGTACTTGAAGTACTTCAAAATATTCGGCATTGATAAGTACGTCATGCGCTTCTCTACCCACGACCCTGCACGCCTCGGCAAAAAATACGTCGACCGGCCAGAGCTGTGGAAAGAAACAGAGGACATGGTGCGTAGGGTGTTAATCGATTCTGGCATTCCATACAAGGAAGTGGCCGATGAGGCCGCGTTTTATGGCCCGAAGATCGATGTTCAAGTGTACAGTGCGATTGGAAAAGAGTTTACGTTAGCGACCAACCAAGTCGACTTTGCGCAACCGTTGAGCTTTGATTTGACGTTCACCAATGCCAATAATGAACAAGAACACCCGATCGTGATACACCGCGCCCCGCTTGGGACACACGAACGATTCATCGGTTTCTTGATCGAACACTATGCGGGTAAATTTCCGCTTTGGCTGAACCCTGAGCAAGTGAGGATTTTACCGATCAGTGAAAAATTCAACGACGGTTGCAAAAACATTTTACAATCCCTTGAAAATTACGATATTCGCGCCTCCGTTGACGACCGTGGGGAGAAAGTAGGGAAGAAGATTCGCGATGCAGAGCTTTCCAAGGTGCCAATCATGTTGATTATTGGTGAGAAGGAACTCGCTGAAGGCAAGGTTTCCGTGAGGAAGCAGGGCGAAGGCGATCAGGGATCGATGGACGTTACGGAATTTGCCGAGTTCGTTGAGAATGAAGTGAAAAAACAATTGGAAGTTTAATTAATAAGAGCAGAGATTAGAAGACCTTACAGAAGACCGCAGAGAAGAGAGCCTGAACACAAGATCAATGAGAACATTAGGGCCCCTAAAGTTCGAGTTGTTGGAGACGGTGGCGAACCTCAACTGTTGACAGCAGACGAAGCATTGGCACAAGCCAGAGAACAAGGGTTAGACCTTGTCATGATTTCCGAAAAGGCGGATCCGCCGGTCGTGAAAATTTTGGACTACAAGAAATTCTTGTACGATCAGAAAAAGAAGCAAAAGGAGATCAAGAACAAGGCTCAAAAGGTCGTTGTAAAAGAAATTAGATTCGGTCCGAATACCGATGAGCATGATTACGAGTTCAAGAAGAAGCATGCCATTAAGTTTTTGGAGGAAGGATCAAAGATCAAGGCGTTTGTGTTCTTCAAGGGACGATCAATTTTGTTTAAAGACAAAGGTGAAATTCTCTTGCTCAAGCTCGCTACCGAATTGGAGGAGCTTGGGGTTGTAGAGCAAATGCCAAAATTGGAGGGTAAGCGTATGATTATGATGCTGGCTCCGAAGAAGAAGAAATAAGAATCATCAATAGTTCAATAAATAGGAAGCGATGCCTAAAATGAAGACCAATTCCAGTGCTAAGAAGCGATTCCGCTTTACGGGCTCTGGTAAGATCAAGCGAAAGCACGCGTTCAAAAGTCACATCCTGACGAAGAAGTCCAAGGACCGAAAGCGTAGATTGACCAAAATGACACTCGTGCATCCCGCAGACCGTGAGAATATTTTGAAACTCATGGCAATGAAGTAATGGTTTGTTCATCGCAAGGTGAACATTGTGTTTAACCCGGTTGCGAGTCTTAAGTCCCAAAAACAAAAAGGGCGCTTTCAACCAAAAACAATAAAGAAATGCCAAGATCAGTAAACAGTGTAGCGTCAAGAGCAAGGCGCAAGAAAATAATGAAGCAGGCCAAAGGATACTTTGGTCGTCGAAAGAACGTCTGGACCGTAGCGAAGAATGCTGTAGAGAAAGGAATGCAGTATGCTTATGTCGGTCGTAAGCACAAGAAAAGAAACTTCCGTAGCCTTTGGATTCAACGTATCAACGCAGGTGTTAGAGAACACGGCATGTCGTACAGCGAATTCATGGGGAAACTCAGTAAAAGTGACATCGAGCTCAACAGAAAGGTGCTCGCTGACCTCGCGATGAACCACCCAGAGGCGTTCAAAGCAGTGATTGAGAAATTGAAGTAAACAGAACAAGAACATTGATGATGAAGGAAAGGGGGCTTATGGCCCCCTTTTTTGTTAAATTCGTTTACTAAACTGAAACCGACCTGTAATGAAGAAAGCACTCCTATTGGGTGGATTGAGCCTGATCCTTGTTTCTAATGCATTTGCGCAAAGCGAACCGAGCAAACCTACCTACGAAAAACAGGTCTATATCAATGGAGATGGCGACATTTTCGTTCAAAA
>JAVKEP010000010.1:0-20147 GCA_040221375.1 Cryomorphaceae bacterium
CAGCAAAAAGCCCTCGGACGATTGGGTGTCAACTTGATCTATGGCGTGTACCATTACAAAGACAATCCAGAGATGCTGCTCAACAGCCTGCTCGACGGAATGGGACCAGGGCGCGTTGAAATCGACATGTTTCGGCTTTCAGGCCCGGATTTCGATCACGTAGATAACCGTGTGCTGAGCTTGTTGTTGGTAAAAAACGGCATGACCGACGCTGCGATGTTTGGTCCAAATGGCGACGTGTTGCAAGCTTCGCAAGCCCTTTATAAAAAGAACATCCTCGTCCTTCGCGGACGCTTTCGCCCCCTCACCCATGTCAACCTCGACATGCTCAAGATGGGCCTCAAAGAATTTCGAAAAGAAGAAGACGTCGACGTAGACCGCATCCAAGTATTGTTCGAACTCACGTTGAAAGACTTGAGTGCCGATGGCCGGATCGACGAGAAAGACTTCCTCGATCGCGTTGACATCATCGGTAGCTTAGGCTATACCGTTCTGATTTCTAACTACCAGAAATACTATACGCTCGTCTCCTACCTCAGCGATTCGGTTCGAAATCGAAAAGTTGGCGTCATTCTCGGCGTCGACAATCTGGACCTTATTTTCGATGACAAATATTACGACCTCCTAAAAGGCAGGTTGCTCGAATCGTATGGCATTCTCTTCGGCAGGAATGTGAAGTTGTACGTA
Organism: Cryomorphaceae bacterium; assembly: GCA_040221375.1. Taxonomy (GTDB): domain Bacteria; phylum Bacteroidota; class Bacteroidia; order Flavobacteriales_G; family Salibacteraceae; genus SHAN690. The sequence continues at coordinate 688 of JAVKEP010000010.1, forward strand.
TATCCGTCGCTCGCCAAAGATGGCGAGAGCCTCAAAAACGTCGACAACCTCGAATTCGAAGACAAGTCGATCTACCACCTCATCGAGTACTTGAGGTCGAAAGACAAATTGGAGCAAATACGTTGCTCTAATAAAGACATCCTCAACATCTTCTCAGATCACGTGGTCAAAAAGATCAAGGACTGCGAATCGGGATGGGAATACATGGTGCCGAGCATCGTTGGAAACATGATCAAAGAAGGGCGTCTTTTTGGCTGGAAACCAGAATTGGTAGAAGACAAAGAATCAGCTTAAGCCGTAACTTGCTGGCATGAAGCCAATCGTCGTTTTTCTTTTAGCATCCTTCATCTTGCCTTGCAAAGGCCAAACGCTGGAAGAGGCCGACCTCGCGCTGCTGAGCGAATCCATGATCGGAACGTTCACGGCCTTGCCCGAATCCAATGCTGAACAGGCCGAATCGCATCAACACCTGACCGTTACACGGATCTGGAAGCGAGAAGCCGAGGTGTGGATCTATGCCGAACAAAGCGCAGGACCTTCTAAGGATCAACTGCTTCGGCAACAGGTTTTTCAACTCGGTCAAAACGGCAAGAACAAATTCATCCTGACCCTTTTCGAAGTGCACAATGAAGCTGAATGGACGAAGGCGGGTGATAAGCCTAAATCGATAAACCATTTAAGCCCGGCCGACCTTCATTTGCAAGCGGGTTGCGCCATCGGATTGGTGTATTCCCAAGGAACGTTTGTAGGCAGTACACAAGACCGCTGTATAAGCAATCGACAAGGTGCCTCGCTGGCCACCACAGATATCCGCATCTCTCGCGACCAGACCGTGATTTGGGAAAGAGGATGGGACGAACAAGGAAATCAAATTTGGGGCCCTACTGCCCGCGGGATCACGTACATCAAATAGAAAGCGATCCGCTCCAAGTCGTGTAAGCTTTCCACCGAGATGGATACGTAGGAATCTCTTTGAAAATCCCGTAAACAGCCGACCCACTGCCCGTCATCGAAGCATACATGGCACCTAACTCATACATTTCCTCTTTGATCGTTGCAATTTCGGGATGCCTTGGAAACACGGTCTTTTCAAATGCATTGGAAACAATTCCTTTCCAGCCTGAAATATCAACCGCGCTCAACATGTTCAAATCCATCGGAGGTGGTGCCGGAATCACTCCCGAATAAGCTTCTTTGGTAGAAACATGGATTCCGGGATGGACTAAGGCGATGTTGTAGTTGCTCAAGTCGAGATCTGAGCTACGCATCTTCTCCCCTCTCCCAAAAACAAACATGGGCTCATTCTTCCAAAAAAATGGGCAATCACTGCCAATTTCTGATAAGATATCCATCGCCTCTTTGTCTGATAGGGTCAAGGAAAAATAATCCTTCAATGCCTTTAGGGTGAATGCGGCGTCTGCACTTCCTCCTCCCAAACCAGCACCGATCGGAATGGTTTTCAGCAAATGGATGTCGATCGCAGGTAGGTTAAACCACGCTTCTAGGCGCTGATAGACCTTGATGCAAAGGTTTTCGCTGGGATTTCCTGGGATGTCGAGACCATAGCTCATGAAGCGGACCTTGCCCGCCTCCGACCTGGTGACGATTTCAGGGTGCTGCCAGCTGCTTTCTAAGCGGTCGGTAACCTCCAGGCTTTCCTTCCAATGAACTGGATAAAACACCGATTCGATATTGTGGAATCCATCCGGACGCTTTCCTGTGATGTACAAGCCGATGTTGATCTTGATATTTGGAAAAACCACCATTCCGATGCGAAGATGGCGAATGCGACGTAGCTGGTATAAGATTCGATCCAGATTTCCCGATTGACAATTCCTTTCCAACTTATCATTCTTGATTGAATATGATCTGCATGCGGTAGTTTTGAAGGAAATTCAACGCAAATGTCGATTTGGTTTAAAGAAGTAAACGCGCAGCAGGCAGATTCCATGCGAGAGGGAACGATGCTCGAAACATTGGACATCCGCATCAGCGAAATAGGCGGTGATTATCTCAAAGGAACCATGCCTGTGGATCACCGAACCGTGCAACCCTACGGCATACTTCACGGCGGAGCCTCTGTAACCTTGGCCGAGAGTTTGGGCAGCGTAGCCGCACATCTCACCGTAGATCCCAACGAATATTATTGCGTGGGTATGGAGATCAACGCCAACCACCTCAGACCAGCTAGCAAAGGCCGGGTGACGGGTACGGCAAGACCCATCCACATCGGTCGATCGTCTCAAGTTTGGGGCATAGAAATCGTGGATGAAGACCAAAAGAAAATTTGCATCAGCAGGATCACCATGGCGGTCGTCCCCAAAAACAAGCTGAAAAAATAACCCTACGACCCGCAGAGAAACAGAAAGGCCAGCGCTAAGAGCGCCGGCCTTTACAACCTAACTAAACGAAGAGATTTTTAATCGATCTCCAAACTCCCCTGCGAGAGGTTGATGACTACGGTACGCGAGCCAGGCGACTTACCCACCGTACCTGAAAGGGATTGCTGCATATGGTCGCTTCCTATGTTGACTTTCGAATCAATTCCGCTCGGACCGTCCAGTTCACCCGCCTTCACCGTGGCGTTCAACGCGTACGACGCATCGCTCGCAAATCCGATCTCCACACTGGAATAGCCAGCTTTGATTTCTACGGAAGTGAACGAAGCACGTATGTTGTCAACCTCCAAACTACCGTACTCGAAATCTGCCGTCAAGCCTCCCGATACTTCGTCGATCTCGGCGGATGAAAACGCACCGGCGAGAGTGAAATTTGCGATTTGATCGATCTCAAATGCATCGTAGCTCGACTTGGCTTCGATTGAAGTCGCACGATCGATTTCTATCGCCGAAAACGAACTCTTCAAAACGATCTTTCCCGCGTGGTCAATTTCGAGGTTACTATAGCTCATGTTCACTTCGGCTTCTTCAAGGCCATCGATTTCGGCATTGCTAAAATCCAAATTCAGAACGCTGCCCTTTCCTTCCAGTTTTTCGGCTCGTAAATTTCCGTAATCAATGTCGAGCATGACGGGCGCCGACATCGATGCCAGAAAACTGCTGCCGAAATCGTTGTCTAACTCTACCCGAATGCTAGCAGGCATTTTGATGGTGTAGGTAATGGTGACATCGTCCATCTTTTCGCTTTTCAAGATGGTCTCTAAGGAAACTGAACTGGCACTGGCTGTCACTTCTTTCACAGAAATTCCGTCCAAGATCTTTTGGGCCTTGCTTTCATTGCTCGCATCCACTTCTACGAGAAACACAACCGAGATGGTGTTCTGATCCCAAGTGGTGATATTGACGTCGCTGAATTTGCTTTTCAACTTAAAGGACGCATCGGCATTCACAGCAAAGTCCTTTTTCCACTCCTTGGTGTATTCATTGTTCGCGAGTGCAACATTGCTGAGGACGACGCCTACAAGCAAGAGGAGCGATAATTTATTCATGGTATGCATGGTTATTTGTTTGAAGGGTTTTGAGGGACATATTTTTCGATTTTATCCAAATGCGTTTCGAGCAACCTGAGGCGTAAGCGGTAGTTTTCTACCATGTACCTCACGATGCGCTGGTCGCCCTGGTGTTCATTCAATTCTTGCCGCAGGAGTTCGTAATCCGCTTCCAGTTGGTTCAATTGAGCCTCGATGAGCTGTTCATACTCTGCTTGATTGCCATCGTCTGACAAGTGCTTTTTCTCAGAGCGGATTCGACGCGTGAAGTAGCTTTCTACCTCTGCCATTTCGGGTGAGATATCGCTCAGGCCAATCGTCGCTTCTTGCATTGGTTCAGGAGCTCCGTCCGATGAAGGAACAGCCTTCGTGACCAGCAAAATGCCCGCGATCACAGCCGCAGCCCACCACATCATCTGCATTGGGTTTTTCGTTCTCGTACCCAAGGTTTTATTCAGTTTCTGCCGAAAGCGTTGCGCATGCCCTTCATTGGGTTCTAAGTCATCGAACGCCAATCGATCTTCCTTGCTGATGTCTTCTAATGATTTCATGCCGATTGGATTAAGATTTCTTTGATCCGGTTTTTTCCCCGGTTGAATTGTGACCTGGATGTTGCGCTGCTGATTCCCATAATTTCACCGATCTCTTCGTGGTCGTAGCCTTCAAATAAGTACAGTGAAAGGACGCTCCGGTAGCCGTCTGGCAATGAGGCTATGGCTTCTTTGACCTGCTGGATGTTGTAAGGAGCATAATCCATCTCACCTTCATCATTGGCGGGTTCCCATATGTCGATCACCTCTTCGTACGTCTTTCTCGCTTTCAATGCGTTGATGCTCTTATTGACGACAATCCGTTTCAACCATGCCGAGAAGGTAGAGCGATCTAACAGCGTTGGCAACTGCGCAAAAGCCGTGAGGAAGGATTCCTGCATGACATCTTCTGCCTCGTGCTGATCGAGCACGATCCGGTGGGCTGTATTGAACATGGCTTTGTAGTACATATGATAAATCTGCATCTGCGCGTGGTGGTCGCCTTTCACACAACGAGCCAATGCATCTTCGTGGAGGCTTTTAACGCGATCCACCTGTTGGCTATGGTCTTGATGCTTCACCGGCTCTAAGGTAGCATTCGCAAGGTTGTTGTTTTGCATCTCCACACCCTAAAGACAGCCCGCATAGCTAAGTGATGCATCTCGATTGATATTTTTTTTGCCTTGGATACATTGAGCAGACGGAAAACCTTGGAACAGCCCATCCAAGCTTACAATTGACAGTGCCGTACGCTTGCGAAAAAGTTCAGGTGCAAATGCCCTGGATTCAATAAATGACGCATCTTTTAGCCATGAAAAAAGACGCCTTTGCTTCAGCCATTACGACCATTTTGGTCGTTAGTGATATCAAACGGTCTACTGAATGGTACACCGAACTGCTCGGTGCCGAGCTGTACCGCGCGTATGGAGGAGATTCTGTTGTGCTGCAATTCTTGGGACAATGGTTACTATTGGTTACAAGCGGCGGCCCTACTCCAGACAAACCCGCTACGCATTTCAATCCTCCCAAGGTCCTCAACGATGTGAGTCACGCATTCACCTTGCGGGTTGACGATTGTGATTCAAGCTATGCACTCCTCAGCGACAGAGGGGTCGAATTCATCACGCCGCCTATAAAAAATGGCGCTGAAACGCGCTGCTTCTTTCGGGACCCGGACGGACACTTGTTTGAAATCAGCGCTTACGCGGCTTGATTCGCTTGCGCTCGAAATTGGGCTGGCGTTGTTTTCGTCCACCTCTTGAACGAACGCACGAAGGCACTCGCATCGGCGTAATCAAGGAGGTATGCGATTTCCGAAACCGTCAAGGCATCCTTTTTTAGGTAGTTGATCGCAAATTCTTTCCTGAGTTCGTCGATCAATTGTTTGTACGTATGCCCCTCCTCTTTAAGCTTCCGCTGGAATGTCCTGACGCTCATATTGAGGTGTGCCGCAATTTGCTCGATCGCAGGAAACTCGGGTTTTACGAGGTTCACTACCACCCGCTTCACTTGACCGTAGAACCCCATTTCATTTTGCAAACTTCTCTCCTTCTCCTCGGCATGGGAGACGAGAATGCGCAAGAGCTCAAAATCACTGGTAGCAACGGGCAGCTCAACGTGTTTCCGATCAAAAATGATCGCGTTCTCGGCACATCTGAACTTCACACTGCATCCAGTAACGCGTTCCACCTCAGCGGGCTGTGGGGGCGCTTCACACGTTAACCAAACCTCTTTGGGCACATGGGCATTTCGCGTGATGGATTGAAACTCGCGGACAGAAAAGGCCAAGTATCCGTAGACCGTCTGTTCAACGCTAAGCGTCGATTGATCCATCCAAGCTTTCACCGGTCGGAGGGTCAACTTATAGTCGTCTCCCATTCGATGCAGCTCAGTCGGCAAGGCGCTGCACCCCAGGTTGGCAAATTCGCAGCAATATAAGAGCGCTTGCTCGACCGTTGAACTTGTCTGCGCAATTTGATTGATCAATCCTGCCGCCGCCAAGTTGAGGTTTTCTCCACTGTGGAGGCCGAAGAGTGGATCTCCTGTCAATTCTACGGCGCTCTCCATCACCCTGTTGTAAATGCCTTGACCAAAGCGACAATCCTCCTGGCTCAACGCTTCCCTCGTCAAGCCCGTCAAGCCAATCAATTCATTCTTGTCAGCGCCCAATTGACCCGCAAAATCGATCAAACTCAGTACAAACCTTCCATTGAAATGCATGGTTCAAAAATAGTCAGGTTATCGATTGGCATGAAATGTCAATACAATGGCGTGAGGTGAAGGTCCATCCAGCCTTCGATCCCTGAACTTTGTTCCATCAAAATCAAACATCCAATTACATGAAATCAATCCATACAACCATCGACATCGAAGCTTCTCCAGAAACCATTTGGAAGATTTTATTGGATACAGAAAAGTATCCAGAATGGAATCCGCTTGTAATCGCATTAACGGGTGACTTAAAGGAAGGAACCAACATTGAGATAACCGTAAGCCTGGGCAAGGGCAAACCATCGGTCTTCAAACCTATGGTCTTGGCTGTAAAAGAAGGCCTTGAACTGAGATGGCTCGGCAGTCTCTTCGTAAAAGGCTTATTCGACGGCGAACACTCGTTTCAGTTGATGCCTCAAGCGGATGGAAGTACCCGCTTGCTCCACGCAGAGGTATTCACCGGAGTGCTTTCCTCTTTGATTTTTGGAATGATCGGAAAAGACACCCACAAAGCATTCGAAGCCATGAACAAGGCCTTGAAGGAGCGTGCTGAAGCCATGACCCAATAACCCATCGATCATGCCGAACTTAAAACTCGCGCTAGCCACCAATGCCTTGTTCAGTGGGATTTGCGCTTGCATCGCCCTGGTCTTAGCACCTGAAATTTCCACTTGGATGGGAATTCACAACGCATGGATTATTCGAATCATTGGCGGCGGATTGATGCTCTTTTGCCTCAGCTTAATCACCGTGATTGGTAAAGCAGAACCGCCAATCTACTTGGTCTTGTCCATCATTGCCTTGGACCTGCTGTGGGTACTGGGCAGCATCGTGATACTAATGTTTCCTCCCACGGCATTCAACGAAAGCGGTGAAACGCTCATTACTTTCATGGCCTGTCTCGTAGGATTCCTAGCGTCCTGGCAATTCTCGGCGATTTGGAAACGCTAACGAAGTGGAATTCACTACCTTGCTGTTCTTAAAACTTCATCGATTATGCAATTGCGCCTGCTTTCTTTTCTGCTGATGTTCGGAGTGATGTTCACCGCTTGCGATAAGGGGGATGACGACCATTGCTACAAGAAAAAGAAGACCTGTGACTACTGCGAGGACAAGGACCACGAATGGGACGGTGCCAAGGAGAACGATCAAAACGACAAAGACGGCAGCGACAAGGCGAGTGACCAAGCCGGCGATGACCAAATGCAATCCTGCGGTGCTTGGGAAAAGATCGTCGTAGAGCCGCTCGAGCTAGACGATGCATGTGGCTGCTATACGGGAGGAATGATCAAATATGTCAATGGTGACGAGGTCGTACTCGTGCAGTATGACAACGACGCGTGCGACGGCAAGTCCTACAAAATTTACTGCGTTGAAGGAAATTGCGAAAGCGACGATGCTAAGTGCTGCGTCTTCTATCAGAAATGCAAGGAGCCAACCAAAACCAAAGACTGATCGCTGAGCAAGTCCTGTTCATTTGAGTGACATCCTTCGAAAAAATGGGGCGAGGTAGATTCCTCTCGCCAATCTCTCTATTCACACCATACGCCACGTTGCTCGTTTTATATTTGTAGACCAATCCCATCGCCATGCAAATGATCTACCGCTCACTTGTCCTGTCTTTCATCGCCTGTTTCGCATTGCCTACGCAGGCGCAGGACACGACCATCGTGCAAACGTTTACATTCAGCGACATCACCAAGCGACGCGATGTATTTGAATTTCCATCTGGAGAGAATGAGTGGCGGAAGATCTTGATGTACAAAACACTGAAGTGCGACAACGCGACCACCCAAGACAATTACCCATGCGGCGAATGGGATTACCTCACCTACACCTACGTCTATGATCACACCGGAGAGCTCGATTCCACGGAAGTTACGCATCCCTTCTTCCTTGCAGGTGGCTTAGACATAGACACGGCTTACTACCACAATGCGCCGATGCACAACGTATTCCATCGGGCCCAGCAGCAGCTTGTGATCGACAGCGTCCTTTCAGAGTCTTCGTTTGCGGTAAGCGCCGGATCGAGCAGCTCCAGTCTCGTTTTGCCGAGCAGTGCTTCTGCATCCAGGTTTCAATTCATCTTGGATCAAGCAGAGCTGACGAGCAGTGGTTTGGCCGCGGACACCATCGACCGGATGGAGTTGGTGCTGAACCAATTGGGATCTGAACTCAAGCATTTTACCGTACGCATGGCGCATACCTCTTCGACTTCGCTGAGCGCCTTCGCGGAGCCCAATTTCACGACCGTTTATCAACGGAATACGGAGTTCACGTCTACGGGATCGCAGGTACTCAATTTTACTGCCCCCTTTGCGTGGAACGGCAGCGCCTCCATTTTGGTCGAACTCAGTTTCACCAACGACGCTGTTGGCGTGAATACCATACTAGAAAGCGGTACCCAAACCGGAAATAGCGTTTACACCAACGGCCACGATGGATACGCATCCTTTGGAGACGGAAGCCGCATTGAAGTGCCGCTTTCATCGGTTGATTTCGGAGACGAAGTGACCGTCAGTTTTTGGAGCTACGGCGATGAAAATATTTTACCAGTCAACACCTCCATATTCGAAGCGGCCAACCACATTGGACAACGCGTGCTCAACGTTCACCTTCCCTGGAGCAATGGAAGCGTCTACTGGGACGCCGGAGAAGGGTCTGGCTACGACCGCATCAACAAGGCTTCCAACGCGGCTACGTATAGCGGCACTTGGACGCATTGGGCCTTTACCAAGAACGCGACCACTGGCACCATGAAAATTTACCTCAACGGAAGCGAATGGATGAGCGGAACGGACAAGAACCGAACGCTTGGAGAAATCAGAAACCTGATCATTGGTCGCGGATTGAACGGAAATCCCTACCCTGGGAAAATCGACGAATTCCGCCTGTGGACCAAGGAACTTTCAGAACAAGAAATACAAGATTGGATGTACAAGTCGGTCGATGCTTCGCACCCACAATACGCCGATTTGGAGCTGTACCTCGACTTCAATGATGGATACAATCTTGCCAACGGGGTATCGAACGGTGTGAACGCCTATTGGCATGGTGCACCTACCGTTACTGCCCACGAAGGACGCGCGCTGTTCCTCAATCAGAGCCTGACTACGGATGTACCGTCTGTTTCATTGCTGCAAGGAAGCTATTCCTCGACGCTTGTTACAGATACAGTAAACGATACGGTTCAGGTTGCTCCGTACTCCATCGTGGAGTATGCAGTCAACGGAAACTCCATCGAAGCTACCGCTGCCATCTACCCCTCAAGGGTTGGCTATACCTACACCTACGATGTGAATGGAACCGCCATTGACTCTACATACTTCGGCTCCACGCAATCGCAAGTAAATTCCGATTTGACCTATTTCTACGAGCCGTTTGAAGTAGTAGACCGGTATGAGATCGGTCGTTTCATCACCCCGTATGGAATTGGATTGAGCCTCGGCCAACAAGGCTTTACATGGATGTATGACGTCACAGACTACGCCCATTTATTGGTAGACTCGGTCGACCTTTCGAGCGGAAATCAACAGGAATTGCTCGACTTAAAATTTGTGATGATTTCTGGAACCCCACCCGCCGAAGTCGTTTCGTTTGATCGGCCTTGGGGGGCTTCTGCTTCCTTGAAATACAGTGCGATGGACGATGACACGCGCTTGGAGCCCGTTGATATAACCGTGCATCCGGATGCGGCGCATCAAAAGGTAGTTACCCGTTTGACCGGCCATGGACACAATAGCAACACCGGAGCCTTTCCTCACTGCTGTGAGTGGCGAGACAATACCCATTACATCTATGTCGACGGACAAAAATCAGCCGAATGGCATATTTGGCAGGAGGATGAATGTGCATTGAACCCTGTCTATCCTCAAGGAGGCACCTGGCCAGGAGCACGAGAAGGGTGGTGCCCTGGCGACGTAGTGAAAGACAATGTTTTCGATGTCACCGGAGATGTGAGTGGCGCTACCTATGAGCTCGACTACCGCATTACCCCCGTGCCATCGAGCAACCAAGGGATGGGCAATGGAAATTACGTTGTGGCCATGCACGTGCTGCAATACGGTGAACCGGCATTCGCGTATGACGCTGAGATCTATGATGTGATCCGCCCCAACGACCGGCAGTACTACAGCCGTAGCAATCCCGTGTGCTTCGCGCCTACCGTTGTGATTCGTAACAATGGCAGCGAACCGATGACGAGCGTTGACATCACCTATCAAGTAGCGGGAGGTTACAAGCGCTACTTTGAATGGCACGGATACCTCGAATTTTTGGAGACCGAAGAAGTTGAATTACCCTTTGAAAATGGAAGCTTTTACCTAGGCGACGGGAGCAATAAATTTACCGCTACCGTCTCCAATCCAAACGGAGAGCAGGATCAATACGCCGACAACGATGCGTTCACCTCCTCCTTCGAGCTTCCACCTTCTACGGATGAATTTGTGGTATTGCAATACAAAACCAACACCTTCAAAAACGAAAATGACCTGTACGTCTACGACGCGGCCAACAACTTGGTCTTCGCCAAGAAAGGGGTGAATCTGGACGCCAACACTACGTACTGGGACACCCTAAACCTTGACACCGGTTGCTACCGAATGGAAATCACCGATAAGCAAAACGATGGCCTCTCTTACTGGGCTTGGCCCAACCAAGGAACCGGATTCCTGCGCTTGTGGAACGATGACGGCGGAATCTTCAAAGCATTTGAAAGCGAATTCGGCCATTCGATTTCGTTTTCTTTCACCGTTGGGGCCCTGTCGGAAGCCGGATACGTATACGAACCCGAAGGGGTAGAAGAATTGGGAATGGGGAGCCAAATCAACGCGTATCCCAACCCCAACAACGGCAGGTTCTATTTAGAACTCATCGGGTTTGAAGGCGACCAACAACTCGAAGTGATCGATATGAGTGGGCAAAGAGTGTTTGCGAAAGCGCTCCGAGTGCACCATGCGCACCTCGACCATTTAGATTTAGACCTGGCTGCAGGTGTGTACTTCGTTCGGGTGAAAAACGAATTTGGCGTCCTATCTCAAAAGATTGTCGTCGGAAAGTAGGCCCGAGCTAGCGTTCATGGATTTCTTTCGATGGATTGCGGTTCCGCTGAACGATAGTGAAATTGATACCAACGTTACTCGCTGATTTTCCGTAACTTGTGTAAAACGAACGCTATGCTTTACGGACATAAATTGAGCGTTGATTGCCTGCGATTCTCGCTCGTAGTAGGAATGCTACTATTCCTCTCCTCCGCTTCCCTGAGCCAACCAAAATGGTCGAGTACCTTTCTCTGGGACGGCCAGTGGACGCCCCATGCGGTGGATAGTTTCACCTATACCATCGATGGAAACAAACGCTTGCTCGAGGAGCGTAGGATCTACTCAGAATACAGCAATTGGGACATTCTAAGCCAGTACAGCTATTCCTACAACGCGTCAGGCCTTGTAACGGAAGAAGTGCAGTCAGAATATCAAAATGGCTGGCTTTCGACATCGCAACAAACGGTGCTGACCTACAATGAAAACGGCGACATCGTAGAGCGAGCCATCAATTTCATGCATACGACCTACGTCGACAATCGGGTCACCTATGGCTATGATGCCAACAGCCACCTCATTGAAAGCACCAATTACACTTGGAACCTGGACTCGAATGATTGGAAGGCTTACTTAAAAATCGAATACGAAAACAACGCGAACGGCGATCCCTTGCTTGAGCTCATGCATTTTTGGAACGAGGCTTCCCATCAATGGGACGCGGTCAATCGTTTTCATTACACCTACAACGGTCCCAGCGCCATTGATACCGTGCGTGTCATGCACCATTCAAACGATGCCTGGGTCAATGCCAACCGACAGGAAATTTACCACGACGCATTTCACAACATCTTTAAGACAAAAGGATACACTTGGGAAGGCGGTCAATGGAAAGCGCTCAACCAAGTGCTCCACACGATCAACGCCAAAGGAGAAGCCGTGGAAGTGCTCACCCAAGAGTGGGACGATGCTTCCTCCAGCTTCGAAGATGTGAAATTGGTCACCTACGAACACCACTGGCCCGTGGGCATGGATGAAGACGAATCCCGCACTTCTTTTCAAGTCTATCCGAACCCAGCGCGGTTTGAAACGACCGTTGTGCTTCCACAAGCGGATGCTGGGCTCGTCATTCTCATCACAGACCTCAGGGGTAAAGTCGTTTCAACGCAATACGCCGCGAGCAATACCGTGCGCATTGATCTCAGGGCACTGCGCGCCGGAACCTATGTACTTCAAACGCTTGGTGCAACAACTGAACGACAACTCTTGATCAAGGAATGACAAAGCCCCGAGGGGCACAGCCGGCGTTGGATTGAATACATTTGGGTTTAATTCTGCGCCATGGCCCTTCCCTATTTCTCCGATCGAGCCTTCACCCAAAAAGACGTTGCTGCCGACGGCCTTCCTACGGGAGATTACGAACAGTGTACGTTTGAGCAGTGCGACCTTTCAGGGCACGACTTCAGCGGCAGTCGGTTCTCAGCATGTGAATTCATCGGGTGCAACCTCAGCAATTCTTCCTGGCCGGGGCTTTCTGTGCAAGATTGTTCCTTCTCAGCGTGCAAATTGCTCGGCATCCATTGGGATCACTGCAACCCGATCGGATTCTCCGTTCGATTTCTGCGCTCGAACCTGAGTGACAACTCCTTCCTCCGCATGGATTTAAGAAGGTCGTCGTTCATAGGATGCACACTGACCGGAACCGAATTCGCCGAAGCTGTATTGATGGGCAGCGTGCTCAAGGAATGCGACTTGAGCGATGCCAGCTTCGAAGGCACCAACCTCGAAGGCGCCGATCTTCGCGGGTCTACAGGCTATCGCATCGATCCGGATTTGAACCGCGTGCGCGACGCGCGCTTCTCCCTTCCCGACGCACTCGGCCTGCTGGATAAGTTTGGGGTTCGGGTGGAATGATTTGCGGCTTAAATGCTACCCACATTCCAACAACTAGGCTACTGTTTGAACCGAATGAAAGTAATTCATGGCGGTTACTCCGTCGTAGCAGGCAGTAAATGATTCGACGTACAATTCAGGATCTCTTTTGCCTTTTTGCGGCATGCTGATCTAAATCAAGATGCTTCCACCATACGGTAGACTAATCTCGCTGAGCTTTGTTGCGCTAGGCAAACGGGAGTATCCCGACAGCACAATTAGGACACGGTTAGTCTAGATAGTAAACGAAGTAGAATCGAAACAGCTCCTGATTCGTTACCCAAAGCAAGTCTTTCAATAATTTGAAACTCACAGCTCAATTCATTTAGAATCCATTCATCGCAAAATCGACTGGAGGATACCCGCTCTGAATTTCTAGGTACAGCAAATCAGTTTCCAATTTCAATGTCGCACGATGTCGAATTGGTAATTTGACTTAATACATTTAAGGGTAGGGTCGTCAGCATAATAAACAAGGCAGAGAGTCGTAAGATTTTCCACTTTTCCATAACATTGAATATTTTGGTATTCTCGAAACATACTATTTAAAATACTAAATTCTAATATTTTAGTGCGAGCCATCAGACGAAATGAGTTGAATCACGCCATTATGATTAAAAATTTCACCGCTCGGCTTTGAATAATTAAGTTGATAGTAATACGATCCGCTTGCGGCCAACGTGCCATTGATCCGTCCATCCCACACCGGAATGGGAACTTCTAATGTGTGATTCTCAGCATTGAGCAATGATGCAAGTTCTCCGGTTTCATATACAAGTTGCCCCCACCGATTGTAAATTGAAAGTGAGAGATGATCAATGGGGCATTTCAACCCTAGTGAAAAATGATCGTTAACACCGTCTTGGTTAGGGGTAAAGACATTTGGTATGGCGGGTTTGCACTGATCTGGACAGAATCCTTTGGCAACGACTTTCACGCTGTCTGAGACTTGACACTTTTTAAATTTGGCCCCAAGCGTTATGAGCGCTTCGTTGCCGAACTGGCTTTCCCCTGAAATCAAAGTGCCGTCTGGAGTGGCGCTAACAACAAGGGTGGAGTCTACCGACCCTGTACTCCATGTCCATGATTGCTCCACCGAAACATCATTCTCTAGGTTCTGAAGGAGAATGCTTTCCCCAGGGCATAGAAATACATCGTCTCCCAGGGCTAACTTAGGCTCTCCATTGAATTCAATGGAGAAAGTATCGGTTAGGGTATCACACTCATTGAAACTTTTAAGCCAAAATGTCCCGCTTGAATCCACTCTCAATTGTGGCCCTGTAGTACCATCATTCCATAGGTACTGAATCGATTTGGTTTGGGTGTTAAGTAAATAGAATGGACGATCCAGGCAATAAACACTATCTGTTGGTAGTTTCCCATCTGGCTTGGGCAGGAAGGTGACGAGCGTAGAGTCATTTGCCGAACCACAGACGTTCTCAACTTCCAACGCTATAACTATACTGTCGGTGCTAGCGTTGGCATTATGGACCGTAACAAACGGTGTTGTGTCACCACTGCTCCAAGTGTAATTTGTAGCAGTGCCCGCGTTGAGCACCGTCGGAAAAATCAATAAACTATCACCACAAATAGCTGTGTCCGAGCCTAAGGTGAAGTTGAGTTTCGCTGCCACAGAAACCAATACTGTATCGGTATCGGCGCCACAGGTATTGGAGACAATCAAAGAAATTGGATGAATCTGATTGATGGCGAGGTCTTTGGCCCTTATCCACGTTGTGCTATCCGTACTACCGTTGCTCCATGAATACGCACCCATGGCGCCTGCTGCGCTCAGTTTTATTGAGTCATCTGAAGTTTGACATAAATCCCAATCGTTTCCTAGGTCAACCATAGGAGGCCTGCCAATGAAAATTTCCTTCAAAAGCGTATCAGTAAAGTCGCCATAGAAAACAACTAATTCAACTAAATACGATCCAGAATCAGAATAGATGTGAAATGCTGAAAAAGTTGAAGAGGTGTCCTGAGCGCCACTCCCAGGGTCACCAAAAGTCCAATGGACACTATCTACATACGCTGTATTGAATGTAAAGAAAATGGTGTCATTCACACAGCTTCCCGACGCACTGATCGTGTTGACCTTGAATACACTGGGTGAAATGAAATTTGGCAAGCCGTCGAGACCAATGCCAATTCCAATGGCTACCGCCGAATCCATATACCCACATCCTAGACCCGGAACATTGGGATTGTCGATGCGATTAAGGTATCGCATTTCGTTTGTTCCACTGAAGTTGGTTTTCGCTAGATAAAGCTTTTTATCAGGTCCCTCAGCAATGGCGAGATTTCCATCCCCCAATGGTGCTAACTGAACTCCTGACAAATACACGGATGGAGCGTAAACCTCATATTGAAATAAAAAGTTTTTAGACAAGTAAAGTAAGGAGTCGTTAGGTGAGAAATGCGTTCCATATGAGGGCGTGGGGATAGTATCTTGGATAGTAATCAACCCAGTCAATTGATTGAAGTTAAGAAGTAGATTGTAAAGCGGAGAGTAAATCGGAGCAATAAGCTTGTCCCCTTTGTGATTTGACATTAAGTAACCAGGACAAGCGCCAATATTGCCTAAGACTGAATTTGTAGTCCCTGAAATTCCATTGGAGCTTAAATGGAATGCCCTGAACAAGGGTGAGAACATTTCACGTCCAATCAGCCAAAGGTCATCGCCGTTAGCATGTGGAACAATAGCACATTGCTCGGCACTTGAATCAAAGAGAATTACATTTTTAAGACTATCGACAATGTCTCCTAGACCATTATCTAAGCTCATATCGACGACTGAATAGGCGAAATAATAATCAGAAGGGTCGTAAAGGTTTTGGTCTGCCGTACACCCGCGAACAGTCACTAAAATAAATCGATCACTACTACCGGGCCAAGGCGCCACTACCGTAGATTGGGAAGAACTCAGATCACCGATAAGCCCGCTACCATTGGGCATTATTTGATGTTCTCTATTCCAGACTGACACGCCATTTGAATAGAATAGAAGCTCACCGTTAGAATTTGAAATTGATGCACATCCTTCGTAAGCAATCATTTGACCATCAAAAACCGCTACAGGACTACCACCTTGAAAATGTACTCCGGCGGAATCACCAAAATACCACCAGTCTGCAGGGGATTGAGCTAACATCCTCGAACCCAGCAGTATGATCAGGAATACCAGGTATACTTTTCCAAACCGGTGCATATGCATGCTAATATCGGAAAAGAAGACGGGAGAACTCTATATCAAGTCCACTAGCTCTCGAAAAGAAGTGTTGAAAAGACCCTTTACATCTCCACTGTCTATGGCTGGGCCACCAATCAGACCTCGAGTGCATCTACTCGCAGCCGTGGAATTCTTGAATATCTGTACGAAGTGAATCATGATACCCCGCAGAGTGGCAACTTTCTGATCACTGAAATTACCGTCTTTTCTGAATGGGGACAACGTACGGACAAACGCGATGTCAATGAAAATTTTGATGAATCCGAGGCTGAAAATGAGGAAGGGTATTCTCTTAAAGCTTACACGAATCGATTCTCATCAAGCATCCGCTTCGAAGTGCCGCCAGTTACTGAAAACTTTGCATCTATTCCTTTGATGGTTCACTGATTGACAGGCTATCGCATCGATCCAGTTTTAAACCGCGTGCGCGACGCGCGCTTCTCCCTTCCTGATGCGCTCGGCCTGCTGGATAAGTTTGGGGTTCGGGTGGAATGATTTGCGCGGATTAACTGCTACCTAAAGTCACCCAAAAAATGGCGGAAAACCGCTAGTGCTCTTTCGGATTGCTTCTTCTATCATTGTCTTGACTACTTTGATTGATTCCGATAAAAATTCATATCCATGGATGGCATCGGAAATACTGCTTCTCACTCCGCCAATGCACGCGCTGCATCATTGATGCTGACGTTGTCGAGTTCTCTTTTCCCCTCAGAGACGTGCAGAGAACACCCGATCGTACATTCGCTATCTATCCGCCTCAGCCCACCCGCATTCCGGAGCATTCATTCAAGGAAACAGGGCGCATCGTCCGCAACACGTTTCAAAAACAACGCGCATCGCTTCGTGCTTATGTGTCGGCATCCGGCGTTCACCACTGACTGCAATCCATCGTTCAATATCCCTTAATACCCTTCACCATGATACCCAATTTCTTTCCCCGCGCCATTCAATTCGCCATCAACCAACCGCAAGTCCAGGCTGAAATCAGCGAACGTGCCACAAAAAACTACCTGCCGCTGGGCATCAATGCGCGGATTGTCCGTGTAGACAAGTTCAAGCAAAATTTCATCCGAGTCACCTTCGACTACCTCAATAGCAACAACGACGCGGCGCACGAAGACCTCTTGGTCTGGGTCGGGTGGAAAGGCGACCAGCTCATTTTCTGCGGCGTACACGAACTCGAAGAAGTTGACGGAAGAGACATCTGACCTCCCTTCTCCAACCCTGCACCTAACACCCTCAGCCATGAATACACTAGAACACAAGCACAACCTACAAGCAAGTCCGGCCGACCCAACCAATGCTTACCGCGGAAAGGTCCATTTCGCGTGGCTCGAACTCACCGAGAAGTGCAACCTGGCCTGCGCCCATTGCTACGTCAGCTCCTCCCCGGCGAAGCCGCTCCACGCCAAGATGCAATCGGCCGATTGGATCAAGGTTATGACCGAGCTCAAGGCCAAGGGATGCGACTCAATCCAATTCATCGGGGGCGAACCGTTCATCCACCCTGCGCTGCCCACCTTCTTAGAAAAGGCACACCAACTGGGTTTTGGGAGGGTCGAGGTATTCTCTAACCTCACCCACCATGCCAAAATCGATTGGGCCGATCTGAAAGCGAAAGGGGTCCGGCTGGCCACTTCGTTTTACTCGCGCAACAGCACCGTGCACGCAAGCATCGTTCGCAATGACCGCGCGTTTAACCTCTTGCTTTTCAACCTACTGGAAGCGCTTCGCTACAGCGTTCCCCTCCGGATTGAAATCACCGACTTGGGCCTGCCGAACCAAGACATCGCTGGAACCTTGAATTTCCTTCATCACTTGGGCATCAGCCGAGCAAACGTGAAAGTCAACCGCCTCCAGAGCAACGGTCGCGCCCGATCCATCGGTGTGCCAGAGGGTGCCTTGAAAGACGACCTCTGCGGCCAGTGCTGGAAAGGTAAGTTGTGCTTCACCAACACCGGTACCGTGTTTCCTTGCATCATGGCCCGAAGCTATCCCGTAGGCAATGCGCTGCAAGACGGCGGATTGAGCGCCCTTCTCGGTTCTCATACACTCGATGAAACACGAAGTAGCCTCGCGAAGGCATTCGGAAACCAAGGTCATGGTTCGGAAGCGCAATTCTCAGCATGCGGACCCCAATCCGACGCGTGTGGGCCCGACAACTGCGGACCCAACGACGCGGCATGTGGTCCAGACAACTGCGGCCCCAACGACGCAGCCTGCGGTCCAGACAACTGCGGCCCAAGCGACGCCGATGTAGGATGCGGACCCGATAATTGTGGGCCCAACGACGCGGCCTGCGGTCCAGACAACTGCGGGCCCAACGACGCTGCTTGCGGCCCCGACAACTGTGGGCCCAATGACGCAGCATGCGGACCCGACAACAACGACCACTGCGGACCTGCATTGGATCCCTCATGTGGACCCTCCTCTCCCTTGCCGTGCGGGCCAAGTTTTGGAGGCGGCGGCGGCAATTGTGGCCCGGGCGCCATTGATCCGGGACCGCCCGGTCTGGGTGAATGAACACAAGGCGCGTTTTGCAGATGAAGCGAGGATAGCTAGGCATTCCATTTCCATTCCGTACCTTAGGATCTGGGGCGCGCTAGCCTTCCATGCACCGTCACTTCCATGAATCAACGCATCCAGATCATCCCAGGCATTTCCCTTGTGTTGTTGCTCCTCCTGTTGTCTGCAACGCGTCCGGTGGAAGCGACCAAAATCTACCTCATCCCCGGCCAGGGATCAGACGCCCGGATCTTTAGCAAGATTGAGTTTCCCGAAGGGTATGAAGTGGTTTACGTAGCCTACGAACTGCCCAACGAAGGCGAAAGCATGGCCGACTATGCGCGTAAACTAGCTCGGCAGATCGAAGAAGATACTGGCTTCATCCTCATCGGCGTGTCCTTGGGCGGAATGCTGGCCTCAGAGATCGCAGAATTCAAGCACCCCAAGCAAGTCATCCTCATCGCGAGTGCCCAAAATGCAAACGAACTCCCCAAGAGGTACACCTTCCAGCGGCGCTTACCGCTTTACAAGCTGGTGGGTCCAAAGCTTTCAAAATGGGGGGCAAA
>JAVKEP010000011.1:0-3089 GCA_040221375.1 Cryomorphaceae bacterium
CAACACAAAAACCAGTACGGCGTATTCTCCAGGCTTCATAAGTGATCAACGATCAATGCGACATAAGCTTGTGCGGTCAGATCAATCCCAAAAATAGCAGGATGGAAATGATAATCATCAAGAATCCGACGATATTGTGGATGGCGTTGATCGTAATTTTTTTCAGCAGGTACTTACCGAGTATCGCCCCGCCGAATGCGGCTACCGTTGCCATGATCAATAAGTATTGCATCGACGCAATCTGCTCTAAGTCGAAATGTTTGGCGTAGGTAGCGATTCGGATGGTGTCAACGAAGCATGCGATCACCACGCCGGTGGCAATGAATTGTTCTTTGGAAAGCTGGAGTTTGACCAAAAATGCACTTCTCAGCGCACCCTGATGACCAGACAACCCCCCGAAAAAGCCGCTGATTACGCCTCCAGGAACGAGCCAACGTGTTCCGAGATGAATGTGTTTTAAGCGAGGAATCAACTCGAGCATTGCGAACAATAAGATAACCGAGCCCAGCACCAGATTGAGCGCGCTGCTTTCAAATGAACCGAGGGCAATCGACCGGTCGCTGCTGCTTAAATTACTGAGCAACAACGCTCCGCCATACGCCCCTAGAATGGCAGGAATCCCAAATTTGATGACAACGCTGAGAACGGTGTGTTTTCCTACCAGGATGAGTTTGAAGAGGTTGTTCGCGAAATGAACGATGGCTGTTGCGGCAACCGCGATCTCAGGTGGGAAAAACAAAATGAAGGCAGGCGTGAGCATCGTTCCCAATCCGAAGCCGGAAAAGAACGTGAGCATTGAGGCTCCAAAAGCGACCAGTATGATGACGAGCTCTTCCATAAAAAAACCGGAGGGTAAACTTGCTGCAAGCTATCCCTCCGGTGAAGCACCCCAAATTCCTGAAATTAGAATCTGGTACAATAACGGAGTGGCTCTTGGAGCAGGTATATTTACGCCTTTGTTTTAGACCATCGGCCACAATTATACGACAAGGACGTCAAGAATTCCATTGAATCATGAAGTTGAGCCCACAAGAATCGTTAGCATGGATCGCCCAGCGTAGATCCGTGTTTCCGAAAGAATTTGATGATGATATTGTTTCCAGAACGGAGATTGAATCCCTGCTGGAAGCTGCGCGCTGGGCGCCAACCCACAAATTAACCGAGCCGTGGCATTTTCAGGTTTTCATGGGTGCTTCCAAAAAGCAACTCACTGCCGTTCAGGTCGAGGCCATCGTTCAAGGAGAGGCTTCACACGAGGTGATCGATCTGAAATCTAAGAAGTTTGAAGCAATTGCTTCCCGTTCTTCGGCCGTGATAGCTGTGATTCTCAAACGTGATCCAACGCGCCGCATTCCACGATATGAGGAAGAGTGGGCCATCGCTACAGCGGTACAAAACATTCAGTTGCACGCCACTTCATTTGACATTGGAATGTATTGGAGCACAGGTGCGGCAACCAATAGTGCAGAGATCAATGCCTTCTTAGGGTTGAGCCAAGAAGACCTTCACATGGGGTGGCTTTACCTCGGACGGTTTAAGGAACGGAAGGAACTGGTAAAGGAGCGTAAAGAAGTAAGCGAATTCGTGGCATGGAGATGAGACGTCTATAAAGCGTATGTGCCTTTCACCAAGAAGGTGTCAGGCACATACTTTCAACCACCACTATGAATCTTATTTTCCGTCCTCAGACAATGAAACAACGCTTCTTGAACTTTGTTCGCAGAATTATCCCATGAGTACGATGCAACCTTAGCATTCCCGGCAAGGATGAGTTGATTGCGTTCACTTTCATCGTGTTCTAACCGATTCATCGCCGCACTAATTTGCTCGTGGTCATCCGGTTCACACAGAATGGCACCTTCACCCGCAATCTCAGGAAGAGAAGTCCGGGTGCTGGTAATGACCGGCACACCAGCCGCAAAGGCTTCGATCACAGGAATGCCAAACCCTTCAAAATAGGACGGGAAAACGAGGGCCTCGGCGGCTCCCATCGCCTGAACGAGCTGTTCCATCTGTAGCCTACCCGAATAGTGAATGTGGTGTTTGAATGGACTGCCTTCTAATGCCTCGTCCATCTCTTGATAACGCCAAAGCGGATTCCCGACTAGTACCAAGTCAAAGGAGCCTCCTGCATTCTTGTACTTGTCAAAGGATCGGATGATTCCGTGAACATTTTTTCGATGCGAAAAGTTCCCTACAAAAATGAAGTAGCGATTTCCTTTCGCGCGTAGGTTTCTTGCTTCTTGTTTTTCTTGGTTTGTCGTGGGACGAAATGCTTCGTTAAAGCCATTGTGCGCGACCGAAATTTTATCCCGGGCAATGCCGTAGGTCGAATGGATGTCGCGGGCGGAATATTCGCTGACCGTGATGATGTGCGCGGCTTTTTTAGCGAACCGTGGAAAGTACTTCCGATAGTAATTTCGATAGGCGAGTGGAAGGTCCTCTGGCCGATGTTCAAAGTTCAGATCGTGGATGACCGGAACTTGTATCACGTTAGTACGGGTACTTAAGAATCCGTCTGGACTGAAGAAAAGGTCTGCATTCAGTCCTTTTAGTTTGTGGGGTATGCTCCGCTGAAAATACAACTGGTAGAGCATGGGATGCCGCGTAGGGGGAAACAGCACTTTTCCTTCCACGTTCGGGCCATAGATAAAGCGTTGGTCAAACGGGCGGTCGAATAAAAAGGTGAACCTCCAATCAGGATTGGAACGCGTGATTCTGGACAGGACTTCATGACTGAACCAGCCGATTCCATCCAATTTGTTGGGTAATAGTAGACGCGTGTTTACGACAATGTGCACATGACGAATGTAAGTGGATTCAGAGAGAGTAGAACCCTTTCAATCCTCCGTTTATTGCATTGTTATACCACCAACCAACGGCCGATGGTCAGATAAGATCACGTCTTCCGTAGAAAAATAATCAATGGTGAGGGAAGGGTCGAGGAGTAAAAAATCTATCCGCAACCCAGGGAACAGCCCGATGTACGTAGATCCCGTAGCGACTCCTCTGGATAAGAATGCATCGTTCAATCCCTCGCTGATGTGCGCGTATGCATAGCTGCCAGGCGTATCATTCAAATCACCACA
>JAVKEP010000012.1:0-10191 GCA_040221375.1 Cryomorphaceae bacterium
TGGTCCCTGGCGTAGGTGCACAGGGTGGAAAGTTGCAAGATTTGCAAACTTTGATGCATTCGGACGTCGGCCTTTTGGTGAATTCTTCGCGAAAGATTATCTATGCTTCATCGAAGGGCGATTTCGCTGAACGGGCTGGTGATGAGGCAGCGGCCATGCAAGCGGAAATGAAGGAGATGCTCGCCCGACGGTGAGCACGGATGAGAGAGGATTTTCTACACTTTGTATGGCAGCATCGGCTTTACGATGCTGTACAACTGAAAACGACCGATGGTGTTGACCTTGCGATACGGCAAACGGGCACGCTAAACCTGTCGTCCGGTCCAGATTTCAGCGAGGCAAGGATTGAGATGGAATCCACCCAGTGGATCGGAACGGTGGAGATACACTTGCGTTCCAGCGATTGGTATGCCCATCAACACGATGCAGACACCGCGTATGATACAGTCATTCTACACGTCGTATACGAGCACGACCGAGAAGTCACAACCACCCAAGGGGATGCCATACCTACCTTGGAACTCAAAGGCCGCATCCGAAAAGAGTTGCTTGACCGTTACGGACAGCTGAAAAACAGCAAATCGACCATTCCATGCGCCCATTCATTGCACAGCATAGCGCCGATCCAATGGAAAGCTTGGTTAGACCGAGTGCTTACCGAGCGACTCGAAGCAAAGTCGCGCGATGTGGAACTTCATTTAAAGCATGCCGACGGGCATTGGCTCCAAGTCTATTATTCCTTTCTTGCCGGTTATTTGGGAGGCAATTGGAACAAGCTTCCGATGTTCGAGTTGGCGCGTAAGTTGCCATTCGTGACCCTTGGTCTTTACAAAGACACCCCCCTTAAAAGAGAAGCGCTCCTTCTAGGTACCGCGGGTTGGATTCCGAACGCTTCTGGGGAACCGTACGTGCAAAGCCTTGAAGCTGAATACCATCACCTGTCGAATAAACACGTCATTGAACCCATCGCACAACGATGGAAGACGGGCAGGGTGCGTCCCGACAATTCGCCTGTGCACCGGATTGTTCAGCTTTCAGGTGTGCTTGGCTTTCTTGAGGAGGCCTTCCGACAGTTGATCGACACCGGCAGTTTTGATTGGTCAAAGGTAGACTTGGATATCTCCGAGTATTGGAAAGAGTACAATGGGTTCGAACTAAAAAAACGAAACCGAACAGGCCGTCTATCTTCAACGATGAGTGACCTCCTTGCGATCAATGTCCACGCCCCATTGCTCTTTCAATACGGAGTGCATACAGGAGATATCTCCTTACGAGAAAGGGCATTAGAAGGGCTGCGGACGATTGCCCCAGAATCCAATCGATTCATACGGGAATGGAAAACGCTGGGTCTTTCTCCAGACTCAGCAGCGGACTCGCAAGCGATGATTGAGCTTACAACGCGTTATTGCACGCCTAAAAAATGCGTAATTTGCAACGTAGGTAGAACAATTATCAGTCGAGCATGAAAGAAAGATTTCAAGCTTTCTTGGAAAGACAGGCCTTCGGTGTCTGCGAATGGTTAGGAGAGAAATGGGGCATCAAGTCATCCCGCATAAGGATGTACTTCATCTACATATCTTTTTTCACCTTTGGTTCACCGGTCATCATCTATTTTGTCCTGCTTTTCTGGATAGAAAACAAGAACTTCTTCCGGACCAAGCGTCCGACCATTTGGGATTTCTAAGAAGCTTACCGCTTGCGAGAATTGCGATTCATTCTAAACTTTAAGTACTTCAAGGAGATGTACTATGCCGTGGGTTTTCTCATGGCAGTTCTTATTCTGGGAACCTTAGGATTTATCTACTTGGAGGACTACAACTTGTTGGACGCCTTCTACATGACGGTAATCACCGTTTCTACCGTCGGATTCGGAGAGATTCGCGAACTGCACCCAGCGGGAAAGCTCTTCACGTCATTTCTGATCATCACTACATTCGGTACGTTCGCATACGTCGTAAGTACGATTACCCGATATTTGATCTCAGGAGAGTACAAGGTCTACCTAAAAGATTTTCAGGCATTGAATGAATTAGAGAAACTGGATCAACACGTCATCATTTGCGGATACGGACGAAATGGACGACAAGCGGTGAAGACGCTCATGGCTCACCGTGAGCAATTTGTGATCATCGAATCCAATGCAGACCTCATCCAAAAAATTAGGGAAGTCGACCCTGAATTGCTAATCGTAGAGGGAGATGCTACGGATGACTCCGTCGTCACAAAGGCGGGAATTGATCGGGCTAAGGCGCTCATTACTACTTTACCAAGGGACACAGACAACTTGTTCGTCGTGCTGACGGCGCGAGAAATGAACAAGGAGTTGATGATCATTTCGCGTGCTTCGGAGGACCGAAGCGAAAGGAAGTTGAGGATTGCAGGAGCGAATAACGTCATCCTTCCAGACAAGGTAGGGGGCTCGCACATGGCTTCATTGGTGACAACTCCTGACCTCATGGAATTTCTGGATCATATTTCGATGATGGGAGAAGATGAGACCACCTTGGTCGAGATTCACTTCAAAAGCCTACCGGCAGATTTTGAGCATAAATCGATCGTTGAGCTGGAAAAGCGCTATCAAACAGGTGCGCGTATCATCGGGTTCAAGACACCGGAGAACCATATCATTATCAATCCATCGCCCGAAACAGAACTCGTGCCTAAGTCGAAGCTATTCGTGCTCGGAAATACGAACCAGATTGTGAAGCTAAAAGCGGCGCTGCATATCGATGAATAAACGCGTCTTGATCACCGGATCTACCGGCTTGATAGGTCGTTACATCGCCAGTGTCCTCGACAGAAAACACGACCTGCATCTCGCCTCGCGTTCAGGACAACCGATAGCGCAAGGGCCAACAATTCCCTTCAACTTAATGCAGATCAATGCCATCTCCGAGTGGCTTGACTCCCTTGCTCCGGAAATCATCATCCATACGGCTGCAATCACTTCTGCGGACCAGGCCCAAGTCCAGCCCAACGATGCTGAGGTCTTGAATGTGGATGCGACGGCCATGATCGCTGATTGGTGTCAAAAGAAAGGTGCTCGGTTGATCTATTTTTCGACCGACTTCGTTTTTGATGGTTCCAGACGAGACGTCTGTGAATCGGACGCACCCAAGCCTTTGAGTTGGTATGGCGAAACGAAATGGAGAAGTGAAGAACGCATTCGAAGCACATTGGGAAATCACGTCATCATCCGCCCGATCCTTGTTTATGGCGCCGCCGTGAACCTATCTCGGCTGAATTTCCCACTCTTGATTCGCTCAAAATTGATGAGCGGAACGGAAATGGAGATCACGGCGGATCAATTTAGAATGCCGACTTATGCCATGGACATTGCCAAGGCGGTAGATCGATTGACCGAGAGCGAGTTCACGGGCACACTCCATCTTGCTGGACCTGATTGGATGAGTGTATACACTTTTGCGGAGACCGTTGCGGATGTCTTTGATCTCGACAAGCGCTTGTTGAAGCCCGTGAGAACTGAGGCACTCAATTTTTCGGCCAGGCGACCTTTACTCAGTGGTTTTGACACATCACGTGCAAAAAAGGAAGTCGATTGGGACCCGATTGGCGTCAATCAGGCCTTAATCCAAATGAAGGACATAGGTCAAGCATAGACCGTCCACTTTGATTTCTATATTTGGCCAACTCCTAACAATTATGAGATCCATACTTACTAAGTCTTTCCTCCTAATCATTGCCTGTTTATCGGCATCCGGACTGTTTGCTCAAGAAGTAGCCAAGCGAACCGTTGACGATGCAATCAATGAGTTCATGGAGCCGATTACGGGCACAATCATGCAGATCATCTTCTTCACGATTCCCATCGGTTCAATGAACATTCCTTTTGTACTGATCTGGTTAATCGTTGGAGCGCTGTTTTTCACCTTCTACATGGGCTTCATCAACATTAAAGGATTTCGCCACGCGATTGATGTAGTACGAGGAAAGTACGACAACCCTCAAGATGCCGGTGAAGTATCTCACTTTCAGGCTTTGACCGCCGCGCTTTCAGGGACGGTCGGCGTGGGCAACATCGCCGGGGTTGCCATTGCCATTTCCTTGGGAGGGCCTGGGGCTACGTTTTGGATGATCACTGCAGGACTCATCGGCATGTCTTCAAAATTTGTGGAATGTACACTAGGTCTGAAATACAGAAAAGAAATGCCGGATGGAAGCGTCTCGGGCGGGCCGATGTACTACCTCAGCCAAGGCTTGGCCAAACAGGGAAAAGCCGGATTGGGAAAAATATTAGCGGCGATCTTTGCCATTGCGTGTATTGGAGGGTCATTTGGAGGCGGCAACATGGTCCAAATCAACCAAGCGACCCAGCAATTAATCGACGTAACCGGTGGCGAAGCGAGCATGCTGTACGATCGCGGATGGATATTTGGCGTCATCATGGCCATCATCGTTGGGGCCATCATCATTGGTGGAATTAAAAGCATCGCTAAAGTAACCGACAAAGTGGTGCCTTTCATGGTTGGCGTATACGTGCTTGCCGCGCTGATTGTAATTGGTGTCAACATCCAAAACATCGGCTGGGCCTTCGAGCAAATTTTTGTCGGAGCATTTGATCCAGAGGCCATGTACGGTGGATTTGTGGGTGTCTTGGTCTTGGGCTTTAAACGTGCTGCCTTTTCGAATGAGGCAGGTATCGGTTCGGCTTCCATTGCGCACTCGGCTGCCAAGACCGATGAGCCGGTCAGCGAAGGAATCGTTGCCTTGTTAGAACCGTTTATCGATACCGTTGTGATTTGTACGATGACAGCCCTCGTAATCATCTTTGCCGACTACGGTGAGTACACAGCGGTCGAAGCATTTGATGCGGCAGCTACGGGCGGCAATGCAGCGGGCATTGGCCTAACTTCTTCTGCTTTCGCTGAAACCATCAGCTGGTTTCCAATTGTTCTAAGCGTCGCGGTGATCCTATTTGCCTTATCGACCATGATCAGTTGGAGCTATTACGGCATAAAGTCTTGGACGTATTTATTTGGGGATAGCAAGTCGTCCATCACCACCTACAAGGTGATCTTCTGCTTGTTGATTGTGGTCGGTGCTGCGATCAGCGCAAATCAAGTCTTCGATTTTGGAGACGCCATGATCTTTGCCATGTGCTTTCCTAATATTCTTGGATTGTACTTCCTCTCCAAAGAAGTGAAAGTCGATTTGAAAAGCTACATGGATCGCATCAAATCTGGAGATATCAAGGCCTTTAAGTAAAAAGAAAGCGATGGGGTGGAGGCGAGTCCTACGGAATTATTTCACCTTCAATCGAAGAGAGCGCCGCGGCGTCATTGTCTTACTCATCCTTCTGTGCGCAGTCTTGGGTACGCAATTGTGGTTGCGATTCACCCCCAGTTCCGTCGAGGAAATGGCAGGAGTTGATCCGTCTACCGTTTTTATTCACGATGCCAGGGTTGGGGTCAAGAGCGAAGATGACAGCGCCCAGAACCAGAGCGATTTAGACAACGGGGAGCGGAAAAGGGTCGCCGATTGGCATCCGTTCGATCCTAACTCTGTGAGTGAAGCGGAGTTATTGAGTTTTGGCTTGGATCAGGCAGCGGTTCATCGCTGGAGCAACTACCGAAACAAAGGAGGGAGGTTTTACTCGGCGAACGACGTCTTCAAACTATACGGCATCGACAGTGCATGGGTCATGGAAGCCATTCCGCACATGGATATCCCAACCACAAGAATCAAACGCGAATTTTCATCCAAGGATCGTCCCCAGAAAACATTAATCGACCTCAATCGGGCCGATACCAATGACCTGAAATCGATTCGTGGGGTAGGTGGATTTTATGCGCGTGAGGTCATTCAGCTCAGGGAGCGCCTCGGTGGGTTTTTCAGTTTTGATCAATTATTGGAAGTTTATCGAATGCGCGATGAAACCTTGACCAACATTGCAGAACACTCCTTCATCGACACCACGGCGGTGACCAAGATCAACATCAACACATGCTCTGTGGATCCATTGGGTCGGCACCCGTACTTGGGATGGAAGCGAGCCAAGGTTGTTGTGTCTTTTCGGCAGC
Organism: Cryomorphaceae bacterium; assembly: GCA_040221375.1. Lineage (GTDB taxonomy): Bacteria > Bacteroidota > Bacteroidia > Flavobacteriales_G > Salibacteraceae > SHAN690. The sequence continues at coordinate 6,042 of JAVKEP010000012.1, forward strand.
AACACGGGCCTTATGCTGGAATCGAAGAAATAAAGAAAACAAAGGTCGTGGGCGACTCGGTATACCGTAAAATTGCACCTTATTTGACCGTGAAATGAACTTAGTAGCTAAGGTGGAAGCTGCATTGCGCACTGTGCCTGATTTCCCGAAGCCTGGAATTCAATTCAAAGACATCACCCCAATTTTGGCAGATCCATTGTTGTGTGCAGAACTCGCGGCGGCGTTGGTGGAACCTTTCCGGGAAATGGACATTGATACGATTGCAGGCATCGAGAGCCGCGGATTCCTTTTCGGTCCGCTCATGGCGAAGGAATTAGGTTGTGGATTTACATTAGTGAGGAAAAAAGGAAAATTGCCCGCTGAAACCTACGAACAGGCCTACGACCTCGAATATGGGCAAGCGATTATCGAGATGCACAAGGATGCTTTTGAGCATGGAAAGCGTATCTTGATTCACGACGATTTATTGGCAACCGGTGGAACAGCAGGAGCAGCCGGTGCATTGGTAGAAAAAGCAGGCGGTGAAGTGGTTGGTTTCAACTTCCTTATCGAATTAGCATTTTTGGAAGGAGCGAAGAAGCTCAAGCCGTATAGTAAGAACATAGTCTCAATCGTAAAATATAACTAGCATGGAATTCGGATCGTATGAAAATCAAGAGATGATCACGCAGATGGTGCGTGATTTTGCTGAGAAGGAAATCCGGCCACATGTGATGGAGTGGGATGAGAAGCAGCACTTCCCGGTGGAGCTCTTCAAGAAAATGGGCGAGCTTGGGATGATGGGCGTGTTTGTTCCTCAGACCTACGGCGGAGCAGGATTTGGATATTTCGAGTACTACACCATTGTGAGCGAGATATCGAGGATTTGCGGTTCCATTGGTTTGAGTGTTGCTGCGCATAATTCCCTTTGTACCAACCACATTATGATGTTTGGAACGGAGGAGCAAAAACAAAAGTGGTTGCCAAAACTTGCCACGGCAGAATGGATCGGCGCTTGGGGCTTGACCGAAACGGGTACAGGATCTGATGCAGGAGGGATGAACACCACCGCAGTACGCGATGGCGACGATTGGGTAATCAACGGCAGCAAAAACTTCATCACGCACGCGATCAGTGGCAATGTAGCAGTAGTGATCGTACGAACGGGCGAGAAAGGCGATTCGCATGGTATGACTGCCTTCGTCATTGAAAAAGGTACGGCGGGTTTCTCCGGCGGAAAAAAAGAAGATAAATTAGGAATGCGCGCTTCCGAAACGGCTTGTTTGTTCTTTGACGATTGTCGGATTCCCCATGCAAATATGTTAGGACAAGAAGGCGATGGCTTTATTCAGGCAATGAAGGTGCTCGATGGAGGACGCATATCGATTGCCGCCTTGTCAGTAGGAATCGCAAAAGGGGCATTGGACGTTTCCGTTAAGTATTCAAAAGAGAGAGAACAATTCGGAAAACCGATTTCCCACTTTCAGGCCATTGCTTTCAAACTGGCAGACATGGCAACAGAGGTAGAGGCGGCCGAACTCCTTACGCTGCAAGCAGCCGATTTGAAGAATAGGGGACAGAAGGTCACAAAGCAATCGGCATTTGCCAAGTACTACGCTTCGGAAGTCGCGGTACGATGCGGTAATGAGGCGGTCCAAATTTTTGGCGGCTACGGCTTCACAAAAGAGTATCCTGCCGAGAAGTTCTACCGCGACGCCAAGCTTTGTACGATCGGCGAGGGAACCTCAGAAATTCAAAAGCTGGTCATTTCAAGAGAAATTCTCAAATAATTGTCGTCGAATAGAATTATTTCTAACTTCGCGCCCCCAATTAAGAAGAGTATATGTTGATTATTCCAGTAAAAGAAGGCGAGTCTATTGAGAAGGCTCTTAAAAAGTACAAGAAGAAATTTGAGCGTACGGGCGTGATGAAGCAACTTCGTCAGCGTCAGAAGTTCACTAAGCCTTCTGTTGAGAACCGTGAGCAAAAGCTTAAGGCAATTTACAAGAATGCTAAGTATGGTACGGAGGAGTAATTGAGCTCTGCATAACTTTAGGAAAAGATCCATCCCAGCCGGGTGGATCTTTTTTATTTTGGTGAAGTCGTAAATGCCCATCAAAACCAACATAGAAGATTTTTTAGACCACCTGGCCTATCAAAAGAGGTACAGTGTGCATACTGTGAAAGCGTACCGCACGGATCTTCTCGCGTTTGCAGACTATCTAGACGTCTTTTATGAATGCACTTCCCTCGGTGAAGTAACACGAAGGATGATCAGTTCCTTTATTGCCGACCAGGCGGAATTGGGCATCGCCCCTCGGTCCATCCATCGCAAGTTGAGTGCGATTCAATCTTTTCTCAATCACGGCATGAAGGAAGCTTGGGTAACGAAGAATCCAGCGAAGAACATCCAACGTCCCAAGACTTCGAAACATTTGCCCAAGGTGATGCGAAGTGAGCAAATTGAGGCATTGTTTGCGCCTGAGCAATTCACCGAAGATTTTGTCGGAAAAAGAGACCATGCCTTGTTGGCAGTATTGTACGCCTGTGGGCTGCGCAGGGAAGAGTTGATTGAATTGAAGAAAGCGGAGGTCGACTTGCACGGTGGACAGCTAAAAGTATTGGGAAAGCGAAACAAAGAGCGCTTGTTACCCATTGGTAAATCATTGATCGGATTGTTACAGAATTATTTGGAGGAACGCCAAGCCATTCCGGGTGTGCAGGATACAGGGCAGCTGTTCGTTACGGAAAAAGGACAGAAAATGTACCCGAATCTTGTATATACGATCGTAAAAAATTATCTTTCGAAAGTGACGACGATGGAGCAGCGGAGTCCTCACATACTTAGGCACACATTTGCCACACACTTATTAAACGAAGGAGCAAACTTGCAGTCGATCAAAGAACTTCTTGGTCATTCCAGCTTAGGCACTACTCAGGTCTATACGCATACTTCGTTGGAGAAATTGAAAGACGTTTACAAACACGCTCACCCGAGGAGCAAAAAATAAAGTCAAATGGAAATCAAAGTTCATTCGATCCACTTCGATGCGGATCACAAGCTGATCAACTTCATTGAAAGCCGAGTCAAAAAACTAGATCTTTTTTACAGCGACATCATTTCAACCGAGGTGTACTTGAGGTTGGATAAGAACAATATGGAAGGGAATAAGGTCGCCGAGATTCGGTTGAATACTCCTGGGAAGGAAATGTTTGCCAAAAAACAGTGCAAAAGTTTCGAAGAAGCGACCGATTTGGCCGCCGAAGCATTGAGGCGACAAGTGAGAAGAAAGAAAGGTAAACTTCAGCAAGTGTATTGAGCCCCATATACAGGGCAAAAGAGAAGGCTTTCGAAAAAAACGTTCCTTCTATTGTTTCAATTGAAACTATGTATAAATTTGCAGTCCTTTTTCGAAGGGGTCTGCATTTTTTTATGTAGTTCATTGAAATACATCTTTTTTGCCGGTGTAGCTCAGTTGGCCAGAGCAGCTGATTTGTAATCAGCGGGTCGGGGGTTCGAATCCCTCCACCGGCTCTTAGGATTAACGTGGGGTTTCAATACCCAGCAGAAGTGTAGGGGAGATACTCAAGCGGCCAACGAGGACAGACTGTAAATCTGTTGGTATACACCTTCGCAGGTTCGAATCCTGCTCTCCCCACGAAGATTGAAAGATGAGGAGAAAGGTGATTTGCTTTTGGAAACGAAGGTAAAGGCAGCCTAAGCAGGAACACGCAAGTAATCCTGCTCTCCCACGAAGATTTTATGTAAAGCTAGCTTTACGAAGTGTTTTGTTTTTTGAAATAGCGTTCGGTCGTCGACTGGATGGAAAGTATAAGCGGGAGTAGCTCAGTTGGTAGAGCATCAGCCTTCCAAGCTGAGGGTCGCGGGTTCGAGTCTCGTCTCCCGCTCACTTTTTTTCCATGAATGACCGTTTCACTAGGAGAGCTAAAGGCTCAACCTGGAGAGTTATGCAAGCCGATGTAGCTCAGGGGTAGAGCGCTTCCTTGGTAAGGAAGAGGTCAGGGGTTCAATTCCCCTCATTGGCTCTTGATAGTTCTTTAGTTCGAGTCAACAAGTGAGGGCGCAAGCCACACCAGAGGTCAGGGGTTCAACCGACCGAAGGGAGCTCACGACCGAAGGGAGTAATTCCCCTCATTGGCTCTTGATAGT
>JAVKEP010000013.1:0-12072 GCA_040221375.1 Cryomorphaceae bacterium
CCTTCCGTACTGATGCCGAAAGAGGTGATCGATTACATTTTCTGAATTCAAAATTCCATTACCATGACCTCGCGTACCTCAACGGTACCGCCCAAGTCATAATCCGGATAGCCTTGTGCCACCTCAACGGCGGCGTCCAGGTCGTTTACTTTTACCGTGTAGTAACCGCCAACGAGTTCCTTTACTTCAGCCGCCGCCATGTCTGTGCGCGTTCGGCTGGGTCCAGAAAGTCGGGTAACCGGACTGTGGAGTGCGTCGCCGTGATGCTCTACGCCGTCGGCGGTCATCTTTTGGCTCCACTTCACCCACCGTCCCATTCGCTCTTGCATTTGCTCGGGCGACAGACCTAGGGTTTCATAGTCTTCGCCGATGAATATTAGCATGAATTCTTTCATTGTGTTGCTTGTTTATGCGTTCAAAATAAGAAGAAAGACAGGAGCACGACCGCCCCTGCCTTTCTGCGGTTGATTCACATGTCTACGCACTGCAAGAATTCGATGTCGTTGTGCGGGTGCTCGGCACAAACGCGCTTCAATTCATCCATGTCGTTTGCCTGGAGAATGGAGTAGCCACTTACGTTACCACTGGCCACGGCTCCTCCTGTACAAGCGACAGGCATTACTGGTGCGCCAAAATCTACGATGTGCTTTTCATTTGCCGCCTTCCACTTCATCCAATCCTTCATGATGGCTGCAGACTGCTCAGGAGTAACATTGGCCATCTGTTGGATGGATTCAGGTGAGGATTGATAGATCGCTAAAAACTTCTTCATTGCTTTGGTTTTAATGATGATTATGCCCTAGTGACGAAGCCGAATTCGAAAACGGGACACATCTTGAAAAAATATTTTTCGCAACCGCTTGGTTGCGTTACGAACTTACCCTACATTCGCAACCAAACGGTTACATATACATTTACGTTATGAGCACAAAACGCATCCTCCTTTTCTCCTCCCCATTGATCCTGATTGCACTGGTATTCATCTTGATCCTTGCTACTGGCATCAAGCCCATCTTTCTTGGAATGCACGACCCGATTGCCGCAGAAGACGGCGTGGCCTTATCGGGATACGACCCTATTTCCTACCGTACCGAGCCCGCGAAAGGTTCTGAGGCCTATGCCTATGAATGGAACGGAGCCACCTGGCACTTTGTGAGTTCAGAGAACCTGGAAGCCTTCAAGGCAGCGCCAGAAAAATACTGTCCAGCCTATGGCGGACATTGCGCATTAGCAACAAGTACGGGCTTTGCGGTTCATGGAGACCCTACTTCATACGCCATTATTCAAGACACGCTGATCATCTTTTCAGGCGAAGAAGTAAAAAGCACCTACCTCGATGATCTATCGAATAACATGGCCAAAAGCAAGGAAGCATGGAAGCAATGAACCGAGACAAGGTCACACGCCAAAGGGCCTATTCAGCGCCGATTGAACAAGTCTGGTTGGCCATTTCAACCGGTGAACAAATCAGCGCTTGGTTCATTCAAGCCGATTTCGAAGCGCGTGTTGGCTACCGCTATACCTTCACCCACGAGGATACCAAGATCATCGGCGAGGTACTCGAGGTAAAACCGATGCATCACTTGGTCTACACCTGGGAAATTGAAGGCACGGGAATTCCGACTACCGTAAAATGGACCTTGGAAGAGACCGCGAAAGTCACGGTGGTTACCGTAGAGCACTCGGGCATCGAAGCCTACCCTACTGACGAGAAGGTGATCGCCATGTTTGAAGACTACAGCGGCGGCTGGGCGAATTGCTTCAACCAACTGGAAAAGTACTTGTCGGCGTGAGTAATTCGGATCTAGATCGGGTATTCAAGGCCATCTCGGACCCTAGGCGGAGGGACGTTTTTCACGTATTGGTCGTGGCCTCGGCCGCGATGAGCATTACTCAGATAAGCGCGCATTTTGACATATCGCGTCAAGGCGTGAGCAAGCACATCAATGTATTGGAGGATGCAGGCTTGGTGGTGACGACGAGCAAAGGACGCGAGCGCTTTTGCAAAGCCCTACCCCGCGCGTTGAAGGGCGTAAAAGATTGGACCCAATACTATGAGGAGTTTTGGGATGACAAGTTAGATCGCCTCAGCCGGCATCTTGCCTAGTTTACATCAAGGCCAGTTCAAAAAATTCGATATATGCCTCAGGGTGCCAACCCACGTGTGGATGGTCCTTGCACTCGGCCTCTAACGCCTCCAAGGATTCTGATTGAAGTACGGAGTATCCGCTGATCGTTGCATGCGTTGGGCCATTGCCCATGCTGCCTCTCGAAGCCAATGGAGCGCCAAAATCAACGATGCACCCTTCGTGCGCGGCTTTCCAATCCATCCATTTTTTCATTCCGGCCTGCTGCTCTTCTGGCGTGGAATCTTGCATCCAAGCCATGGCCTCCTTAGGCGTATGGTAAATTGCTAAAAACTTTTTCATGTGGTAGAATTGTGCGCTGGGTAGAAAACACCCAGCGCGTGTGCTCGATGGCGACCAAGATAGATGGAATTTCTTCCGCTGGGTGCGCTCTTCCAGAACTACATTTCCCCCATCTGCTTGAGGTAGCGTTCAGAATTCGCTTTCACGTTTGCCGGCGGATTCATGCTCAATGACTTTTTAAAGTACTGCACTGAGTCCTTCTTTTTACCAGAGAGGAATAATCCTTCGCCCAAACTGTCCCAAGCGTTGGCGCTCATAGGGAAATTCTTGGTGTTTTCTCGAAAGATTTTAATCGCTTCGTCATTTTTCCCTTCGTTGATCAACTGATACGCGTAGGTATTCAATTCTCCTTCGTTTGCCACGGCCAATGCTTTTTTGCGCATCTCGGCAGCTTCCTTTGTCTTCCCTTGGGCCTCGAGAATGCGGACCTTGGTGTTCATCGTGGTGAAGCTCGGGTTTTGGGCGATCGCCGTGGAGGACCAAACGAGCGCCTGATCCAATTGGTAGTTGTTCGCCAACAGGTAGTTCGCCGCGCTGTTGAATCCTTGCCAAGAGAACCCGGTGGCGCCGTGCAGTTCAGCCTTTGCATTTTCATAAACGATGGCGTCGACGTCGAATTCAATCTTGACGGGGAATTGTTTCGTTTCCCACTCCAAAACCAAGTCGGCCGAGGTGCGATCGATGTTGATGAAATCATAGGTCAATCGTTCAACGTGCGGAATGTCATTGATTTGAATATCGGCACGGGCAACGTCGTTGGCTGGGTCGTACCAATAGCTTCCCCAAGCCTTGTTTTCTGTGTTGAGGATGACTTCGCCAGAATTGTCTTCATTGATGACGAAGAACAGTCCGTAGGTTCCTGCGGGCACCATTTTTCCTTGCACTTTAGCGGGATGACTCAAGGTGATGGTCGTGTTTTCATTGGCCCCTGAACGCCAAGGGGCTTCGTTTCCCGCACCGAATCCCTGAACGTTCCAACCATAAGCTACCAAGGCTCCCCACACTTCGCGCTCGCGCACGGCGGGTCTACTGTAATTCACGGTGACGTTAGATATACCAATGGTTTGGGTAACCTCAGCGGCCGGACTCGGCGTACGGGGCTGGGTGACGGCTTGCGCCTTGACTCCTGTGGGTAAGTACATTCCTGAGCAAAACAGGATGGCTACGAGGGTAATGCTTGTTCTCATGTCTAAACGGTGTTGGTTGTAGGTACAACGTACAAAGACTTTTCGAACCCTCCTCGGTAAAGTGGTCGAGACGTTTGCTTCGGGGCGGACGGTTCTGAAGGAAAGGCAACCGAGTGCGATGCAATAGATTGGGTGAAACCGTCAGATGTGTACTTTCTTTTCTCGGGTGGAAGTAGATGCTATTCGCCGTCTACCATTTCTATCGTCAAGTCGTCATTGTAAACTACTCCGCTGGTTAGTTGCGGAGGGCAGTACATCCCAAAGTGCGCCTGTGCCAGCCGGTTATCAGCCTTCTTCACGTTCGCGTGAGATACCAGTTGACCGTCTTGCCAAACTTTTGCGTAGCCACCATTGCTCATGTCTAAAAACACCTTGAGCTCAACCCACTCTTTCTGAGGAAATGCAATGCTTGTTGTTTGAAATATGTGTTCCTGCTCATTCTGTTTGGGCACATTCTGCAGATGCACGTATCCGTCGTGGGATAAATTCACCAGAACGGTTCGGTCCCAATTGTCTGATTCGTCGCTTGTGAATGTGGCAAAGCTGAACCAGTCATCTTCAGCTTCATTTGTACTGGCTTGTAAATCAATGTCTAACCAAACCCACAATGTAATCATGCAAGGCGTCATAAACGAACCTTCCGTTGTCTTTTGGAGCTGAACGGTAGGATAGCCTCTGTGGTTGTTGTTCTCAGTAATGGAGGGCTCATTGGCTCCTTCTATCCAAGCTTTGTGGGCATAGGTTCCGCTGTGGACGATGGAATCTGATAATTCATGATAAGTAGTGCCTTTATGGCCTTGTGGCGTCAGGTAAAATCCGGAGAAGTCTTCCACACTCTCAAAAGAAGTAGTGAACATTCTCGGCTCCTGGTCATTCTTCTTGCAAGCGCATAGGGCAACAAGGGCCCAAGCTGCAAATCCAATCTTTATGCTATTCCGTATCATCCATTATTTAATCACAAGCAATGTACGGGTTATCACACCTACAAACGCACCAGACGCTCTTCGATCCAGCGTCTGAACTCGGGGAATTGGATGAGGTTGTTGTGCCGACCGCCGTTGATGGTCGTGAAGCTGATCACTTTTTGATCTCGAAATGCCTGGTAGAGTTTTTTTCCAGAGAAATAGGGAACTACACCATCCAGGGTACCGTGCACGATGTGGATCGGCGACGAAACGGATCCCATGTATTTGGCATTAGAAAAAGGGTATTTGAGCAAGAGGCTGGCGGGCAGCATCAAAAATCGAAATGCGAGCACTTCGCTGATCTGGTAGAAGGGCGTTTCGAGCAGAAGCTGCTGGGCTTTGGTCCGGGCCGCCAGCCAAGTGGCCATAGACGTGCCGATCGATCTTCCATAGATCACGATGTCATCTTCGCGGTACGACTCCAACAGGGATTCGTACAAGACCAATCCATCTCTGTACAGTCGTTGCATACTTCGGTGTCCCCTGCTCTTGCCGTATCCCCGATAATCGAATACGAGCACGTCAAAACCGTATTCGGTAAATGCATTCGCGATGGGTGCCCAGCGGGTCAGGTCGCCTGAATTTCCGTGGAAGTACAACATCACTCCTTTGGCGTTCGTTGCGCGCAGCATCACGGTATTGATCACTGCGCCATCCTCCATTTTGACGTTGCGCTCCTCAAAGGGAAAGTCAAATTCGAAGGCTTCATCGCGGTTCATCGACTTGGCTTGAAACAGAAAGGATTCTTGAAAGACATAGAAGAAGGCGATGAGCAAAAGGTAGCTCAGCAATAAAACCACTATGAACAAGCCAAATACTACCATCAGTCCGCCATCTTTTTATCCGATCGCTTGAAACGCAAGCTCGTTTCTTCGGTGTGCAGCGGCTTTGGTGCGCGGGCGTTCATGATTTCGTCTAGCATGATGTGGTACTCTGGAAAGGTGTACAGGTCATTGTGTCGAGCTCCTATGACGGTGTATAGTCGGGTATGTTCGGGTCGGATTTTGGATAGTTTAATGCTCGTTTTGAGGGGGATCAAGGTATCGTTGGTACCGTGAATGATTCGAATCGGGCAGGTGACGTATTTGAGCCATACGTGGGTGCGGATCGGGAATTTCATGATGATGGCCAGGGGCATGAATGGCAAGTAGCGTTTTGCAGTATGCTTGAGGCTGTAGTAAGGCGATTCCAGGATAAGCATGCGAGGATTGTTGCTGCTGGCCAACTTGGCAGCGAAGCCCGAGCCCATAGAGCGCCCGTAAAGGACGATGAAACGTTCGGGGACTTGTTCCTTGATCTTATCGTACACCAACTGTAAATCGGCCTTGATGCCCTCTTCGGTGCGCTTTCCAGTGCTCTTTCCGAACCCACGGTAATCGACCATGACCACGTCGTACCCGAGCCTGCCGAAGTCTATGGCAAACTTTCCCCAGCCTTTGATGGAGCGCGAATTTCCTTTGAGGTAGAAAACGATGCCGCGGGGACGCTCAATGCTGAAGTGGATGCCGTTGATGTTGACTCCATCTTCGGAGGTTAGGTTGTATTCCTTGAACGCTTGATCCGGGTAACGGTACTCGAAGTCCTCGGGCAATTTTTCAGGCTTGAAGAGGAACCGCTCTTGCGCAACGTACAGCACCACGTTGGCCAGCACGTACAGAACCAACGCGACGATAAGGATGGTTACCCAGGGCATGCATCAAATTTAGCATTCTGAAAGCGGCCGATATGCACGTACGTGGGATTCACATCGTGGGTTATGCAAAATGAAAAGAAGTCAAATCCTGATCACGTGAATGGCATCCATCGGTTGAAAATTATCATAAACCCTTGGTTATCAAACATTTTTGTTCTAATTTTTCAACGAATCAAAACCATCTACCATGAACTGCCCTATATGCGACGATCCCAACATCCCCGAAGGTGCGGAGAGCTGTGCAAATTGCGGCTCTGACCTCCGGGCTTTTCATGACATCCAGCGCGTGCAAGACCAGCGCCGGAACTACAAAACGCTGAGCCTAGTGTTCGGCGTCCTAGCCATCCTCTTGGTTTCTTATGTGATTGCCTTCCGATTTGTGGCTCCTGATCCGATCCAAAACGATGCCGGAGAACATGCCACCATGGCGATGGCCAGCGACGCCACTGCGGCACCTAATCCAAGTGAAATGGACGAATTGAAATCCCAGCTCATCGAGAAAGACGCGGAAATTGTGACCTTGCAAAGCGAGATAGCCCAATTGGAAGCGACCATGCAGAGTTCGTTCGACGACGTGAAGGACAAGGACCACACAATCCACGTGGTAAAGGAAGGTGAAACGCTTTGGAGCATTTCTGAAATGTACCATGGGCACGGCTTCGAACACGCCACCATCGCCGGACACAACGAAGTCAACAACATGGACCACATCGAAGTAGGCGATTCCATCATCATCAAACATTGAATCATGGCAACCAAAGAAGACCCAATCGTATTACTCACCGATTCGGTGAAGACATCATTGACACAAGTCGTTCAACTCAAGGCCACCTTGAAGCAGCGAGAGGATGCCATTGCGCAGTTGGAAAGCAAAAATTTATCGTTGTCCAACCAGCTCCAAAAAGAACAAGCGACCGTTGCCGAGCAAAGGGAAAAAATCTTAGCGGATAAAACCCAAATCGAAGCGCAGCAAGCCACCATTTCGGCCTCAGAAAAGGAACTCAGCGACCACAAAGCGAAGCTCAAAGAAGTGACCGAAAGCGCAAAGGACCTAGCCGCTAAGATAAAAGCGCTGGAAAAGGAGAAGGCGAAGGAGAAGGGAAAAGGAAAGGAATAGCCATCGCGTAGTTGGACTCCGGTTTCTTCGTTTTTTATTGAACCATCATGCGCAAAGCCATGGTGGCTCCGTCTAAACTTCTCACATCCACGAGGTACATGCCTGGGCTGAGCGATGAAGTGTCTACCACTTCCATCGCACTGTTCAACGACGAGGAGTGGACGGTTCTACCATCCATCGTTCGAAGGTTTACGCTTCCACCGATGTACTCAGTCGGCACGCGCAGGGTTGGCTTTTCTTGCGATGGATTCGGATACAATCGAACTCCTTGGTCGGGATTGGATTCTCGATAACCCGTGGGCGACGACTGATAAATGCGCACGTAATCAATCACCATCGGACTCTCCGTAAAGTTGGCGGCGATGTTGGGCAGAATGGCGACGTTCAGCAACATGTACTGATCGGCATCGAAGGGCCACGTAGAGGCGTCTTTGACGGCTGGATCGTAGGTATAGTACACCGTACCATCGGCGCTGAATTCCATCTTTTCTTCGGTCCATTCTAGGGCGTACACGTGAAATGTATTGCTCACGTCGTTGAGGGTTGTTCCGCCGACATTCACCGTTCCGCCATACGACGAAGGCGTGTGCATTGCACTCGATACGTAGTTCTGGTTTGTCCCCCAGTGCTCCATGATATCAACCTCGCCGCAAGCGGGCCAGCCCACGTTGCCAAAGTCGGGCTGCCAGTAGCCGCCGGGTTCGTTGATGTTCTTCCCCAACATCCAGATCGCCGGCCACGTGCCGACGCCGATGGGTAATTTTGCGCGAACTTCTACCCTGCCGTAAGTAAAGGCAAACTTCGAATTCAAGCGTGCTGAGGTGTACTCCTTGGTGACGCCCTGATCCGTGAACGTCTCCTTTTGGGCCATGATGTACATGGCGCCATCTTCCAAGTACGCATTTTCCTCGCGGTTCGTGTAGTGCTGGATTTCGTTGTTGTACCAACTGCTTCCGTTGGGCAACTGGGTCTGATGATGCCACTTTTCCGTGTCGATGGCGCCGCTGCCATCGCATTCGTCGGACCAAACCAACACGTCGAATTCCTCTTGCGCGACAAGCTGTGCTGGGAGGAGAAGAACAAATAATATGAATAGAGAACGGTGCATCATGTATTTGTATTTGTTGAAAATAGACATCTCAGTGCTTACGATGGGTCGAGTAACAGCATCGACTTGCGTTTGCGGTCCACCCCATAAATTCCCCAATGTTTTTCAGGTTCTAAGGGATCGTCTGAGCCCTTCCAGTTTTCATCAAACGCCTCAAAGACAAAAACCAAAACGTCGTCCTCCTTGCTCCAAGCCGTTAGCTCTGAAAGGTATCGATCTTGCAAGGATTGACTCGCATTGTGCGGCTCTATTCCTCGTCCGTTTGATGCTGTAGCCCAACCCGCTTCGGTGATGACGACGGACTTGTGGGGATACCGATTCGCTACATCGTAGTAATTCTGGCGGGTATAATCCATCGCATCGTCGATCGACTTGTATTCCCAAACCGGATACGAGTGGATAGAAATGAAGTCCACGGCCTCTACAAGCGCTTCGAGCTTGGTCAACCAAGGAAGGAAGTTCTCGCAAAACGTGACGGGCTTGTCGCTGTGCTCTTTGACGTAGTTCACAAACTCAATGACCCGCTCCACAGGTACGAGGTGATCGGTCCAGTCTACGGTAGCCTCATTGCCAACGGAAAGGGAAAAAATGCAATCGGCGTATCGTTCGGTCATCCGAACCAATGCACGCATCTGATCATTATTGTGCTTTCGGTTCTTCGCGAGTTGTTCATCGGAGAAAGTTGCCCCCCAAGGACAATCGGGGTTGTTCACTTCGGCTGCGATGTATGCGCCGAGCATGACTTCAATATCCATTTCCTCTTTTTCAATCACTTCAAACACACGTTCCGCGTGTTCATCGCAATCGTACAATCTCAAATAGTTCCAATCTTTCTGCAAAATCCGGAGATCCTCCTTCACTTGATCGTAGCTAGGAAAACGTTGATCATCTGGACTCTGACCGTCCCTGAATCCTGAGTAGCAAATTGCAGGTGCATTCGGAAACATAGCCATCGCTGATTTAAAATTTCAATTGTTCATCCTTGTCCCAAAGCCCCCAATACGCCCCTACATCTCCCTCATCTCCTACCTTCCATGATTCATCGAACGAGGTGAAGTAAAACATCTGGATATCAGAGTCGTGCGCCCATCGTTGTGCATCAATAAAATACCGTCTTGCGCTGTCGTGCGAGGGCTTCGCTCCGTGAAACGATTGACCTTGGCTCGGCCAACCGGTCTCGGCAATGATCACTTCTTTTTCACCCGCGGCTCTCTTGGCTCGGCGGTACATATCCTGCATGTAAAGCACAGAATATTCAAACATGCAACCCTCCCAAAATGGATAGCAATTGGACAAAATCACATCGCAAGCAGCGGTGATCGCGGGGCGGTTCTCAAACTCGTAGTACGCATCTACGTATCCGACCTTGATGTCGGGGATGGCCGCTTTCACGCGAGCGATGTGGGTGAGCAATTCCGCCTCCTCAAGATCCTCGCGGTACATCACTTCGTTGCCCACTGCGGCAATGTCTACCATGCCATCCTTAGCCAACGTGAGCAGGGCTTGAATTTCTACCTCATTCTTTTCGTGATCCGTACCAAGCCATGCTCCTACCAGCGTTTTGATTCCCATCTCCTTGGCTATGCGCGGAATCAGCTCATTACCTTCAGTACACGAAAAGGACCGTATCCATGAGGTATAAGGCGCAATGATCTCCATGCGTCGTCGGATCTGTACTTCCGAAATGGCTTGTCCTGGCTTTTGTCCTTCTTCGTAGGGACTGAATCCAATGCCATGCATGCCGCGTTTCAGGGTCTCTTCAAAGGAAGAGACAGTTCCCCCAACGCGTTTGCGCAGTCCGCTGTTGGTCAAAGCCAACACCCTATCATCACGGTAGCTCATGGTAATTCAATCGTTGCTACAGCAATAATAGCGAAAGTTTCAAGCTTATGGTTCTTTTTACCATTAGATTCTTAAAAGGAGCTAGGGGCTCGGAACTAGGAGCTAGGGACGACTTGTTTATTGATCTTTTGCGTCGAGTGGTTCGTGGAGTTCTTCTCCTTCTGGTCGGGTGCGCTTCCACCGTTTATGGCTCCAAAGCCAATACTCGGGTTGCTTTTGGATCGTCTCCTCGAGCATTTTGGTGTGCGTTTGGGTAATCCAGCCGTACTCGGTGCTGTTTGGAGTGGCCGTGATGTCTTTGAAAGTGAATTCGAAATGGCCGCGCTTCACTTTTTGAATGATGCCATAGACTACTGGCATGTCATACGCTTTGGCAAATTTCTCGGTACCAAACTGTACTGGGGTTTCCTGATGCAGGAAGGTCATCCAATAAGCGCGTTGTTTCTTGCTGGGCGCTTGGTCAGAACCGAATATGGTTGCTGTGAGTTGGTCTTTTGATGAAGCGAGGTTTTCGCGGATCTCTGCAATGGAAAGCATGAACAATCCGTATTTAGACCGGCTCGCACGCACCTTATTGTCTATGTACTTGTCTTGAAGTGGTGTATACAATGCCACCGCCTTGTGCTTGATGCGCTTGTCAATCGCCAGTGCGAACATTTCCCAATTCCCGTAGTGTCCACCTACAATGACCACGCTCTTGCCCTGCTCAAAATAGCGATCGATGACTTCAGGGTTCATGATCTTCATCCGTTCTTTCACTTGGGAATAGGAAGTGTTAAAGCCTTTCAACCCTTCGACCACCAAGTCGCACAGATGACGGTAGAACTTCCGTTCGATGTCGAGCAACTCATTTTTGTTCTTTTCGGGAAAGGAGCGTTCTAGGTTCATCGCCACCACGGCGCGGCGGTACTTGAATACGCCATAAAGCACGACGTAAAGAACATCTGAAAGGCGGTAAAGCAAGCTGAAGGGCAAGTAGGAGATTGGAAGAATGACGAGGTAGTAGAGGAGCATGCTCAGCATGGTGCGAAGGTAGGGTTTGATGCTGCGCAGCGGGGTGTGGGAGTCGCATCCTCCAAAGCTGTCACTTCGAGTGATCGCTCCTGACCCATCCGGGCTCACGCATAACTTGCGCGATCGTATCGAGAAGGGTTGGTTGGGTTTTCCTAGCGGATCAGTATTTCTTAAATGAAGGTAACCAGAAGCATTCAGCCTACCCAACAAACCCTAGCCCCTAGTTCCTAGCCCCTAGCCTCTAGCTCCTATTCCGCCTATAATATCGTTTCGACACCCCAACCATCTTGAGGGATTCTTGTCTTTCTTTTGGCTTGACCCAAAAGAAACATCCCTGTCTGTTATGCCTTCGGCAAGATCGAGCTCTGGGCTTTTTATTAGCTTCTTTCCACTTTGTCTTGACACAAAGTGGAGCAAAGGTCAAGGCTTGGGAAAAATTCCGCAACCTGCCCTTCATATAGCCTAAGTTCGGCCGAGTGATCTTTTCCGCTTACGCTCCAAAGCTTCTCGGTCTCACTAAGGCTCTATTTCGATCAGAACACGGAATCTTTCCAAGGCCGGTCCGTTTTCTTTGTCAATAAGATCTTTGAGATTAAAGGCAGCCCAAAACTCACAGCCTACCCAATAAACCCTAGCCCCTAGCTCCTAGCTCCTAGCTCCTAGCCCCTAACTCCTAGCCCCTAGCCACTAGCC
Source organism: Cryomorphaceae bacterium (assembly GCA_040221375.1). Lineage (GTDB taxonomy): Bacteria > Bacteroidota > Bacteroidia > Flavobacteriales_G > Salibacteraceae > SHAN690. The sequence continues at coordinate 12,049 of JAVKEP010000013.1, forward strand.
CCTCCACAAAACCACACGCCTTTC
>JAVKEP010000014.1:0-23441 GCA_040221375.1 Cryomorphaceae bacterium
ACTAACCACGCAGTCTTCGCATTGGCCGATGTTCCCTTATTCATATTCCACATTATGGAATGGATGGACGTCGACTACAAGATCAGCGTCAATGCAATAAACCAGCGCTGGCATTTGCCTGAAAATGTCGATTCATGGGGCCAGATGGTGATCAAGCACGTTGAGGACAACATCCGACTCGTAAAAGCTGCACCCAGGTCTGGAATCTACATTATGGATGATGCGGGAAAGATCACCTTTGATCGCATGGACACCCACCGAAGAGCCGTAGAATCGGAGAATGAGGCTTTTTTCCTTAGGATCATCAAAGCAGGGGATTATTTGTACGAGGGTGCTGATATGGGCATTTTAGTTATGCGTGGACGGATGATGACCGATGAATTTCAATTGAATGATCGGGCACGCATGTGGATCGATGCCATCAAAGGGCAATACGATTCCACTGAACCAACTACGCTTCCATTGCAAGAGAAGCAAGTCGCTGAAATCGGTGGTTTCAAGATGATGTAATGAAATTTTTAATGAAGTGTAACGTTCAAAAGGCTCCATGATTAGGAGCCTTTTCTTTTTGGTCCTTTGTCTCGCCTGGCATAAGTCCCATGCCCAGGTTGAAATTGATCCTAGCGAATGGTCCGTTGAAACCTACTATCCAGGAGGTAGAATTGATGACGGAGCTGCATTTCAATTGAACGGTCATCTCTACATGGGTACGGGCATTGATCAATCCTACCAGCTAAGAAACGATTGGTGGCGTTATGACCTCGCCACGAAAGCGTGGAGCCCAGTTTCAACGCTTCCCGGTAAAGGAAGACAATACGCAACGGCATTTTCGTCTGATCGCTTTGGATACTTAATGGGTGGAATTCTCATGGGCGACTCGTTTACCAATGCATGTTTTCGCTATGACGCGCTGCGAGATCAATGGAATAGCTTAGCGCAACCACCGTGGTCACCGCGAGGTGCAATGGCAAAATTCAAGGTAGGGAATACACTTTACCTGTTCGGCGGCCGAGATGGGACAGAGCATTTCCTAGACGTTTGGGCATTTGATCTGAAAACAGAGAACTGGTCTCATGAAGGTGAGCTTCCGTTTGAAATGGGCCGGGATGAGATGATTGCTTTTGGTTGCAGTCAATACGGTTACCTATTGATGGGTCGGTCATCAACGGAGTCATACTCAGACATGTGGCGATATGACATAATTCATCGAGTGTGGAAGCGCTTACCAGATTTCCCAGGGAATGCCGTAAGCTACGCATCCGCAGTTAGGGCGAGATCAGGCGCTGTGGTCGCTGGTGGACAGGACGAACAGGGCTACTTGCTTTCTGAATGCTTTTATTTCGATTGTGGGGAAGAAAAGTTCGAAGCCCTTCCGAACCTAGCAGTAGGGGAGGTTAGGGGCATGGATCTAGCGAGCATTGGAGATAGTGTCTATTCATTTGGAGGCTTAACTCACAATTTCACTCGGTTGGATCAAGTTCAACTACTTGAATTGAATGGGACCGAAGAATTTGATCAAGTTCCTGAGGTTAAGCTGATCGGACATCCTGCGCGCTCGGAGGTGCGGCTAATTTGGGATTTAGGTGCACACTATACTATTCACTACCGCTTGTTTACCACTCAAGGATTGTTTGTTACCTCAGGTCGTCTTCCTGCACCTGCAGGCTATTCAGTGATCGGACTGGAAGAGGTGAATCCAGGGATTTACTTGCTTTCCTTGACCGCGAATGGGACCACCGTAGTTGAGAAGTTGGTTGTAGCTAACTAAAAAGCCCCGCTGAGCGAGGCCTTTAAATGTTGGTTCGAAATCAGAATCAGAAGCCGAGCTTAGGTGTTGGCATGTTTTCTACAAGCACGCCTACACAAAAGAGGTCCTCGGGATTTGGTTCTTCCCTTTTGCCCTTTTTCTCGGATCCCTCTTCAGGAGGAGGGCCAGGGGCGGTGATTCGAATGATGATTTTTTTGGTTGCGTCCGCTGTAAACTCAAAGGAAAGAGGAAGCGTGTTTTCTGGGTCTGCACCTTCATCTACAGGTACGTCCAAGGCCGCGTTCTGGTTGTCAAATAACACCTCCTGACTGCGACCATCGACTACTTGAAACTTTAGAGGTTCATCTACCTTCTTATCCTGGCATAGACTGATGTTGTAATCTTGTCCTGCATGAGCAACAAACACCAAGTCAGAAGTATGTCCTAAGACAAACATTCCGCTTTTCGACTGTGTGTTATATCGCATGTAAGGATTGTCTGATCCATAGCACTTCCTTTTATGGAAGTTGTTACAATCTTGCGCAATTGACGTAAGCGCAATCAATCCACTGAATACGGCTGTCAATCCAATTCGTATAATCATTCCCTTCATCTTGGCTTTAGCTTGCGTTTGCAAAAGAGTTTCTGTAGTTGGTGGATGCTTCTTTCAGAGCATTGAATTCGGCTTCTGTCATGATGACCCTGTCTCCACCTAGAATTACTTTGTTTCCTTCGCCTTTTCGGTTCTCAGAAGCTTTCTCTTCACGAAGGTTTAAAAAGACACTAGAGATCGGATCCAACTCCGACATTACTTCTTTTACGCGGTCTTCCTCTTCGTACATCTTTAGGTAGTCAAGGACGTTTTCCATGACGATTTTTTCATCTGCCAAACGCTGGATAACCGGACTGTTATTTGAGTAAGTGCCAATAAGGTTTGTCAGGATGTAGATGCTCTCAACGTATCCACCGGTTGCGATGATGGCCAAGGTCGAACCCTTCTCGTTTTCCTCTAACATAGAGATGATTCGCTGGTAAGAGCTCGTCGAGATGACCTCAAGTGAATCCGCATTGTTCATGTTGTTCTTGACGCGGTTGACCATGATTTCGTCAAACACGTATGAAATGCCTAAATCGTCGCCAATTTTTCGAAGGTTTTCAAAGTTCGACATGGACTCATTGAACTTTTCGTACGAAGCGGTATATGCTATGTCAGCGGTAATACGACCGAAGTTTAAGGCTTGATCCTTTGATGAAGTGTACATCGCACTTTCGGTACTCACTAAGTTCTCACTATACGGAAGCTTGCTTTCTTTAATGATAGAAAACAATTCGTTCGGACTTGGAACTGTATAAGTGGATGAACCTTGATCGCCAAATCCCATCGGAGCTGCGTCTCGGATTACAGGTTGGTCTTGTGGAGTAGTGTCTTTACTCTCTTCTGTCTCGCCGCCGCACGCCACCATCAATAAGGTGAGGGAGCTGGCAAAGAGTAGTTTGAGGTATCGTTTCTTCATGTGCTAATCGATGTTACACGACGTTGTGAGCGCGTCAAAAATACTAAATAATCAATATGTTCAAATTTCTGAAAACCCCGTCAAACCTAGGGTACAAAAGAAGGCCGAATAAGCCACGACCAAGATATGGGAAATTCCCTACGAATCGGCTTGTGCCGCGGTTTTAAATTCAGAAGTGAAGTGAAAGGTGAGCTCAGGGTAATTCTGTTGTGCCATTTGCAGCATCCAAGAACTAGGCGCTAGAAAAACGGGGTTCTCGTCTTTGTCAAATGCAATTTCAGACGCCTTAAGTCGCACGAATTCATCCAGTTGGTCATCGTTGGTCGTGGTAATCCAACAAGCTTTGTAGAAGGATTTAGGTACAAGGTCACAAGAAGCGCCGTACTCCTCGTTCAAGCGATATTTAATCACCTCAAACTGAAGTTCGCCTACCGTACCGATGATCTTTTTACTGCCAGGTTGTTGGATGAACAACTGAGCGACACCTTCGTCTGTCAGTTGACGTACTCCTTTATCCAGTTGTTTGGACTTCATTGGATCTTTGTTGATCACCTCGCGAAAAATCTCGGGCGAGAAGCTCGGAATTCCTTGGAAATTAAACGTTTCGCCCTCTGTCAGAGTATCACCTATCTTGAAGTTCCCTGTGTCGTACAAACCGATAACATCCCCTGGAAACGCTTCGTCTATAATGCTCTTCTCGCGCGCAAGAAATGAATACGGGTTATTGAATCGAAACTGCTTATCGAGCCGGGTGTGGTGGAAGAACTTGTTCCGCTCGAACATCCCCGAACAAACGCGTAAGAAGGCTATTCTATCGCGGTGATTAGGATCTAGGTTGGCGTGGATTTTAAATATGAATCCACTGAAATTCTTTTGATAAGGATCGATTGGCCCCTTGCTGCTTGGTCGAGGCAGTGGAGTGGGAGCGATGCCGATAAACGTATCGAGCATCTCCTTGATTCCGAAATTATTAACGGCACTTCCAAAAAACACAGGAGCGACTTGCCCTTTGAGGTACCCAGAGGGATCAAAGGGTTCGTAGACTCCTTCGATCAATTCCACATCTTCTCTGAGTTGGGCTGCGTCGTTGCCGATTAAGTCATCCAATCGTTCGTCACTCAGATCGCCGAAGGAGACGACCTCGGTAGAGACTTTCGTCTTATTTGCGGCGAAGAGGTTGAGCTGATGATCGTGAAGGTTGTATACCCCTTTAAAGCTTTTCCCTTTGTTGATCGGCCAACTCAATGGGCGCACCTGAATTCCAAGGCTAGTTTCAATTTCGTCAAGGAGGTCAAACGCATCCCTTCCCTCGAGGTCCATTTTATTCACAAACACTATGATCGGCGTATCCCGCATTCGGCACACTTCGGTCAATCGTTTCGTCTGTTCCTCGACGCCATTTACGCTATCAATGACCAGAATCACGCTGTCTACGGCGGTGAGGGTGCGATAGGTGTCTTCTGCAAAATCTTTGTGGCCAGGTGTATCGAGTAAGTTGATCAAGTGATCCTTATACTCGAAAGACATAACTGATGTGGCCACAGAAATTCCACGTTGGCGTTCGATCTCCATGAAATCAGAAGCAGCTGTCTTCTTGATCTTGTTTGATTTTACTGCACCAGCCGTTTGAATCGCACCACCAAAGAGCAAGAACTTCTCCGTTAACGTGGTTTTACCAGCGTCAGGGTGTGAAATAATTGCGAATGTTTTCCGCTTGTCGATTTCTGCTGCGTACTTCATAGTAATCTTATCAAAGAAGTCCGAATTGCATCATGTGATGCTTCATATGCTTTCCCTGAAAAATGAGCCAACCTTGGTAGTCCAGTTCACCGAATACCGGATGCATTTCAATCGCATCAGGATGGGCCTCGTGGTGAGCAAAGAAGGTGATCATTTCATCTTCTAGCTGATCGATGGCAGAGGCCAACGACGCCTTCCTAAGTGGAGGAACTCCTTTGGAAAACGTGGGATTGGGAATGTTTCGTTCATACGGATCGTCGCTGAATAAAAAGTCCCTTCTCTTGGTCAGTTCTTCACCTTTTATAAGCAGCTCAACGCGCGCTCTGCCATTGGAAATACGCCAGGATCCCACAATGTGTTCCACCATGTGTTGGGGAGACATCGATCCCCAGATGGGGCGTTGATCTTCATCCATCGACCGCATCCGGTCAATGCAACTGAGGAAGAATGCCTTTGATTCCACCTGCATGCGTTCTTAGAATCGCTCTAGATCCGAAAAGAAGAAGCTCGCTTCGATCTGGGCGTTTTCGTCGCTGTCACTTCCGTGAACTGCGTTCTTCGCCTTCGATTCTGCGAACGCTTTTCGAATCGTTCCTTCTGCTGCTTCGCTCGGATCGGTCGCGCCAATCAGAACACGGAAATCCGCTACTGCGTTGTCCTTCTCTAATATTACGGCTACAATTGGACCCGACGACATGTACTCGGTCAGCTCGCCATAAAACGGACGTTCTTTATGTACTTCGTAAAATTTCCCTGCACGATCCTCGCTCAACTTGAGCTTCTTAAGTGCAACAATTCTAAATCCTGACTCTTGGATCTTTGCCAAGATGGCGCCTGTATGGCCGTTTTCTACAGCCTCAGGTTTCACCATTGTGAATGTGATGTTTCCTACCATTTCTTTTCTTTCTTTCGGGCCGCGAAAGTATAAATCCATCCACGGTAAATAGGCATGCTTGCATTACTAATTTTGCCGCCCCATGAAGAACTTGATTTTCGCGCTCTTTATTAGCTCTTGTTTTTCTTCGTTCGGACAAAGTGTTACGAAGTCGTTTTGGACGTATAAAGGAGAGCGCTTTGAATACGCCCAGTATATTCCCAGCACAGGGGTAAATGAGATTCTCTTTGGATTTTATGACACGAGCAATCCGACATGGAAATATGAAACATGGGCACAAGAGCTCAGTTGGCTAGCGGAGCATAGGAAAGCAATGATCATAGCACCGGAAAAGGGTTCTGCATCATTGGATAGCACAAAGCTCGTACATTGGGTGAAAGCTCTGTCTGATTCGGTAGGGATGAAACAAGTGAAGTTTATCTGCCTCGGAGCCGGCGTGGAAAACATGGCACCACTGTTACAGAACGGGTGCGACGGAGTGATTATCGCACCTTACGATACAGTGATCTCTGAAAGCGTAGGTAACGATGCGGTTGTAGGTATCATTGATTCGCGTGAAGGAGACGGTGCGAGGTCGTTGGCGCGTAGGCTTGACCGGATGGGAGCATGGAAGTTCTATAAGATGACCATTGGCGATGACCCTTATTATTTTGACGAACACCAGCAAGTGATTTTAACCTTGTTCGCTAAGATCGATTCTATGTCCTCTCAAATGGCAAATGCGAGTTCTCCGATCGTCTCCAAAGTCATTACTCCCGGGGCAGAGGTGCTTCGTCAAGGAAAACCTTATGAGATGGAATTGTTTTTAGCTCAACATGGATTGTATACCATGCAAGTGCTTGACTTGAGTGCCAAGGTGGTATGGAGTAAGAAAGTTTACCTTGGAAAAGGAAGGAGAAAAGTGGAAATAGCAACGAAGAATTTAGACTGGGGGGTCTATAAGGTAGTCGTAGATGGCCCCGAATTTCTTACGAAACAAAAATTAATGATACGAGGATGAGCGAAGCATGGTTAAGGTTAAAGAAAGGACGTGAAAAGTCTGTTGAGCGTGGCCATCCTTGGGTGTTCTCTGGTGCAGTACAGGACGATTCTGGCAACCTAGAAGAAGGACAGATTATCAATTTACTAGGATTTGATAAAAGCTTCCTTGGTAAGGGGATGTATGCATGTGGCTCGTTATGCTTGAAAGTCTTGACCTTGGTTGATGAGCCTATTGATCAGCATTGGTTTGATGATAAACTTAAAATCGCCTTCGATTGGCGGGTGAAGCTGGGCCTTGTATCTGAAGCGACGAATGCCTATCGCTTGCTGCACGGAGAAGGGGATGGCATTCCAGGGTTGATCATTGATATTTACCATACCGTTGCCGTTATCCAACCACACGCAAAAGGCATGACCGACCGACTTTCCATGATTGTAGAGTCGCTAAAGAGGCTTGGATTTATACATATCGTTCACAAGCCAATCGGGAAAGGCAAATCAGAAGTGTTGTTAGGCGAAGTTTCAGAACGAACCGAGATCAAAGAAGACGGCCTCAAGTATCATGTGGATGTGCTCGAAGGTCAAAAAACGGGATTTTTCATAGATCAAAGAGACAACAGGCAGCTATTGAAACAATACAGTCGGGGCAATCGCGTACTCAATGTCTTCAGCTACACTGGAGGTTTCAGCATATCCGCTGCCCAGGGTGGGGCGAATGAAGTCATCAGCATTGATGCATCGACTAAAGCATTGGCACTAGCAGAGAGCAATGCTCATCTAAACGGATTCGGCAAGCTACACACGACTGTAAAAGTTGATGCTGTTCCGTATTTGGAAGGAATGGCGGAGTCCTTTGACGTCATCGTGCTCGATCCACCTGCATTTGCCAAGCACAAAAGTGCTCGTCATAGTGCCATTCAAGCCTATCGAAGGATCAATCAAGCGGCGATTGAGCATTTACCGAAAGGTGGGGTTTTGTTTACCTTTTCCTGTTCTCAGGTAGTGGATCGTCACATGTTTGACAATATGCTTTTGAGCGCTGCGGTGAACGCTGGTAAGCGCATTCAAATCCTGCACAAACTGAGACAACCGGCAGACCATCCGGTGAATCTTGCCCATCCAGAGGGGGAATACCTAAAAGGATTGGTCGTAAGAATTATGGATTAATCCAATGATTGTGAGCAACTAGTGAATTTCGACCGTGTAAACCAAACGTTTTTTTGGCATTTTCGTATTCCACTAATAGATGAAATCAAAAAAGCGACTTACGCGGAAGGATCCGAAGTACTTTGTCCCGTTGCCTTACGCGATGGCGATTAAGCGGGGATTGCCAGAGGCTGTTTTTGAACATTGCTTATTTGATGGGATGCAGCTTGGGTTGCAGGTTGAAGGTGTAATCAACAAAAGCATTGCAATTACCGCACATTTTCACGGCGAAGACCATGTGATCGGACATGTGCCGATGGGAATGGTTTCGAGAATCGAAGGATTGGTTGAGCATGAGGATCGGGTAGTCGTTACCATGGAGCGGACCCATTGCGATCGATTGAGGCATTCGTTTTGGATTTGCTTTGATGAACTTCCCGAGTTGGAAGACTTCGGAGTGCGATTCTGATTCGTCTATCCGTTTTTCTGATTCATTGAACCTTAACCTCGGTTGGACGAATAAATGTGCTGGATAGGCATCCATCGATAAAAAAGCGGTCTTTTTGGTGAACCTTGTTCCGAAAAATTCACCTAACCTAAACCGTTGGAAAAGCTATCAACCCTACTCGCCTTTCAAAATGACGAGGATGTTTTTACCAAATTCGAACTCGCCGCTCACGACTTAATCAATCATTGGATAATTCAGCGCGGAGCCATTCAATACAGCATATTAGAGATTGAATTCTTCTTAAAATCAGAGCAAGCTAATCACCTTGACCCATTCATAGAAGGCTGGCCCGTGCAGCAGACATTTGGTAGATGGATGTTGTTGATGTCAGGCGTAGAGCTCACCATAGGCGAAAAAAATAGGTACGGCAGCATTCGCATTCGCTCATTGAAGAATTTGAAATCGGGTAAAGTCATCAACGGTCCACAACGGGTCTTCAAGGAAATATTTGAGGACGCAGGCAATGCTACCGAACCAGACATCGATACACGCCTCGTCCGATTTTCGGAAAGCCGCTCCAATCAGATCATCGCGGCGCCAAGGGTGGGTCTGAATCTTACTGAATTCTCAGATAATATGGATGCGCGGATCAATTACATCCTCCGACCTTATCGTTTCATAAGTCTAGAAGTGGGCGATATGGCCGACAAGTATGTCGCATACCTATACTTGGAGAAAGCAGGTAAAAACAAAGCCTTGGTGAGTCAAGAGCACACCATATTTAAAAAATATCTCCATGCCTTTGATGAAGGTTTACAGGCTCAATCCCTAGATGTTGTTTGGGAAGAACGTTCTAAATCGCTCCGCTTAGCCCGATTGATGGGGTACTTACGGCGAAACGGCGAACTTATTGAACCTAGGCTCTCCAATGTAAATATTGAGAAGAAAGACATCCAAGACGTCTTTAATGAGTCGTAAACGAGATTCTTTCTACGATCGCGTCTACCCAAGCAGCATATTGTTGTTGTGAGGGATGAAGGCCATCTTTTGCAATCATTTCTCCTTTCCTCGATCTCGAAATGGATGTGACATCAACGACGGGTACTCCCAGTTTGTGCGCCTTCATTTGTGTTACGGCATTGTAGCGATCGAGTTCTTCAGATATCTTGATCGTATCAAGTGTCTCCCCGAATGGAGAGTAGCCATAGTCGGGGATGCTGATGAAAAAAATAGATGATGTGTCGTTACCACATTTTTGAAGGGCAGCTGAAATGATTGATTCTAACTCCTTTTCAAATTGATCAATCGACCGACCTTGGTACTGGTTGTTTACCCCGATTAAGATGCTGACCTTGTCAAACGTGGCTGTGTCCGAAACACGTTCCATTCCGGCCAGCAAATCATCGGTGCGCCATCCAGTTTTGGCCACGATGTGGAAGCGCAGGGATATCCCTTTTTCTCCAAGTGCGGATTTCAGTTGATTGGGCCATCGTGCCTGTTCTGGAACCGACTCACCAATGGTGTACGAATCCCCTAAGGCAAGGACAGACAATGATTGAGTATGGGCGTGTGTAGTAAACAACCCTAGAAGTAACAAACACAACAACCATTTGAGTACACGCATGCAGTCGAACATAGATCAGAATAACCTGAGTTGGGTTTGTGACAATGCACCTTCGTGTTCCAACAGCCATTCTTTGCTCTGAAGTCCGCCCGCGTAACCGGTCAGTGAGCCATCGTTACCTACTACCCGATGGCAGGGAATCAGCAAGAGCAAGGGATTCGCTCCGATTGCCATTCCTACAGGTCTGGCCTTGTCTGCGTTGCCTAATTCAATGGCTAATTCTACATAGGAACGAGTATGGCCTTTTGGGATGCACAGCAGTAAATTCCATACGGCTTGCTGAAATTCGGTTCCTCCCAACGTCAGCGGAAGTGAGAATGAGTCGCGTTTCCCAGAAAAATATTCAGTTAGTTGCTGTTCAGCAATCGACTTCCAAGCCACGTGACCGCCGCCGCTTCCAACCATGGCATCCTCCTCTGCAATCCAACCTGACTGAGTGATTCCCGCATCATTTCCGGTCATGCAAAACCAACCTAGAGGAGTGTCTACGATGTGTTGATATACCTGTTCCATGCAAAAACGAATTTCGCCCATCGACCATGAGTGGTAGCGCACTCCTTTCAAACTTTTCAATAACCCATGGTTAGTCCTTTGAATAGACCTACCTTTGCAACCGAATTTCACTATTGATTTGCAGACATTTGAATCTCTTGGGCTTGATGCACGCATCACTAAGGCCTTACAAGAACTTTCCATAGTTCATCCAACTCCGATCCAAGCACAGGCCATTCCACTTCTTCTAGCAGGGGCCATTGATTTTTTGGGTCTCGCACAAACCGGTACTGGTAAAACGGCCGCCTTTGGCATTCCATTGATCGAACACATCGATCCGAACATTAGGGCTGTTCAGGCGGTGGTCTTATCGCCGACCCGTGAATTGGCGCAGCAGATAGAACAACAACTCACCCAGTTTGCCAAGTTCATCGATGGGGTCTCCGTAACGGTAGTATATGGAGGTGCGCCTATCACCAATCAAATCAAGGAAATCCAACGTAAGCGGCCTCAGGTGATCGTCGCCACTCCCGGACGAATGATCGACTTGATAGATCGCAAGGTGTTGAACCTTTCGAACGTTCGGTTTGCAGTGTTGGATGAAGCCGACGAAATGCTCAACATGGGATTCAAGGAAGACATCGATACCATTTTGTCTTTTACTCAGCACGACAAGAACACCTGGCTTTTTTCGGCTACGATGCCCAAGGAAATAAGGAACATCGTACACAAGTACATGGTGGATCCTGCAGAGGTTTCGATCCAGTCAGAGAGCAAGGTGAATGTGAATATTTCTCATGAGTATACCCTTGTGCGACGGCACGACAAGCAACCGGGGTTGCAGAGAATCATGGATGCGGCTGGAGATATGTATTGCTTGGTGTTTTGCAGGACCAAAGCCGAAACCCAGCGCCTAGCGACCAGTATGGCCGAAGCGGGGTATGCGATGGATGCGCTGCACGGTGACATGTCACAAGCCCAGCGAAATCAAGTAATGCGCAAGTTTAAGTCGGGCCATCTCCGCATGCTTGCGGCAACCGACGTAGCGGCGAGGGGAATCGACGTAGACAATCTGACCCACGTCATCCACTACGATCTTCCGGATGATCTTTCTTTTTATACCCATCGAAGTGGTAGAACGGCTAGGGCTGGAAAGAAGGGAATTGCCATTTCCATGGTAACACCTGCTGAACAATACAAGATTCGAAACCTCGAACGTCAGTTGGGAATCTCATTCAAGAAAATTCAAATACCTACCATTGAGGAGGTAAAAACAAAGCATATCCAAACGCGCCTTGACGAGCTGCTTTCAACCGAGTCTTCAGATGAAGCACGTATTTGGGTACATGGGTTCATTGAGCAAGTAGAATTCTTGTCCAAGGAAGAGATTTTAGCGAAGTACATCACGAAAGCCTTTGATCAAATATCCATGGATGAAGGTCAAGACTTAAATGCCTCCGAACGAAAGCACGTGAAAGATGGAAAGCCTTCCCGGGAAAGGGAGAGGGGACAAAAAGGAAAACGAGACGACCGCGGCAGGGAAGAAGGCATGGACAGTTTTGAAATCAACCTTGGAAAAGGCGATCAGATCGAGAAGGGCGACCTTTTGAAGATCATCTGCGATACCACAGGCGTTCGGAGCAAGTTCATCGGAAGGATCCACATGGACAAAAAAGGAGCGCGATTTGATGTGCAAAGCGCGAAATCTAAAGGCATCGAAAAAGCGTTTCAAGGCCTACGATTTAAAGGCAGGCCGATTCAGGTCATCAAGAAGTAACAGCACTTTTTTCTTGCTTAGGCTGACCTAAGTGAGCACAAAGCGAGTAAGCAAAGAGGTAGAGCTCTTTGATCTCATCGCTCGACAAGGGCTTCAAGTCTCCAAATAGCAAGAGTTGATCCGTAGTCGCTTCCACGTGATACTGCTGATGTTCCAGGATAAACTTACGTAATGGCTCTGTAAAGAGTGACCTGACCAAATGAGGTACGGTTCCGCTCAGCAACACCTTTCTCGAAAATTCAGGATCCTCTTCGAAATCGATGTCGTTGTATCCGAGCGTAGACAATATGCGGTCGTAGAGCTCCTCTCGATCGACGGTGAATTCCGGAATTCCCATTCTTAAATCGATGATCATCAAGGTGGTGTTATACAGGGTTTTCGCATGCAATGCACCTTCATCAAACACCACATCCATCACCCGAAAGAAGAGGTTGTAGTCCTCGATCAATCCAGAGGATACATTGTGAACGTACTCAATGGGATGCTTGCGAAAGAATTCAAATCGCTCGAGGTCTGAAAATTCGTACTCCTTACCAATGCTGAATTGCCAGCCGAAGTAGGCCGCCGTTTTCATCAGATCTCGTTGGTGTTGAGTCATCCATCGAGGGCTGTGCTGGTGTTGAGGTGAGAGCGTACGCATGCTGTTCGGGTGTCCTGAGGTAGTTTCATGAACATCCATCCCAGTTATTTCCCAATTGCCTCCCTTGTCTTGATATTGCTTGCCGTACTCATTTAAGTATTCCATGACCGTGAAATCGACCAAGATGGCTTCGTCCATATTTATTTCTACGCGCTCATTGGAAGGCGCAGAACGCACGGCACCTTTCACCTTTAGCAAATTGAGGTAGTTAAAGACGCCGCTCAGTTTAATTTCAAACTTATCATGTAATTGCAGGGAAGTGAGCTTAGGAACAAATATGGCGCGCACAAACGCCCGCATGTCCATCCGTGATTTGATCCATTGCACCAAGAAGCTCGCGCAAAGCCCAAGAAAGATTCCCCAAAGCAGTCCATAGATTAATACCGAAAGCAGCGTAGAGGCCATGACTAGCAATTGTTCTTCGCCTCGGTCATACGCATCTGCAAATTCCCTCGGTGAGGCTAAGCGGTATCCTGTGTAGACTAGGATCGCTGCCAGTGCTGCCATAGGAACTTCTTCCAACACAGGACGAAGAGCGATTACAAAGAACAAAACAATGAGTCCGTGAAAAAAGTTGGAATAGGATGTTTTGCCATTGTTGCCAATGTTTACTGAACTCCGCACGATTACTGTGATCACTGGAAGTCCGCCAATGGCGCCGGATACGATGGTACTCAACCCTACGCCGATCAGGTCTTTGTTTAAGTTGGTTTTGCGTTGCTCGGGATCCAGGTTATCTACGGCTTTCGTGCTGATCAGACTCTCAATGGTTGTAACAATCATGATGCTGAAAACAACCAGCCAGAATCCCGGTGAAGCGATTTTTCCGAAGTTCGGAAAGAGTAGGCCCGACCACAAATCGGCAGGGAAAGAAATCAATTGACTCTCTGGGTAGATCAACGCGCTTGAAGTGATTCCTAGGAATTCGGTAATCCAATTCCGGTAGATGAACACCAGCGGGATAGTAATGATAAGCACCCACACTGAAGATGGGATAAAGTGAATCAGCTTGTTTTTAATTCGGGGATGAAAGATGGCAATGGCAAGTCCCGTCAATGTAACGAGTGTGATCAAAGGATGCAGGTTGAAAATGGTTATGGGCAACTCAAATATGCTGTCCATCGCAGAATTGGCGACGCTGTGATGCCCGAGCCCCACATGCAATTGCTTTACAAGAATGATCACCCCGATGGCTGCCAACATCCCGTGTACGACCGAGCTCGGTACGACTTCACCCAATCTCCCCAACTTCAAGAGCCCCATCACTACTTGCAAAGCACCTGCAATACAGATCGCCGCGAGAACGTAAGGGAAGCCACTCTGCCCAGGGTCAGCCAATAGGTGATTACCGTTAAGAATGACCACGATTGCACCCGCTCCGGGACCATTGATGGCCAATTTACTTCCTCGGATGAAGGTTGTAAGCAACCCACCAACGATAGCAGAGATTAAGCCCGAAATAGGAGGCGCCTCGGAGGCAATTGCAATTCCTAACCCCAAAGGCAATGCCACCAATGAGACGCTGATGGCCGCAACTAGGTCATTCTTCCAGTATTTCTTAAGGTCTTGGAACATCAAGTAAGTGAGGGTAGGTGCCCGGTGATTCGGTGGTTAATATACAGCTTTCAATAGTCTGGCAACCTCTTAGAGAGGGAGCGTCATTCCTCTTCTCGCGATTTGCATGCCCGCTTCATTTACCGTATTCGTCGCGTCACTGTCTGTTCGCAACAATGGGTTAGTATGATTCAAGTGAATAAAGTGCACCTTCTTTTTTTCTTCGTCTGGCAGGGACGACAGCACGTCGATTGTCTCTGTGACAAAAGGATGGGGTATCTCGGCCATGTTTCGTCCAGGAATTTCCGATGCGCTGAAAAATGTAGCATCGAGTAGTATGTGATCGACGGAAAGAACCATCTCAGCAATGGGTCGGTTCCATCTTTCCCATTTATCTATGTCAGGTATGAACAGGAGGGAGGAAGTAGGTCCGGAAATGCGGAAACCTACTGTCTCAGAATACTCATCTCGATGGGGCACCCGCATGGGCGTTACAGCAATATCATTGAGGTGCACTGTTTGACCATCGGTCAATTCCATGAGCTTGATGTTGTGAATACGGATCAATTGGTCCCAGGGTCCGTTTCGCTCGAGAAATTTCTTCATTCGGGGCATGACGTAAACGGGAACATCGAGGCTAGCCATCGCTTCACGACCGAGGTACATCAAGCCGGTATAATGCCCAATATGCGCATGGGTGATGAATATACCGCCTAGATTTTGGCCTTGGAAATGTTCCTTGGCCATTGCTAGCTGTGAGGTGAAATTGGGCGTCGCGTCTATGATGTAGAACTGCTCCCCATCAGAAAATGCTATCGAGGAAACCCAATGTTGACGTTCTGGATGTCTGATTGTCTCACTGCAACACGACTTCTCGCAGCCTGCTTGAGGATGTCCTGCATCCTGCGCAGTGCCTAACACTAGGACTTCAACGGACTGAGCATGTAACTCGCCGAAGAATATTCCGCATTGGGCGAGAAAAGCAAACATTAATACTGTACCCGAGCAACCTTGAATCAATTTCACGAGTCTAACTTACTAATAACCTCACTAACACTTCCCAGGTTATTCAATTGTATTATTATTAGTTTTCACTAGAACCTAGTATGAGAAATTGGATAAGTATGTTTGTGTTTGTGGCGTTGCTTTCTTTGGAAGCGAATGCGCAGTTTCAATGCGGATCAAACACCCCTACCTTTACCGTCGACTTATCTACAGATCCTAACGCTACGTGGAGCAGCCCAGACACTGTGCGAATCGATACTTGTTGCGGTGCCGCGGCTCCTGACAAATGTGTTGGATTTGAGGTGACGCTACACCCAGATGCGGAAGGAATCATTTTCGAAATTTGCGATGGCGCCATTCCTCCCGGTGCAATTTTTTATCAAGTTGATTGTGGATCTCCCACGGCAGTTGGTCAAGCATTGTGTTTGACAGGTGTCGGACCCCATTATATTACCTTTTGCAAACCGGGAAATAATTCCAACACGTATTGCATAACGTCCATAGCAGAACCAGCTCCTGGCCCGGATATCTCTGTGAACGATGGATGCTCAGGATACATGTACGTCGACGGATACGACCCTGACTCTGTTTCTTGGACATCTGTCTATCCCGGTGCCATCGGAGCATACAACAGTTATCTAGATTGCACATTTGGCTGTGATTCTGTGAATGTAGTTGGACAGTCAAACGCACCGGACACAGTGCTCTATCAAGTCTGTGGGCCCTTACTCGGAGATTGTGATTCTCTTTACTACTGTGACACAATTGCGGCGTACTTCTTTAGCACGCTCGAAGCGGTCATTTTGCCCGAGAACCCAATGGTATGTCATGGAGCAGCTGGTACATGGATCTACGCCACCGGCGCTGGAGGTTCTCCTCCCTATAGCTTCACATGGAGTACAGGTTCTACAGCAGACTCCATTTTCGTGGGTGTTGGATCCTATAGTCTGGAAGTAGCAGACACTTCTGGCTGTCCACCTGCATATGATACCGTTTTTGTGGATTCATTCAGTCTACCGATCGTTGCTGATGCAGGCAATGACACTACCGTTTGTAATAGTTTTTGGCCCATCCCACTGAATGGTTCCGTTCAGTCCGCCAGCGGGGGATATTGGATTGGAGGAGACGGAGTTTTTACTCCAGATTCTTCCGCCTTAAATGCAACGTATGCTCCAGGAGTCAACGACTCTGCGGCTGGCGAAGTGAACTTAATGTTGATTACAACTGGAAACTTTGGGTGTCCTCCGGATACTGACACGGTTACGCTCACGCTGCACGTGTATTCATCGGCCGTTACGTTTGGTACTGCTTCGGTTTTATGTGCAGGACAAAACAATGGCCAAGCTTGGGTTCAATCGGCTCCAGGCAATGGGCAATTGATCTTTGAGTGGCTTACGGCCCCATCGCAATTAGGCGACAGCATCACAGGGCTTGGAGCTGGAACCTATGAAATTCTCATAACGGATTCATTCGGATGCGATAGTATAGCGAGCATCCTGGTCACCGAGCCAGACACGTTGGCGCTTAATCTCGTGGCCCTCAATCATGCAACATGCAACGGATACGCAGATGGAAGCATTGAGGTAGCAGGTTCGGGTGGAGTTTCACCTTATGCCTATTACTGGAATACAGGAGACACAACCGCTTTGATTGCGGGCCTTTCGGCGGGGAGCTATTTCGTTACTGTAACGGATTCAAATGGATGTTTGGATTCATTGAATTTCACAATCACTGAACCACCAGGGATTACCATCAATCTCACCGGTGTTGATGTTGATTGCTTTGGCGATAATACAGGCGCTGCCACTGCCGCAGTCACTGGACCCTATAGTTCGTATTCGTACAATTGGAGTTCTGGTTCCACGGCTCCAATCATCTTTAACTTGGTGGCGGGAACCTATACCGTGACTGTTTCCTACGGATCTGGTTGTGTTGGCAGCGATTCCATTTCCATTTCACAACCCGATTCCCTTGAGCTCTATCTACAACCTGTTAATATTACGTGTAACGGAGCTCAGAACGGGTCGATACAATCGAATGTAAATGGTGGTATTGCTCCTTATGACTATGCGTGGTCAAATACAGAAACTTCGATCCAAATAACCGACCTATCTGCAGGCACATACACGCTTACAGTTACGGATGACAATGGCTGCGAGACCACTGCGCAGGCGAGCATTCAAGAGCCCGATTCTCTACAAACATCGGTAGTGATTACCCATGTTTCTTGCTTCGGATTTTCAGATGGTAGCATAAACGCGATTCCCTCTGGAGGAAGTCAGCCATACGCGTATGCTTGGAGCAATTCAGCCAGTGTCTCGGGAATTTCAAGCTTGTCCGCGGGAACCTATTCATTGGTGGTGTCCGATTCAAATAACTGTACTGATACCACGAGCTATGTCATAACTCAGCCCGAAGTACTTCAATCATCGCTTTCCGGGGTATCGATCACATGCAACAATGGAAGTGATGGCTCAATTTCTACTTTGGTAAGTGGAGGCACATCTCCGTACAACTACTCATGGAGCTCTGGGAGCACCTCGTCCTCGGCTTCTTCGTTAACAGCGGGCTCTTATACTGTGACCATCAGCGATTCGAATGGGTGCCAATTAATTTTGGACACAACGCTGACCGAGCCATCGCCCATTCTTGTGCAAATGAGCAATAACGTCACGATTTGTTTGTATGAAAATGCAGTAATTTTCGCGGCAGCTTCAGGAGGGAATGGTGGGTTCGTTTACGCTTGGAGTGATTCCTTAGGGAATAGTGATAGTCATGTAGTCAATCCCGAAGAAACGACAACTTATTCAGTTTCAGTTACTGACATGTATGGATGTCCGCCGGCAATAGGCACCGTCGTTGTAACAGTGAAGCCCGTAGTTTTTGACGAAATCAGCGTTTCGTCTGACCCAGAACAAATATGCGTAGGAGAATCTGTCAAGATCATAGGAAGTTACGACGGAAACCTTTCAGGATACTCGGTACAGTGGTTTCCCAACTTAGGAAATGATGTTGGATCATTTACTGTTCTTCCTGCGTCCACCTCAACCTATGTAATGCGGGTAACGGACGGCTGCGGATTCTATGAGGAGGATTCGGTAACAGTAGCCGTAAATCCAGTTCCTATCGTTGATTTTCCTGAGTTGATTAAAGAAGGATGCGCACCATTGGAAGTAAGCTTTGACGCTGGTATCAGTGGAATATCGATTGCGGAGTACAAATGGAAATTTGGTAATGGTCAAACCAGCGCCCAAGAAAATCCTACGGTGCGATATGCGAATCCAGGCACTTATACAGTCGAATTCTCAGCCGTGACGGACAAAGGTTGTCCTTCCGAAGGCGATGGAATCGGAAAGGTTAATGTTTATCCAAGCCCTATTGCTGGGTTTTACCTGACTCCTGATAAAGTCACAACAGATGAGCCAGACGTGTCTACTGTAGACGAAAGCGAAGATGCGGTTGCTTTCGAATGGGAGGTGTCAGACGGAGCCACATACGACGCGCAGACCATTAGCCATCGGTTCTTAGACTGGGGTGAGTACACCATTACACAAATTGTCAAAAACATATATGGGTGCGCAGATACGCTGCAACGATCTGTTTATGTTGAGCCTGTGCTAGTCTTAGAAGCACCTTCAGCATTCACACCAAACCCTAACAATCCAGCCGATGCTACGTACGATCCGTTAGCGATGAACAATGATATTTTTTATCTCATCACGCGGTACGTTAAGACATTTCATCTAGTAGTGTACAACCGATGGGGAGAGACTGTCTTTGAATCCTTCGACCCGAGTAAAGGTTGGAACGGTTTCTATAAAGGAGAACTCGCGCCGTTATCAACTTATGTCTGGCGAGCCGATATCGTATTTGTTAATGACTTAGAAACAACAGAAACAGGATATGTCACGCTGCTACGTTAACATAACATTGTGCATAGGGTTGTTCGTTGGTTTCGCATGCTTTGAGCCCGCAAGCTTGCAGGCTCAAGACCCGCAGTTTTCACAATTCTTTGCCACGAGGATTTATATGAACCCAGCGTTTGCGGGCAATACACATTTTGGTAGATTCAGCACCCACTTACGAAGACAATGGCCTGCCTTACAGGGATACACGTCTTCTGGTATGTACTACGATCAGAGCCTACCCGCCATAAATAGTGGCATTGGGATCAGTCTGTTTCAGGACCGGCATGGTGGAGGGGGAGTTGTGTCTAATAAGTATTCGGGTTACTATTCTTATCGTTTCAATGCGACCCGGAAACTCTCAGTAAAATTTGGTATCGCAGGTTCCTATAACTCATTCAATATCAACCTTGGCAGATTCACATTTACGGATCAATTGATTAGTGGTGCATCTTCCACATCGGACGACTTCCGGTTTGATAGGTTACAATACTTTGATGTAAACACAGGGCTCGTAGCCTTCACTGAACGGTATTGGGGTGGGATATCTTTGTCCAACCTCAACAATTTCAGCCGTGTTCTTGACAATCCTTTTCCCGTTAAACTCTCTGTTCACGGTGGGTTGTTGATTCCGATTAATAAGGACATTAAAGGTGAATTCTTGAAGAATGTGACCATTGCAGCACAGTACAAGACCCAACAGGATTTTGATCAATTCGATATCGGCGTCTATTACGGATATTCGGTAGTTTTAGTAGGCATTTGGTACCGAGGCCTCTTAGGACTAAAAGACAATGTAACGACCGTGACTAACCAAGATGCCGTCATTCTGGTTGCAGGGCTACAATTTGGAGCCTTTAGAATGAGTTATAGCTATGATATTTCAGCATCTACACTACACACTTATTCATATGGAGCCCATGAAGTGTCTCTTCAAGTCGAGCTATGGCGAAACTTCAATTACAAAAAGAAGCGGTTTAGCCGCAGAAATGTCCCTTGTCCTAATTTCGGTGGTCCTGGGTGGCAAACGAACAAGGACTAATCCTTCACACCCCTTAACACTTCTGGGCGGCTTTTAACTTTTTGTCGGCAACCACTTGGTTTACATTTGGTTGCAACAAAATCGTTTAGCTCATGAAGTATCTCACACAACACCTTGCAAAAGAATTGGCTTTTGTTGCCCTCTTAGTGATAGGTATCATCGCCATTGCACACGCACAAGACCAGGACAAACAAAAACGGGTCAAAGTTCAAATCGAAGTCACCGAAGGAGGTAAGACCACAACCACCACGCAAGAAATTGAATTGAATGAAGAAAATGTTCAATTTGAAATGGATGAAATGATCGAAGAGATCGAAATGGTATTGGAAGAAGCCGTGCGTGACCTCGAGGATTCTGATTTAGAAATCATCATCAATAAGCGGGGTACGCATCAACCCGACCTTTTTGCTCCTCACTATCGCCAACGGATGCGTTCAGTTCGCGAGCCAAGACATCCCAGAGCCCCAAGAGCCCCGGCAGAACCTAGGGCACATGCATACGCCTATCATTACGACGTAGAGGAAGAACCGCGCGCATTTCTTGGGGTAGTGACGGTTGCTGCGAGCGAATCAAGCGATGCATCAGAAGGTGCGCCTGGCGCGCGAATCACACGCGTTGTTGAAGGATCAGCAGCAGAAGAAGCAGGCCTGCGAGAAGGGGATGTTCTCACTGAAATTGATGGGGTTAAGGTGCAGGGCCACAATGATTTAGCTGAGGTTATTCGATCCCATGACATCGGGGATGCAGTCATCATTAAGTACCACCGGGATGCAAACAAAGAGAAAGTGAAAGTCGAGCTTAAGGAATATAAGCCGTCAAACATTTTTGAGTTCGAGCACAACGGAGAAAAGAGATTTAGAATGGGGCCCAGGCACCGGTATCCGGACAAGCATTGGAAAGCGAGAGGCCAAGAAAGAAGGGTTTTTCTAGGCATTGAAGGCAAATCACTCGAAGAAGGAGGGGTAGCGCTGACCGAAGTTTACGAAGAAACCACTGCAGAAAAAATGGGACTCAAATCCGGCGACAAAATCATCTCCGTCAACGGCGAAGACATCGAGGACATGGGCGAGTTGATTGAAGTATTGCACGAGTTGAACCCAGGTGATATGATTGATGTCATCTACCTCAGAGACGGCAGCGAAATCAATGCCCAAGGCGAGATCGGATCGTTGCCTTCTACATTTGAAAATGAGCTTCTCTTTGGTTTTGAGGGAATGGATGAAATGGATGATTTTGAGATGTTTCACGACGGAGACCAACGGTTCGTGTATCGCTTTGAGATGGAAGAGCTTGACCAGGATGAAATCCGAGAACTCAATAAGAAGTCAGGCGTTGCGATGGATGAAAACAATTCATTGTCATTTGATCGTTTCAGCATCTCTCCGAATCCGAGCGAGGGCATCTTCGTTGTAGACGCGATGATGGCAAAAGGAGAAGTAAACATCATTGTGTTGGACTCCAAAGGAAGCCGTGTCCTAGAAAGGTCAATGGTCGTTGAAGACGATGGCTTGTTGACTCGACTCGACCTCACAGACCAAGAACCAGGCGTGTACTTTGTTTCCATCCAGCAAAACGGCAAGGGCAAAGTCAGCAGAATCGTCAAGCAATAAGCAAAAGAAATTTTGATCAAGCCCTCTTCATCGAGGGCTTTTTTTATGCGCAGACAAGGGCTAAAACATCCCCGCGGAAGCCATTCAAGAAGTCGGCCGCCGTGAGCTTCTTTTTGCCGGGCGGTTGAATTGCCAAAATTTCCAAGTCTTCCGTTTGAGTTCCAATAAATAGCCGTGATCCTTCCGAACGAAACTGACCTGTCGCAGTCCTTCGCTCATTGGTCAAGTGGGTCTTTACAATTTTCCATGCAGAAAACTGGCCATCGAGCTTCACTTCAGTATATGCGCCTGGAAAAGGGTTCATGCCTCGGATGAAGTCGTGCACCTTGGATGCGGGTAAATTCCAATCGATCTTGTAATCTTCCTTATTAATTTTAGGCGCATGTTTGGTCGTTGCTGCCGGCTGAGGATGCAATTCAATTTTTCCCGCAGCAATTAGCTGGATGGATTCTACAAGGATTTCCGCTCCGAGTTTCATGAGCCGCTGATAAAGGTCGCCGGCGTTTTCGTCTATCCCTATAGGCGTAGAACGCTGCAACAGTATACTCCCAGTATCGATGGTATGCTGTAACTTAAAGGTCGTAACCCCAGTTGTCTTCTCGCCGTTTACAATGGCCCAATTGATAGGTGCAGCACCGCGGTAATCGGGTAGGAGTGAACCGTGCACATTGTAGGTTCCTTCTGGTGGCATGTCCCAAACCACCTCCGGCAACATGCGAAAAGCGACAACAATGTGCACGTCTGCCGCTAATCCCTTTAAGGCCTCAACAAACGTATGGGCTTTTAAATGGGTGGGTTGCAAAACCAGTAGTTGATGTGCTAATGCGCATGCTTTTACAGGTGAGGGACGTTCTTTCTGTCCACGGCCCGCGGGCTTGTCCGGTGCGGTAACCACGGCAACCACATCGTGTTCCGTAGCTAATAGTGCCTCTAGACTGGCCACAGCGAATTCAGGAGTTCCAAAGAATACGATCCTCATACGTTTCATTCTTTTCGCGAAGATACTTGGCTGCGTGAGATCGAGTGGATTGATTAGCTTTGATTGAATGACAATGAGCTGGATCAGGACTTCGTGCATTTCGATCACCCTTGTGGTGCTGATGGGTTGCTCAGAAAGCGGCAATGCATTCAGAGATCAGTTTCGTTGGTTATCCGGGAAATGGAAGGGTGCAAACGATGGCATTGAATTAATCGAGCAGTGGAAGTGGAATAAATCTAGGTTTGAGGGAATCGCATTTGAAATCAAGGACGGCGACACTTTGCTAACGGAACATTTGTTTCTCGAGGAGTTCAATGGGATTCCAGGCTACGTTGCCATTGT
>JAVKEP010000015.1:0-156838 GCA_040221375.1 Cryomorphaceae bacterium
GCCAACAAGGATGCTGAGATCATCAAGAAGGAAAAACTCATGCAAGCGAAGGAGAAGTTCCTCCAACTGAAAGAGGAGCACGAAAAAGTCATCCTCGAGAAGAATCGCAAAATCAATGAAACCGAAAGCAGGGCAAAGCAAAAGGAGAATACACTCAACCAACGACTTGGAGAAAGCAAGAGAAAGGAAGAGCAACTGGATTCGCTAAAAGCTAGTTTGAGCCGACAGTTGGAAGTGGTTGAAAAGAAACAAGATGACCTTGCGGGTCTCTATACAAAGCAAGTGAAGCAGCTGGAGAGCCTATCAGGCCTATCCGCTGATGAGGCCAAGGAGCAGATGAAAGAGGTGCTAGTAGGGGAAGCCAAGACCGAGGCCATGGGCTTGATGAAAGAGATCGTAGACGAAGCGAAGATCAACGCAAACAAAGAAGCGAAGAAGATCGTGGTCGAAACCATTCAACGGGTTGCAACCGAACAAGCCATCGAGAATTCAGTATCCGTGTTTACCATTGAAAGCGATGAAATCAAGGGCCGGATCATCGGACGAGAAGGTCGCAACATTCGCGCAATAGAGGCTGCGACTGGCGTAGAAATCATCGTTGACGATACCCCTGAAGCGATCATACTTTCTTGCTTTGATTCGGTAAGGCGAGAGATAGCGAGGCTATCGCTACACCAACTCGTGACGGATGGACGCATCCACCCAGCGAGGATTGAAGAGGTGGTTGCGAAAACCAAGAAGCGCTTGGATGAAGAAATCGTAGAAAACGGGAAACGTACGTGCATCGATTTGAACATTCATGGACTGCATCCTGAATTGATCCGAATGGTTGGACGCATGAAATACCGGTCATCTTACGGCCAAAACTTGTTGCAACACAGCAGGGAAGTGGCAAACTTATGTGCGACCATGGCCGCAGAGCTCGGTCTCAACGCCAAAGTAGCCAAGCGCGCTGGCCTTCTGCATGACATCGGAAAAGTTTCCGACGAAGAGAGCGAACTGCCACACGCAATATTGGGGATGAAGATCGCTGAGAAATACAACGAAAAGGCAGATGTGTGCAATGCAATCGGAGCACACCACGATGAAATCGAGATGACCACATTGATATCGCCGATCGTCCAGGTTTGTGATGCCGTAAGCGGTGCGCGACCCGGAGCACGGCGCGAAATCATGGATTCATACATCCAAAGGATTCACGACCTTGAACGCATTCCTTTGGAGTACCCAGGAGTGGAGAAATCTTATGCGATCCAGGCGGGGCGTGAACTCCGTGTCATCGTATCCAGTGATAAAGTGAAGGACGAAGAGGCGAGTACGCTAGCCTTTCAAATATCCGAGAAGATTCAAGATGAAATGACCTACCCAGGCCAAGTAAAAGTTACCGTAATCCGAGAAATGAGAGCAACTTCCATTGCTCGCTAAGCAGTTGATTAG
This sequence comes from Cryomorphaceae bacterium, assembly GCA_040221375.1. Lineage (GTDB taxonomy): Bacteria > Bacteroidota > Bacteroidia > Flavobacteriales_G > Salibacteraceae > SHAN690. The sequence continues at coordinate 1,438 of JAVKEP010000015.1, forward strand.
AATCGAAGCCTAAGTGATCATCGATCGACATATATCTGGAAAGCGCATCCTCGTAACGGGTGCTGCAGGATTCATCGGCTCTAATTTGGTGGAGGACTTGCTGGCACATGACAACCAGGTGGTAGGATTGGACAATTTGAGCACGGGCTACCAGAAAAATATAGAGCCGTGCCTCTCCAACCCTGACTTCACGTTTGTTGAAGGAGATATCCGCGATGCCAAGGTGTGCGCGAAAAGTGTAGACGGTGTAGATTACGTAATGCACCAGGCAGCGCTCGGATCCGTTCCTAGGTCCATCGACGATCCTGTTACGACCAATGATGTCAACATCAATGGGTTTTTGACGATGCTCGTTGCGGCGAGAGATGCAAAAGTGAAGCGCTTTGTCTTCGCGACCAGTAGCTCGGTCTATGGCGATGAGCAGAGCTTGCCGAAAGAAGAGTCAAAAATTGGAAAACCACTTTCTCCCTATGCAGTCACCAAGGGTGTAAATGAGAATTATGCCAGGGTATTTGGAGAGCTTTATGGCATGGAGACGATCGGACTCCGGTATTTTAACGTGTTTGGGAAGCATCAAGACCCAGATGGAGCCTACGCTGCCGCGATTCCGAAATTCATTCGGCACTTTATCCGACACCAAGCGCCGACCATTCACGGTGACGGCACCCAGTCAAGGGATTTCACGTACATTAAAAACGTAATCCACGCCAATCACATTGCCGCGCTGTCTAGCAATCCTGTCGCTGTCAACGAAGTCTACAACGTAGCCTATGGAGAAAGCACCAACCTCAACGAATTGGTCAATGTACTCCAAGAACTACTGAGACAATTTGACGGTTCTGTCGACAGCATTGATGTGAAGTACGGTCCTGAACGCGTCGGAGACGTTCGCCATAGCTTGGCATCAACCGTAAAAGCGAGAGCCTTACTTGGGTACCGACCAGAGTACGACTTGAAATCGGGTTTGGTGGAGGCGATTGAGTGGTATTGGAAGGAGTTAGGAGGCCGGTAGTTCTTCAAGAAAGCGATGCCTCATGCTTTCCGAAGGTACGTAGCACTCCGCCCGTTTTCCGAACATCGAATAGCGCGATCGAGCAACCAAATCGTACACATAGTCGCGCACAAACCTCGGGATGATCCAGGCAACTTCGAACAGGCGAAAAGCTCCGCCCAGATCGCGACAGAGGTAAAGAAATCCAGTTGAACGTAGATGCACCTTGTCTTTCCTGATATAAATGAATGTGCTGAGGTCGTCTGCTGAGAGGCCGTGCGTGTTTAACGCGTTGATTCCGAAGGGAGATTGCAGCGAAGCAAATCGTAGTTTTTCCTCCTTATCGTTGCGTATAACAAACTGAATCACGGAATTACAGAGGTTGCAAACTCCGTCAAATAAGAGCACGCGCTGGTGAGGTTCTGCGGATTTCATTTCTTCGTTCAAAGGAAGGATAATTAGAACGATTTGTTCGCTTCTCGTGCGCTTTTCAGCCCAGAGAAACGGTTATCTTCGCAGCCAATTTTCAGCAATTATGACGCAGATTTCCTTCGGAGTTGTCGGATTTGGACACATTGGTAAGAAACATGCCATCATGGTGGACGGCAACGAAGACAGCACCCTCAAGGTTGTGGTAGACTCGGATGAAGCGAAACGTGAAGAAGCCAAAAAAATGTTTCCTAAGGTGGAAGTATTCGAATCCTTGGAATCACTCCTTGCGACCGACGTTAAGTTAGACGTCGTCAATGTGTGCACGCCGAATGGATACCACGCGACCCAAGCGATCAAGGCATTAGAAAATCGCTCGCACGTGGTGATCGAAAAACCGATGGGCTTGACCCGACAAGAATGTGAAGACGTCATATTTAAATCACTCCAGGTTTCGCGCCATGTATTTTGTGTGAAGCAGAACCGCTACTCTCCTTCGTCACAATGGCTCAAGGGGCTCATGGAAGGAAAAAAACTAGGTGCGATCAACATGGTCCAACTGAGCTGCTATTGGAACCGAGATACGCGCTACTACAAGGCCGGAGGTTGGAAGGGAACCAAAAACCTTGACGGCGGAGTGCTGTTTACCCAATTCAGCCATTTTGTAGACATCATGTACTGGCTGTTTGGCGATATTCAAAACATCGTGGCTATGAGCACCAATTTCAGCCATAAGGACAACACCGAGTTTGATGACTCAGGCTTGGTACAGTTTGAGTTTGTGAACGGTGGATTTGGATCCATCAACTACAGCACAGCGATCTATGATAAAAACTTCGAAAGCAGCATCGTCGTCATTGGCGAAAAGGGCACAGTGAAAGTGAGTGGTCAGTACATGGATCAAGTTGAGTACTGCCACATCGAGGACTACGAAATGCCTGAGCTACCACCATCAAATCCACCGAACGATTACGGTGATTACAAGGGTAGTGCGGCAAACCACCACTACGTAATCGAAAATGTAATCGATGTGCTCACTGGCAAGTCTCAAATCTCGACCAACGCTTTGGAAGGAATGAAGGTGGTCGAGATCATAGAAAGAATCCACCGTAAGCAGCGTCAAATGCTGAGCTAGTCACCCAGAGCATTTACTCCTTCTTTTCGTACAACTCGAACGCCTTGTTTGCATAGAGCACGCGGTATGGGCCTGACGGATCTTGCAGCATGGTTGCGTAGTATTCGTAGTACGGCAGGTCATCGTCGATGCAATGCTTTTCCGTATCTGGCCACGCCCAATCGCGAGTATTGACCGTAGCGAGAAGTAAGTAGCGTGGGGCTTCTGTGGAATGGAAGTAGGCGTTTTTTTCATGCTCGGTTTGACCAGCCAATTTCCAATAAAACTGAGAACCGGGTCCCAAGCCACTCAAATAGTTGTGCATGGAATGCAAGTTCACACACATCAGTTTTTCGCTTTTGTCAAGTCGGCTCAAGGCATCCAACAACGGATTGACAACATCGGCGCGTTGCGGATGAGTGAATATACCAAAGGCGGAGCCTCGCAACGGAGCGGTGAGTTCGCTGATTGGACGATCGCGGTATATGAAATGATTTTTTAAGTGGAAAACAATGAAGCAAGTTGACAGGGTAAGTGCCAGTGCTAATGGTCGCCAAGTGGACAACGCTGTGTCCGTTTGCGAACGTTCGAACAGACTTGCAAACAGACTTCCCATGTACAACGAGGCACCTCCAGAAATGATGATGTTTCGAATTCCGACGTTTGAACCCAGGAAAGAAACGAGCATGAGTGCCCCACCCCAATACATCCAAGAAAAATTGGGATGCCTTAGCGAAAATGCTAGTTGCAAACCATGGAGGCAGAGGAGCGCAGCAATAATGCTGTATGCCCAATAACTGTCTTTGGTCAATAGAATAGCACCCGTTGCGGCAATGGCACAGCTTATCCAAACAATCCATGACCGCTTGAGGTAGATTCCGATGGCTACGGGCAAGGTGAAGGCGAGCGCTACAATCGTGTGCAAGCCAGTGCGAAGCAAATTATCCCAATAGATGCTCTTGAGAGATGAAGGGTCATGATAGTGCCGTTTCAGCCTGCTTGCATCCTTATCCAGAAAGAAGGGGTCAACGAAATTACTTTGAAGATGACCCAGATAGGTATTGAGTGCATCCATGCTAAATAACCAAGTGCCAACTGCAATCCACAGTGCCGCATATCCAACGATAAAGTGCAGCATCGGACGAATGGCGGATTTGAGTTTACCATTCCTTAGACCCACGATAAAAAAGTAGAGCAACGCTAATGGTAACAACGCAATGAGCGGAAACTTTGCAAAACCGGCAAATGCCATTGCCGCTCCAGAGAGGAAGATGGGTAGAGGTTTTTTACTGTCACTGGCTAAAAGGAAATAGATGCCCACCATAGTCATCATGACTGGAAAATTGGTGTAATGAATGGCCTTGTATACATACGTGGTGCTAACAAAACAAGCCATGAAGGCTGCGAGCAAAGCAGCTTTGGAGTCGAACCTGAGCCGAAGCGATTTATAGGTCAATACGCACATTCCGGTCTCCACAGCGATGTAACCCAGTCTGGCCCATATAAGCGAAGGCGCAGGAAATAAGTGCAACCAGAAAGCATTCACCAAACTACTCCCTGTTTTCATTCCAACAAAGCGCGGCCAATACGAATCGAAGAGAAAAAATGACTTGGCAGCCCGGGTTCCCGCATCAGTAACATCATATCCTAGCGGAGTCCAGAACAAAAGAAGAAGGGAAATACTCAAAATCAGCCGAGTGATTGGGTAAGAAGGACCCTCAGCAGGAGCGTTGAAAATGGATAGCAACATCCAAAGTGAAGCCGATAAGACGAAACACTGGTAGGATCTGAGCAGGATCAATGGGAGCGTGATTCCGGCACCGAAGTCCGTAATGAATGCAACGCACAAACAAGAAACAAGCAATGCAACGATATAGGGATGTACGATTGTAATACGATCAGTTTGCAACATTCGGAAAGCAGCTTCTTGTATCTAGGCCTGAATCTTTGCCAAACTTACTCGAATTGAATGATGTCTAAGCAGATGAAATTACCTTGTGATAATGATACTTTTGCAGGCAACTAAATCAAGCTTTTTAATCATGGACAATGTGTCTGTGGTGCACTCCAATCAATCCGCCGTTTCGCTGCTATGACTAAGAAGAGAGTAAGGATGTTTGTCTTTAATAACTGCGCCAATGATGCGCGTGTTTTAAAAGAGTCAGCGACCTTAGTCAAGGCTGGATTCGATGTAGAAGTCGTCGCTTTCTTGGATCGGAATACCGTGCCTTTTGAGACTCGAGAAGGAGCGCGGATCGTCAGATTGCGAACGGACCCTATCAACGCAAGACTCATCCGCATCTTTGGTAACCCGCTTCACTATCGGCCTAGATGGCTAAAACGGAACGTCCGAATTCCAAGGTCTACCAAACCCAGTCTGAAAAGACGATCTGCGTTTTTAAGAAGGGTTAAGTCCTTGCTTCGAGCTCTGCGATTGAAGGCCTTAGATCGACTGGGAGTCCCATACAGAAATATGGAGCATGCAAAAGCTGAGTTGACCAGACAAGCGATTCCGCTCTTCCTGAAGGCTCCCCTCCTGATGACTCAACTCGGTTTCATTTATTCCGTTTTGGTCGGCTGGCGATTCTTTCACCGTGGATTGAGGAGAGGTAAAAGAAAGCTCAAAAAAGGAGTCAGGTCGATTTCACGGAATTTGATCCAGGAACCGCTGCGTTGGTTGCTCCGACCAGCCCATAGGTATTTCGTCTATTTTGATTTTTTTTGGAAAGCGCGAAAGCATTCCTTGGCTCAACCCGCAGACATCTACCACTGCCACGATCTAAACACCTTGCTAATTGGCATTGTTCTTCAAAAGAAGCACAACGCCAAACTCGTGTATGATTCACATGAATTGTACTTACATAAAAATAGGCTCAAGCCCGCCGGAAAGTTTAAAACCTTCCTTCTCAAGAACATCGAGCGGAAGGGAATGCGTGCTGCCGATCGTGTCATTACTGTCGGGGCTTGTATCGCAGAATGGATGGCCAAGGAATACCAATCGGAGTTGCCTGCTGTTATCATCAACGCCCCAAGGCAAAGGGATGAAACCCAATTGAAGAACGATGTTTCTTTGAGAACTGCACTCGACGTGAAGGACAGTGACTTCCTCTTGATTTATTCAGGTGGAATCACCTTCAATCGCGGACTCGAGAACGTAATCAAGGCGGTGAATCAGATCGATGGATTGCGTTTTGTGATGCTCGGGTACGGCTCCGACGCGTATGTATCGAGCCTTAAAGCATTAATACACTCTGAAGGCGCCGGAGAAAAGGTTTCGTTCTTCGGGCCCGTTCCGCATTTTGAGGTCGCTTCCTATCTCGCATCGGCCGACTGTGGCATTGCTCCGATCCTCAATATCTGTCTGAGCTATTACTATTGCTCGCCCAACAAACTGTTCGAATACGTACAAGCCAGACTTCCCGTATTGGCCAGTGATTTCCCTGAAATGAAGTTAGTGGTAAACGAAAACGACATAGGATTCACCTTTGATCCCCACGAGATCGAAAGCATCAAAACCTCAATTCGGAAAATGATGAACAATCCCAGTGAGCGCAAGAGATTCAAAGAGAACACACAGAAGGCGGCTGAAAAGTATCGCTGGGCAGTAGAAGAAGAGAAGTTGGAAGGTATTTATTTAGCACTTTGATCACTTCTAAACAATACAGAGCATCGTTCAGGTCAATTTTGAAGTACTTGGTACTTGGAGAATTGAAGATCAAGTACAAGAGTCGATTGTTAGGCGTTCTGTGGGCGCTGATCGATCCGCTCATGCTGATGCTGATCTACCTTGTCTTGGTAAAGTTTATTTTTCAACGTGGAGGACCTACATACGCGGTTGAGCTATTGACCGGATTGATTGCCTATCGGTGGTTTTCTACATCTATCGTTCAAGCGGCGAGGGCGTTGGTTTCCAACGGGAAACTGCTGCAAACCGTAAAATTTCCGTTCTCTGTTTTGCCCATTTCAAAGGTCCTAATCAATGGCGTAGATATGCTGGTGGGCTTCGTGATTCTCTTCATAATGGTCTACTTTTTTGATGTCGAACCCACCGTCACGTGGCTATGGCTTCCGGTGCTCTTGTTGATTGAATTTCAATTTGTCATCGCATTCAGTCTGATCGTATCCATCGTCGGCGTTTATTTCCGGGACTTGTTGAATATCCTCCAATTCGGCGTACGAATCTTGCTATACCTTTCGCCCGTGTTGTATAACATTGACCAGCTACCCGTTGATTATCAGTTACTCTACTCTGCATTGAGCCCACTAGCTCCGCTGATTGATAGCTTCAAACGCGTATTGATCTTCGGTCAGCATCCATCGCCCTTTCTATTGGTGTTTGGATGCTTAAGCGCGGTAAGCTGGTTCGTTGCAATCGCCTTGTATCGTGGACGTCCGAACATCGCAAAAGATTTATAAGATGGTGGCCATTGAAGTGAAGGACATGGGCGTGAAGTTTAAGTTGAGTCGATTTAAGGCGACACGTATAAAGAATGTGCTTCAAGGCTTGATTTCATCTGCACCTGAAACCACACAGCGCAACCATTTTTGGGCCTTGAGAAATCTAAACTTTACGCTACAAAGCGGAGAAGTTCTGGGAGTAATTGGATCCAACGGTTCAGGTAAATCTACCTTGTTGAGAACAATCGGGGGCATTTTTGTTCCGGATGAAGGGACCATTGAGGTCACGGGCAGGGCATCGGCTCTTCTATCGCTCGGTACGGGCTTCAAAGACGACTTGAACGGAGTCGAAAACATTTACTTGAACGCCACAATCTTAGGTTTTACACAGAAAGAAATCAATTCCGTAATTGCCGATATCATAGCCTTCAGCGAACTCGATCGGTTCATCTATGAGCCGGTAAAGAACTATTCATCAGGCATGAAAGCCAGACTGGGTTTCGCAATTGCAGTCCACTTAAAACGCGAAGTGATGTTGATCGATGAAATATTGGGTGTGGGAGACTTTAAATTCAGGGCCAAAAGTTCAGCGAAAATCAAAGAACTGATCAGTGATGATCGGACAGTCATATTGGTAAGCCACAGCATGGAATCCATCAAGAGCTATTGTTCGAAATGCCTTTGGATCGATAAAGGAGTACAGAAAGCGTTCGGCGAAACGGATGACGTCGTTGAGGAGTACTTAAAGTCGTAGTTTTCGAGATCATTCAGATTTTCCATAGGCGAAATGAAGGTCCTAAGCATAGTCAACAATAATGTGGTGCGCGACGCACGGGTACAAAAGGAGGCGCGGAGCCTGATGGAAGCTGGATACGAAGTTGTAGTTGTAGGTGTTCAAGATCGATTGCATTTGCCATTGACAGAATCTTTGGGAGGAATTCAAGTTGTTCGTATTCCCAGAACTGGATTATATGCAGCCATCTGGAGACTCTTTTCCCAAGATTCACCAGCGAAGGCTTCGGCGAATGAATCAAACCACCCAAAGAAAACGTCTTGGAAGTTGCGAATAAAAGAATGGTGGATCCCGTTCCATCGCGAACGTGTATTTGCCAATTTCTATGCAGGCGCTGCTGCTCGCATACGCCATGAATCTCCAGATATACTCCACATTCATGACCTAAATGCGTTGCCGGTGCTCGATTTACTCACAGAAGTGAAGGCGAAAGTGATATACGATGCACACGAACTCTATACAGAGCTCGCGACGCTTAGGCCATCCCAAAGGCGTTCGTACCAAAAGATCGAGTCAAGACTCATTGGAAAGGCAGACGCCGTTATTACCGTAAATCAGAGCATAGCAACCGAATTGAGCGAGCGATACGGCATCAAAGAACCCGTCGTAGTCAGGAATTGTCCACGCACCGTTCAGAAGAATATGAAATCTTGCATTCAGCTCAGGGAGCAGTTAGCTATTCCCTCAGAAGAAAAGGTGATCTTATTCCAAGGAGGCTTTACGAAAGGAAGGGGAATCGAAACGCTCCTTGAGGCGATGGTAGGAATGGAAGGAGCACAATTGGTATTAATGGGGTGGGGGCCGTTGGAACAAGAGCTGAAAGGCTTGTCCTACCGATTGGGACTCCCTGGCAAGGCTCATTTTATACCGCCTGTTTCCCAAGACGAACTCATTGCAGTCTCAGCTCAGGCCGACATCGGTGTGATCCCGTACCAGGCCATTGGCTTGAACAACTACTACACGAGTCCCAACAAATTGTTTGAATACATCCACGCCGGACTTGCCATTGCAGGAAGCGATTATCCCGAGTTAAAGAGGGTGCTCAATCACTACCAAATCGGTGAATTGTTTGACCCTATGAAGGCCGAATCGATGCGCGATGTATTGCAAGGAATGGTTCAGGATGAACAGAAAATCGCTGCCTACAAATTGAATACCGTCAAGGCAGCTACCGAATTGAATTGGGAAACTGAAGCAGCAGTGTTATTGAATACCTATGTGGAACTAGGGAAGAGATGATCAAAATCTGCCATATATCAACGGTACACCAGGCCAAAGACACACGTATCTACCACAAGGAGTGCGCCACCTTGGCCAAGCTGGGATACGATGTGAAGCTGATAGTGGTGAATGCTGAGGACACCGAATCTGACTATGACAATGTCGAGATCGTCAATGTAATATTGAAGCCAGTAGGTAAGCTAAAACGGGTGTTCAATTATCCGAAACAGGTCCTCAGTAAACTCCTCGATTTGGAACCCGCGCTTGCCCATTTGCACGATCCCGAATTACTGCAGATTGTTCCGTCCTTAAAATCGGCAGGGATCAAGGTCATTTATGACGCCCACGAAGACGTCCCGAAGCAAGTGTTGACCAAGGATTGGATCCCTGCACCTCTGCGGGGGCTGATCGCGCTTATGGTGCAGCGCTATGAGCACAAGATGGCGCCTCAACTAGATGCGGTGGTGACGGTCGTAGAAGGAGTACTCGAACGCTTTGAGCCCTTGGTGAACCACATTGTACTCGTCAAGAATTTTCCCGACCTCGACGCATTGCCTCGGGTCACCTCATGGTCTGAAAAACCAAACGAAGTAGCTTACATCGGAGATCTCACACGCATTCGTGGAATACAAGAATTGGTCGACGCGATGGTTGATGTCGATGCCCGCCTCAACCTAGCCGGGAAGTGGTCCGATCAAGGATTGGAAGTCGAGTGTAAACGCTCCGCAGGTTGGAGTAAGGTGAATTCCCTGGGCTTTATATCTAGAGTGGAAGCGAATTCCGTCTTGGAGCGTTCAAAGGTCGGATTGATCCTCTTTCATCCCGCACCGAATCATATCGACGCCCTGCCCAACAAATTGTTTGAGTACATGTCGGCTGGTATTCCGGTTGTCGCTTCAAACTTTGGCTGGTTGCAGCATATCGTCGAAAAAAGGGCGTGTGGAGTGACAGCCGACCCTAAGGATCCGAAAAGCATCGCAAAGGCCATCCAAAAATTGCTGAATGATTCGAAGGAATCTGAAGCCATGGGGCATCGCGGAAGGGAAGCAGTGGTGAATACCTACAACTGGGGCGCGGAAGCCAAGAAGTTGGGCGCACTTTACAAGATTTTGATTGCTAGTCCATCATAATGAGCGATTTGGTATCCATCATAACTCCAGTGCACAACAATGCCAGCACCATCGTACAAACCGTGCATTCTGTGATGGCTCAATCCTATCCGTATTGGGAGCTGCTATTGATCGATGATGCTTCAACGGATGACGTGGTGCCCATCTTAGAGCAACTCGCATCGGAGGATGAACGTGGAAGGATACATGTCTTCTTGTTGGATGACAATCGAGGCGCCGCTGGCGCAAGAAACGAAGGAATCCTCCATGCCAAAGGTCGCTTCATCGCTTTCTTGGATGCAGATGACCTATGGATGCCAGAAAAGCTTGAACGACAAGTACAGTTTTCTAAAGAAAAGACCGCAGCTATAACGCACACATCCTATGCGTGGATGGATGAGCAAGGAAACGCGACAGGAAAGGTCATCCAAGCACGAGCCAGCTTGGGTTATAATGACATGTTGGATTCCAACTACATAGGATGCCTTACAGGTATGTACGATACCCAAATTGTGGGACAGAAGTATTTCATGCCCGACATTGCCCAGCGCCAAGACTACGCACTGTGGTTGAGCATCATGCGAGATGGCCACTTGGCGCACGGATTGGACGAAATCTTGGCTTATTATCGGATAGGAGGCGCATCATTGAGCAGCAACAAGTGGAAGAGCGCAGCATACAATTGGCGTGTTTTGAGGGAATTGGAAGGCTTAAGCAGGACGAAAGCCGCATTTCACTTTGCTCGATATGCAATAAGGGGCCTACTAAAGTACCGTTGACAAACCTGTTGATGTTCTTTTTACGCAACCGACGCACCCATCGTGAAAAGGCTAATTTTGAACCACACCTACGAGCATTAATTTGAGTACTGTACGCAGCAACGACATCCAGTTCCTGGTAAGGAAGTATATGATGATGGCTGGCGATCTATTTCTGATCGTCATTTCGTTGTTCTTATACATCAAGTACTTCTACGTCTACGACATCTGGCCGAGTAAGACGCTGGCAGAAAACCCGAGCTGGGTAGCATTGATCCTGGCGATCTGGCTGATGTACTCGCAGCTGTTTAATCTTTACGACGTGCTCCACGCGTCGAAAACTTCGGTCCTCTTGCGTAGGACGGCGCTCGTTGCATTCATGACCGGAGTCACCTACCTCGCCTTTCCTTTCTTGAGTCCTGTATTTCCGAAAACGCGGATGCCAGTGTTCATTTTTATTGGACAATTGATTGTATTGGTCAGCCTCTGGCATTGGGTCTTTTCTTACATATTCCAACAGGAGATATTACAGAAACGCGTATTGGTAGTTGGAGCTGGGTGGTCCGGGACAGAAATTGTGAAGGTGATTCGCCGGAAAAACATTTACCACCAAACTGGGTATCAAGTTGTGGCATTCATTGACGACGATGAAGAAAAATACAAGCGCGAAATAGAGGGAGTTCGAGTCGTTGGTAATTCAGAAGAACTCTTTGCCTATGCTCGAAGGCTCCAAATCGATGAAGTGATTCTGGCCGTTCATACCGCTAAGAACATCAAGGGTTCGCTCTACGCCGCATTGGTCAATTGCGAGAATTTCGGAGTTGCCGCCGTACCCGTAAACATTGTCTTCGAAACCTTGACCGGAAAATTGATGGTCAAGCAACATGAACATGGTGAGTACCTGCTGACGTACGATTTCTTTTCTCCCAAGAAGAATGGACTTTACTTATTCTTGAATCGACTTCTCAACATGTTATTTGGATTGATGGGAATGCTCTTTACGCTCGTACTTACTCCAATCATCGTCATCGCCAACTTGATCTTCAGCCGAGGACCGTTGTTCTTTTCTCAACAACGCGTGGGAAGAGACGACAAACCCTTCACGATTTATAAGTTTCGGACGATGGTGGTCAATGCGGAGAAAAATACCGGAGCGGTCTATGCCGAGATCCATGACCCGAGGATTACCCTACCGGGCAGAATCATGCGAAGGGCCCGAATCGATGAACTGCCTCAGTTTTGGAACATCTTTAAAGGGGAAATGAACCTGATCGGTCCACGACCGGAACGACCTGAATTCGTGAAAAAACTGGTTCAAACGATCGGGTTTTACCCCACTCGACACGTAGTAAAACCCGGCATTACCGGATGGGCACAGGTCAACTACAAGTACGGAGCGAATCAAGACGACTCGCTTACCAAACTTCAGTACGATTTATACTACATCAAGAATCGGTCGTTCCTGTTGGACTTAAAAATCCTGCGGATGACGATCGGAGTGATGCTCAAATTGAAAGGAAATTGAAAACTTCAGAGGCTTTCAGCCACCCGCTGTCGGAAGTGCTGCAAGGTAGTAGGTCGGTATTCTTTCTAAGGTTGAAAACTAGATTAGGCGATTAACGAGTAACTATGAAAATCCTTACCATCGTCGGAGCGCGCCCTCAATTCATCAAAGCTGCTGCATTAAGCCGTGAGCTAGGGCTGCGAAGTGGCGTAGAGGAAGTGATTGTGCATACAGGGCAGCACTTCGATGCAAACATGAGTGACGTCTTTTTCACTGAAATGGACATCCCTAAACCAAAGCATAACCTGCACATTCATTCCCTAGGGCATGGAGCAATGACTGGGCGGATGTTGGAAGGGATAGAAGGACTGCTGATGACCGAAAAGCCAAACATGATGCTCGTTTATGGTGATACCAACAGCACGATTGCGGGTGCTTTGGCAGCTAAGAAACTACACATTCCTGTAGGTCACGTTGAGGCTGGATTACGGAGCTTCAATATGAAGATGCCTGAAGAAGTAAATCGCATCCTAACAGACCGCATTTCCGACCACTTGTTTTGCCCTACACAAGCGGCTGTAGATAATCTGCAACGTGAGGGATTTGGAGGTTTTGACTGCCAAATTCACAAGTCGGGTGATGTGATGCAGGATGCTGCATTGTACTACGCTAGAATCTCTTGCGAAAGGAGCAAGGTTATCGCTGAACAGGAATTGGAACCTGGATTCGTACTGGCAACTATCCATCGAGCAGAAAACACGGACGACCCTGAACGATTAGGAGGAATACTCCGCGCCCTAAATGAGATCAACCAAGAGCGTCGCGTTATTTGTCCCTTACACCCACGCACGCGAAATTTGTTGGAAAAACAAGGCGTAATACCTGAATTTACCGTCCTTGATCCTGTGGGTTACTTTGACATGATAGAACTCCTAAAAGCTGCTTCAATGGTTATGACAGACAGCGGAGGGTTGCAAAAGGAAGCCTATTTCTTTCAAAACCCTTGCATTACCATGAGAGATGAAACAGAGTGGACTGAACTCGTTTCAAATGGCTATAACATTACCGTAGGTGCGAGTGCCGAGCGAATTCTTAGTGCCTACAGCGAAATGAAGGGATTAAAAATGAACTTCTCCCAAGACCTATACGGAGGTGGGAAAGCAGCAGCGGCAATCGCTGATGCTCTCGAGCAAATTGCATGAGCCATTTCGATCGCCATAAAATCTTTCTCTACCAGAATTACTTGCTGTACGCGATTGCGTTTCTCATTCCCATTTTTCCACGTTTGGTACCCGTGTTGATCGTGCTCTTCGGAGGTTTGTCTGTATTCGCAATCGCGAAAGGCTACAGTCGGGTGGAGATGAGTGAAGTTTCCATTCTTCTGCTGATCTTCTTTGTGCTCCACTTAATCGGAATGCTCTATACGGAAAACCTCTCGAGGGGGTGGTTCGATATTGAAGTCAAACTCAGCTTGATGGCGTTTCCCTTGGCATTCGTCGGCTTTAGGTTCGTGAATACCACCAACTTCAATCGCACCTTGCGCATGTTCCTTTATGGCACGCTGACCGCGTCGCTCTATTGCATTGCGCAAAGTGCCTTCAAGGTTTTTTGGTTGGATATGAGGTACTACCATTTCATCACGTCGCGGTTTTCCGTAACAGTACACCAGAGTTACTTTGCACTTTACCTCATTTTCGCCATGGTCATTCTTGCGTATCTAGAATGGCCTTTGGTGAAAAAAAATCGCCGCAAAACGCTAACCCACGTTTTGATCATCATCACCCTGTCCGTCTCCGTGCTCCTCACTGGATCAAAAACCGGCTTCATCATGTGGGCTGTAATTGCCTTAGGGCTTACCGGTGTATTCGTGCGTGAAATGAAGCACAAGTGGGTTCCAATCTTGGGTTTGACGGTTTTGATGAGCATCATGGGAGCAATATTTCAAGGCGCACCGTTGCTCCAATCTCGCATTACCAATATGTTAGAGGTGGCGCAGAAGGACGAAGTGAATCCCGAATCAACAGAGAGCACGGCCGTTAGGTATTTGGTATATTCTTCCACATTCGAGGTGCTCCGATCACAGGATTGGTATGGTCAGGGTACAGGAGATTTCCAAGATGTATTAGACGCTGTGTACAATAAGAAGAAATATACCAGCGCTGCAGAAGAACACTTGAACGCGCACAACCTATTTCTTCAGTCATGGATTTCGCTGGGTATTCCTGGGTTAATCATCATCCTCGGTGTGTTCTTGGTTATGATGGTCCAGGCCGTGCGAAACCAAGACGCGCTTTTGCTAGGTTTTACTGCCTTGTTTTTCATCTTATCGATGACAGAAAGCACGTTCAACGTCCAAGCCGGGGTGGTGTTTTTTTCTTTTTTTACGGTATTCCTCGCGAGAAGATCCGGAGCCAAGGTTGGGTCCCTGGACGAACAAGACCTGGCCGAAACTTGACTAAACACTAAATGCATTACTTCGCATTATGCTGAAGAAAGTACCCCTCCATTGGCAAGTCATCATCGCTCTGATATTCGGAACGTTTTACGCGCTGCTCTCCGTAAACATGGGATGGAATGAGTTCACACTCGATTACATCGACCCGTTTGGAAAGATTTTCATCAATATTCTTAAACTCATCGCCGTTCCCTTGGTCTTGTTCAGCATTATTTCTGGCGTATCGGCATTGGGAGACGTGACCAAGCTGGGGAAAATAGGAGTGAAGACCTTGCTCTTGTATGTCGCTACAACGATGATCGCCGTCTCCATAGGTTTGTTTGCTGTGAACGCCCTCAACCCGGGCAGCAAGGTGTCTGAAGACCTCTTAATCGACAACCGAATTTCCTATGAGCTATGGACCAATGCCAATGGCATCGAGCGCTTGGACGATATCTGTTACTCTTGCGATGAGAACTACGCTGATCGGGTAGAGGTAGTGAGCAAGCGCCCGACAGATGACGGTGCTTCTGACTGGGTGAATGATAAACTCATCAAAGCCAAGACTACAAAAGAATCGCGGCCGCTTCAGCCAGTGGTCGACATCGTTCCGAGCAACATCATTAAGGCACTTTTTGACATGGAGATGCTTCAAGTCATCTTTTTCGCCATTTTCTTCGGAATCGTTCTGGTCATGTTGCCAAGGGAAAAGGCCCAACCGGTCATGGATTTCATCGACGGTGTCAACGAAGTGTTCATCAAGATGGTGGACGTGGTTATGAAAGCCATGCCGTTCTTCGTCTTTTGCCTTTTGGCGGGGGCAATCGTAAGCGCCGCGGGCGATGACCCAGGAAAACTAGCCGAATTGTTGTCCTTCTTACTTTGGTACTCGATTGCCGTCGTCCTCGGACTCGCCTTTATGGTGTTTATTTTCTACCCAGGTTTAACGAGTGCGATCGTAAAGAAGATGAATTACGGCTTCTTCATGAAAGGCATATCCAAAGCTCAACTGACGGCCTTTAGCACCTCTTCTTCCGTTGCGACCTTGCCGGTAACCCTGGTGTGTGTGGAGAACAACCTCGGCGTTTCAAAGCGCACAACGAGCTTTGTGCTGCCCATTGGTGCAACGGTCAATATGGACGGAACAAGCCTCTACCAAGCGGTCGCCGTGGTTGCGCTCGCCCAGTTTCACATGGTCGATCTAAACTTGATGCAGCAATTGACCATCGTCTTTACCGCTACATTGGCGTCCATAGGCGCCGCAGCAATACCAAGTGCTGGCTTGGTCCTGATGATCATCGTGCTTGAGTCGGTTGGACTAAATCCCGCGTGGATTGCCTTGATTTTCCCAGTGGATCGCATTTTAGATATGTGCAGAACGGTGGTAAACGTCACGGGTGATGCCTCCGTTTCAACGATCGTTGCAAACTCTGAGAATGAGCTGACTATTCCGGCCACGAATGATGTGAAATAGTTCAAACTCCCAATGAACAATTCGGCACCTTTGCCGTCGCTTTGTGTAGATACATCTAATCGACTCGTTTGAAGTCTGAACGCATCATCCTTTATTTGCTGGCAGCCTCCCAGTTTACCCACATCATGGACTTCATGATCATCATGCCATTGGGCGAGATGTTGATGGAAGAGTTGATGATCAACTCGCAAGAATTCTCTTTTCTCGTGGCGAGTTATACGATGACTGCGGGCGTAACTGGATTGATCAGTGCCTTTTTCGTCGATCGATACGACCGAAAAAAGTACTTTTTGTTCGCTTACCTTGGGTTCGCAGCAGGCACCTTGATTTGCGGTATGGTGGACACCTATGCTGGCCTGATCAGCGCCCGTATCATAACGGGAGCTTTCGGCGGCGTAATCAGCTCCACGGTCATCGCCATCGTTAGCGATGCCATCGCCGCAAAGCGAAGGGCTTGGGGACTAGGGATCGTCATGAGCGCATTTTCGTTGGCGTCCGCCTTGGGTTTACCGGTTGGACTCTACTTTGCCTTCAACTATGGATGGAATTGGCCTTTCCTTGCATTAGGAGGGGTGAGTATCGTGAATGCAATTGCCGTGTACCTTACCTTACCACCCGTGAGGGCCCATTTGGATGTTCCAGGTCCTCAGGTCAGGTCTTGGGAGTTTATCAAGCGTATTCCTCAGCACAAGAATCAATGGATGGCCTTGACGTATACTATGTTGCTGATGTTTGGCCACTTTGCCGTGATTCCGTTCATTACTCCTTACCTGGTTGAAAACGTTGGATTTGAAAGGCAAGACATAACGTTCGTTTACCTCATAGGAGGCGTCGCTACCATCATCACCAATCCGCGTGTAGGGCGTTGGGCAGATCGTGTAGGGCGCCATAAGGTGTTTCGGATCATGGCTTTTTTGTCGCTCATACCGATTTTAGCATTAACCAACTTACCAGAAGTACCGCTGTGGAGTGCGTTGGTAGTGACCGGCCTGTTTTTTATCCTGGCAGGTGGGCGCATGGTTCCATCTACAGCTATCGTCACTTCCGTCATTAAACCACAGAATAGAGGCAGTTTTATGAGCTTAAATTCTTCGGTTCAGAACATGACAGCCGGACTGGCCAGCATTGTTGCTGGAATCATTGTCACAATACCCGAAGGCGGTCATCACGTATACGGATTTTGGAAAGTAGGGGTCATCGCCGCCCTGTTTACCCTCCTCGCCATTTGGATGATGGGGCGAATTAAAGCGCTAACTCCCTCAGAGGAACAGTAAGCCTCCATCAGACTGCACCAAGGATAGCGATAGTGGAGCTTCCTTGTACTTATTTCCGAATGAAATAGTCTGTTCCTGCAATGGTAGCGTCATAGCTCTCACCCGGAAAATCGTTGATGCTCAGCGTATCGTTACGGATCCCAAAGCTGACATTGTCGTTGAGATCGAGGTCCTTAGAATTCTCTATAAAAGGGCGTATGGTCAACCAAGTGGTTTCCCCGTCTTCGCTTACCTCGGTCGATTCAATCGAATATCCGGTCTTGTGAATGGGCTCTCCATCGATGTAGAAGATGACCTTCCCTTTGGATGTGAATTCCACTTCTGCCGTGTACGAAGAATTTGACGCAGCTCGCGTGGTCGTTGTTGTACTCCACCAGTTTTCATGAAAAACAGTGTAGGACCAAGAGTATCGTCCTTTAAAAACGGCCAGGTCATCGGTGAGTTTGTCTTTTTTACAGGACACGCTGGTGGACATCAAACTGATGACGAGGAGAAAAGTAAGCAGGGGAGACATAGAATCATTCATAGGTACCGAATGGTTTAGGTTCGTATGATAGTGGTTTTTATTAGAGAGAAAATTACTTCGGCTCAAGGCTCATTACATAGTCAAAACTCTGATTCAAGTAGATTGCCACCCTGTCCAGATCGTTGAGTAGTGCGTCCGGGATTAATACATACCCTTTCATGATGGCGTTATGCGATGTAAACACGGTGGTATCCAATGCCTTCATCAGCTTCTCTTGATCTTCTTTCGAAAATCGAATCCCAATCTGTCCTTCCTTGTTCAACAAGGAGAACATGTGTCCGTTGGCGGATGTATACGGAACCGTTTTTCCCTTTCTAGGAAAGCGAGGGCACTTGGACACCAGTGCATCGTACACCTTGAGTTTTTCTTCCCACATGCATTTATTGGTTAACGTGGCATGACACAGAATGAACAAACAGAAAGTCGCCTCGAACATCGAGTCTACATTTTCTTTCCCAAAAATAATCAGGCATGCGGTTCAAAATGATTTATTCAGAAGATGAATGCGTTCGCTTTCTTAGCATGGATTTTCTACCTTGCTCGGCACCTAATAATTGCTCAGATGGAGTTCTGGAAAGACTTTGAAAACCTGTACACCAACCCCACAATCGTTCGCTTGTTTGTGCTTTTCGTGGCGATGGTCGTGGTGGCGATACTCAGCGGGGTCGCGCGAAGAGCGTTGAACCGGAGCATAACGGATACCGACCGGAAGTACAGATCGCGCAAGGCGGTAACGTTCATCGCCTACCTAGCCGTGCTCGTCATCGCATTGTTTATTTATGGAGATCAGCTAGGCAATGTGGGCGTGGCGCTGGGAGTAGTGGGTGCTGGCATTGCGTTCGCACTCCAAGAAGTCATTGTAAGCATTGCGGGATGGCTTACCATCATGATTGGAGGAGCAATTGGTGTAGGACAACGCGTAAAAATCGGCGATGTCAAAGGAGATGTGATCGACATTGGGGTGTTCCGCACCTCCATCATGGAAATCGGAGACTGGGTAGATGGCGATTTGTACAACGGACGGATTGTATGGCTTTCTAATAGTTTCGTGTACAAGGAGAAAGTTCACAACTATTCAGGTGAATATCCCTTTCTATGGGATGAAATGAAGATTCCTATTCGCTTTGAGAGCGACCTCGAGAAGGCTAAGATGACCTTTGAAGCTGTGCTTAATGAGGTGTGCGGAGCGTTCACCGAGAAGTCTAGAAAGAAATGGCTCATGCTAACCAATAAATACCGAGTTGAATCCGCCATTGTCGACCCCATGGTGACAATGCAGTTTGATGAGAATTGGGTCACGTTCACGTTGCGATACATCGTCGATTACAAGTTGCGCCGGGCCACCAAGGACCGAATTGCGAGGCTGATCTACCAAAAGATCCAAGACACAGATTTAAACGTGAGGATTGCGGCGTCTTCTCTTGAGGTGACCCAAATGTAACTTACGCAGATCGCTCGATCGGTGAGGTCATTCGGATTCAGCCATTCAAAATCCTTTGATACCTTGCCATTCTGACGCGTAAATTTGTACCCATGCGATGGCTGCTCGGCATATTGATTCTTCTGACCCTTCCTACCAAGGCGCAACAAGTGGTTCCACTCTACATCGTAGAAGGTGGGGTTACCAATGCCAACTATGATCTTCCTTACTTTACCTTCAACACCGAGCTGAAATTTGATTCAATGAATGCCGTGCTCCGGTTCCAACCAGGAGAAGAAGTAATGTTTCTTGTGACCAATACGGTCGGCTTTTCTTGTGCGTTCAGAATCGAGGGTCACGGAGAGATCTCACGCATTGAAACTAATGCAACCGAAACATTGACGGTGACGTTTGATGTGCCCGGGACTTACCTGTATGACGATCCGATGGGAGACCACAGATCGCTAGGGCTGGGCGGGATGCTTGTCGTGAGCGATTTTGTTGGCCCGACCTTTTACGGGGTGTTTACAGAACACGATGAAGAGTGGATTGAAGCGATTTCAGAAGGTGGAACATACGACCGACGGATGTATAATCCAGAAGCCTTCACCATCAATGGCAAAGGCTTTCCGGCCACGCTGAAAGACAGCCTTTCCTTTATCGAAGGAGGGGTTGGCGACACCATCCTCGTACACATGACCAATGCGGGGTACATGCACCATTTTCCTCATTGGCATGGGTACCACGTGAAAATACTATCGTCTACACACCATCCACACTACGTAGGAAGGGTGAAGGACTCGTATGGAATGGCACCCGGAGAATCGGTGACCGTTGAACTGGTTCCAGACAAACCAGGAATGTTTCCTATTCACAATCATAACTTGGTGACGACCACCATCGGTGGCAACTATCCTGGGGGAATGATGATGCACATGCACATCCATGAATAGGTGCTTTGTCATATCCGTTTTAGCGTGTTTGCTGACGCTTGCTGCAATGGCTCAGCCTCTCAAGCAATACTCCTTGGTTTCGTTAATGAATGGACAGGCGGATTTTATTACGGATTCAAACACGACAATTTCGCTGCCTTTTTGGGGGTTTGGCTACAACAATTCCAATCCTTCAATTGTCCTTCCTGGCCCGACCATCTACGCCAACGAAGGAGATAGCGTGCACGTAGAAATGATCAATCCTTCTTTGGAAGGGCATACGGTACACTTTCACGGGCTCGACGTAGACCAAGCCAACGATGGAGTACCGCACACTTCTGATTTCGTACTGACTAATCAAGCGTTTACCTACCGTTTCAAAGCGAGTCATGCAGGGAATTTTCTCTACCACTGTCACGTGACTACTACCTTGCATCTGGCGATGGGAATGTATGGGATGGTGATCGTGTATCCCGCAGACAGCAGCAATCGTGTTTATACGAATGGGCCATCTTATGACCGCCAATACGCTTACCTATTGAGCGATTTAGATTCGCGGTGGAATGCGGATTACACGGCAATAGGATCCTTTACGAGCTACGCTCCCGATCTATTCTTGATCAATGGTAAAAACCGTCACCTGCTATATGAAGATACCAACGTACGGGTTCATGGTGAGGTAGGAGAGAAGCACTTACTGCGGTTCATGAACGTTGGATACCGTGTCAACCGCGTAATTTTCCCTTCCGAGATAGCTGCCGTTGTGCATACATCCGATGGACGTGTCCTTGCTCAGGCTTTTCAGTCTGACACCTTAATCATTTATCCGGGTGAGCGTTATTCGGTATTGGCCGAAATTTTAGATGACAGTCCCTCGAGGCTGTCCATTGACTATCTAGACCCTTATCGATTGAGGTTTTTGGGGCGCGAATACATTCCCATCAATGACAGCAACTTCATATACATGGCTCCCGTCATCGAGGATGAAATGACCGACACCCTCGGCGTTGGAATAGGAACTCCCATGCCGGAAGCAGAATTGAGCCTCTTTCCGAACCCGGCTAGGGATGAGATTTGGGTTCAATCCGCCACCGGAAATATTACGCGGATCACAATCTATGACATCAGTGGAAGGGAGGTAGGATCATTCAAAGCAAACAACACAATTACCCGTGTGGATGTCGCCCGATTAGACGAAAGCGTCTATGTACTATTGATTGAACGACAAGACGGAAATCGCACGACCCGTAGCTTCCTTGTACAGCGTTAAACCACCTTTTTCTCGATGTAGTCGGAGTTCATGAGTCCCAAGGCACCCATGTATTTGACTTTGAATGGGACCAAGTCGCCCACCTTCAATTTGGGCTGCTCACCAATATCCAAGACGATCATATCAGAACTCGCTCCAGAGATTATGAAGTCTTCGATAACAGGAATCAGAAATTCGGGCGAAACGTCGAGCAATCCGAGATCCAGAATGGCCCGGTAGGAGGTCTTGCCATAGTCGTCTTCATCCACCTCAAAGGTTTCACCGGAAGGGTTGGCTTCCATTTCACCGATCGGAATTTTGGGCTTTTCGATCAGCTCGATTACCTCGGCATACAATAGGATGATGTCGTCTTTCATGCCTTCAATGACCTTACCATCAAAGAGGTTGTGACCGTTGTACAACGATTCGCCGATCCGGAAATGGTTGATCCCTTTGGGGAGTTGATGATTCAGGATGAGGGGAATCACAACGCTTGTTCCACCACTGACCCACGGTATTTTTCGGTTGAACTTCGCTTCAACCAGTTGCTTGTACAAGCTGAGCTGGATGAGTTTGTCATGAGAAGGCATCACTCCGTAAAGGCAATTGAGGTTGGTACCAAAAGAAACCACCTCAATGTTGGGCAATTTGAATACGCTTTCGTAAAAGTCGACTAAATCCTCGCCGAGCACCCCTTCGCGCAGGTCACCCATTTCTACCATGATGACGATTTTGTGAAGCTTGTTTTGACGCTTGGCTTCTTCGCTCAGCCATTGAATGGTTTCAAACTGTGTGTTGAAGCTAACATCCGCATAGCGTACAATGCTTTTGATGCTGCGCTTTGCAGGAGGTTTGATGTACACGGTTTGTATTTCTGGCGCGATTTCTTTGACCAATTTAAGGTTGCTGATGCGTGCGTCACAGATCTCTTTGATGCCCGTTTCACAGAGAATTTTCACGTACTCGTAATTTCCACAAAGTAATTTAGAAACAATCGCCCACTCGATGCCGCGTTCTCGAAAGAATCGATCAAGAAATTGGTAGTTGTGCTTGAGTTTGTTCCGATCAAAAGTGATGAAAGCCATAGTGTAAATTTATACCACAAGTCGCGGTATGTTCAACGGAAGACGTGTAAGCAATTCGTAGTTCAGCAGATTCGTCGCCTCACTAAAGGATGCAACTGACACATCGAGGTCACCGTCTCGGCCAATCAAGGTAACCATATCTCCTTTCTTGGGCGACGCTACTTCTGACAAGTCGATAGCAATGCAGTTCATGTTAACGGTGCCGATGACCGCGACCCGTGTACCATTGATCAGTACGCGTCCCTGATTGCTGAGAGATCGAGCAAATCCATGTCCGTAGCCCACAGGTACGATTCCGATGGTAGTCGTACTCTGCGCTAGGTAAGAAGTGCCATACCCGATGTATTCACCAGTTTTAACTGTCTTTATGCTCATCACATGGCTTCTCCAGCTGATTACGCGATAAAGTGGCTCGTCCATCGTCTTATTTTTTTGCGCATA
The DNA here is from genome assembly GCA_040221375.1 of Cryomorphaceae bacterium. Taxonomy (GTDB): domain Bacteria; phylum Bacteroidota; class Bacteroidia; order Flavobacteriales_G; family Salibacteraceae; genus SHAN690. Next base: position 24,590 of record JAVKEP010000015.1, read on the forward strand.
GTCGATGAAAGTTTCCGTACTGGGCCAAAAGCCGTATTGAAGGATTCCGACCCTTACCATGTCCATGCGCATTTCAGGAAATCGTAAAAGTGCAGCCGAACAACAGGCATGCCGATAGGTAGGACTAAGACCGGCTTTTTCAAACTGCTTTAAGCTGCGCTTGAATCGCTTGATCTGCTCCTTGATTCGATAGTAGTTAGCAATGCTCTCCGCTCCAGCAAAGTGCGTACACACACCCACAAGGTCATGTAAACGCCCATTATTTTTCAGGGTTTGAATGACACCTTTTATTTCACCGTTCTCAAAACCAGTACGGTACATTCCGGTTTCGATTTCAATGTGAAGTTTGGCTTTCTTCCCGAACTTTTTTGCCAGAAACAAGGACTCGTTGAGCCGCTCTTCGTCAAAAATCCAGACTTCAATTCCATTTTCAATCGCCCAGGCGAGTCCGTCGTCGTCAACCGAACCCATGATCATGATCGAAGTGTCGGCTTTTTTTACGTTGAATACGCGCCGAGCTTCATCGGTGCTATATACTGAAAAATGTGTGACACCGCACGCTTCGGCAATACCGATATACTCCTCAATCCCATGTCCGTAGGCATTGCCTTTGACCACGCTCGTCAGTCGACAATCCTTACCGATCAAGTCTTGAATAAAGGAAAGGTTTTTCTCGAGGGCTCCTTTTTCTAACTGGATGCGCGAAGTTTCAAACACGTGTGCAGATGGTTTTTGAGATTTCGTAGAATAGGTTTACACCTGTGGTTGTGAGCTCGTCGGGATAGTCATAGTCGGGATTGTGCAAAGCGGCTGTGTTCACACCACTCCCGAGCCCAAACATCGCCCCTGGAATGCACTGGGTGAATAGACCAAAATCTTCGCCCCATGGAAAAGGCTCACTTTTTTCTTCCAACGTAAGGCCGAGCGAATCGCTAGAGGCTATGATTGCGTCAATCACATCGTCGTGATTCTGATTGGAAGCAAAAACTGCCACTATTTCCGTTGATAATTCGAGCGAGTGATGAGCGGCAATTCGTTTTACTTCTACCATGAATTCCTCGGTGGCCCGATCCATGTCCGCTTGGTGCCAACTTCGAATCGTGAAATGGATTTCTCCATAGCCCGCAGAGATGCCATAATCAACTGAGCCAATGGTTGAGTAAACAGGCGTGATCAAGCGATAAGAAGGATGCTTTTCATCGGTCTCTTCAAGCCGAAGTGCCTCACCGATCATTTCTGCGATGGCGTAGGTGGGGTTTTTACCCTTGAGAGGTTCTGCAGCATGAGAGGTTTTTCCTTGCAAACGAAGGACAAGACTTTGAACCGCAGGCGTAAAGTTGCCGCGTCTCCACAATACGTTGTGCAGTGCTACCCCAGGAATGTTGTGCAAGGCAACGACGTAGTCGTATTCATCGGCATCGAACTTAGCATCGTTCAGAACGCCTTGGGCGCCTTCGCCATTCTCTTCTGAAGGTTGAAACAGCACACTCACCGTTCCTGAGAGCAAGGGTTGGGTATGCAATTGAATTGCTAGACCTACACCGATCGTAGCATGGCCATCGTGGCCGCATTTATGCGAAATGCCCTCTGAAACCGAACGATGGCTGAAATCATTGGTTTCCTGAATCGGAAGCGCGTCGATGTCTACCCGTACCAGCAGGTGTGGACCATCGCCAAAATGGAAGGTGTACAAGGTACCAAAGCGACCAACGTCCGAAGCGTCCGTTATTCCGTGCGAAGCGAGAATAGCCTTGATTCGTTTTTGGGTTTCTCGCTCGTGACCGCTCAACTCAGGATGCGCGTGCAATACTCGCCTAAAGTCTTTCAGTGTAGTGTCCATTGTATGACAGAATTATCGGTAAGGTAGGAGAATCTCAACGGCGCAATCGCATCTCGAGGTACTTATTCGTGAATCCCAATTTCTCATAGAGAAACTTTGCTGGATTGTCGGGCTCCACGTGTAGTGCGACGTCGCCTTTGCAGAGCTTAATCGCGTTTGACATAAGCTCTTTTCCGAAACCACGACCGCGAAACCGCTTATCCATGGCGATGTAAACGAGGATGTTTTCCGGGATGTAGTTGCCCATGCCGGTATCGTTGATGACCACAGCGCCTGCAATTTCTCGGTCTACGATGCCCAGAAGAATAAACCCTCCTCGTTCGTGCACGTAGTTGAGGCACTGCTGAATGTGTTCTTTGGGGTCGCCGTATTCTTCCAGATGCGTATGCAAGAAGTTCACAATACGCTGGTCACTGAATACATCGTCTCGACCGCTTTGTTGGTTGATCAATTTTGGCTTCATTTCCATGGTACTAGAATTTTTGAAAAGTTGAAATGGAAGGGATTTTTCGAATGATAACATAGGCAATCAACGAAAGGCTTAGTCCGTATACGATTGGGTCCAATTGATTCGTCCAATGTAACGTACCCATTGGGAAGGCGTTAAGAATGAGTGTGGTTCCACCGCCGATCACCATGGATCCTAATGCCGCATTGGAATGAGGGTGCCTACTGTACAGTGCAAATAAAATAGGAACAAATAATCCTGAAACCATAAAAGCATAAGAATGCAGCATTAAATCGAGCACCATGTCTGCGTACATGGCAATAAGCACAGCCACTGCGCCGATGGCTAATGTAATGATCTGACTGAGCCTTAACTCGTCGCGGTCATTGGAACGCACAAACTTGCCGATGAGGTCGCTCACTACGTTTCCAGAACACGCCATCAAGCAACTGTCTGCAGTGCTGAGGATGGCGCTGAAGTAAGCAGACATCATCAAGCCCATTAATCCCACGGGAAGAATTTGCCTCAAAAGCAAGGGGAGGCCCAGCTCTGCGTCGAGCGACCCTACGGTGGCAAAACCCAAGGTTGAGAACATGCCTTGATCCGCTGCGATCCGTGCAAACAGCCCCAACAAAACACCCAAGAATGCCATGATGGGCCATTCAAAAATGCCGGCGATGTACCAAGCTTTGCGCGCTTGTTTTTCATCCTTACAAGCAAAAATCCGTTGATAAAGCGTCATTCCGATGAACCAAATGGGAATGATCGTTACAGCCCAGTTGAGCAATGTAAACCCGTCCACGTTGGTTAGGCTGAGCAGTTCGGGCTGAACGCTAGATGATATTGTTTCCCAGCCACCGATGCTGTAATAGGCCATCGGAAGACCGATGAATATCAATCCGGCGAGTAATATTATCCACTGAATGGTGTCTGTGTAGATCACGGCCTTAAGGCCGCCCATTACCGTGTACACGATGGCAACAACGCCCATGATAATCAGCGCGCTGTTGAATGACAAGTCCACGAAGGTAGAGGAGGCAAGTTTGGCTCCTGCAAGCAATTGCGAAGCAGTGAACCCGAGGTATCCAATCGCAGAAATCATGGCTGCAATCAGGGCAACCTTCTTGTTGTAGAGGTGCTCAAATACTTGGGGAAAGGTGAAGAGGTTGATCTCTTTTCCTAGCTTGAAAACTTTGGGAATTAAAAACACCGCCGCGAGCCATGCACCAATGAGTCCGGTGAATAGCATCCAGGAACCGCTGATGCCCATTGTGAATCCCAGCCCTCCAAGTCCGATGCTGAATCCTCCGCCTACATCCGTAGCTACGACAGAGAGGCCTACGTGCCAACTGCCCATATTTCGCCCACCCACATAGTAGTCGTCCTTTCCCTTGTTGGTACGAAAGAAAAAGAAGCCCACGCCAAGCATCGCGGCCATGTAAACGACAAATATGGTAAGGTCTATCCAGTGCATGCTACCTAGCGCTCTCAGCTTTTAGCGGAGAAGCATTCGGAGGGCGAATTCCAGTTCGAGTAAAGGGAAGTAGAATCTAAATTACGCATGCTTCGCTGATTTTGATTTGAATCAAAACAAAGGTAAGAATCGAAATTTGCTAAAGGAAAGCGCAGGTCAATCAACCTCTTTCAATTTCCATTTCCCTCGTTTAAACAAGACAATTGCGACTACGGCATAAAGTGAATGGGCAAATGCGATGCAGACGAAGACGCCATCGCTCTTCCAACCTAATTCCACGGATAAGTAATAGGAGAGAGGTATTTGAACCAACCAAAAGACGATTAAACTGATCCACATTGGCGTTCGAGTATCACCGGCGCCGTTGAAGGCTTGTCCGATTACCATGCCATAGGAAAAGAAGATATACCCCGCACAAATGATGCGGAGCGCAGATGTGCCAATTTCTCGGACAACGATCTCATCGGTGAAAAAATTCAGGATTTCCTCGGAAAAGATGAAGAAGATGATCGAAACCAAGAGAAGAAAGATGGTATTGTACATGGCGGCACGCCAAACCGATATTTCTGCGCGCTCGGGTTGCTTGGCCCCTAAGTTTTGCCCTACCAAGGTTGCTGCAGCATTGGCCATTCCCCAACTCGGCAATAAGGTAAAGACGATGACGCGAAACGCGATGGTATAACCGGCCAGCGCTTCGGTGCCGAACAAACTGATGACCCGTACCAGGAAAATCCAGCTTGCCGATTCGATCAAGAATTGCGCAACACCCCCAAAGGATATCACAATTATTTCTCTGATCGTTTTCCATCGAATCACCACATTTTCCCAGCCCAATCGAATCAGCGAAGCGCCATTGAAGAGGTGCCACAACTGGTATAATACCCCAATGGATCGACCAGTAGTTGTGGCGACGGCTGCTCCAGCAACGCCCATTTCTGGAAAGAAGCCGATCCCAAAGATCAAAAGCGGATCCAAGATGATGTTGAGTCCATTGGCGAGCCAGAGCGAACGCATCGCTATGGCCGGGTCTCCTGCTCCTCTGAAAATTGCGTTAATCATGAAGAGTAAAATGATGCTGATGTTGCCTGCATACATGATCTCCGCATAGGCCACGCCTTCTTCAATCAGCTCGGGTTCACCCCCCATCAATGCGAGTATGTCTCCAGCAAAGTACAACCCGCCAATTCCGAGAACAACACCGATCGCAACGGCGATGAGGATGGATTGAAAGGCTGCATCTGCTGCTCGTTTAGGTTCTTTAGCACCAACCCGTCGAGACACAATCGCAGTGACCGCCATGCTCAATCCAACGGCCATGGAATAAATGATGAATAGCACAGATTCGGTAAGTCCAACGGTCGCCACCGCGTTCACGCTGATTTTGGAAACGAAGAATACATCTACAACAGCAAAGAGCGATTCCATCAGCATTTCTGCAATCATGGGCACCGCAAGAAGAAATATTGCCTTGTTGATGCTACCGCTGGTATACTCGTGCTCGCCGCCTTTTAGGGCCTGCACAAAGAGCTTTGCATAGCGACTAATACGGTTTGATGGCTGAGACATGCGATGGGCAAATGGTTGTAGGTAGCGGCCAAAAGTCGTACAAAAGAAGGATTCGCTGCCCTTAGTTGACCATTTCGACCGATTTTAACTTCGTGTAGAATTGCTTGAGTTGGTCAGACAGCAGGGATGTATCGCTCATGCCGAATTGCTGGGAAATTACAGGGAACAAGTCGCTGGGCGTAATGGTTTCATCAGTTTTCAGCGTACCGATGAACCATGCAAGAAAAGGGGAGAGGTTCATGAATTTTACTTTCCCAGTTGAAGCTTGACGATGGATCAAGCAGAAATATTGGCCGCGGTCAGTATTCGAAATAAAGCGCGCGTTTTTTAAGTGGACAGGGAAGTCAAAACCCAGTATCTCGGACTCGGGATTGAGATGCCAAGCCTCTGAGATCGGATCTGCGCTAATGCCTTCTTTAAAAGGCTTATCGTTCATCATGTAGTATTCTGCTTCGAGCCATTCTAACTCCAGCAAATCCATCAAGTGCGGATACTTCTTGATCAGATCTTTTTTATTTTCTTCGATGAAAGCAATCAATTCTTTGGGCATCCTCCAAACTTGAGGATGGGCACAGTCGTGCTCTTCGAAGAAGTCATGGCACACGATGCCCCATTCCTTTTGGGTCAAAAGGTTCACCGTGAGAGGATACGTACTCGAAAGGGCTTCACATACGACATTAAAGACCAAACGGCGGTAGTGATGGAGTCTTCCAGAGGTTAGCCCTTGAAGATCGGGTTCAACACCATCTCGCGTATACGTTGCGAGCATTGATTGCTGCCGGTGGGTATCATCTCGCAAGCGTGGCATAATCCCAGTTTTTGGTGCATATATCTTCCAAAGTATCCATTTCCGCTTGCAACACATTGAGTTCAGGAATATTGAAATCCCGTTCGAGAAGCACGGGTACGGGGGCGTTTAATCCTTGAATGGCGTGCTCAAATAGGTCGAAGACGGGATCGATAATCGCCTGGCCATGCGTATCGATGATGAGGTCATCGCTGACCTGTTCATGTCCGGCCATGTGAATGTACCTGACCCGCGTAGTGTCGAGTTGGTCGATGAACACCTTGGGGTCATAACCGTGATTGAAACCATTGACGTAGATGTTGTTGATATCAAATAATAATTCACAATCGGCCTCAGCTAAGATTGCGTTGATGAATTCAACTTCTGACATTTCCGCAGCCACTGGGGTGTAGTAGCTGACGATTTCGATGACCAATTTACGTCCCAGGAAATCTTGGACTTCTCTGATGCGCTCAGCCACATGGTAAACGGCGTCCTCACGGAACGGAATGGGAAGTAAATCATACAGATGTGCGTTGTCGCATTTGCTGTAGCTCAGGTGCTCAGAATAGATCAGAACATTCCACTCTTCTAAAAAGGCTTTTACTTTTTTTAAAAACCCGCGGTCGATTGGGTCGGGACTGCCGACAGAAAGGGAGAGACCATGGCAATAAACAGGATAGCGCTCAGCAACGCGTGCGAATTGACGCCTCCAGTATCCGCCGACGTCAATCCAATTTTCAGGCGCGACTTCTACGAAGGCCGGGTGCACCGCGTCTGATTCAAGGAAAGCGTTTCCAAAATCCTTTCTGTATCCTATTCCTACGTGTTTGTTCATACCAAAAAAAAGGCCCAAGACTAGCTCGGACCTTTCATTATTACAACGATATAATCACTTTGGATCAGCGTCTGGATTCTTCTTCTCTGTCTTGGTTTTCGATTTTGCAGCCTTTTCTTCGCCACATTTTCCTTCACCACATTTGTGGTCAGACGCTTTGGCTTCGCTCTTTTCAGCGCTGCCTTCAGCCTTTTCATCGCCGCATTTTCCTTCGCCACACTTGTGGTCCTCCGTTTTTCCTTCAGCCTTTTCATCGCCACATTTTCCCTCACCACACTTTGCTTCGAGGGTATTGAAACCTGTGTTAGATGCATCCAGCAAGTCAGAACGCAATTCTGCGCCAGATCCCAGATCATCATAGTCGAACATTTCAGCTGCATTGGCGGTTACACTGCCTAATAGAGCTCCAGACATAACCGTCCCAGTTATGAGGGCTCCGATGTTTCGCTTTGATTGCTTATTCATAGTCTTGGTTGTTTGAGATTAAAAACGTTGAATGATAGATTTAATATTGGATTTTTCCGTCGGAGATAATTCATCCGTGCCGTCACTTTCGTAGCTAAAAAATTGATTTAGCAATGCTTGCTGTTTTGCAAACAACTTGCAGTATTTACAGAAGAATGTATGCATGGCTAAGTCCCACCGTGTCCTGAGCGAAATCCCTCCTTCCGTTTTTTGAATGCTGGCCTCTGAGGCTTCTTTACATGTCATCATCGTTCAAACCAATTTATCTCAATGCATCGGCGCAATTTGAGCTTAGCTCTATGCACCAAAACCCAGTAGTTGGAAGACGATATATCAAGTTCCTTACAAATGTGTTCGGCATCCTCGCCGTCGATGTACTTCATGGTGAATACAAGACGCTGCATTTCATTCAAATTTTGCCGACATCCTTCAAGTACGTCCATGAATTCATTGTTTCTAACCATCTTATCGGTTGTCCACTCCTTCGGCAATTTATCTTGTAACCAGTTGCCTTTGGGGCCAAAAAATTGATCGTTATCATCGTCTGAAACCAAGTCAGAAGCCAAGGATTCTTTTTTCTTCTTGTAATGATCTAAAATTCTGCTTTTCAGGATGAGAAACAGCCAGTTCTTTTCAGAAATTTCGCCTCGATAGTTTTCTTTTGATTTAATCGCTGTGACAAATGTGTCTTGTACCAGATCTCGGGCGATGTCCCTTTCTGGAACGCGTTTAACCGCGAAGCGCAAAAGCAAATCTCCGAAGGATTCAACCCAAGTCTCAGGATGAAGCGAATGTGAGGCCATGTTTCCAAAGAAAGCTATTCTTAGCCTAAATCAAAGCGTATAAAAAAAGCGAACCGCTAGGTCCGCCTTTTGAGTTGCCGTTCATTTATGTGCCTTATGCATACTATGCGGGGAATGCTCTTCGGCTTCCAAGCGTTGCGCGCTCCGCTGTTTTCTCAGTTTTACTGCTTTGGTCCGCTGTTCAGGGGTGAGAACCGCAATGACATGAGCATGGTGTTCTTTTTTGAGCTTACGCATTTCGGAGCTTAGTGGCCGTCCTTGTTCGTCTTTCGCGATGCGTGTGCGCTCAACTGCAAAAGAACGATTGACAGCCAGAAGTGAATTGTACTGTTCATCACTCAGATCCAGATCGACTTTCATTTGCTCCAGTTTCGGAGTCACAGGGCGATGAGTTTTGTGCGTTGAGTGGATTACCGATTGGCCTTGAGCCAAGCTGACGGACCCGATGATGAGGGTTGCAACCGCCGTAAGGAGGACATGTTTCATACGAATTGATTTTAATTTCCTTCAGCCATCCAAGGACGGTGCCAATTCCTGTCCGTTAAGCTTTATTGGGAATCAAAGGTGCATGTAATAGGGCTCGAGCATGCGGCAGACCACGCCCGAGTACGTCGGATGCGGGTCGTACAAGAGCCACGATTCCTCGTCAATTATCTCTGGTACGTGCAATCGGAATTCGAGGAGCAGTCGATTGGGATTTTTCGCTCTTACAGGTTGAATGGTCACGCGCTTTGCCAAGTGCCATTCGTTCCTGATGGCCAAGGTTTCGAGTTCAGGCCATCGGTCTACGGGAATCACCAAACAAAGCCTCGCACTCGGAGAAGCCACTCGTTTACTGACCCGCAACAATTGGTCTAAACCCAATTGTTCTTCATGGCGGGCCGCATCCTTGCGCACGTCGCCAGACAAAGATGAATGCTTGAAAAATGGCGGGTTACAAACAATCAAGTCAAAGGTTTCCGCCAATTCGGCCTGCTGGGCAAGCGAACGATGCGCAACTTCGATCTGACTGGACCAAGGACTAGCTTTCGCATTGTTGGCTGCTTGTTGCGCGCTCAATCGGTCGATGTCGATCGATTTAATATGCGCGTGGCTCCGCTGAGCAAGCATGAGGGAAATGACCCCTGACCCCGTTCCAATATCCAGTATTCTCGTGCAGGCTGATACATCGGTCCAAGCACCTAACAAACAGCCATCCGTTCCCACCTTAAACGCGGCGTTCGTCTGGTCGATGGAGAACTGTTTGAAATCGAATCGGTCTTTGGTCATCACAGATTTGGCATAACCGATGACAGCAAGGCTATGAGACGCACTTCAGCCTCGGCGGCGAGCTGGACGATTTCACTCAGTTGGATTGGTTTCAGATCATCGGGGTCGCAATCGTCCGTCAGCACCACGATGGCTGAAACAGACATGCCTCCATGCCGAGCCACCATTACCTCCGGAACCGTGCTCATTCCTACTGCGTCGGCTCCAATTTTGTGCAGGAAGCGATATTCCGCTGCGCTCTCAAGCATTGGGCCGGGCACAGAGACGTACACTCCGTTTCGGAGCTGAATGCCCTGAACGGACGCAGCTTCATTGAAACGCTCGCGGATGGTTTTATCATAAACATCGCTCATGTCCAAGAAGCGAGGGCCAAGACGAGTATCATTCAACCCGAGCAACGGATTCGAAGGTTGAAGATTGATGTGGTCCGACAGGAGCATGAGCTCGCCTTTGCTCCAATTGCGATTCAGATTCCCAGCAGCACCTGAAAGAAACACATGCCGAACGCCTAAGCGCTGCATTACCCTGATCGGAAAAGCAACTTGCTGCATGCTATGGCCTTCGTAGTAGTGAAATCGCCCTTGCATCACAATGACACGCCTGCCGAATAGAACTCCACGAATCAATTTGCCCGCATGAGATTCAACCGTCGACAATGAAAAGTGGGGGATGGCCTCATACGGAATCACGTGATGGTCTTTGACTTCTTCGATCAACTGCCCAAGCCCCGTTCCGAGTACGATTCCAATTTCAGCATCGTCGAAACCGAAGGCTTCCAAGTGCGCGCTCGCTTCAAAGATTTGATCATACAAATTCATCGCACAAACATAGCAGGAAGGACTTACTGATTTATCATTGTTGTTCCAGAGCATGAAAGGCATTCACCTTATATCAGGACCAAGAAACATCAGCACCGCATTGATGTACGCCTTCGCGCACCGATCCAACTGCGACGTGGTGGATGAGCCTTTTTACGCTTATTATTTGTCTAAGACCCACAGAGCGCACCCAGGAGCGGCGGAGGTAATCAACAACATGGCTTGCAATCCTGATTCGGTATTGAATGCTTTGCACGACGCATTGCGAAAGACCAACGAACTCTTTGTTAAGAATATGCCGCATCACATGCTTGGAATCGATCCAATATTGATGAGGGCGTTTCAACCTGTTTTCTTGATTCGGCATCCAAGCCTGATGATCGCATCTTTTTCCAAAGTGATTCCGAATGTTTCACTCATAGATTTAGCCTTAAAAGAGCAAGTAGCCATGTTTGAAGCCCTTAAGTCGGTTGCGCGTCCCATTGTGTTGGATGCGGCCACCTTGCTCAAAGATCCAGCGACGGGAATGCGTCGCCTTTGCGAACTGCTGGAGATCCCATTCGAAGAATCCATGCTGCGTTGGGAGCCAGGTCCGATTAAAGAAGACGGGCCCTGGGCAAAGTATTGGTACGCCAATGTGCACGCTTCTGATGGGATTAGACGCAGGATAGAAGTACCCTGCAATCTAGACCCTAAGTATTCAGAACTGCTCTCAGAAGCGCTCCCTCACTATCACCATCTGAAATCATTTGAATCCATTTGATATGTTGCAGCAATACGACCGAAGAAACGATTTGCTTAAAATTTTTGTAGGAAACGAACTCAAAGCGAGAGAAGCAGCGGCCGTTTCGGTGTTCGACTCTTCCGTGCAGGGTGGAGACGCTGTTTGGGAAGGCCTCAGACTCTATAAGCAGGGCCTTTTGCACCTGGATAAGCATATCCGGCGCTTGTACGACTCAGCGCATTCGTTGGCATTTTCTTCTGTTCCAGGGAAGGACTTTGTCTTGGACGCGATTAGAAAGACCCTTGCTGCGAACGGAATGGATGCCGAAGTGCATATTCGATTGACGCTGACCCGAGGAACTAAGATTACGAGCGGAATGGATCCGAGATTGAATCAGTCAGGATCCACTTTGATCGTGTTGGCCGAATGGAAAGCGATGGTCTATGATAATGAAAGAGGAGTAGAGGTGATCACGTCTTCCCAACGAAGAAATGCCCCCCAGTTCCTCGATTCTAAAATTCACCATGCAAACCTGCTCAATAACATCCTAGCAAAAATTGAAGCCAATGTAGCAGGGGTGGATGCGGCGCTCATGTTGGACGAAAATGGATTCATCGCAGAACTCAATGACACCAACGTATTTCTGATCAGAGATGGATTGCTACTCACGCCTCGACCCGTGGCTTGCCTTCCTGGCATCACCCGAGGGCACGTAATGGAAGTTGCCACGGCGAATGGTTACTCCGTTCGTGAGGCCGATATCAGTCTCTCAGAGCTCTATACCTGCGATTTTGCTTTCGCCACGGGAACGATGGGAGGATTGACCCCAATAAGGAAAGCGGACGGCAGAGACATCGGTCGGGAAAATGGCAAGGAAATGTTTACTCGCCTCAACGCTGCCCTTGTTGCTGATATACCAAATCACTGCACCACACTTTAATCATCCCGGTGGATGTAATAACTGTTGGCTTGTGAAAGGCTGGTTACGACCAAATCATTGATGCAGAGATGAGGAGGAAGGGTTGTCACATAATAGGTCAATAAAGCAATGTCTTCTGCCGCCATAGGTTGGTAGCCATCGTAAACCGCCTTAGCACGCTCCTTGTCGCCGTGAAACCTTACTTCACTGAATTCAGTCTCCGCTGCACCGGGGGCGATTTGTGTCACTTTAACGCCCGTTCCGAGCAAATCGATCCGCATGCCTTTGGTGATGGCGTCTACGGCGTGTTTGCTGGCGCAATAAACGTTTCCCTTGGCGTATACTTCTTTTCCAGCTGTGGATCCAATGTTGATGACGTGGCCTCTTTTGCGTTGAACCATGCCGGGTAGAACGGATTTTGAAACGTAGAGCAAGCCTTTGACATTTGTATCGATCATCTTGTCCCAATCGTCTATGTCGCCGGTTTGGATGGCATCCATTCCGCTGGCCAGCCCGGCGTTGTTAACGAGTACTTCAATGCGCTGCCATTCATCAGGAACAGCAGTGAAGCGCTCCAACACAGCGGTTCTATCTTGCACATCAAAACAAAGCGTCAAGCATTCGATGCCATGCTCCTTTTCTAATGACCTTTTGAGTGAGGCCAAGCGATGTTCCCTTCTTCCGGTAAGAATGAGGTGGTAGCCATTCTTGGCGAATTCTCTAGAGATGGCTTCTCCGAATCCGGCGGTTGCGCCGGTGATCAATGCGATGCGTGTCATCCGTCAAAACTAAGATTTGAGCGCATTCCTTGACTCAAGGAAGACCGGCAGCGATTTCTGAGCAGTCAAGGAGGGTTTCCGTTTTCTGGATCGAGGGGGCTCTTACTCTCGACGTAGTTCAGCGGTCAACCGATCCGCGATGGTTCCAACGGAATCTATTGAATGGATGTTTTCAATGCTCGGACCCGCAACCCAAACGGATTTATAAGTCGCTTGGTTCGCAGCCTTTTCGATTGCCTTCATCCCACGCAGGGCGATGAACATTTTGATGTACTTCTTCAACCATTTGTTACGCTTCATCAGTCGCTCCAGCCAAGAGGCCTCGGTACCAATGGATTGTACGTAAGGGGTGTTGATTACGGTGAGGTGGCTGCCAGACATTTTGGTGGTTAGCACGATGTCCTTGGCCTGATAGTCTACCAAGGCTTGTTTGTATTCTTGTGAGACGGGCGCTTCTAAGCTGGCGATGAACACGGTTCCGACCGATACAGCTGTCGCACCTAACTCCAACGCCGATGTTACGTCCTGTGAAGTAGAAACTCCTCCAGCCGATATGACTGGAATACTCAAATTTTCTACCAACAAGGGAATGAGCTCTTGGCCTGGAATTTTTCCGGAGTGCCCGCCTGCTTCTGCGTTTACCGCAATCACTGCGTCCGCTCCCAGCGCTTGTACCTTCAAGGCATACTTAAGGTCGGTTACGTCACAGAATACCTTAATGCCAGCTGGGTGTGCTTTGTTGATGCACTCCTCAGGGCTGCCCAAGGAGGTGATGATGAAGTCGACTTTTTTCTCGATACAGGTTTCCAACTGCTTCTTGTACTTGACGTTGGATTTATTGACGATTAGGTTGATGCCAAAAGCTTGGCTTGAGTGGGCTCGAATTTCGTCTATGGCCTCCCGCAGCCCTTCGTCTGTTCTATAGTTCAATGCGGGTATGGCACCGGTTATCCCATGATCCAAGGCCGATTTAATCATCGCTGCATTGGAAACCAGGAACATGGGTGCCAGGATGATCGGGTAGGGAGTGTCGAAGAGCGAACGGTGTGTCGATTGCATGATCAATGAAGGGATGGGTTGTCGATTTTGAAACAAAGCGCACAATGGAGGTCTTCTTCGGTTTCTTTCCAAAACCGCATGCCGATCCTTTCTAACACTTGGATCGAAGCGGTATTTTCTCGCATTACCCTTCCGATCACATAAGGCAGGTGCAAGGTTTCGAACGCGAGTTGAAGGCATGCTAAACTTGCTTCTGTAGCAAAACCCTGCTTCCATTCTGATTGTAAAAGGCGAAACCCTACATCTACCTCGCCGTTTTCGTGCCGCTTCAGCCCGCACCAACCGATGAATGCGTCGTTGTCTTTCCTGGCCAGACCCCAACGCCCGAATCCACTGCGCTCGTATTCGTCGTATTGGATTAAAAACTGCCGCGCATCTTCGATACTTCGAAACGGCGCGTCGCCGGTATACCGAATCACTTCTTGGTCTGAATTGAGCAAATAGAGACGGTTTGCGTCTGAAGGGGACAATTCAAAAAAGTGAAGGCGATCTGAGCTCGGAACCAAGCGCGTGTTTTTCATTTCAGTTCTTTGAGTGCATCCAGCGATTCGGCCACGTGGCGAGTCATATTGGTTGCACTGCTAAAGATATGTACCAAAGTTCCTTCTTGGTCGAAGATATAGGTGACCCTGCTCGGAAGTAGGCCGAGCAGTTTCGCAGCAACGCCAAATTTTTTGTGGATTTTCCGGTCGGGGTCGCTCAAAAGCTCAAAAGGAAGGTCGTACTTTTCTTTGAATTCTCTGTGGTCTTCAGGCGAGTCGGCACTGATACCTATGACTTGAACTCCCTGATCTTCGAAATCGCTGAATTGATCGCGAAAGGCACAGGCTTGACGGGTGCATCCCGGTGTATCGTCTCTAGGATAGAAGTATACCACGAAAGGTTCACCAAGCAAGTTTTCGCTGCTTACTTCATTCCAGTCTTGGTTGGGTAGCTTAAAATGGGGAACCGAATCTCCAACTTTCATATCGGAAATAACAAAAAGGAAGGTTTGGAGTTCATTATCGGCGGAATCCCATCAGCATTACCGCGCAACCGCTGGCTCCTGCAATGGGGTCTAATTCAGCTTCGATGATCACATCTAGGGTAGATTCAACTTTGAAATCCCAGTGAGGTGCATTTTGAAACTCGTCATTCTTAAAAAGCAGGTTTCGTTCCTTATCAAATACCCGGAAGCGTAGGTTGCCATCTTGTGTTCCAGAGCAAGCAGCCAAACGATACGTCGTACCGCCGTACATGGTGGCATTGAATTCAGCTACTTGATCGCTCAAGAGAAGTGCACGATAATGCTGGCCATCAGAAAGGTATTCGTCCGTAATGTGTGCTTGGCACACGTCTGCCGTGATTTCACATTGTGCTACGGCGGCAGTGCTAACTAGAAAGGTGATGGTCGCGAGGATCAAGTTTTTCATGAAGCAGTGGTTGAGATAATTCGGTTTCTCAGTTTGGCGATCTTGGCGGCAATTTCACTTAAGAGCGCATCATCGAGGGTAGCTGAGCTTTTACTTTTGATTACGGTCATCATTTGGTCCGGATTGGTTTCAGCTTCAACGTATTCATAGGTTGAACCTACTTTGTCAAAACTCACTTTCAAGTCCTTGAGTTCAGCCAATAGCTCATCAAAACTGCCGTCTACATTCTGTTGCTCAATCAATCCAATCAAATTCTCGATTGTGTTCTTTTGCTCGCCGACGCGCTCACGGAGTTCAGGACTGTGGAGCGTAGAGCTGAGCGAAGTCATGAAATACAACGACTCCAACCACCCACCGTAAAGGATCATGGCGCTGACGTCTTCGCTTTCGTTTTCCTTCAAATATTCGTCGCTCAAACGGTTGAGCTCGGAGACAAAAATTAAAAGTGAATCCTTGTTCTCCATGTTTCCCTCAAATCGCTTGATGAGATCCGAATACAAGGCGGGAGAAATGCCCAAATCAGTGCCCAGTTTCTTTGTAGTGGCCAAAAGTCTAAACGCTTTTTGGGATTGGTTGTAAATCAAGCAATACCCTAGATCCGCGCCATAAACCCCTAAGTTCATCGCCTGTAGGTTTTTGACCGAATACTGCGTAGCATCCGTATTGGGATTCAACATATCCTCGTAGAAATCTCCGCCGACCTCCTCGATGAGCATCGCGGTTTCCAACGGTGATGGAAGATTGAAAAGTTTGTCACCTACTTTCAGAACAGAGCTTCCTTGAGCTTTGGGTTTCGGTGCTGCATTCTCATCGTTTGACGCCCCGCTGCCCGTTGGAGATTCTTCACCGCCGCAAGAAGAAAAGGTCAGACCAGCTACAATGGCTATTATAGCCAGCAATTGAAAGGATGATCTCATTGAAAATTTTTATTGCGTTCGAAGATATTGGTTTTTTTCAGAAAGTACCGTAACCCCAAGGTTGATATAATTGACAATGCAACGTAGATAACTGCTTGCGTATTTGATTGTAGAATGATACTTCCTATTCCAAAGAGAACAGAAACGATCAATACGATCATGCAAGCGGTCAATGCAAAGAGCCATTTTAATTCACCATTTCTTTCATGGGCTCCGGGCCAAGCCCCCATGGGACGTACCCTTTTGTCGAATGCGTCGATCAATCCAGAGCTTGGGGATGGAGTCAAATATGTAACAAGCAGCCATACAACTGTGGTGCATGCAACCGTGAAGTAATAATGTCCGTACTGGTCCGTAAATCCACTCCCAAGTGCTTCATTTAGGTAGAATTCACAGAAAGAATAGGCAGCGATCGGCGCCAGGGTGGCCGAGATTTCACTCCAAGCATTGATGCGCCACCAATACCAACGTAGTATTAGCACTAAGCCCAATCCAGCACCACATTGCATGATAAATTCCCACACACCACTGATGCTAGTAACAAACGGAGTGATCGCTGCTCCTAAGATTTGAATACCCACACTGGCTAGTCTGCTGTACAGGACCAGCAATCGCTGATCCGTTTCACCTTTGAGGGGTAAGATCAGATCGTTGACAATGTAGCTTGCACCCCAATTTACCTGTGTTGAAATCGTGCTCATGTACGCCGCAAAAAACGCTACCAAAAGCAATCCCACCAATCCAGTGGGCAGAAAGTCCTTCATGGCATAGACAAACCCCAGCCTGGGTTCGAAGTGATAGCGCGCGACTTGTTCTCCTAAGCCTCCCATTAGTTCAGGATGGTCGGCTAGAAAGCCATTCGCGTCTGGATACTGCTCCAAGGTAGAAATAGCAAGCGCGTCGTCTGATGAAAGTGCACTGAACTCTGGAGAATAAAGGGCAATCGCGCAAAGGCCAACAAGTATCCACGGCCAAGGACGCACACAGTAATGTCCGATTTGAAACAAAAGCGTGGCCCAAACCGATTCTTGCTCTGTTCGTGTACTCATCATTCGTTGAGCTACATAACCACCTCCTCCGGGCTCAGAACCGGGATACCATGATGCCCACCATTGTACCGTAACAAAGGCGAAAAAGGCTCCGATGGACAATCCAAAACCGTGAAGTGCATTGGTGCTGCTCCCTTCAGTTCCAATGGAAGGGACGAATGAGAAGGTCTCCGCCGGAAGCGTTTCTTTTAAGGCCGTAATGCCTCCAATCTCGTCGCTGGTGACCACAAGCACAGCCAAAACAATGCAGCCTACCATTGCGATTGTGAATTGAATCATATCTGTAACTGCAACTCCTTTAAGTCCTGATAATGTAGCATATATGACCGCTAAAATCATCAAGCATGAAGTTGCCATAAATGCGTAATTCCTTGAAACGTCGAAGAAGACTTCGATGAGTGACATCATGGCGAGATTAACCCAAGCAATGATGATGGCGTTGATGAAAAGTCCGAGGTAAACTGACTTAAACAACCGGAGGTAAAATGCGGGTCGACCTTCGTAGCGAATTTGGATGAACTCCAGTTCGGTCATTACATTGGCACGTCGCCAAAGCACAGCAAAGAAGAAAGTGGTGAATGCACCTCCGATCAAGAAGGACCACCAAAGCCAGTTTTTTGAAACACCCCCATCTGAAACCAATTCTGAAACCGCAAGTGGAGTGTCTGCTGCGAATGTTGTTGCTACCATGGATAGCCCGGCGACATACCATGGTAAATTCCTGCCACCGAGAAAAAAATCAGTCAGACTTTTGCCTGCGTCTTTTCGGTAGTAGAGACCAATGCCCAAAGAAAGAAGCAGGAAGCCTATAATTATTATCCAGTCGAGGGTAGCCAACATGTCTATGCAATAGTAACGCAGACGGGTTGGCTTGCCGGCCTGAAGGATCAAGGAGTTTTTAACACCGAATGCTTAGGACGCGAAGCGCTACTACATTCGCACAAGTGTCGTCAGATTATCACATTCATGTCATCCTTCCGCTCGCATTGCGGGGTGCCTTTACGTACCGTGTACCTCCTCATTTAAAGGATGACATTGACATTGGAAAAAGGGTCGTAGTCCCTTTTGGTAAGCGCCGTTATTACGCAGGGTTGATTTATCGCTTAAACGTTGAAGTTCCCAAAGGAACCAAGGCGAAAGACATCCAATACATCATGGACGATTTACCAGTAGTCACCGACCTTCAGTTGTCTTTATGGGAATGGATGGCAGATTATTACATGTCAGGCCTCGGTCCAGTCATGAATACAGCGCTCCCGAGCGCATTGAAGCTCAGCTCCAAAACCGTTGTTGCACTCAATCCGGCGTTTGAAGAATACATAGCGTTTACTGACGACGAGCGGATGGTAGTAGCCCAACTAGCGTCACACGAGCAGATGGAGGTGAGCCAATTGGAGGCCTTGGCATCAAAACGATCCATCCAAAAAGCCATCTCGTCGCTGCTTAAGAAAGGGGTAATCTTAACCTCTGAAGAAATGAAGCCCCAACCAAAGCCGCGGGTCATTGAGCGGCTGGAGTTGATGCCCTCCTTTCAAGAAGAAGGGGCGCTGAATGACCTCATCGAAAACCTAAGCAAGGCGCCAAAGCAGTTTGAGTTGGTCATGCGGTTTTTGGAAATAACGGGCGGTGATCTCACCGATGGCGTGAATCGCCCGCTGCTGCTTCAACGTTCAAATGCAAGCGCTGCGATTTTGCGGAGTTTGATCGACAAAGGCGTATTTCAACGCATTGAAGTCTTGGCACACGCGGCAGAAGGAACGGCCGACAAATCGATTGAGCTCAACGATGAACAACTAGGCGTGTTGCATTCGTTGAAGGAACAATTCGAAAGCAAAGTTTGCTGTTTGCTGCAAGGTGTGACGGGGTCTGGCAAGACCATGGTTTACGCAGAATTGATCAAGGACACGCTTGCGGCTGGCAAGCAAGTGCTCTATTTGGTGCCCGAAATCGCCCTGACTACGCAGCTGGTAGAGCGAATGAAACACCTCGTGCAGCAAGAAGTACAAGTGTACCACTCTCGGTTTACCGACCGAGAGCGCTTGACGACTTGGTTGAGGCTGCTCGACTCTGCAAATCCTGAATTAGTCATCGGTGCCAGATCTTCTTTGTTTCTTCCTTTTCAAGAGCTGGGGCTGATTATTGTTGATGAGGAGCACGAATCTTCTTTCAAGCAACACGAATCTTCGCCGCACTACCATGCCAGGGACGCGGCCATTTGGATGGCTCATGCCCAAGGCGCTAAAGTCTTGATAGGTTCCGCGACACCATCTGTGGAATCTGTTTTTAGCGCGCGAAAGGGAAAATTTGGTTTTGCGGAATTGAAGAAACGATTCGCCAACATTCAGCTTCCGAGCATCCACATCGTAGACATGACCAAATCGAAGCGGGCGGATGTCATGGATGCGAGTTTCAGTGCGGAACTAGTGGAGGGGATCAAGGCAGCAATGGTTCAGAAGCAACAGGTGATTCTCTTTCAGAACAGACGAGGCTACGCGCCATTTTTAATATGCGAAAGTTGCGGATGGAGTGCTGAGTGTGTGAATTGTGACGTCAACTTAACCTTTCATAAGCATTTCGAAAAAATGCTTTGCCACTACTGTGGATACAATTACAAACTACCGAAGAACTGTCCGCAATGCAACTCTGCAAAGCTGAAGGTAAAGGGATTCGGAACCGAGAAGATCGAGGATCAACTCGAAGCGATTTTTCCAGAAGCGCGCATCGCACGGATGGACTTGGATACTACTAGAAAGAAGAATGCTTTTCAAAACCTGATTACTGCGTTTGAAGAGGGCTCAATCGATATTCTAGTCGGAACCCAAATGGTCTCCAAGGGATTGGATTTTGAAAACGTCGGACTGGTCGGGGTGCTCAGTGCTGATGCGCTTTGGAATCGTCCGGACTTCAGGGCGTTCGAACGCGCATTCCAGATGTTGACACAAGTTTCAGGTCGTGCAGGAAGAAAAGGCAGAAGAGGCAAGGTAATCGTCCAAACGTTCCGCATCGATCACCCCGTATTAGAGTACGTGGTGAACAACAGTTACGAGGGCATGTACCAACACCAAATCTCAGAGAGACAGCAGTTTGCGTACCCTCCGTACACACGAATCATTCAGTTTAAGCTGCTTCATACCGATGCAAAATTCAATCGGGAGGCAGCCGGTTATTTTGCCGGGCTGCTGCGTGAACGTTTTGGTAAACGAATTTTAGGACCAGAAGAACCACCGATTCCACGGATCAGAGGCCGGTTCATTCGTCAAATCATCCTTAAAATGGATGGAGGACTGTCTTTGAAGCAGTCGAGAAGCGCAATCTGGGAATGCGTGGACCTTCTAGAAGGCCACGAAAGCTATAGAAAAGTTAGGCTTCAGATTGATGTAGACCCCTCCTAAGTTACCTGCCGAGTGTGATTTCTCGCTCCTTTCTTGAGGTTGTTAAGGTGGCCTTGTTATCGCATTCGCCTTCTCCGTAATCGAAGACCCGAGCTTCAACTCCTTCCGGCCTCAGCTCGATGGTGCCTCTTGTAATCCAGCGACAATCCAGCTGCACCCGCAGAGGAGAAGTGATCTCTACATCATACGCAATGCCATTACGGTTGGTGCCGTTGGCCGTTCCTGTTATTTCGTATACGTCGTCGGTGATGCCTTCCCAGCGCAAGAACCCTCCATTGCCATTTGGCGTGAAGAAGCCTGTGTTTCTACCCTCTACCCAAGTTCTTTTGCGCGTAGAGTTCCAGGTGACTTGTCTGCCATCGGGATCGGTGACCACCGCGTTTTTCACCACCACTTCATATTCCATGTTTCCTTCGCCGTTCAGGCCTAGATTGGTGTTTGATCGTGTACCCTCTACTTGGTAATCGTCCACAAAGTAGCCTTCTGGTGTAATGGTCAATGAACTTCCTTCGTTACGCATCCAGCCCGTGAGCGTATAACGGAGCTTGCCACGACGCACTCGCCCGTCGCGCCCTGTGCATCCTTCACCAAAATCAACGGTAACCGCTAGAGGAAATGGCGTTCCAACAGAATCGACGGTGATGACCGCACAGGCGTCCCATTCGTTTTCGCCAGCTTCGGCAGACTCTGAGCTGCCTTCAGACTGTTCGCCTACATCGTCCCACGCGCCTTCAGCCATGGCTTGATCTTCAGCGGTGATTTCCAGTGTTTCGTCATCCTCTTTGTTTTGTTTATTACAAGACGCAAGCACGAAGAGGGCCATTAGGCCAAGCAACCATATCCTATTCATATCCATGTGATTTGCTAACGAATATGCTAATTTATCGGCGCATTAGCCAGCATTTTCTTCGAAATAACGCCATAGTTCATCCTCGGGAACCGGCGCCTTCAAGGTGATGACTTCCTGTGTTACCGGGTGGGTGAATTTGGCTTGCCGTGCATGGAGACCGATGCTCGCGTCTGGATTGGAGCGCGGAGCTCCGTACTTGAGGTCTCCCTTTATGATGCAACGCATGTGTGCAAGTTGCACACGGATTTGGTGATGCCTGCCCGTCTCCAACCGAACCTCTAGCAGGTGGTAACGATCGCTGCTCGAAAGCAATCTATAACTCAAGGAGGCTTTCTTGTAGTCCTTTTGCTCGGAGTCGGATACGTAGCTTTTGTTTTGCTTTACGTTTTTATTCATCCAGCCCTCCAAGCGAGCTTCGGGCACTTCGGGTTTTTGGTACACGATTGCCCAATAGGTTTTTTCTATTTCCTTGTCATGGAATTTGCGGCTCATGCGCGATAGTGCCTTGCTCGTCTTCGTGAAGATGACAATTCCACTCACAGGGCGGTCTAAGCGATGCGGTGAACCCAGATAAACATTCCCAGGCTTACCGTCACGCTCTTTGATGAAATCCTTCAATGTGTCGATCAACGGTGCATCTCCAGTTTTATCACCTTGCACCAGTTCACCTGCTGAGTGGTTGATGATCAGGAGGTGATTGTCTTCGAATAGGATGCGGTCTTGGATGTTAGTCACGAGTTAGTATTGTTCCTTTTCGTTCGGAAATTCTTCGAGCTTCACGTCCGTGATGTAGTTGGAAATGGATTGGATGATTGCGTCGTGAAGGTCGGCGTATCGACGAAGAAATCTTGGAGAAAACTCCTTGTTGATTCCGAGCATGTCATGCAGTACCAGCACCTGTCCGTCTACTTGATTTCCAGCGCCAATGCCAATGACTGGAATGGAGACAGATTTGGCCACTTCACCAGCCAGCTGGGCAGGAATCTTTTCGAGAACGATCCCAAACACGCCAGTCTCTTCCAAAATTTTGGCATCCTCCAACAGGCGGTCTCGCTCTTCTTCTTCGCGCGCCCTGACGGCATAGGTTCCGAATTTGTAAATAGACTGTGGGGTCAATCCTAGGTGGCCCATGACAGGAATGCCCGCCGTCAAAATGCGATCGATTGATTCCTTGACTTCCCTACCGCCTTCCAACTTGACCGCATGCGCGCCCGCTTCTTTCATAATCCGAATCGAAGAGGTCAAGGCTTCTTTCGAATTTCCTTGGTAACTACCGAACGGAAGGTCTACCACTACAAGGGATCGAGAGGTAGCTCTGATCACCGATGCCGCATGATAGATCATCTGGTCCAAAGTGATGGGCAAGGTAGTCTCGTGACCGGCCATAACGTTACTGGCAGAGTCGCCTACCAATATGACGTCAATTCCAGCCAGGTCGACCAAGCGCGCCAAGCTGTAATCATATGCTGTAAGCATGCTTATCTTCTCGCCGTTTTGCTTCATTTGAAGCAGCACGTTGGTGGTAATTTTCTTAACCGAACCGCCGACAGGAGAAAGTTGATCGTCTATATGGCTCATTGTGAATTGCCGTTGAAGGGTGAATATCTGCCGAAAATCAATTTGATCACTCCAGCGTCTCTCAGGAGTGTATTTTTGGCACTTGAATACGCAAACGTAAAAGATTTTTATGTCAAGGCTCAGGTTGTTTTCCATTCTCCTCATGCTCATAAGCATTCCGTCAATCGTAGGTTGCGAAACGGATATCGACATTATTGCGCCGAAAAAGGACGTCACCATCATTTACGGCCTGCTTGAGCCGAATCAAAACCGACATTATATTCGAATCAACAAGGCATTCATAGGAGAAGTTGCGGCGAGTCAATTGGCTGGAGAACCCGGGGTAACGGAATACACTGATGAAGAGCTGCAAGCCTACATTTACGAGTTCAATCCACAAACCGATCAGGTGAGTCGCACTTGGCAATTGATTCCCGAATACATCAGTACTAAGGAAGAAGGCGTCTTCTTCAACGACAGCAACAAGGTCTACTACTTCGACGGCACGTTGGATGTGTCTAAGCACTACCGAATTGAGTGCATCGTCAACGTTGCTGGGGAGGAGGAAAAGAAGGTGACGGCAGAAACTTCCATCATTGGAAATAAGGCGAGTTCTGGGGGGATTGAAGAAGTGCGATTGATTAAGCCGAATTTGATTGGAAGCAGCAGCGACCCCTCGCAAGCTGACCGAGCCGAAGTCGATTTTCTGGCAAACGGCGCATACCGGCAGAGTCAGTCGATTACTTGGCTTAAGGCCTCTGGTGGGGTATCCTATACTTGCTACTATCGTTTCTATTACACCGAAGTAGACAAGAGTACTGGAACGCGGTCTCGGGATAGTCTGCTCTTTGCTATTGGGACAAAGCGCGTCAGCCCTAACCAAAGTGGCGGCGGCGAAATCACTTTCACCATGAACCCTGAAGAATTCTACATCCGTATCAATCAAAGCATCGAAGACTACGATTATGACAATGCAGACTTTGACCGCATTGCCAGCGATACGCTGCAGTTCTTTCTCGAAATCGCCGACAATACGCTGGCGACTTACATCGCGGTCAATCAGCCCGCGACGGAAATTCTCCAAGAACAACCAGAATACACCAACGTTACCAACGGCATCGGAGTTTTCGCCAGTAGGTTGATTACTTCAACACGAAAGAAGGATAAGGAGTACGAAAGCGGTCGAGTATTTAGAAGGCTCACCCTTGAGGAGTTGCTTTATTCAAATCAAGTTCCCCCAGATGAGAGCTACAATACCACCACCAAAGGATTCCAACGCCCAGGTAGGTGTAACAACGTGACCAAAGAGTGTAGCTAGTGACATCATGTCACAGATCGTGACATGAATTTTCTCCAATCGGGTGTAAAAGGCTGACAATCCTGCGTAAATCTGGATGCGAAGTGCGCTGGCATAACCTTTGACCTTTGGGTGCTAGCAAAAAGAAAAACTAGCATAGGATGGGAAAAATTATTGGAATTGACTTGGGAACCACGAACAGCTGCGTAGCCGTAATGGAAGGCAGCGAGCCTGTTGTGATCCCAAACAGCGAAGGAAAAAGAACGACCCCTTCAGTGATTGGCTTCACAGATGGCGGTGAACGAAAAATTGGAGATCCTGCAAAACGGCAGGCAATCACCAACCCAACGAAGACGATCTATAGCATCAAGCGCTTCATGGGTTCTAGTTATGACGAATCAAGCAGAGAGATATCGCGTGTACCTTATAAGGTAGAGAAAGGAGAGAATAACACTCCTCGCGTGAAGATCGACGACCGCTTGTATACCCCTCAAGAGTTATCTGCAATGATCCTTCAAAAAATGAAGAAGACGGCAGAAGATTATTTAGGTCAGGAGGTAACCGAGGCGGTTATTACGGTCCCTGCATATTTCAATGACGCACAGCGTCAGGCTACCAAAGAGGCTGGTGAAATTGCTGGTTTAAAAGTACGTAGGATCATTAACGAGCCTACGGCCGCTTCGCTGGCGTATGGACTCGACAAGAAAGGCGAGGACATGAAGATCGTAGTTTTTGACTGCGGTGGTGGAACGCATGACGTTTCGATCCTCGAACTCGGAGAAGGCGTCTTTGAGGTGAAAGCGACGGATGGAGATACGCATCTAGGTGGGGATGATTTTGACCAAGCCATCATCGATTGGTTGGTTCAAGAGTTCAAGAGCGATGAGGGAGCAGACTTGAGCAAAGACCCAATGGCACTTCAGCGATTGAAAGAAGCAGCTGAAAAGGCTAAAATCGAACTTTCAAGCGCTACGAGCACAGAAATCAACCTCCCGTATATCATGCCAGTAGACGGGGTTCCTAAGCACCTAGTACGGTCCATGAGCCGTTCAAAATTTGAGCAGCTTACCGATGACCTCATCCAACGAACAATTAAGCCATGTAAAAGTGCGCTTAAGCAGAGTGGCTTGAGCGCCAGCGAGATTGATCACGTCATCCTCGTAGGAGGTTCTACGCGAATTCCTGCGGTGCAGGAGGCGGTAAAGAAGTTCTTCGGCAAAGATCCAAGCAAAGGAGTTAACCCAGATGAAGTGGTTGCAGTAGGTGCTGCCATCCAAGGTGGGGTGCTCAGCGGCGATGTGAAGGATGTGCTTCTGTTGGATGTCACTCCACTTTCACTAGGCATCGAAACCATGGGGGGAGTTTTCACCAAACTCATCGAGGCAAACACGACAATTCCGACCAAAAAGTCTGAGATATTCTCAACGGCAAGCGACAATCAGCCATCAGTTGAAATCCATGTCCTTCAAGGCGAACGACCCATGGCTGGAGACAATCGTACCATTGGTAGATTTCACTTGGATGGGATTCCACCAGCTCCTCGAGGCACGCCTCAAGTAGAAGTAACCTTCGATATAGATGCGAACGGAATTTTAAACGTTTCTGCTAAGGACAAGGCTACCAACAAAGAGCAAAGCATACGCATTGAAGCTTCTTCTGGATTGAGCCAAGAGGAAATCGACAAAATGAAGCGTGAAGCGGAGGCAAACGCTGAAACCGATAAGCAAGCCAAGGAGACCATCGACAAACTGAATGCGGCTGACAATATGATTTTTCAAACCGAAAAGCAGCTTAACGAGTTTGGTGATAAGCTTCCAGATGATAAGAAGCAGCCGATCGAAGAAGCGCTTACCGAACTGAAGAAGGCGCATGAAGAGAAGAACATCGAAGCGATTGATGCATCGATGGAAAAGTTGAACACGGTGTTCCAAGCCGCTTCTCAAGAAATGTATGCAGCTTCTCAAGAAGCGCAACAACAAGAGGGTGGGGCAGAGCAGGCTGCACCTTCTGACGAAGCGAATGAAGAGGTTACCGACGTAGACTTCGAAGAAGTGAAAGACGATAAGTAGCAAGATAGGTAGTAGGGATGAGTCGCGCAACGGTGCGCGGCAGGGAAAGGGCTGAGCAATCAGCCCTTTCTTTTTTTTCTGGCGAGCAAAGTCGACGATTATGTGTTGTTAGGTAAGTTAATTTGCACCCCCTAAGAAGATGAACGCCAAAATTGCCAAATGGGTCATTGCAGCCATCGTGCTGATTACCATCGGAGCTGGTTATCAAATAACCAGGTTGGGATTCGACTACGAATTCGAACACTTTTTTCCGAGCGATGACAGTGACTTAGATTTTTATTTTGAGTTCCGCGACAAATTCGGCACTGACGTCGATTTCGTCCTCATCGCCATGCGCAATGAAGATGGAATTTTCAAAGAAGAATTCTTGTCGAGCGCTAAATCGATGCGTGATGCTCTGATCGCTATTGGCGAGGTAGAACGCATTCGTTCACCTTTTGATGCCCGGACTGTAGCGCTGGGACCGTTCGGACCGATTGATATTCCGTATTTGCATTGGCAAAAGCCTTACTTGTACAAAGCAGATAGCCTGAAGATCTACGCATACCAAAAAGGCGTCGGTACGCTGTTTTCTGAAGATGCCAAGAGCATCGCCTTTCTCGTAGAAATCGAACCGAACTTGTCAAAGCTCGAGACAGATACCGTCTACATGAAAATGAAGGACGTGGTAGATCAATACGCGTTTGACGAAATGCACATGGCCGGAAAAGTGATCGGCCAAGCTTACTACATCGAACAAATTAAATTTGAGTTTGCGCTCTTCTTTTCGATTGCCATATTGCTTGTTGTACTGATTTTGTCGCTGGTCTACCGAAGCGTTTGGGGAGTGATCGTGCCGTTGTTGATCGTCATGCTCTCTGCTATATGGTTATTGGGATTGATGGGTTTCATCGGCAAGAAAATTGACATCATGACGGCATTGCTCCCGTTGGTGATTTTTGTAGTTGGGGTAAGCGATGTCATCCATCTCCTGAGCAGGTATTTCGAAGAATTACGAAATGGCCATCCAAAGTTCAAGGCGATTGGAATCGCCTATAAGCAGGTAGGCATGGCGACGTTTTTGACGTCATTCACGACCGCGCTAGGTTTCCTTACCCTTTTGAGCAGCGGTGTAAAACCTGTACGCGAATTAGGCGTTTATGCGGCAGTTGGAGTTTTCATTGCCTTCATCCTGGCATTCAGCCTGCTACCGGCAATTTTGAGCCTGACCAAGGTTCCCAAACTTGCGTTTAAGGAGCCATCGGATCTGTTTTGGAACAAGCTGGTACGAAAGATTTTCTTCTTCTCAATGCGTAATCAGTGGAAGGTACTCGGTGCTACGGTGATTGTTGTTTTGGTGTCAATTTGGTCCATTTCTAGGATCGAAGTCAACAACTACTTGCTCGAAGATGTAGGCAAGGATGACCCCATGCGCTACAGTTTTGAGTATTTCGAGCGATATTTTGCCGGGGCGCGTCCATTTGAACTCGCCGTAACGATGAGAGACAGCACGCGCGACGTGTTTGACCCATATGTAATAGGAGAACTCAATCGGATCGAAACGTATTTGGTGGATTCGTTTGGCGTGGGATACATCGTTTCGCCTTTGACCATGGTGCGCTCGGCACATCAGGCATTGAATGGGGGGAGCGACGAAGCATTTCTCATCCCGACCGAACCGGAAGCAATGAAGAAGGCACTTAAGGTGGTGGATTTGTTTAGAAAAAGGCCGGAGTTCGCTGCTTTAGTCACGGAAGATGGAAAGGAAGCCAGAATTTCTGGAAAGATGAGTGATGTGGGAGGTAAAAGAGCTGGAAACCTAGCCAGAGCGTTTCACGAACATTTCGAAACCCGAGCACCCCTCAAATTCATCGATGTTCGCCTTACAGGAATGGCCGTATTGATCGATAAGAACAACGAAACCCTTTCGACCAATATGATGCTGGGGCTTTTATTCGCTTTGATGGTTGTTGCTTTGATCATGGGCATCCTGTTTCGATCGTTTAAGATGGCGTTGGTCACCTTGGTTCCAAACCTTCTACCATTGCTCGTAATAGGCGCGGTGATGGGTTTTTTGGGCATCGATCTCAAAGTGTCTACGTCAATTATTTTTGGAATCGCCTTTGGCATTTCAGTGGATGACTCGATTCATTATTTGAGCAAATACCGTTTAGAGATCGGCAAGGGGCGCTCCCATGTATGGGCGCTCAGGAGAACCAGCGTCTCAACCGGTAAGGCGATCATCTTGACAAGCCTAATTCTCTGTGCGGGATTCTTGACATTGAGTACCTCTGATTTCACGAGTACGTTTTACGTGGGCTTGTTGATCAGCATCACCTTGGCCGTTGCGGTAGTCGCCGACCTCTTTGTTCTGCCAGTCGTAATCCATTTGAGTAAGCGATAGCCCTTAGTGTTATTCATTCTAAATCTTTGGGTTGGTATCAAAAGATTTAGTTCCCGTTATCGCGGCTGTGTTGGTAATCAGATGGGTGAGAAAGAGTTTTCGCCGATGAAAATGCAAAGTTTTCGACATATCCAAATAAGTCTTACTTTTCCGCCACTTTTAAAACCTAAAACATCAAAGTATGAAGAAGAATCTATTGTTAACCGGTGCGCTCTTTTGCACGGTTGCTTTGACTTCTTGCAGCTCCATTTACGTGGCAGTGACCGACAATCCAGTTGGCAGCAAGGAAGGAAAAGTTTCCGGTCTCAAGAAAGCCACCATTGGAAATGCTGCCAAGAATGGTGGTATCACAGAGATTGGAACTGTGAAGTACCAGTGGAAAGGTCCTAAGTCAGTAATCATTGTAACAGGTAATTAATATATTGGATATGAAATCATTAAGATTAACATTTTTCGGATTTATTGCCGTTGTGATGAGTGCTTGTTCTATGACAATGCCAGTGACGGTAACAAATAACTCAATTGGAAGCAAGGTTGGAGTTGCTAAGAACAACTGCTTAGGAGCAGCTGCTCCCGCACCTGCTGGACAAGATTTCTTTCTTGTAAGTGGTGGATGGTGTTTCAACGACAAGAATTACGGATTGGCAGATGCTGCTAAAGACGGAGGTATTTCTCGAATCGCAACAGTCGATTTGAAAGTAACAGATTACCTCATTTTCCAGAAGTATGAACTCATTGTAACAGGTGAATAACCCTAAAACTCGCACTTATGAACATTAAAAGAATATTCAATCTAGCTGTAGCGGTGGGTCTTATTTCAGCCTTAACTAGCTGTGCAGTCAGTTACCCAATTGCTGTAACCAATAACAAGTCCATCAAAGAAGGAACAGTAAGCCAGAGTGTCTGGTTTGGAATTCCTCCATTCGATATGGACCTCAGCGTTAAAACTGCAGCCGAAAACGGCGGAATCAAGAAGGTGTCGACCGTTGACTTCCTTGTTGAGAGCAAATTGCTCGGATTCCAGCAGAAATACACTACACGTGTAACAGGCGAATAACTTCGTTTGTACACTAGCATTGAAAGACTCGCTTCGGCGGGTCTTTTTTTTGACCAATAGCCAAGTCGAATACTCTATGGAGTATCTTGCACCTAGGCTACCCTAATCTGCGGATCATGAAAACAAACATACTGTCTTGGATATCCTTCGCAATGATACTGACCCTGCTAGCCACGTCGTGCAGCACGAGCAATGATGTTGTTTCTACCAACATCATTCAGAAAAGAAAACATCGAAGCGGTTATCACCTGAACTTAGGTTCCCAGAAGAGTGTTGCGAACGTGGATCGAAAATCTGCCGCAGCTTCAAAGGAAAACCACAGGTCATCACCGCGTGCGGCCGAGCAACCTTCGGATGCAACGAGGTTCGGTGCTAATGCATCTGAAATGCATGCAAGCAAGCTGTCAAGGCGGGCCATTATCAGCACGGCGAAAGCATCCCTCAGGGATGGCTCGCTGGTACCCCAGGGATTAAAGCGACGCTCGACTAAAAAGCATCTCCAAGAGGAAGAGACCGGGCCGTTAAGTGCCGAGTCAGCATTTCCAGCTGAGGAGGACGAGGACGACTCGAGCAATCCCGAATCGGCCATCGCTTTGATTGCGGGTATATTAGCGTGGGTGTTTGCGGGAGTTGGAATTGTGGTGAATTTCGTGTTGCCGCCGTTTGGCGTTTTATTCAGCATCGGAGCGCTGGCCCTGGCCATCATCGCCGTCGTTTACGGAAGCCGGACGAAAAACGAGGAAACGATAGGGATGTTGGGTTTTGTCCTCGGATTGGTTTACTTGATCTTGGTAGCGCTAGCCCTACTTTTGTTGACCCTTATTTTCATTCTTTTTATCATTGCCTTTTCTGCCTAATAAGTATACAACATGGGCCGCTTCTTTATCAATATTCTCATTTCGTCAGTGGCCGTCATTATATGCGCTTACCTATTATCAGGTGTGCAAGTGGAAGGTTTTGCGAATGCATTCCTAGTGGCGATTTCGCTCGCATTTCTCAATCAGTTTGTGAAGCCTGTCTTGGTCATTCTTACCATCCCCGCCACGATTTTGACCCTCGGTTTATTCCTTTTCGTGATCAATGCCTTGGTCATCGAATTAGCTGATTGGATCATCCAAGATGGCTTTGAGGTCCGAAGCTTTTGGTGGGCTTTATTGTTCAGTTTGTTGCTCTCTTTCGTGACTTCACTATTGGATATTTTAACCGGGAATGATCGACGAAAGCGCTCGGGTGAACGAAAGCAAAACCGCTAAATCAACCTACTATCCCGCGCAAATTGGCGAGGCTTTCATAAATCGATGGCCTCAAGTCTAGCACCATGTCATTCCTCACCTCGAGTTGCAATGCCGTATACTGCTCTGGAAAGCAATTTCTCAGGTATGTAGTGAAGCCATTCGCGTTGCCTCTGTATGGATAGTTAAAACGTATCCCCAAACCTGGCGAAATGTCGTGCAGAGCTTTCTTCCAGATGAGTGCAACCTCCCGTTCTATCGCGTTGCCAGAGTCAAAGGATATGCCTACTGGCGTTTCGCGTTTTTGGTTGCCCAGAACGGGGTGAAAGGTATGCAATGACACATGAAAAACGCCCTCGTCGATGTATTGTGCGATGAAGCGCTCGATGGCCTTTCTGTACGGATGGTAGTACTTACTGGTAATGTCGGCTTTCTCCGCCGTAGTCAGGTGAGAGGTGAACGGAGAGAACAAGTGTTTGTCCTGAATTTGTCGATTGGGCTCGATCAACAACCTGGAATACCGAAAGTAGCGTGATTCGTCAAACAACGGTTCCAACCTCAGAAACATAGGTGCTACGCGGACGTCGTAGCCGCGATGACTCTCTAATACTTCCACGGCTTTTGTAAAATAATGCGCGTATTTTAAAGGAATGCCATTGCTGTAATGTTCGCAAGTCAGGAGCCAAATCATAAACGTTGAAGCAATTGACGGGCCTGATCTAAGTCAGGATTGATGGCCAAAGCGGTACGGAGGCTTTCGCGTGCGGATTCGACTCTACCCGTGTTGAGATAGAGTAAACCTAAATTGAAGTGGGCATCGGCATTATCGGGTTCTAATTGCCTTGCTAAGGTGAAATATCTCTCTGCTTGTTGCTCATCGCCAGCAATACCATAGGCCGTTCCTAACTTCAATGGGCCGCGCGCCCGTTGGGGTTCATTCTTGATCAATTGCAGTAAATGCGCTTTGGCCTCATCAAATTTCGATTGATATCCCTCGCTTTCAGCCGTTAGGTAGAGTGCATCGTTGTTATACGAGCGGTCAAGGTAGGCCTCAAAGTAGCGTTCGGATTCTGCATATTTACCAAGCTTGTAAGCTGCTATACCAAAGTTGTACAGGCCTTTATTGTAGTCAGGAAAGCGTTCAAAGGTTAGTTTGTATACGGCATAGGCTTCTTGGAGATTGCCCATATCCATGTAAACAACCCCCAGGTTATTATATGCGTCCTTGTATTCTGGCCAAATTTCGATGGCCTTGGAAAGATGCTTCACAGCAGATGCGCGAAGGGATTGTCGCTGTTTGGGGTCGATTTTCGCGCGGTCGTTGTTTGAGGTGCCCACGTTGTAATGTGCGCGGGCACTGTTGGGTACCTTGTCTACGTCCGCGTTGAACAAGGTGTAGTTGTCTTTCCAATCCGGAATGCGCTGGGCCGACAATACGAGGAACACACAGGAAAGCCCTGCGAACAGCCAGGTTTTTTTTGCGTTGAGCAAAGGAATCATGGAGACGCCACTGACCAGCGCAATGCAGATCCCTAAAGAGGGTGTAAACACAAAGCGTTCGGCCATGAGGGCTCCGATCAATATAACTGTGTTGGAAACTACCGATACGGAGATGAAGTAGAACGCAATGCCAAAGGAGACCTTGCTTCTTTTCGCCCATCCTTTGACGCACAAATAGACCAACCCAAGTATCAGCAAAAACGACAGGATGAACAGAGGAGAAGTGAGGCTGTAGATCGGGATGACATGGTAGGAGTAATCGTGGGAAAGCGGAAACGGAACCAAGAGCTTCCACAGGTAAGTACCTTGTATAACCGTTGCGGTTGCCAATCGATCGGCCCAGCTATCAGAGGTCGAGAGGATATTTTGGAGGATATCACTGACTCCAGAATCTACGGGACCCAAGTTGCTCAATACCCAGGCCCGAACAATGAGAAATGCGACTGCTGGAATCAAAAAGAGGCCCGTAGATTGGGCAATAGTTTTCCAGTGTGTAGGCCGATAGAAGTAATGCAAGACCGGATACACTGCCAGGAAGGTGATGGCACTTTCTTTACTGAAGAGCGCTAGCGTGAAAAGTCCGATGGCCCCTGCCAGCAGCCACTTGCGATGCAACGTGATGTACTCGAGATACAGCCATGCTGACCATGCAAAAAACAAGAGTGCAAGCAACTCGTCGCGGCTTTTTAAATTGGCGACGACTTCCGAATGGATCGGGTGCAATGCGAACAGGAGCAATACCCAAAAGGCATTCCATCGATTGTCTTCAAAAATAAAGAGTAAGAGTTTGCCCAAAACCAACAACAACAGTCCGTAGAGCAAGGCTTGAATGAAGTGTGATACGGCTGGGTCGAGCCCGTGAATGGACTGCTCGATTGCGAAAGTTATGAGCGAGAGCGGCCGATAGAGGCCATCGTTGAAATCTAAATGGCCATGGGTATAGTTGGTGGTGAGCAACTCCGGAATGCCGCTCACTCCATCTTGGACGTGGCGATTTTGGGTGATGACCAAATTATCGTCCAAGACAAAGGAGTGTCCGACCGCCAGCAAGTAGAGCAGAAAGCCCAAAATCGCTGGCAAAAAGATCCACCGGAGGTTCATTTGACTATGGGCGTTGCTAGGTCTGGCCATGCAATCAAACTTACGATTTCATCTTGCCATTGTACATGGGGTGATGCTCAAGAATGGTTTTCTTGAGAAACTTTCTGTCCAGGTGCGTGTAGATTTCTGTCGTTGTAATCGACGCATGGCCGAGCATTTCTTGTACCGCGCGTAAGTCAGCGCCATTTTCAACCAATTCTGTAGCAAAACTGTGGCGAAGCGTGTGGGGGCTGATCGTCTTTCGAATGCCAGCTTTAGCGGCGAGGTCTCTGATGATGTAGAAAACCATCACGCGACTGAGGTGGCTTCCCCTCTGATTTAAAAATACGTAGTCTGCTTCCGATGGCTTCGGATCGATATGGATTCGTACTTCATCCAGATACAATTGGATGCTTCGTGTCGCGACGTCATGGATGGGGACCAAGCGTTCTTTATCTCCCTTTCCTATGACGCGGATGAATCCATCCTTGAAGAAGAGGTTACTAATCCGCAAGGTTACCAATTCAGAAACGCGCAAACCACACGCGTACAGCGTTTCTACGATGGCACGGTTGCGTTCTCCTTCAGGCCGTGAACGATCAATGGCTTCGAGCATCCGCTCAATTTCGGCGTTGTTGAGGGTGTCAGGGAGCTTTCGACCCAACTTTGGAGCTTCCAATAAGAGTGTAGGATCTTCTTTGATTACTTCGTCGATTTCGAGGTACCTAAAGAATGCTTTGATTCCGCTGATTATCCGCGCTTGAGTATGCGGCGCCAAGCCAAGGTCGACGATCCATTTCACAAAGCTTTCGAGGTCTTTGCGCACAACGTCGGAGGGACTCATCACGCGCTTCTCTTCACCCAGGTACCTAGTCAGCTTATGCACGTCTTCCAAATAGGCGGCAATGCTGTTTTCGGAGAGCGAACGTTCCATCCTCAGGTAAGATTTAAAGCCTTTTATATAGCTGTCCCACATTTGCTTTGTAAGTTCTGCTTTTTATTCTTCGAATCATTGTTCTTCCTTTTAGGCTTTCAAAAGACACATGTTGATGCAGTCCTTAGTTTCGTGTCATGAAAATTGCAATTGTCAACGGACCCAACCTCAACCTAACCGGAAAGCGCGAGAAGGACCTGTATGGAGATAAGACCTTCGACGGATTCATATCCGAAATAAAGAAGGGATTCCCACAAATCGAAATCGATTTCTACCAGAGCAATGTGGAAGGTGAATTGATCGACCGCCTGCATGCCCTAGATAACGATGCCTCGGTTAAGGGAGTGTTACTTAATGCAGGCGGTTACACGCATACCTCGGTCGCAATTGGCGATGCCGTAGCCGCCATCGATACGCCGGTGATCGAGATCCACATGAGCAACGTGTTCGCCCGCGAAGATTTTAGGCACGTTTCATTCGTAGGAAAGTACGCAATCGGCACCATCGCTGGATTTGGAATGGAGAGCTATTTGCTCGGAATTTTAAAGCTGGTTAACCAAGGTTAGTGCAACCTCGATCGCTTGGCAAGGAAACGCTCTAGAACGCGCTGTACACTTTCCTGGATGTCCGTTTCCACCCAGTCGATGTGAAATTGACGGCATTTGAGCTTGATTTCATTGATTCGCTTCAACCGGGCTTCTCGGTACGCCTTTTTCAATGCTTGGGGCTGCGCTTTTACCTGTTCCCCCGTTTCCATGTCTATGAAGGTATGCGGACGATTGTCGAGCTCCAAGTCTACTTCTGTAAGCTTGTCCATTACATGAAATAACACCACCTCATGCTTGTTGTAGCGCAGGTGTTGAAGGGCCTCGAACAGCCGTTGCTGATCTTCTTCACCCCGCATGGTAGAATCCACGAAGTCACTGAAGATCACGATCAATGAACGCTTGTGAACCTGTTCAGCCAGCACGTGCAGCGATTCTACGATGTTGGACTTTTCTGCACCTTCCTGCCGGGCATATTCCTGTTCCAATAGCGTGAAAAGGTAGCTGTGGTGAACGGAGGAAGTCTTGGCAGGCGTAGTGAGTTCGATGCCGTTGCCAAGAAAGGACAGACCCACCGCGTCGCGTTGCGTACGCATCAAATAAATCAATGAGGCCGCAGCTTGGATCGAAAATCGAATCTTGTTGGGTTCGTCTCGCTCCGAGCGTTTCGGGTAAAACATCGAACCGGATCGATCGATGCAAATGAAACAGCGCAGGTTGGTTTCTTCTTCGAAACGTTTGACAAACATCTTATCCGTCCTACCATACAGCTTCCAGTCGATGTGACGGGTGCTTTCACCCGTGTTGTAAGCCCGATGTTCAGCAAACTCAACGGAGAAACCGTGATAAGGACTTTTATGTAGGCCCGTGATGAATCCTTCTACCGCCTGTCGGGCGAGTAGTTCAAGCCTTCCAAATTGTTGCGCTCTGAAATGATCTATGGGCATAATGCGAGTTTACGATTTCTGATCGGGCTACCTTTTAATATCAATCACTTTAGTCGACAAGATTCCTTAATCATCAAGCAAGCAACTTTTTACTTGAATAATAAATGACACTCATCGCAAGAAGCATAGCGGCACCCATGAAGTACCATGTGAACTCGTAGCCAAAATGCTGGATCAACATCAGACCGCCATTGTGACCTAGGATATGGGCAATGCTGAAGGCAATGGTATACAATCCCATGTAGCCTCCGATTTTTCCACCTTCGGCCCGGTCCATCGCAATTCTATTGGCAATGGGGAAGTTGAGCATTTCGCCGAGGGTCAAGAATAGAACACTCACTACGAGGATGAACGACGATTGCCATGTATTGAGTACAACATAGCTGAAGCCGATCATGAGCGAACTGGCGAGGAGTATGCGTGTCAACTTCCATTTGCGATCTTCCGTGAATTTGATCAAGGGCATTTCAAACAGAAAGATCAGGAAGCCATTGAGCCCAATGAGCAAGCCAATCGGTTGCTCAGCCAAGCCATGCACATCACGGTAGTACAGCGGAATGGAGCTGAAGCACTGAAGAAAGACGAATCCTGTGAGAAAGACGGCAAACAAGAATACGAGGTAGGGACCATCTTTCAGCGGATCTTTCAATGCTTTCATCGGAGGTGCATCGGCATCGGGCACGGGTTCTACTTCCGGTTTAGGAAGGAAAAAGAGGATCACCAAACCAGCGAGAACGCAGGTGATTCCATCGACCCAAAACAGTGATAGGTAACCGAGTTTGGCAATGATCAGCCCACCGGCAGCAGGCCCCAAGCTAAAGCCCAGGTTAACGGCGAGTCGAACGAGGGTCACGGCGCGGGTGCGATTTTCGGGCTTGCTATAGGCTCGAAGCGAAACGAACATGGCCGGACGAAACATGTCGGCTACGGACATGACCAAAAAAATGGCAACGCAAAAACCCATGAAAGAGGTCACGTATTGCAGCAAAAAGAAGAGCAGTCCAGGGGTGATCATGCTCCAGAGCATGGTAGGGTAGAAGCCCAGTTTGTCGCTCAATTTACCGCCTGCCCATGAACCCACGAGTGAGCCCAATCCGAAGGCAGACATGACCCATCCGACTTCTTGAAAACTCAATCCTACCTCTCCTGTCAGGTACAAAGAAAGAAACGGGATTACCATGGTGCCCGCCCGATTGATCAGGCTCACCAAGGTGATAATCCATACTTCCTTTCGGAAGCCTTTGTAGGAGTCGAGGTAGTATGAAAGCGGAGAAGTCAAAGGTGGGTGAAGGTAAATGACTTTTGGGTTCTGTCTGAAATTATACTACGATCAACACGCTTGAATCATTCTACATTGAGAAATAAACACTTTTTCTGGAGATATTCTTATGCGATTGTTGTTATTGAGGGGGCAATCTCGGGCTTAGCATAGTGTGTTTACAAAGTAGAAAAGTGCAAGAAACCGTATCAATTACCGAGACGTTCGAATCAGTTCGGCTAATGGTCTGGATTTATCCAGAGGCAACGATATTCTTGAGTCATGGATGGTAGGATATGGAGGAATTAATTTGGCAGGCGTAAGCAATACTATGTTTATTCACAAAACAGGAATCGGAGTTCATTATCGGTTGTTCTTGTGGTTTAGGAATTCTTTCACATAAAAAAAGCCTCGAGGGTTACTCGAGGCTTTCAACCGTTTAGTTAGGTTGCCGGAATTACATGTGTGCTTCCAGCTTCTTTACCAACGCAGCCTTTGGAACCGCGCCTACTTGGCGATCCACGATTTCTCCATTCTTGAAGAAAAGGATGGTTGGAATGCTTCTAATGCCATACTTCTGAGCAACTCCAGGGTTGGTGTCCACATTGAGTTTCCCTACAACCGCTTTGTCTGCGTATTCATTCGCCACTTCTTCGACGATCGGGCCCACCATGCGGCAAGGTCCGCACCACTCGGCCCAAAAATCGACCATTACTGGCTTATCTGAATTCAACGCTTCTATCTCGAAGTTGCTGTCTGTTAGTTCTAATGCCATTTCTTGATTCTATTGATATTTCTAATGATTTACAAAACTAGGAAACAAATCCTTCACCATTCGTTCATTTGGGCCATTCTGTCATGCCTTTTTGATGCTCCAAGCTATGTTTTCCAACGATTCAAGTTGTTCTGTCACCTCGCGCGTCAAGTTGACCTTCATAGATCTGCTGGGCATTTCAATGATCGTACCGTTGTCATGAACATTGATTTGGATTGGAATGCTACCCTTATTCTTGCTGCACATCCCTTTGATCCGATCTATCAAAACGTCTGAGATCGATTGTACTTCAACATCCAGCACAACCTGTTTTACCATTTTGTCTCTGAGTTCTGCAAGGAGGTCAATCTTGGTCACAGACAAACGAGATGTTTCTTTTTGCTCTCGTTTATTGAACCAACTTTTGATACCTACGCTCACCAGTACAAACCAATGCTCGGTCAAATAGTTTTTGAAACGGATGTAGTCGTCTTTGAAGAGCATGAACTCGTGTGTTCCTTCGTAGTCTTCGAGTGAAAATTTGCCATAGGGGCTGCCCGTCTTGGAAGTCAGGTGTTCGGCTTTCGAAATGATACCGGCCACCTTGATGTCGCGCCGCTGCTTCATGGCTTCGATGTCTTGAAGATCAACCGTAGATGCGTTGGCAAAATGCTCTTGTTCGAACCGGAAGTCGTCTAAGGGGTGTCCAGATATATACACGCCCACGACTTCTTTCTCTCGGTTGAGTTGATCCAAGGTTGTCCACTCTGGAGCGTCAGGAATTTGAGGCTCAGGTAACTCCGCATCTTCTGTTTCACCAAAGAGCGATGCCTGCGCTGAATTCTGAGCTTCTTGGAATGCATTGCCGTAACGCACCGCTTTTTCGATAAGTGTTGTGCCTTTCTCGTCTTCAGCGAAATACTGCGCCCGGTGAATTCCTTCGAAACAGTCAAAGGAACCCGCTATGGCAAGCCCTTCAAAGTTTTTCTTGTTGACCGTACGCAAATCGAGGCGCGACGCAAAATCAAATATGGATGCATATGGTTCGTTCTCGAGGCGCTCGGCTACAATGGCCTCAACAGCATTTTCGCCTACGCCCTTGATCGCACCCATTCCGAACCGAATTTGCCCCTGTTTGTTGACTGCGAATTTGTACGCACTTTCATTGACGTCGGGCCCGAGGACTGAAATGCCCATGCGCTTACACTCTTCCATAAAGAAGGTGACTTTCTTAATGTCGCCCATGTTGTGTGTAAGCACTGATGCCATGTATTCGGCAGGGTAGTTGGCTTTTAAGTACGCGGTTTGAAACGCAACTACACTATAAGCGGCGGAATGCGAACGGTTGAATCCGTACTCCGCGAACTTCATCATCACGTCAAAAATCTTGTCGGCCGTTTCGGCATCGATGTCATTGTGTTTAGCGCAACCGTCGCGAAAGATCACGCGCTGCTCCTCCATCACATCCATCTTTTTCTTTCCCATGGCTCGGCGCAAAATGTCTGCAGCTCCCAAGGAGTATCCCGCTAAGATTTGTGCCGTTTGCATGATCTGTTCTTGATAGACCATGATGCCATACGTGTCTTTAAGAATAGGCTCAAGCTTGACGTGTGGATACTCAACGGGTTCTCGGCCGTGTTTCCGGTTGATGAAAAGATCGATGAACTGTAGTGGACCTGGGCGGTACAAGGCGTTCATCGCAATGAGGTCTTCGATGTTGTTGGGCTTTAGGAGCCGCAAATTCTTTTGCATCCCAACGGATTCAAACTGAAACGTGCCGTTGGTTTCACCTCGTTGATAGAGCTCAAAGGTTTTAGGATCATCGAGCGGAATGGTGTCGGGGTCGATCTCTACGCCATGCTTTTCTCTCACCAACTGAATGGCGTCTTTCATGATGGTCAAGGTCTTCAATCCAAGGAAGTCCATCTTGAGAAGGCCTGCGCTTTCAACAACGCTATTGTCAAACTGAGTAACCAACAAATCCGAATCCTTGGCCGTAGCAACCGGAATGAATTCACGAATATCTTGGGGTGTGATGATTACTCCGCACGCGTGAATTCCTGTATTTCTAACCGAACCCTCGAGCTTCCGTGCTTGATTCAAGATCCGACCTTCTTCGTTTTCCTGCTCACTGATTTGTATGAGCTGTTGCACATTGGTAAGGTCATCGCCATTGAATTCCTTTTTTAAGTCCTCCTTGGCCCGACCGAAGATGTGTTTGAACTTTTTTAGGTCTGGTACGAGTTTGGCGATTCGATCGGCGTCACCCAAGGGAAGGTCCATCACTCGTGCCACATCGCGTATGCTGGATTTCGCGGCCATGGTTCCATATGTGATGATTTGTGCAACCTGGGTTTGGCCGTATTTCTTGACTACGTAGTCGATGATCTTGTCTCGGCCTTCATCGTCGAAGTCGATATCGATATCGGGCATGGTTACCCTTTCCGGGTTCAAGAAGCGTTCGAAAAGCAGTTTGTATTTTATCGGGTCGATGTTGGTGATGCCTATACTAAACGCAACGGCAGATCCCGCGGCAGAACCCCGACCGGGTCCCACCCATACACCGCGATTCCGAGCTTCTGTGGTAAAATCCTGTACAATCAAGAAATAGCCAGGGAAACCCATGTCCTTGATGACCTTCAGTTCAAAGTCGAGGCGGTCCTTGATCTCTTCGGTTATTTCTCCGTATTTTTTCTTGGCACCTTCGTAGGTAAGGTGGGCTAGAAATTCGTTTTCATCCTTGAATTCTTCCGGAATTTCAAATTTCGGGAGTAAAATGTCGCGGCCTAATTTGTATTCCTCAACCTTGTCGATAATCTCTGATAGGTTGGTGATCGCTTCAGGAAGGTCCTTGAACTTTTCTTTCATTTCGTCTTGCGACTTGAAGTAAAATTCCTTGTTGGGCATACCGAACCTGTACCCACGGCCGCGCCCGATGGGCATGTCTTGTTGAACTCCGTCTTTTACACAAAGAAGTATGTCATGCGCATTGGCGTCTTCCTTTGCCTGATAGTACACGTCATTGGCAGCGAAGTACTTGACGTCGTATTTTTCACAAAATCGAAGAAGTACTTCATTCACCCTGACTTCTTCTTCTAATCCGTGGCGCATCAATTGCACATAAAAATCATCGCCAAAGAGGTTGTGCCAATACTGAAATGCCTCTTCCGCCTGTTGCTCGCCGATGTTCAGGATCAAATTGGGAATCTCGCCACCCAATCCGCCAGTGGTGCAGATCAGGTCCTCTTTGAATTTTTCGATGACCTCTCGTCCTACGCGTGGTAAGCCCGCGTAAAATCCTTCAATAAAGCCCACCGAGCACAACTTCGCTAAATTGTGGTATCCGTTCTCGTTTTTGGCCAGGAGTACTTGTCTGAAGCGCTTGTCGGGATTGTCTTTGGTAAATTGAAGGCGTTGGTATTCTTCTGCGACAAAGAACTCGCACCCAACGATGGCTTTGATGTCGTTGATTTCGCATTCCTTCACAAATTGAAACACGCCCATCATGTTGCCCAGGTCGGTAATGGCGATTGCAGGCATCTTGAAGGACGCCGCTTGCCTGACGATCGACTTGACATCCGAAGTGGATTGCAGAATGGAAAATTGCGTGTGGTTGTGCAAGTGGACGAACGGGTATTCGCTTAGTAGCCGTTCGTTTTGCCGTAGGTCTGTCTTACTCGGGCCTTTGCTTTCTGAGATGGCTTCCGCTTTTTCCTCGACTACCAGGTCATCGGATTGGTAGGGCTCAATGTTGAGGCCGATCAGTTGAATCTTGTCAGGGTTGTGGGCCTGAAATTGTTTGATGTACTCCTTGTTAGATTCAAGGTGCTTCACGCCTATAACACCGATGCGGATCAACTCGAGGAAACAACGGGCAGTTGCCTCGACGTCGGCAGAGGCATTGTGTGCGTTCTCGACGCCTGTGCCAAACAGCTTTTGGTTGAGTTCTGACAGCGTTGGGTATTTGAAACCCTTTCCTCGGCCTCCGGGAAGCTGGCAAAAATCGGTGCTCAGCTGCATGGTGTCAAGCGTACGCTTGCGCATGAGCCCATCGTCTCGATCTGTCCGTGCGTATTCAGCCCCCAGAACCTTCGTGTCGAACTCGATGTTGTGACCTACTACGAAGTCGGTTTCTGCCAAGGCCTTCTTAAATTCATCCATCACCAAAGCAATGGGTACGCCCATTTTTAAGGCCCGGTCGGTACTGATTCCATGGATCTTCTCAGCATTGAAGGGAATCGTATACCCATCGGGCTTGATGATGTAGTTCTTAACCTCGATCAAATCGCCTTTGTAGTCGTGGAGCTGCCATGCAAGCTGTACGACGCGCGGAAAGGATTCAAACTCCGTAACGGGAGCTTTCCAATTTTCAATGCGGCCAGTGGTTTCAGTATCGAATATTAAGTACATAGAACGGCGTTGTGTCAGGATTTGCTTGGGGGTATAAAATTAGCAGACGCATCGGAGCCACAGGTAGATGTTGATAGTTTGTGAAGAAGAATTCTGACAAGCTTTGGCAATCCTGAGGTCAGGGGTGAATTTTCTCTGGATAGCAGTACCTTCGCGGCCTTTTTAGCAAGCCAGACATTATGCGCAAATACATCAACCTTTTCGACTTCTCACAGAAAGTAGACTACAAACTTGAAATTCTTTCAGGATTGACCGTCGCCTTAGCGTTGGTTCCCGAGGCAATCGCGTTTGCGATGATCGCTGGTTTGTCTCCGCTCACCGGCCTTTACGCCGCATTTACAATGGGATTGATCACGTCCATTTTTGGCGGACGGCCGGGAATGATTTCGGGTGCGACGGGCGCTGTAGCCGTTGTAATTGTCAGTTTGGCCTTGTCGCATGGGGTAGAGTACATCTTTGCCACCATAGTGCTGGCGGGCATCATTCAGATGCTTGCAGGATTCCTTCGACTCGGAAAATTCATTCGATTGGTGCCTCATCCCGTTATGTTCGGCTTTGTCAATGGCCTCGCGATTGTAATATTCATGTCTCAATTGGA
Source organism: Cryomorphaceae bacterium (assembly GCA_040221375.1). Taxonomy (GTDB): domain Bacteria; phylum Bacteroidota; class Bacteroidia; order Flavobacteriales_G; family Salibacteraceae; genus SHAN690. The sequence continues at coordinate 67,620 of JAVKEP010000015.1, forward strand.
TCAATTCAAGGTGCCCACAGCCGATGGCATCATGGAGTGGATGACCGGAATGCAATTGTACATGATGCTCGGGTTGGTATTACTCACCATGTTGATCATCTGGGGATTACCCAAACTCACTAAGAAAGTACCGGCATCGCTCACAGCTATTTTGGTGGTGATTGCAGTCGTAGTCGCTTTCGGAATCGATACAAAAACCGTTGGCGACATTGCGAGCATTCAAGGTGGGTTCCCACCCTTTCACATCCCGAATCTTCCGATTTCTTGGGAAACCTTGGTAATCATTTTTCCGTACGCGCTGATCGTTGCAGGCGTAGGGTTGATCGAAAGTTTGCTCACCTTGAATCTGATTGATGAAATCACCCAAACGCGGGGCTGGGGGAATAAGGAGGCAGTAGCTCAAGGCTTGGCCAATACGGTTACAGGATTCTTCTCGGGCATGGGAGGTTGTGCGATGATCGGGCAAAGCTTGATCAACATTTCGTCCGGTGCGCGTGCGCGTCTCTCTGGGATTGTGGCTGCCGTAATGCTCCTCGTCTTCATCATGTTTGGGGCGGATTTGATTGAGCAAGTTCCCATGGCGGCCTTGACGGGCTTGATGATCATGGTGAGCATCGGAACCTTCGAATGGGCGAGCATAAAAACCTTTGGCAAAATGCCATTCAGCGACGTGTTGGTGATGGTGTTGGTAGCCCTGATTACGGTGTTTCTGCACAATCTGGCGTTGGCCGTGTTGATCGGAGTGGTAATCAGCGCCCTGGTTTTTGCTTGGGAAAACGCGACGCGCATCCGTGCGCGCAAGCACGTGGACGAGCAAGGCGTCAAGCATTATGAAATTTACGGGCCTTTATTCTTTGGTTCGGTGTCAACGTTCAACGACAAATTCGACGTGAAGAATGATCCGAACGAGGTAATCATCGACTTTGCTGAGAGTAGGGTGGCGGATATGTCAGGCATAGAGGCCCTCAATAAGCTGACCGAACTATACATGAGTGCAGGAAAGAAAATTCATCTTAAGCACTTGAGTCAAGATTGCAGGCGTCTTTTGAGCAATGCAGATACCTTGATCGATGTGAATATCATCGAGGATCCGAGCTACAAGGTCCTGACCGACGCTTAAAAAACTACTCAGAATCTATAGCCGAGTAAGAGTTGGAATTCGCGAAGAAGTTTTATTTTCGCCGCCCGTTCTTAAAGACGATGCCCAGGTGGCGAAATTGGTAGACGCGCACGCTTGAGGGGCGTGTGTTGCAAGACGTGCTGGTTCGAGTCCAGTCCTGGGCACTGTTGAAAGCCCAACCTGTCGAAAGACGATCAGGTTGGGCTTTTTTATTTCCACGTCCCACTGTACGTTTTACATTCTGAAGAAATGAGCGAAATGTACCTTTCTCAATCGATCAGACACCCATCAGAAGCTATAAAACGATCGAGAGGAGAGCTACGAGGAGCAGAAGCTGAATCTATCCAGCTTGGAGAATTTCCTTCATGATCCGTTCGGATGATTCATTCAGGCATCAACAACAAATCCCACATCTTTGCCCAGTGAATCGCATCAAAACTGCCATTGATTTCCTTGCTCATCGCCTTCGATCCAAAACGCGCCATGGAATACATTCTCCGTTCATGTATGCATTGATCGATGAATGCATTTACGCAACGCATCCTCAACTCCCACGTTCGGTGCTTGACCATTACACTGCGGCTAAGAAAGATGCTCGGATCATCAAAGGCGAGGACATGGGCAAGGACCAAGTAACCAAGGTCTCCATAGGGGAATACGCCCGTAACGCAGCGATCATGGATTCTCAAGCGAGGCTGTTGCACCGTTTGGTGAATTACCTCAAGCCGATGGAAATATTAGAACTGGGTACTAACCTCGGAAAATCCTTGGCCTGCATGGCATTAGGTGCGCCTCAGGCCCAGTGCACGGGTGTGGAAGGAAATGGTGAATTGGCTGGCTATGCAGAGCATACGCTGAAAGCTTTGGGAATCGAGAATGCAACAGTGGCCAATGCCGCGTTCGAAGATTTTCTCTCGGACGATCTACGCACATACGACTTCGTATTCGTGGACGGCGATCATCGGTACGGGCCGACGATGAAGTACTTCCAGACCTTAAAGACCAAGATGAAGGCCGAAGGGGCGATTGTATTTCATGACATCCATTGGTCAACGGGCATGAAACAGGCTTGGTGCGAAATAAAAAAAGACCCAGACGTCACGGTGACGCTGGATCTCTATTTTCTTGGAATCGCTTGGGTAGGAATGCCTCAAGCGAAGGAGGACTTCAGCGTACGCTTTCCATCAACCCTTGTCGGCCTGTTGTTTTGAATAATTCTCTATGAACTCGGCTATCTGCTCTGGTGAGAGTTTTGTAGCTATGATTCGCTTGTCTGAATCTAGTACGAACACTTTGGGAGTACTGAATATGTCGTACGTATCACGGAAATTCATGCTCTCAAGCGTTGTAATTCCCTTGAAGATCAAGTCATGGGCGTTTTCATTCGCCTCTGGAGTATCGGATACATTGATCCATTCGAGGCCGTTCTTTCGGATGTATTTTTTCCAATCCTCGGACTCGAATTCTGTTCCGATGGCTACTACCTCTATACCCTTGTCTTTGTTCGCTGCATAAAATTCCTTGAGCTTAGGTGTGACCTTCTTGCAATGTCCGCACCCTGAATCCCAGAAATAAAGAATGGTATAATTATTCTTCAGCTCGTGCATGTTGACCCAAGCGCCTGAGGTGTCTTGAAGGATTAAATTAGGAGCAATGTTTCCTATGAGCAACGGCTCCATCGCGTCGATCCGCTCGCAAAACTTCTTCAATTTTTCTTCGCTTAACCACCAAGCCTTGTCAGGACAGTAGTAGGTCTGACCCATATGCACAAGGATGGCATCCATACCCATGACTTTAGAGTCCTCGTACTTACTTGTGATTGTATGGACAACGTATTTGTGGGTTTCCTTGTTTCCCTTTGTCATAGCCACCATCATGTCTGCTGCCTCAATGATACTGTCAGGAACCTGAGGTGTGAGCTTGGTGAGGTAGTAGTTGAGCTTATTGTGAAATACAGGTGTGCGCAACAATCGCTCGTCGCTGAAATCCATGGTGGTGAGGTAACCCTTTTTAAATTGCACGTAGCGCTTTCGGCTGCGTTCTTTTTCGTCCTCAATCTCTTTGTAATCTGGGACATCAGGCTCTTCAGAGGCGGCAAATACCTTTGAAATGAAAAGGTCAGGATGGTTTTGGATGAATTGGGTTTTGTAAGCAACTACCTCGGCATCAATCTTTTTGAGTTCTTCTTTCACTTTTTCTTTTTCGCTGCCCTCGGTTGCCTCTAGCTTGGTTCGGAGTTCTTGAACACGCTGTGATTTGTCGTTGATGTACAAGAGGTATTCATAGAAGTTCTTGTTTTCAATCGAGGTCTTCACCTTCATGTTCTTAACGAAATCGCCCACCCGTGTTTCCATATGGATGACCGGCTCGTTGACTACAAATTCGAAGTAGGACTTCCGATCCGATAGAATGATGGAATAAATTCCACCGCCGATCTTATTGCCTTTGAAGTGGACAATCCCGCCGTTCTCAACCAGTCCTGTATCAAAGTAGTACTGCTTCCCACCGTAATAATTAGCCATGAACACGATGCTGTCCGTGCTGTCGCTCAACCCAGATATTTTGAACGTGTAGTCGTAATTTCGAATCGGCTCCTGCCCAAAAATCACCGAGGTAGATAAGGTCAAGAAAAAGGCTAAGAAGAGGTGTTTCATGTCGAATTGGTAATGCTGGTCCAAAGCAATTCAAAATTGCCTTGTGATAAAAGTCCTTTTAACGTTGGTTTAACAGGAAGATATTTGTAGATGTTTATACGACCTAATGAAAAGTTCCATCGTCTTGCTAATAACACCTTACCAATGAAAAGACTCGCATACGCGCTTTCGGTTGTCTTCTTTGCGCTCCAAGCATGTAAAAAAGAAGGCTGCGATGATCCGATTGCATTCAACTATGACCCTGAAGGAACTTCTAATGAAAGCTGCGTTTGGGAACCGGTACCTGTCGAGATCCACTTTACAACGAGTTATGGCGACGTTGAAGTCACTACCGGGGAAGGAGGAACCGAACTCGAGACAGATGATGGCAGGTCGTTGATCATTGACTATTTTGGAATGTACATCACCGAACTTTCGATTGTGGGTTACGAAGCAACCACGTTGCTAGGAAGCGAAAGCGACAACTGCATCATTCGCGAAGATGATGCGCATTTATTGACGGGATCAAATCGGACTTATGTGGGTAGTTACTTGCCTTCGCCAGGCTCGAGTTTTGATGCACTCAAATTCAATATCGGGGTGGATTCATGCAGGAACAATGGATTGGATCCGAGCACTAAACTCAGCGGTCCATTCGCACCAAAATCTCCGACGATGTACTGGTCATGGGCTTCAGGATACCGATTCTTTACCCTGGAAGGAATGGTAGACACGTCTGCTGCAGCCGATGGAACAGGAATGACCAAGTTTGAGTACCATACAGGAATGGATGCCTTGCTGCGCGATGTTAATTTGGCTGTTGAATCGCTTCGGGTAGAGGAGGGCAAAGTGGTCTTTTACGTGGACATGGATTTTAAGATGGTACTAGCTGACGTCGATTTTAAAACGGAGTTATCCACACATACCATGGACAATATGCCGCTAGCCGTAAAAATCTCCAATAACACCCAGCAAGCTTTTACGATTGAATAAGCTAGTCTTTATAGCGCTATTTAGTTTGTTTACCAGTGCTGCCGTGGTCACCCTCAGTGCTTGTAAGGGTTCCCCACCCGAACCCGAGCCGATCGAGGAAGAGCCATTATTTACCCTCAAAACAGAGCTAGTCAATCAAGGAGAGGTCGTAGAGATTGATGATGTGTTTACCGACGTTTCGGGGAACAAAGTGAAGCTCGTTGCCCTGAAATTTTATCTAGCTGACATCGAACTCATCGACGACGATGGCAAGAAGAAGCCCATCTCATCCATTGAGTTGTTTGATCACAAACCTGTAGATGAATCCATTTCTACACCACAATGGTCTGATGAGTATAGCTACACTATTCCGCAAGGCAATTATGCTTCCATTTCCTTTGGACTTGGGGTGCCCGAAGACTTGAACGGCATAGATCCGGCAACGTATGACAACGATGAAGCACTGAGTATTTACAGCAATATGTATTGGTCTTGGGCTTCGATGTACAGGTTCGTCATTTTGGAAGCGAAAATGGACACCTCAGGGAATGGCGTATTCGATCATGACGTCATTTTTCATACCGGTCTGGACGAGTTGTACCGCCCAGAGATTGAACGCACTTCAATGTTCTCTGCAACGTTGAATTCTGAAAGCGAATTGACCCTCCGGTTGGATTGGAACAAATTATTCTACTCGGGAGAAGAGGAAATCGACATTCTCACGGAGAACGCTACCCACACGACAGACAACCCAGAAGACCTCGACTTGGCAGTACGTTTCACGACTAACTTTACGCAAGCCTTATCGGTCCAATGATTTCAGCATCAACCGTTTGCCGTTCGGTATGCTTCTACTTCGCTTTTTACTTCTGGAATCATTTGAAGAAACGTATCGAAATTCAATCGAATTTGATCCATTGAACCCTTGTCCTTTCCGTTGTCTTCTAGGCCTTGTAAAAACTGAGTCATTCTTTGCATCCCTAAGCTTCTGAACCCAGATTTCACCTTGTGAGCGGTGCTTCTGATGCCATCGTAATCGGCATTATCTATGGCGGTTTTAAGAGGGGGTAAGTCGGTTTCTAGACTGACTAAGAAGACGTCGAGGATCTGGATGATGAAGCTGGGATCATCTGATACGTTTTCTTTGATGTATGACAAATCAAGGTGCTGCATCCTTGCAAACTTAATTGCTTTGCTACAAGAGTCCGAATACGAAATGAAATCCGCAACTGACTTTTACCGGCGAGGCTAAATAGCCTCCCAAAGCCCCGTCATAGGACTCTTTGATGTCTATGCTCGTTGTGCGTTGCCTGTAGTCGGTGAAAAAAGCACGGTTTTGTTTGTATCCCAGGCCAAAAAACATATCGATACCGAAGTCGTCATCGGTCATCAGCTGAACACCGATCAGCCCGCTCAAGGTGATGTTTGTCCAGTCCTGTCTCGGGAAGTTTTGGTCTTTTGGTTTCCACGTTGCCGCAGCATACGACGCGTGAAGTGCGATGTAGATTCCATTCGGAGTCATGATTTCTTTGATGGACTTCCCGTCGTTAATTCGCATGACATAGTACCGCGTTTGCAGCTGAAATCGATACCCAGGGAATTCATATTGACTGGCCAATGATTTAAGGCTATCAGGAGCCAGTGCATTGATGAGCAGAGATTTATTTAAATAGCTTCCCACAATTTGGTATGAGAAGCGTTCTCCACCAGCCACCTCAAACCCGAGCCTGTATTCGGATGTATTGGGAATGGGGCCGTGTAACATGGGAATGGGATTGAACTTAAGGTAGAACCTTTTCGCTTCCACTGGTGCGACCCTGACCGGAGGGGTCGGGCTAGGAGGCACTGATTGGCTTCGGGCGATAAGCGATGCACTCAGCAGTATTAGCACCGGAAGGAGCTGGCTAAAACGGCAAGCGGGCTTTCGGCGCCGTAGCAAGCGAGCCAAACTCCTTTTGTATGTATTTGTAATGCCCATAAATCGCGATCATCGCCGCATTGTCTGTGCAAAAGTCGAACTTAGGTACGTGTACCTTACATCCTATGTCTTGAAATTCCAACAAGCGCGACCTTAATAACCGATTCGCGGAAACGCCCCCCGCGATACCGATCTCCTTGATTCCTGTCTTGGCGATGGCCAATCGAAGTTTTTGCAGAAGCGTTTCAACGATGGTGTGCTGAATGGACGCGCAGATGTCAGCGAGGTTATCTTCAATAAAGCGAGGATTGGCCTTGACTTGATCTCGAACAAAATAGAGAATGGCTGTTTTTAGTCCGCTGAAGCTATAATCCAACGCAGGAATATCGGAAATGGGAAAGGCAAACCGATATGGGTCACCCCCTTTGGCATGGGAATCGATGAGTGGTCCACCTGGGTAAGGAAGTCCAATGATCTTAGCCGCTTTATCAAATGCTTCGCCGGCCGCGTCATCCAAGGTCTTGCCAAGGACTTTTTGCTCGAGTGGAGTGTCTACTTGAACGATTTGGGTATGCCCACCGCTCACAGTTAAACAGAGGAATGGAAGGGTAGGTTCTCGGTGATCTTGATCCAAGATGAAGTGAGCGAGCACATGTGCTTGCATATGGTGGGCTTCGATCAGCGGCTTGCCCGTGCTGATGGCGAGCCCCTTGGCAAAGCTGCTACCGACCATCAAAGCACCGATTAGCCCGGGTCCAACCGTATAGCTGATTGCATCGATCTCAGCGAGTTCGACGTTTGCGTCCTTCAGTGCACGGTCGATTACGGGAAGTATATTGCTTTGATGTGCACGAGAGGCCAGTTCTGGTACCACACCACCGTATGCCTCATGTACATCTTGATTGGCAATATAATTGCTTAGCACACGACGATCACGGAGTACCGAGGCAGACGTTTCATCGCAGGAAGACTCAATGCCGAGTATCGTAATGTGCTCCAAGCTTTGGTGTAATTTTGATTCTTTGTAAGGAGTGAATAATCAACAACACAAAACTACCAAAAAGGTACTGTGGGGACTACTGATCCTGATTTTAACGACGCTGTTGATTCCAGTGATCGTGGCATTCTTGCTTTTCATCCCAGCGGTCCAAAATTTCGTCCTTCAAAAGGCAGTGAAGTACGGCAGTGATGCGCTCCACACAGAGTTGAGTCTAGGTGGTCTGTACCTCGAACCCTTCCGAACCGTTCGGTTCGACGAGATACTTATCATGGACCAGCGCTCAGATACCTTGCTTTATATCGAAGCGCTCAGGATAGACCTAACTCGGATCGATCGGAAATCGATGCTTGTTGTAGTCGATGAAGTCCAGCTTCTCAATCCATACTACAACCTCTACATCGAAGCGGAAGATTCAGTCACCAACATGCAGTTCTTATTGGATGCCTTTCAAAGTGATCCAGCAGATACCTCCAAGCTCTCACTTCGAATTGAATGCGATGATGTATCGATCGAGAACCTTCGATTTGATTTTCATGATTTTCGAGAAGAGCAAAAGAACGATGGTACCGTAGATTTCAACCATTTAGGAATCCGATCGTTTTCAGGAAAAGTGAGCAACATTGGCATCAGCGATTCACTCAAAGCGTCGATTGTAGGCCTTCACTTCACCGAAATGAGCGGTTTGCAGCTACGACGATTAAATGCTGAAATCGTTGTTCGAGCTGACCACATCGGTCTGAACGACCTGGAATTGGTGAGTAATTTGTCGATGATCGAAGGAAGCTATGCCATGCATTTCGAAGAATATGGATCGTTTAGTTCGTTTTTTACGGAGGTCGAGTTGAAAGCAGATTTGACCCGAGCCCAGGTCCATTTTTATGACCTGGGATTTTTCAGCAAAAACATTCGTAACATGCTTACGCCCATGGAATTCGAAGGACGATTATGGGGAACGTTGAGCGATTTGAAAGGAGACATCGACTCGCTTCGTTTTGCGGATCATGGCTTCTTTTCTGGCAAGCTCCGTGTAAAGGGGTTGCCTGACTTGGATGCGTTCAATATCAATGCTGATATCCTACGCCTCACCGCGAGTGCTAAAGATTTGGAGCGGTTAAAATTCCCGACCAAGGAAGGATTAAAAACATTCGAAATGCCTGAGGAAATTGACCGATTGGGGCAAATTGGCTTCCGTGGCAAATTCATCGGGTTTATAGATGACTTTGTCGCCTTCGGGGACATTTCTACAGCATTAGGCGATTTGAAGGCAGATATGAACGTGAAAACCGGTGGGCCTCAAATCGCTTATGCTGGATCGATTAAAACGAATGCATTTGACCTGAGGACACTGCTGAACAATCCAATTTTTGGATCGACCTCATTAAACTTAGAAGCCACTGGCGAAGGGTTTGAAGTGAAAACAATGAAGGTGAAAGCCGAAGGTCGATTGGATAGGTTTGACTTCAATGGGTATTCATTCCAAAACATAACCGTGGATGGAACCGTCCTTAAGCAAGTTTTTGAAGGAAGCCTGTCTTTGGCAGATCCGAACGCAAAATTTGATTTTGTCGGGAAAATAGATGCGGTCCCTGAAGTGCCTATTATCAATTGTGTGACTAGGGTAACACAGATAAACCTTGGTCCACTGGGCCTGGTGCCAGAAGATACGTTTGGCATGGTTTCAGGATCCGTTGTTCTCAAGATGTTTGGATGGGATAAGCAGAGCTTGAATGGGCAGTTTTCCGTTCGCAATTTCGAGTATGCATCGAAAGAAAGAGAAGTGCGCTTGGACAGTTTCATTCTGATCGACAACCTTATCGAAGGTGGACACAGCATAGATTTGGCTAGTGACTTAGGAAAGGCTCATTTTGAAGGAAGAACAAACCTGTTTGACCTCCCCTTTAATTTCCTCAGCATAGCCAAGGAGTACGCTCCTGGATTCGTGGAAAATTTTGATGTAGGCGAGGTAGACTCGACGCAGCAATTTGACTACGATGTACTGATCTATGACAAACGAACTTTGGAAGGCTTGGTTTCATCTGATTTTCATTTAGATGGCCAGATTCATCTTTACGGAAAACTGCGAACCAAGGATGCCTTCATGGATGTCCATCTGGACACGATCTCCTGGCGTATCGGTGAGTTAACGATGCGTAGACAAACTGCCGTTGTATTCCCAGACAGTAATGGATTACGACTTGAAGTGCATGCCACTGAGCTGAGTTTGGCCAGTGGATTGTTTCTTGAAAACATTGAATCCAGTTCTTTGCTATACAACGATTCACTTGAAACGAGCATTTTTTGGAACAACATGACCACAAGGTCAGACAGTGGAACCATACGGTTGTTGGCCTATAAATCGGAGGCGTTTCCCTTAAATTTAGAATTGAATGAGTTTTATGCGCGTATAGCGGACGCTACATGGATTTCGACACAGCGTGCGACGCTCCGTTCTGACAGTTCTCGGCTGTTTGTTCAAGATTTGGATATTAGGAGTGCAATTGGTCAAATTACGTGCAATGGGGAGGTAGCTGAACTCACCGATGCCAATTTGGACTTTGATATCAGGGAACTCAATCTGGGGTACATCAGTCGGTTCGGTCTAGTGAAAAATGATATTCAAGGAAAGTTCAACGGCCGGGTCAATATTTACAAATTGAAAGATGCCATCGTAGCAGAAACAGATCTGCAGGTTGACTCATTGATCGTTGACGACTTTGAGATAGGTAGTATATCAGGTGATTCTCGCTACAGCTCGGTTCGCAAAGCGGTGGATCTAAACCTAGCGCTGAGCTATAAAGAAATGCGCAACGTTAGGGTGGTAGGTGAATACTATCCGTTTAATGATGAAGAACAGCTTGACCTTGAAGTAGCTTTAAACGATTTCAGGGTCTCAATCATAGAACCCTTTGTAAGCAATTATGTCCAACAACTCGAAGGAGTGATCAACGGCTCGGTGAGTATCAATGGAAATTTAAATGCACCGAAGTTGGTTGGAGCGATGAAGGTGAAAGACGGTGCACTCCAAGTGGATTACCTCAAGACCTTCTACCAAATTCCAGAGGCAGAAGTGCGCATCAACGACGATATGATTTCTGCAGATTGGGTGAGTGTATTGGACCCCAAGGGAAGCGAAGCACGACTCAATGCTACCGTTTATCATGACAAGTTCAAGAATCTGAATTACGAGATATTCCTGAATGCTACTGACTTCATGGCATTGAATACTACGATTGCCGATAACGATGATTACTACGGAACGGCAAACATTACAGGCGACGTAACCGTAAGCGGGGTGCCAGGTTTTACGGAAATATTGGTAGATGCTTATACCAATAAGAATACAAAGCTCTCTATTCCGTTAGATGACGGCGGTGAATTAGGTGAAATCGAATACATTCGATTTGTTGAACCGAAAGAAAAGTCCAAGAAGAGGGTAACCGAATCTGTTGTTTTCGAAGGAGAGCGCAATAACTTAAACCTAGATTTTCAGCTTGCGGTAAACGACGATGCAGAAATTCAAATCATCTTCGATGAGAAGATCGGAGACATCATCAAGGTGCGTGGAAATGGAGATATGTTGATGCGCATCGACAACCGTGGAACCTTCAACATGTATGGAGATTATACGATGACGGGAGGGGATTACCTCTTTACCCTCCAGAATGTGGTCAACAAACGCTTTACCGTTGTTCCTGGGAGTAAAATATCTTGGTCGGGTTCGCCTCTTGAAGCAAATGTGGACCTAACTGCTAACTACAACCTGCGCGCGGCTCCGATTAACTTGACCTCATCGGTGGGTGATACTTCAGAAGTGTATAGGCGTAGGATGCCGGTGGATGTCAAATTGAGGATGCAAGGGAAGCTGCTGGAGCCGGAGATTTCGTTCGACGTGGACTTGCCGAGCCTTCCTGAATCCGATATTGCCAACCAGTTGTTAGACCCTCGTACAACGAGTGAGTTAGAGATGAATGAACATGCGTTCGCCTTGCTGCTTACCAATAACTTTTTTGTGCACGGCAGTGGTGTGTCAGCCTTCGGTGTAGCAGGTCAAACCACTACGTATGAGATGATGAGCAATCAATTCAGCAATTGGGTTTCTCAGTATTTTGACAACATCGATTTTGGAGTCAATTATCGGCCGAGCGACGAGAACGCTGGCAATCAAACCGAAGTAAATGTATCTACTGAGCTTTTCAATGATCGTGTACTTGTGGAAGTCAATGGTAGCGTACAAGGTAACAACGGAACTTCTCAAGACGCCAATAACGTAGCTGGCGAATTCAATGTTGAATATAAGATCAACAAATCGTTGCGAGCTCGTGTTTACAATGAGGCCAACAACTACAACCCTACAAACCTGAATCAATCCCCGTATACACAAGGGGTAGGTGTTTTTTATAGAAAAGAGTTCGACCTTTTTCTCAAGGAGTTCTTCCAGAAAAAGAAACGCCGCAGCCTAAGCAAATAAAAAAGAGGCCGGGTCAACCGGCCTCTATTAATGTTGATTCGACGACTATTGAATTATCACCCGCTGGTCCATTTTCAGATCATCGCCTTTCACGGAAAGCAGATAGACACCTCTTGGCGTATCCGAAAGATCCATCGAATTCAAGGACGATCCTGAATTGCTCATTCGAACGATAGATCGGTGAACGAGTTGGCCAGAAGTATTCATCATTTCAATAACATAGTTACCCACTTCAAATCCTTCGAATTTCACAATGAATTGACCGCGGTTTGGGTTGGGGAAAACACGAAGCATGGAAGCACTTGAGCCACGTAAACTTTCGGTCGTAACGTTTACACAGGTGTCATAGGCTACAATGACCTGATCCGAGCCAACGCAGCCTGGAATATCGCTCACGCTCACTTGGTACAATCCACTGCTAAATACATCGATGCTCCGCGTGGTATCACCGTTGGACCATGCGTAGTTTGCATATCCTTCGCCTGCATCCAGGGTAAGCATCGGTGTGAAATCGGAAACGCAAACAATTGTATCGTTACCAAGGTCGATCACAGGAGGTGCAACGAAGCTTACTAGGGCGCTATCACTTCCAGAGCAGCCTACTGAATTACTGATGGTGACGCTATAATTCTGGCCCGTAGTTACGTTGATGGACGGCGACGTAGCGCCTGTATTCCACAAGTAAGTGACAAAGCCGTTGCCTGGTGTCAAAATAACTTCGCTTCCGATGCACGTGTATATATCGCCGCCCAGGCTGATGCTTGGTGCTACGAACAAGGATTGAACCGCTACGGCTCCAACCGCGACGCATCCATTGGTATCGGTAACAGAAACGGCATACGTTCCATTGTAAAGATTGAAGGCCGTGTCGTTTTGCTGGCTCAAACCATCGTTCCAGACATAATCAAAGGGCCCATTTCCTATTGCCGTTACGTAAGCGTTCGCCACGTTTTCGTTCGAACAATTATTGCTTGAACTGAAGAGCGCAAGTGATGCTGCACCGAGATTACTGAGCGGAATACTCTGGGATGCAACGCACCCAGCAGAATCGGTCACTACAATCGTGTAGAATCCAGCAGGTAAGTCATCCACGAAAGGAAGCGTGGTGGCTGCTGAATCATTCCACAGATAATTGGTGACCGGCCCTTGCGTGTTGGTTACGGTAGCGAGCGCACTTCCATTCGAATCGCCACAATCGGGTTGAATTCCTGCAATGGAAATCATGATTTCAGATGGCTCAGTGATGGAGAAAGGTGCCGTTACAACACAACCGCTGTCATCCGTAACGGTGAGCGAGTAGCTACCAGCCAATAAGTTGGATTGAGAAGAACCAAAGCCTCCGTTGCTCCACGCGTAAGAGTAGGGTTGTGTGCCATTGGTAACCGTGGCATTCGCGCTACCACTGCCTTCTCCAAAGCAATTTGCGTTGATGATGTCCACAGAGACCACAGGAGCGTTGATGTTGTCTATAGTGAAGCTAGCTTCTACCGAACATCCAGCACTATCTGATATGGTTACCGTGTACATTCCAGCGCCCAGGCTATTTACTGACGAAGTGGTGTCTCCAGTATTCCAAATGAACAACGCGTTTCCGTTGCTCGAAGTCACCGTGACTGCAATGGCACCAGTATTTTGAGAGCAACTTGAATTATTTACGGTACTCGTATATGCGATTGCGTTGTACAGATCCACTTGAATGGTGTCAGTACTCGAGCAGCCGTTTGCATTCGTTACACTCAACCAGTACTGACCGGAAGAAGTAAGCGAGATTGTGTCATTCGTTTCACCTGTGCTCCATAGGTAAGCAGTCATGCCGGTTGGAGCAGTCAAGGCAAAGGAACTGGCGCATACGCTCGTATCATTTCCGAGACTAAATACGGGGTTCATTCCGTCTGAAAGAACAGAAATGCTATCGATGGCAATGCAACCATTGGTATCCGTGACCGAAACGAAGTACAGTCCAGATCCTAAGTTGCTGGCTGTATCTGTTGTCTGAGCAAGTCCATCGCTCCACAAGTAGGTGAGGGGTGAAGAACTAGAAGCCGTTGCCACGGCGAATCCATCGTTGCTACCACCGCAAGATTCATTCACCGCAGCCATTGCAAGTGATGGAGCACCAACGTTGCTAACAATGGCATAGGCCGAATCCATACAGCCGTTACTAGCTGTTACGATAACCTGATACGTTCCGGCAGGAAGATTCGTCGCTGTGTCTGCAGTTTGGGCCGTTGGATCGTTCCAGAGATAGGTATACGAACCACTCGGAAGTACGTTTACAGCAGCCAATCCATTTGAATCTCCACACGTAGCTTCGACGCTGAATGCAGAAAGCAAGAATTCGTCCGGTTGATCTACCTCAATGGAATCTACGAGGATGCAGCCTGCGCTGTCGGTAACGGTCAGAACATACATGTTTGCTGACACTCCTAAAATGGTGTCGCTATTCGCTCCATTGGACCAATCAAAGTAGAAAGGACTGGTTCCCGAAGTAACGCTTGCCCAAGCGGAACCGTCAGCAAATCCAAAACAACTGGCATCTGTAGCGAACAAGTCGAATTCCAAGTCTGTGTCGTCGTAGATGAAGAACGCTTCGTCATTCGAACAACCGTTTCCATCTGTAACGGTCACTCCGTAGGCGCCGTAGGCGAGGGAACTCACGTTTAAAGTGTTGATCTGGCCGCTGCTCCATAATAGTGTGTATCCACCGCCGCCAGTCAAATTGGTTACAAGGGCAGCACCTGTTGCACCCCCACAACTGGTGCTGTCAGTTTCGACGTCAAACGAAACCAAGGGATTAAATGTCACCAGCACAGTGTCGCTGTTCTCACATCCAATAGCATCCGTAATCGTCACCGAATAGGAATCCGTTGAATCAATTTGAATTGTTTGTACTGAAGAGCCGGTGCTCCAATTGTAGGCTACGGCATTTCCAGCGTCCAACGTAAACACGGTATCGCAAATCGCGGTATCGTTTCCGAGATTGATTGTTGGCAACGGATTCAATTCGGATAGGTTAACACATGCAGTGTCCGAACAGCCATTGGCGTCCGTAACCGTCACACAATGAACACCGCCACTGAGTGAATCGTTGATCGCTAAAGTAGAGCCATTCGACCACGCGTAGGTATAACCACCTGCTCCACCAGAAGCCACAACCGATGCATAGCCGTCCGTTCCATTGATACAGGTTACGTCCTGCGTTGAGTCAATTAGAAGAACCAAGGACGGGTATTGATCAACGATGGCAACGGCCGTATCAGTGCAACCGTTGTTGTCCGTTACGGTAACCGTATAACCTCCCACCGGAACATTGATCAATGAATCGTTGTTGCTGGTCCAAGGTGATGGCCAGCTATACGAATAAGGAGAAGTTCCGCCCGACGCAGCAGCAATGGCCAACCCTGATGAATCACCGAAGCAAGCGACACTATCTATAAAGGCGATGGATGCACTCAAGGCAGTCGGTTGGGTAAGTGTGACGGTCTCAATATCTGTACAGCCGTTACTGTCAGAAACCGTCACGGTGTAGGTGCCTGCGATGACCCCAGCAAGGGTGTCATTCGATCCGCCGGTGTTCCAAGCGTAGGAGTAGTTTCCTGCACCGCCCGTAGCGCTAGCCACGGCCAATCCAGTAGAATCCTCGAAACAGAGGTTGTTTTGAGGTGCGATGCTCGCAACGACAGAACTAGGATTGTTGAGTTGGCCATTCAAGGCAATCGAACAACCATTGGCGTCAGTGACGGTCAGCGTATAAGAACCAGCACTTAAACCCGAAATATTCGCAGAAGTACTCCCCGTAGTCCACAAATACGAATAGGGCAGGGTGCCGCCCGTCGTTGTCGAAGTTATAACACCATCACTCGAGCCATTGCACAATGGATCAGAAAGTGCAAACGTCAGTGAAAGCGCTGCAGGCTCATTGATTGAAACCGTGTCGCTGTCGGAACAACCGTTCGCGTCTATAATGGTCACACTGTACAGCCCGGCAGCGATATTAAACAAGGTGTCGTTCGCACTTCCTGTGTTCCAAACATAGCTATACGGACCTGTACCTCCAGAACCAGATGCGTAGGCAGAGCCAGTCGCCTCTCCATTACACGCAGCATCTGAGATCCAAAAGGCTTGTGCGTTTACTGCAGAAGGCTCCACAATCGTGATTGAGGCGCTGTCTGTACAACCATTGTCATCGGTGATGGTCACTGAGTAGGTTCCTGCAAGAAGAGCAGTAACCGTATCCGTCGTGTCTCCAGTGCTCCATGCAAATCCATAAGGACCTGTGCCTCCGCTTGCGCTTGCTGTAGCTGTTCCAGAGCTATCGCCGCTGCAGAGCACGTTGTTCACAGCTCCAGCCGAAGCAACCAATACGCTAGGTTCTACGATGGTGATCGACGAAGTGTCGTTGCAGCCGTTGGCATCGGTCATGGTTACCGTGTAGGTACCAGCAGAAAGGCCACTTACCGAAGCAGACGCAGTTGTATTAGACCACAAGTAGGAATAAGGCGCGGTACCTCCAGTGCCGATTGCAGTTGCAGTGCCGTCATTGCCACCATTGCAGCTGACATTGTTGCCAAGCGTAATGCCTACATTCAACGTGTCTGGCTCTGTAACTTCGGTTGATGCGGTGTCGGTACAACCGTTTGCATCGGTAATGGTCACCGTATACATTCCTGCAGGTAGACTCGTTAGTGTGCTTGAGGTTCCTCCAGTTGACCAAGCGATACCATAAGCAGTAGTACCCCCTGTAATGGTCACCGAGATGGATCCATCGCTTCCTCCATTACAACTTACAGTGGCTAGGACAGCAGCATTGGCTATGAGGGAGTCAGGCTGTGTGATCGTAATGCTGTCGAGGGTTTCACAGCCTTGGGCATCAGAAACCGTGACATAATGCGTACCGGCTGAAAGACCTGATGCTGACGTGGAAGTGGCCCCTGAGCTCCAGTTGTATGCATATGGAGAGGATCCACCTAAAGCACTTACAGATCCGCTTCCGTCACTTCCAGCGTAGCAACTTACGTTGCCAGTAACGGAGGTAGTGGTCGTCAAGAGGCTGGGTTCTGTGATGGTGATGGTTTCTGTATCTGTGCATCCATTGGCGTCTGTGACTGTAACCGTATATGTGCCCGCAGAAAGGGATGAGGCGATCGAGTCATTGGATCCACTCGACCAAGCGAAGGAATACGTCGGTGTTCCACCTGAGACGGAAGCGGTTGCCGAACCGTCATTTCCGCCATTGCAGCTTACATTGCTGTCTAAGGCTATACTGGCTACTAATGCCACTGGTTGGGTAATGCTTACAGAAGCGGTCGCCGTACATCCATTTCCATCCGTTACAGTCACAGTATACGTGCCAGGGCCTAAATTGGTAGCCGTACTTGCGGTTGAACCTGTAGACCATAGATAAGAATAAGGTGTTGTTCCACCCGAAGCACTTGCAGCACCCTGTCCATCAGCTGCACCGTTACAAGATACATTAGTTCCAGCAACGGATACGTTGAGGACGGCTGGTTCTGCAATCGTTATGGACTCGGTATCGGTACAGCCGTTGTTATCGGTAACGGTGACGGTATAAGTTCCTGCAGAAAGTCCTGTCGCAGATGAACTAGTGGATCCCGATGACCAAATGTAGGTATAGGGAGAGGTGCCACCTGTCGCCGAAGCGCTCGCTGAGCCATCGCTTCCACCGTTACAACTCACGTCATTTCCTAAACTTGTGGAGGCTATTAATAGGCTTGGTTCTGTGATCGTAACGCTTGCTGTATCGCTGCAATTGTTCGCGTCCGTTATGGTAACGATATAGGTGCCGGCTGCTAGCGATGTTGCGGTAGCCGTCGTTGCGCCCGAAGACCAACTGTACGTATAACCAAGAGTTCCTCCAGACCCTGAAGCGGTTGCCTGACCATCGTTTCCACCATTGCACGATACGTCGTTGTCTACGCTGGCCGAAGCCACCAATAACGTGGGTTGTGAGATGGTCACCGTTTCTGTGTCGGTTCATCCATTGTTGTCGGTTACTGTAACTGTAAACGTACCCGCCCCTAAACCTGTTGCAGTCGCAGTGGAAGAGCCTGAACTCCAAGCATAACTATATGGGGAAGTCCCTCCAGATGCACTGCTGTATGCGATTCCGTCGAACAGTCCAAAACACGAAATGTTAGAGGATGAATCGATCGATGCAATTAAAATGGCAGGCTCGGTAATGGTAATGGTCTCGGTATCGGTACATCCGTTGTTATCGGTTACCGTTACGGTATAGGTACCAGCAGAGAGCGAAGAAGCAGTAGCAGAAGTAGAACCAGACGACCAGCTGTAGGAGTAAGGCGAAGTACCACCAGAACCGGAAGCAGATGCTGAACCATCGTTACCACCGTTGCAGCTAACATTGCTGCCCAAAGAGGTCGAGGCAACCAATACGGCAGGCTCGGTAATGGTAATGGTCTCGGTATCGGTACATCCGTTGTTATCGGTAACCGTTACGGTATAGGTACCAGCAGAGAGCGAGGAAGCTGAAGAAGAAGTAGAACCAGACGACCAGCTGTAGGAGTAAGGCGAAGTGCCTCCAGAACCAGAAGCAGATGCCGAACCGTCGTTGCCTCCGTTGCAGCTTACGTTGCTGCCCAAAGAAGTGGAAGCTACGAGCACAGTGGGCTGGGTAATGGTGATGGTCTCAGTATCGGTACATCCGTTGTTATCGGTTACTGTTACGGTATAGGTACCAGCAGAGAGCGAAGTAGCCGTTGCCACGGTAGCGCCCGAAGACCAGTTATAAGAATAGGTTGGCGTACCTCCTGAACCGGAGGCGGTAGCAGAACCATCGCTACCTCCGTTGCAACTTACGTTGCTGCCCAAGGCAATAGAAGCGGCCACCGCAGTAGCAGGTTCAGTAATGGTGACGGTCTCGGTATCGGTACACCCGTTGTTATCGGTAACCGTTACGGTATAGGTACCAGCCGAGAGCGAAGAAGCGGTAGCAGAAGTAGACCCAGAAGACCAGTTGTAGGAGTAAGGCGAAGTTCCCCCTGACCCTGAAGCGGTAGCAGAACCGTCGTTGCCACCGTTGCAACTCACGTTGGTCGGTGTGCCAATGGACGCGGCCACCGCAGTGGCAGGCTCGGTAATGGTAATGGTCTCAGTATCGGTACATCCGTTGTTATCGGTAACCGTTACGGTATAGGTACCAGCAGAGAGCGAAGAAGCGGTAGCAGAAGTAGAACCAGACGACCAGCTGTAGGAGTAAGGCGAAGTACCCCCAGAACCGGAAGCAGATGCTGAACCATCGTTACCACCGTTGCAGCTAACATTGCTGCCCAAAGAGGTTGAGGCAACTAAGATGCTAGGCTCCGTTACCGTAGCTGTTTCCGTTCCTGTACAGCCCGCTGTGTCAGTGATAGTCACCGTATACGTCCCAGCGGCCAAGCCAGTGATTGTTCCTGACGATCCTCCGTTGCTCCATGCGTATGTGTAAGTAGTACCGTTTCCTCCAGCTCCTGCCGCCGTAATCGAACCATTGCTTTGTCCATTACATAGGACATTGGTCACTGACATACTTGCACTCACCTCAACTGGTTCTAAAATCGTCACTGTTGTGGTTGCTTCACAACCATTTGCATCAGTTGCGGTTACCGTGTATGTACCGGCGCTAAGTGTATTAGCTGTTGAACTAGTGGAACCAGAAGACCAAGCGTAGGAAATGGAGCCAGTACCGCCGGTTCCCGAGGCGCTCGCTGCACCGTCGTTTCCTCCATTACAAGTGACGTTAGTGGAGCTGGTTATAGAAACAGAAACCGCGGACGAAGGTTGGGTTATCGTTGCTACGGAAACTGAGACGCATCCATTGGCGTCCGTGACGGTTACAATGTGATTTCCAGCAGAAAGATTGGTCGCTGTAGCGGTGTTCGCTCCTGAGCTCCATGCGTAGCCGTACGAAGGCGTTCCGCCTGAGGCAGTTACGGTTGCCGAACCGTTATTCCCGCCAAAACAACTTACGTTGCTCATGGCAGTGATGCTTGAGCTCAGCGCCGTTGACGGTTGAGTAATCGTGACAGATTGCGTGCCCGTGCAACTATTCGCATCGGTTACCGTGATGGTATAGGTTCCCGCTGCCAAGCCAAAAACTACATTGGAAGTAGAGCCATTGCTCCACGAATAAGTATACGAGGCTGTACCCCCAGTCACAAAGGCAAATGCACTTCCCGTGGAATATCCAGAACAACCTATGTTGTTACCTGCAATCGTTATGCTGAGTGCATTTGGTTCTGAGATCGTTACGGATTGCACGGCTTGGCACGTGGTACCATCGTCAACGGTAACCGTGTAGGTTCCGGCTGAAAGCCCTGTAATCGAGCTGGTGGTGCCGCCGCTTGACCAGACATATGTGTATGTGCCTGTTCCTCCAGAAGCCGTAACCGATGCAGTTCCATTGGAGCCTCCGTTGCAACTGACGTTGGTACTTGTGATACTGGCGCTAGGACCAGAGGTTACCGTTACCGTGAAGTAGGCCGTGTCCACACATCCGCTGGAATTTACACCCACCACGTTGTAGTTGGTAGTTGTTGCAGGACTTGCGTTGACCGAGGTTCCAGCTGTTTGATTCAAGCCTGTTCCAGGTGACCAAGTGTAAAAAGTGGCGCCGCTGGCGGTTATTGTGGTTGGAGTACCGCAATAGAATGGGTTTGCTGGACTTACAGAAACGCTCGGCGGAGTCGCTACCGTAACCGTCACGCTGTCGCATCCAGAGTATGCGCCGCAGGAATTGTCAAAGAAACGTACGTAGTATGTTGTAGTTGTGGTAGGGTTGAACGAAACCGAATATCCAGAATCGACGGCAGAGGCGGTTGATGTGGGACATGGAGTTGTGAACCAATACGGGTAAAAATCGGAGTAGTCATACTCAAAGGACATGTAGGCCTTCATTTCGTCACCGTGCCCGAGGCATCCTACGTTTACGTTTCCATTTCTCTGACTGGTGAATTGGGTACTGCCATTTGCGAGGTAAGAGAGCAGGGTTGAATTGTCAAAGATGACGCTGGCCGAATCAAAGTTTCGTACGCACTGACATGCAGTATTCAAAGAATCTAGAATCAAGGAACTATTCTCATCCCTCACACTGGCGAATTCGCCTTGACCCGAGGTTGACGGATCATCGATATCTCCCATGTAGAAGAATGAAAAGGTACCTACACTCGTGGCGTTGGTTGGAGTATTTGAAATGCTAATGGTATTTACTCCCGATGTTGGAGTAGAATAAATAGTGCTTGTATAAGTAAATGTCCTGGGATTGTCAGGGTAGCCTACACTCAAGTTGACCGCCGTTAAATTATTCGTACATATAATGGTATCCGGTTCGGCAATGCTTGGAGCCGATGGAGTATCATATGCTTCTAATACAGTGGTAGAAACTTTGCTCACGGAGTTTTTTGTGATGGTAACCGTATAGGTACCGGCAGACAATCCAGTCAAGCTGGAAGAAGTAGAACCTGTACTCCACAAATAAGAGGCTGAACCCGTACCGAAGTAACCCACGGCGGTTAGAGCACCATCATTGTCGTTCGGACAATCCAAACCAGATGAAAGCATCCCAGTTCCGACCCACAGGTCATCAATGGCGCGGTCGCCGTCTGAGTCGATTGGACCACTTCCAAAGCCGCTGTGTGTGTACGTTCCTGTGATTGCTAGAATCCTGAGTTGAACCGTTTGGCCTGCATAAGATGAAAGGTCAACCGTGTGCAGCTGCCAAGAGTTTCCTTGATTTCCTACCAGCGTATCTCCAACCCCCGTCCAGGTGCTCGAAGAAGAAACGCGAACTTGGACAACCAAGGTTCCCATCTCGCTTGACGTACCAGCATACATGTGGTAGCGAAAGCGCATGAAGGCGGCCGAATTGGAAGGAAACGAGTAGCATGGACTTTGGAAGGCCGCGGAATCACCGGTTGTAAGTACGTAGTCATTGCTGCCAGGGATGCAGTTGAAATCAGAAGCAGTAGTAGTTTCCGTATATAGATAGTTGCTTCCTTCATATGCGCTGGAGGGACCGGTGGTTTCATACCCTACGCCAGAGGCAGGAGTTGAGCCCGTATTGATGATCCAATCGAAATTCTCATCCGCTGCATTGTACCATCCATTGAGACCGTTTTCGAAGTCGGTGTGGTGCGGAAATTCAGATATGGTGGAGAAGCACTGTGACCAAGCACTTGTGCCAGTCAAAAGGAGAAATGAAAGAATGGAAAGTGCGTTGCGTAGCAGTCTACTCATATCAAGGTTAGGTTAGGTTAACAGCCTTTTGTTAATAGAAAAGTCACCGAAGATATCTAGCAAGACGATTTGTTGTTCCGTTAGGAAGCTCCAAATTCATTATATATCGATTAATTCTAGTATTCGTAAGACAAATGCCTTCAATCCGATGTCGAGAGGTGTTGAGTTGAATTTTTTATAGAAATTATGTAATACTTATTATTATAATCAGATATTTGCAGCCGATTTAATCGGCCAGTTTTCGCAACGAATAGATTACACCATATATAGATGTCAACACGTATTAGACTTCAGCGCCACGGTAAGAAAGGAAAACCATTTTTCCACATCGTCGTAGCTGACCAACGATCAAAGAGAGACGGACGTTTCATCGAAAAGATCGGAACTTACAATCCTAACACTAACCCAGCAACCATCGTTTTAGACTTTGAAAAGAGTCTAGATTGGATTCAAAAGGGTGCTCAACCGTCAGACACAGCTCGTGCTATTTTGTCGTACAGAGGTGTATTGATGATGGACCACCTCAAGAGGGGTGTGGTAAAAGGCGCACTTACTGAAGACCAGGCAAAAGCCAAGTTTGATAAGTGGCTTGAGGACAAAGAAGGAAACATTCAGAAAAAGCGTGATGGCTTAGCATCTTCGGCCGCTGACGAACGCAAAGCTAGATTGGCAGCAGAAAGAGAAGCCAACGAAGCACGTATTGCAAGTTTGTCCGCACAAGAAGAAGCAGCAGAGGAATCTGCTGAAGCAGCTGAAGCAGCTGAAGGGGCGGTTGAGACTATGGCTGATGCAGCAACAGACGCAGCAGAGGCGGTAGTAGACGCAGCTGAATCGGCAGTTGAAGCCGTTGTGGAAGCTGTTGAAGAAGTAGCCGATGCCATCACTCCAACAGAAGAGGCACCAGCCGAACCTGCCAAAGAAGAGACGCCTGCCGAAGAGACGAAGGCTGAAGCTTCTGCAGAAGAGGCAAAAGAAGAGGCACCTGCCGCTGAGACCAAGGCAGAGGAGACTCCAGCCGAAGGAGAAGAAGAGAAAAAAGAAGCCTGATAGTAGGCTCCACCGATAAGTAAGCCCCGACCCGAGTGTCGGGGTTTTTTATACCATGAAATTTACTGAGATAGGCGTCATAGTTAAACCCCACGGACTGAAAGGAGCCGTTGTGGTAAAGGCCGAAGTTGCGTACAATGCGCAATTCAGAGAATTCGAATTGCTTTACTTGAATCAGTTCGAATCTAAGGTGCCATATGCCATCGATGACTTAGCAGTGCTCAGCACGACCACCTTTAAGCTGACACTGCGCGGGGTGGATACGGTGGCAAAGGCTGAAGCCTTAAGAGGAACAGTAATTTTTCAGCAGAATGACCTGTTGTCCTTTTCCGATGAAGTCGATTGGGTGGGGATGAACGTCGTGAACAAGGATGGCCATGCGATCGGAGAAGTGGTGGATACCGTTGAGAACAAGGCTCAATTATTACTGGTGGTAACGTCGAAAGCCGGAGAAGAGCAGTATATTCCGTTGGTCGAAGCCTTTATAGTAAAAATAGACTTGAAGGAGGGAAGCATCACCCTGGACCTACCGGAGGGATTGCTAGACTTGTAACTACGAATCGTCGCTTTCTTCCTTGTTCGACGCTCCAAGTTCGTCAAAACTGATGTCAGTGAATTGGTTGTTTAACTTAGACTCAAGCTCGTTGCTCTGTTCTTTGTTCAACTCGATGATTTTCTTGAACGAATCACCCAAGGCATCCGAAAATTTCTCAAAATCTTCTTTGTATAGGAAGATCTTGTGTTTTTGATAACTCACGCTGCCATCGTCATTGAAGCGCTTTTTACTTTCGGTAATGGTGAGGTAGTAGTCGTTGTTCTTCGTAGCTCGTATGTCGAAAAAGTAAGTCCTTTTACCCGCCCTTACTGCATTCGCGTATATCTCATCGCGCTCGTTTCCACCAGT
This sequence comes from Cryomorphaceae bacterium, assembly GCA_040221375.1. Classification (GTDB taxonomy): domain Bacteria; phylum Bacteroidota; class Bacteroidia; order Flavobacteriales_G; family Salibacteraceae; genus SHAN690. The sequence goes on from JAVKEP010000015.1 coordinate 91,933, forward strand.
ATCTTCCATTCCTCGTTCGATTATTGCTTCTAACCCATCACGGACCTAGACAAATCTAAAAAAATAATGGAATGACCCGCTCAGTCCAAAGAACGCATCGTTTCGAGTTGCTGTTGTTCATGAATGTCAAAGTAAACCCCCTGCTTATCAATAAGTTGAGAATGATTCCCCTGTTCAATAATTCGACCTTCTTCCAAGACAATGATCTTGTCGCAGTGCTTGACCGACGAAACTCGATGGCTGATTATGACCGTGGTTTTGCCTTCCATCAAGTCACGTAGGTTCCGCAATATCTTTTCTTCGGTCTCGGTATCTACGGCCGACAAGCAATCGTCGAAAATAAGTATGTGGGGTTCCTTGATGATTGCCCGTGCAATGGAGATGCGTTGTTTTTGTCCACCTGACAGCGTAATGCCTCGCTCTCCAACCCGTGTCTCAAACCCTTTGGGAAACTCCTCAATGTTATGCCTCACTTGTGCTTCATCTGCAGCTTTGAAGACTGCCGAGCTGTCATCATTCGAAATCGTAGTGCTGAAGGCAATGTTGTTGTTGATGGTGTCAGAAAACAGAAATACTTCTTGTGGAACATAGCCAATGCTGCTCCTGAACGTATCCAAATTGATGGATTTTATATCGGCATCATCAATCAGAACGCTGCCTGATACGGTGTCGTAAAGCCTGCAAATGAGATTGGCTATGGTCGATTTTCCAGATCCGGTGTGCCCAACAATGGCGATGCTTTCACCGGGTTGAACATCGAAGGAGACATTGTCCAAAGCTCGAACCCCGCTATCAGGATAGTCGAAGGTCACCGACTTGAATTCAATTTTCCCACGAACGGATCCTTCAGAATTCGACGGATTGATGATGTCTTCCTCTGCCTCTAAAAATTCGTTGATCCTTTTCTGGCTAGCTGCTGCCCGTTGTACGAGCGATGTAACCCAACCCACCGAGGCAACAGGCCACGTGAGCATATTGACGTAGATCACAAATTCGGCAATGTTACCCGCAGATATTTTTCCCTCAAGAGTTAACCTTCCTCCGATGTAGATGGTCAGAATCGTAGAAACTCCGATCAATAGAATCATCGCCGGTAAAAACAATGCATTGATCCTGACCAAATCGAGGTTTGAATCTTTGTACGAATTGCATTGTTCGGTGAATTCATGCTCGCGTTCTGCAAGCCGGTTGTAGGCTTTGATCACCCGAATCCCACTGAATGCTTCTTGTACGAACGAAGAAAGATCGCTCAGTTTTTCTTGAACAACCTCACTGCGCTGGTTGATTTCCCGGCTTACCCAGTAAATGAGGACGGATAGAATGGGTAGAGGAGTGAGTACATAGATGGTCAAGGTCGGATTTACACTGATCATCGTTAGAATGACCATGACAAAAAGTACGATCAAGTTGATGGTGTACATGATCGCTGGACCGATGTACATGCGCACCCGACTCACATCCTCGCTGATTCGGTTCATCAGATCTCCCGTGTTGTTGCGCTTGTAAAAGGCCATGTGCAGCCTCTGATACTTGTCGAAGACTTCATTCTTCAAGTCGTACTCAATGAGCCGGCTCATGACGATGATGGTCTGTCGCATCAAATACAAAAAGAATCCCTTAACGATCGATAGGCCGATCACGAGACCCGCGAAGAGGAACACCGCCTTGGTCAGAATAGAAACGTAGCCTTCGGAGATTCCTTCTGCGTCAAAGGCAGGATATACCGCGATGGTGTCTTGCACAAAATCGATGGCGTAGCGGATTACCTGGGCCGGAAAGATGGCAAAGAGGTTGGAAATGACAACGAATAACGTGCCCCCTAATAAGTGCCATTTGTACTTTCTGAAGTACTTGTTGATGTGTGCTAAATCCTTCATTTTACCTTCCGCCTGTTTCCCTTGTGTGCTTTCCGAATAAATATACTTTTGCCGCGCCGTGGTTGGCAAATGTAATCGAACACCAAAGAGACCATTTATAACAAGTTCTTTAAAATTTAGTTGACGTGGAAATTCAAGCAAATGCACCGCTAGTCCAGATGGAAAAAATGGGACACGAACAGATTCTTTTCTGCAGTGATCCTGCCACCGGACTAAAGGCCATCATCGGTATTCATAATACCGTGCTCGGACCAGCTTTAGGAGGTACCCGCATGTGGAATTATGCTTCAGAGGATGAGGCGCTGACCGACGTGTTGCGTCTTTCACGAGGAATGTCGTACAAAGCGGCGATTTCTGGACTCAACTTAGGAGGCGGAAAAGCCGTAATCATTGGTGATTCAAGAAAAATCAAAAACGAGGCGCTCATGCGACGCTTCGGCACATTCGTAGATTCGTTAGGAGGAAAGTACATCACCGCTGAAGACGTGGGTATGACCACCAAAGACATGGAGTACATCCACATGGAAACAGAACATGTGGTGGGCATTCCTGAATCTTTAGGTGGGGGTGGAGACCCTTCTCCTGTTACGGCTTACGGCGTTTACATGGGCATGAAGGCGGCCGCTAAAAAGGCCTATGGAAGTGAAATTCTTCAAGACAAAAGGGTATTGGTTCAAGGCGCTGGTCACGTCGGAAGCTACCTCGTAGATCACCTCGTGAAAGAAGGGGCAAAGGTGATGATCGCCGACATTTATCAAAACAAAATCAAGGAAGTAATCGAACGTCATTCCGGCGTCGAAGTAGTCAATGCCGATGAAGTCGCAGCCATCGATATGGACATCTATGCTCCTTGTGCGCTTGGAGCCACGCTGAATGACCAATCCATCCCGATGCTCAAGTGCCAAATCATTGCAGGGGCAGCCAATAACCAATTGGCAGAAGAAGAAAAACACGGTAAGATGTTGTTAGAGAGAGGCATCATCTACGCTCCGGATTTTCTCATCAATGCCGGTGGACTGATCAATTGTTACAGCGAACTAGAAGGGTACAACCGCGAGCGGGCACTCGAACAAGCCGAAAACATTTATGAAACCACGATGACGGTGCTAGAAAATGCACAGACTTTCGGAAAGCCGACCTATCAAATCGCCAATGAAATGGCCGAACAACGCATCGAACAAATCGCACAAATCCACCGAAGCCTGTAATGAATAAAGGATTGCCAACATTGGTCAACCGACGCTACCTGAGAATCAAGGTGTTTCAGGCGATTTATGCGTACCAGCGAACGCCCGAAGCGGATCTTGTAAAGATGGAACGCGAGATGTTCGAAAGCATCAATCGCTTGTATACACTCTATCTCTACCTCGTGAAGCTGCTCATGCAGGTTGGGGTAGTTGCAGAAGAGATTTCACAACAAGGAATGCGCAAGAACTTGCCGACAACTGAAGAATTGAATCCGAATAGACGATTTATTGAGAACCGCGTATTCAAGCAATTGAAAGAGAACGTTCAGTTGCAAAAATTGATGGAGAAGGCGAAGATCAATTGGAAAGACGAGCACGACGACATCCGTAAAATCTTTAAAGCCTTCAGAGAGGACGAACAGTACAAGCTTTATATGATTCGGGAAGACAACAACCTTCAGCTCGATAAGGAGATCCTCGTGTATCTTTTCCGGGAGCACTTAGGCGTCAATGATGTTGTGCACTCAGCCTTGGAAGAAAAAGACATCTATTGGCAAGACGATCTTCCGATTGCTGCATTGACCGTGCTCAAAACCATCCATGCTATGCCCGAAGGGGATACTGCAAATAGTACTGTGCTCGCCGACTTGTACAAAGACAAAAAGGAAGACCAAAGTTTTGCCAAAGAACTCCTACGTAAGACGATTCAATTTGCTCCTGAATATGCTGAATTGATCGCAAGCAAAGCGGATAATTGGGAGAGCGAACGCATCGCCCTTCTAGACCTGATTATGATGCAAATGGGCTTGGCAGAATTGGAGCATTTCGCGACGATTCCAGTAAAGGTAACGCTGAATGAGTACATAGAATTGGCGAAATCGTACAGCACGCCGAAGAGCAAGGTGTTTATCAATGGCGTGTTAGACAAGCTCGTGCTCGACATGAAGAAATCTGAGCGAATCAATAAGCGGGGACGAGGCTTGTTGGAGTGAATTGTTAACTAAAAGCAAAGGTTCAACCACTATGTCATGCCCAAGCTTCTATTTTTGCGCCTCACATTAAAAAGAAGATCAATGAACAGAATTCTAATGAGCACCCTAATTGCAGCTTCACTGTTGCTAGCTGCTTGTGACGGAGCCTCATCACCTGAGGGAGGGGAAGGAAATATTACAACCCAAAATGTAGAAGCAACAACGGCCATCACTTTTGAAAGCGATGTTTTCGATTTTGGCTCCATCACACAAGGAGAGAAGGTAACGCACTCGTTTCATTTCACCAACACTGGCAACGCGGATTTGGTGATCGTCTCGGCAAAAGGTAGCTGCGGATGCACCGTTCCTGAATGGCCTAGAGAACCCATCGCACCCGGAGCGAAAGGAGAGGTCAAAGTGGTGTTTAACAGCGAGGGTAAAAAAGGAAAACAGCACAAGCGCGTTTCCATCATCGCCAACACAGAACCAGCGACTTCTGCGGTTACATTAAAGGGTGATGTAATTGTTCCTATCGCTGAAGGAATGGAAGAAGTTGAAACCGAACTAGAGCCGTCCACCGAGGGTTCAGAAGAATAATAGAACATGATTCAAAGTATATTTTTACAAGCGGAAGGGGGAGAGAATCCCATCATGACGTTTTTGCCACTCATCTTGATCGTAGTAGTTTTCTACTTCTTCATGATTCGTCCGCAAACCAAGAAGGCCAAAGAAGCGAAGAAGTTTCGTGAAGCCCTTTCAAAAGGAGATAAGGTCATCACCATCGGTGGCATCCATGCCAAAGTGGTGGAGGTCAAAGACCAATACTTGGTTCTTTCCATCGCGAATGGAGTAGAGGTCAAGGTCTCCAAGACGGCCGTGAGCCCTGAATTAAGTACGGGTACTGGCGAAAGCGAGTTGCAGCAGAAAAAATAATCGTCTGTATTGATGATGTCAAAGCCTCCTCCGGTTTCCGGTCGAGGCTTTTTGTTTGTTGATCATTGCATTTAACGTAGGTTTGACAACGATGGCAAGAGACTCCTTTTTCAGTATCCGCGACATTTTTAGGGACCGCAGAAAACTCACGGTGTTTCTCATTTGTCTCGGACTCTCTCTGTTGAGTTGGATACTCATTTCTCTTGGGAAAAATTACAATACTACCTTGATTGTTCCTGTCAAGTACCTCAATTTTCCTGAGAATAAAACGCTCCTCAATGATGTCCCCCAAAAACTAGCAGTAAGCGTAAGTGGAAGCGGATTCGATTTACTGCAGTTCGATCGAAAATTGACCCAAGACACCTTGTTAGTCAATTTAGACAACCTAAAAATCGGGGTATACGGCGATTACCAACGAGGCTACTTAGATCAGGCTATCCTTGGAAAGGACCTTCAAGAGCGATTGAAAGGTGCCCTGGCGCTGAATCGAGTGCTCAGCGATTCGATTGTGTTTGTGTTCGATTTAAAAGTGGTGAGGACCTTGCCGGTAAAAGCGCGCACCAATTTTACGGTCAAGCAAGGTTTTGTCCAAATTGATTCAATCCAAATTATTCCTCCAGAGGTAGAAGTGTATGGGGCGTTGTCTGTTTTAGATACCATGAAAGCCATTCACACAGACCTCATTGACCTTGGAGAATTGAGCAAGAGCAGGACACTCAAGGCCAAGCTTTCCGACGAATGGATAGGGAAAGACGCAAGTACATTGATTGATAGCGTGAAGGTCATAGTGTCCATAGATCAGCTAACCGAGCGTAGCTTTATGTTGACACCAGCACTCTTGAATGTTCCCGATTCACTCGAAATGTTGACGTTCCCCAGCAGCGTGGAGGCTACCGTGCAACTTCCGTTGTCTAAATACGAGGACTTGAATCCGAACGACATCCGTTTATCGGTGGACTTCCTTGACATGGAAGAAGGTTATATGGTATTGCCCGTATCCATCGAAGAATGGCCTGTATATGCTCAAGGCATACAAGTTAAACCTGAAAAAGTAGAGATCGTCTTAAGCCGCAAGGAATGAAACTCGTAGGATTAACCGGTGGAATTGGAAGCGGGAAAACAACGGTAGCAACGGTGTTTGAGAGCCTCTCCATTCCTGTGTTCAATTCGGATCTCGCAGCGCGCGCTTTGCTTGCTGAAGATGAGAAGGTGGTGCACTCAGTGATTAACTTGTTGGGAGCCGATGCATATCATCCAGATGGGAGTCCAGATCGAAAACGCATCGCTCAGTTGGTGTTTACAGACCCACCTCTGCTCAATGCCTTGAACGCGATTATCCATCCGGCTGTACGTCAATCGACGCTTCAATGGATCGAATCTTTACCTGATTCAGTGGACTACTGCATCAAGGAAGCCGCAATTCTATTTGAGAGCGGTGCAGCAGCCCAATGTGACCAAGTGGTTGTAGTCACAGCCAGAACCGATGTGCGCATTGAGAGGATCATGGCCAGGGATGACGTAAGTCGGGGTGACGTTGAAGAACGGATGAACAACCAATGGCCCCAAGAGAAGATTGCGGGAATGGCCGATTTCTGCATTGAGAACAATCCTGAACAATCCCTTATCCAACAAGTACTCGACGTCCACAATGCGTTATCCGCGTAAGTAGAGCATCGCTATGTTTTCCACGTGGCTGGTATGAGGGAACATGTCTACCGCACGCGTTTTATGGACGTCATATTTTTCACCTAAGAGGGCTAAATCCCTTGCTTGTGTGGCTGGGTCGCAGCTCACGTAGATGATTCTTTTCGGCATTGCATTCAGGATGCACTGCACCACGTCGGAATGCATTCCGGCCCTCGGCGGATCGGTGACGAGCACGTCCGGAATGCCGTGCACCGCTACAAAATCGTCGGTCAGGATGTCCCGCATGTCGCCGGCATAAAACGAACAGTTGTCTACGCCATTCAGCTCGGCATTTTTTTCTGCGTCTTCAATGGCTTCTTGCACATATTCGATGCCGATCACACGCTTCGCGCGGTTAGCCAGGTAGAGCGCAATGCTGCCGGTTCCGGTATACAAGTCATAGACCAGCTCATCACCATCGAGGTTGGCCCACTCGTAGATCAATGCATACAATCGCTCAGCTTGATGACTATTGGTTTGAAAAAAGCTCTTCGGGCCGATGAGGTAATCCAATGTACCACCATCGCCAGGGCGCGTGAAAGTTTCTTTGATGGTCGGTTCTCCATGAATCAATGTGGCCGGACAATCTCCAAAGGTGTCGTTGACCTTTTGGTTGATAATGGACCATAATGAAACGATTTGTGGAAATTGACGAATCAGCCGCTGGTAGAGTTCATCTACTTCCTGATTCTGCTCCTTCACGATCATTAATACCATCCATTCGCCCTTTCTATTATTTCTGAATACCACATTACGCAAGGTTCCCACCTTATCACGTGGGTGGTAAAAGGATAAGTGGAGTTTTCGTGCCTCATCGAACAAGAAATTCCGCATTTTATTGTGATCTGATGCCTGGAGATGACATTCTTCTACGTGCAAGACCCAATCGAATCTACCCGGAACGTGAAACCCGATACCTTGATCCTTCTTTACTTCGTCGCCCTTGGCAAGATCTTCTGGGGTGAGCCACCGTTGTTGGACAAAAGTGAACTCCATCTTATTTCGATAGCCGAACACCTTATCCGCGCCTAATATGGGCTCAGCATTCACATTGGCCAATCCTCCAATGCGCCGGAGTTGTTGCAATACGTTGCGCTCTTTGAACTCGATTTGCTTTTGATACGACAATTCTTGCCAGCTGCAGCCGCCACAAAAGGCTTGATGAATGCAAGGTGCTTCCACGCGATGAGGGGATGCTGTCTCAATGCGGACAACATTTCCTTCTTTCATGCCTTTTTTATTCTTTCGGATTTGGACGCTCACCACATCCCCTGGGAGCGCTCCTTTCGTGAGGTATGCTTGCCCTTCCTTTTTACCGATCACCTTTCCCTTGGCCCCGAGGTCTACGATCTCAACGCCCTCAACGATGCTTCCTTTTTTCATTTGTCCATTGTTTGAATCCTAGCATAAAGCGCATCGAGCTCTCCTTTGGATAATCCATTCTGAATGAGCGGTAAGAACTCAGTTTCTTCTGTTTGAAGGTGTTGGGATAGCAGCGTTCCAATGGAATTGAGAAGACTCCTCTGATTGACTTCGCTTTCCAGTTTCTTAAAGAGAATCTCCACCTCCGCATGGTCATCATTGAGTAAGTAGATCAGCTGATCGAGTTCGGAAGTGCGTTGGGAGCAAAATGGAAAGAGCACATGTTCTTCCATTCGAAAATGTGGCAATAGCATCGTATGAAACTGTGCCGAAGCACGGCTCGAGAGCGCGATGGAGTCTGCCAATTCCACATCCTGAAGTTCCGTCGCCAAGGAGTTGATCGCAACGTGTTCTCGGATCAAGTAGTCAATCAATGGATGTGACCCATCATTCATTGCTCACCTAACAATTTGTCGAGAAGGAGCTGACGCAGGCTGATCAATAATTCTTGTTTCTCACCTTTGTCCGCTACCACTTCATCCATTCTTGAAATGGCGTCGGTCAATAACATGTCGTTGTCAAATTCTGAATTTTCGATGACCGTAACTACTTCTACTGCGGTCATGAAGTCTCCATTGATGGCTGTTTCGATGAGAATATCGAGCTCGTTTGAAGCGTCGAGACCGGATTGCCAGATGCTGTTGAGTACTTCTTTATGAAGTTCTGAACGATTCGCGTCGCGAAGAATATCAATCATAGGAACAATGCATGCGGAGTCCTTCAGATTGTGCAGCGTCTTTTCTAATAGTATGCGCACATCCTTGGTTTGATGTTCCGCAAGCAAGTTAAATAAGGCGTCCATCATCTCAGGGCTGCCTTCGTGCGGAACCATTTTAAGCGCTCCGACGACGCGCCGATCGTTCTTGGATGTCAATTCCGCTATCATCTCCTCGATCCTCTTTTTTCTGTCTTTTTCTTCCATCATCTTATTTTCTCTACGCTCCAAGCTTCAGGACGGGCGTTAAATAACACCTTGGTCTTGGCCCACGTTTCTTTGAATAGGCTTGAGTTTCTGTATGATTCTAGTGCTTGAGGATTGTCCCATACGCTAAGCGTCATGAGGACCCTAGCGTCATTGATGTCTTGTACCAAATCGACCTTGGCGCATCCGGGAAAGGCCTCAATTTTTGGCTTTGACGCCTCGAAGATGGCGATGAACTCGTCCAACAACTCTTCTTTGAATGTCATTTTTACTACGCGCTGCATACTAGAACGTCATGATTACTGATTCACCAGCGTGCAAGCCGAGTAGGTCTGCAGCATGGCCCTGATTGATTGCGATTTCAAGGTGGCCTGAGCTATTGATGAGAGCCAATCGCTCTCCCATGGCAACGTCAGAATAACGCAGTTTGATATCGGTCATCTCGTAGCCCTTCTGAACAAAACCAATTAAAAACTCCCGTCCCTTGCCTACTTCCTTAATGAGCCTTGCATCAATATTAGAAATGGCATTGCCGTAGTCATCCACGTAAATCACCGCGCCTTTGATGTAGTCGCTTCCTGTAGTAGGCTTGAGAAGTACGCGTTCATTGAATGTTTCGACCCGTCTGCCAATTACCTCTAATGTGCCCCCATTCAGAAGGTGAACGGCCGCAGGAGCATACAGGTCTCGCATAGGAAAGATCCGAATATCTGTGTCGAGGTTCATTTGAAGCTCGACAACCAAATCGGGATGCTGCTCGGCAATCAAGCTCAACAAACCCGTATCAGCCGTAAGGATGTATTGGTCTCGATATCGAATGCCCAAGTGAACGATGTCGTCGATGGATTGGGTTCCAACTCCGACGATGTGAATGGTGTCTTTTGGAAATTCACCCAACATTGTTTTCAACACAAACGCAGCTTCTGCGATGTTAAACTTATGAATGGAGTGATTGATGTCAATAATCTGAGCATCAGGCTTATGCGATAGAATTTTAGCCTTAACCATTGCGAGATAATGGTCTTGGTATCCTAGATCTGATGTCAGCGTTATGATGGGCATAAAATCACCTTAGTTTCCCGCTCAGAAATTTCTTTCTTTGCGTAGCGCGAAAGTAGAAAATCCTGCGTGGCACAACCTGATTAATGACAACTGCTTGCACGAACTGATCATACAATTTGAAGACATCCACCCAGTGGATATTCTTGGAGTAAACAATGCGAATCTGCAGGTTTTACGAAAACATTTTTCAGCCCTAAAACTGATCGCGAGAGGAGATCAGGTCAAAGTATTGGGCCCGGAGAAAGAGCTAGAAAAGTTCGAAGTAAAATGGAAAGAGTTGATCCATTTCCTCAACCAATACAACCGACTCGACGATTCAGATGTGAAGAACCTCTTGGGATCATCGAATCCTGAAATCAAGGCCGATGATTCCGTATTGCTTTATGGCAACAATGGCAAAGTGATCAAGGCCCGAACTCCGAACCAGCTAAAAATGGTTGAGTTGATGGACGACAACGACATGCTGTTTGCCGTAGGGCCCGCCGGTACAGTCAAAACGTACACAGCGGTTGCACTAGCCGTGAAGGCCTTGAAGGATAAAGAAGTGCAGCGCATTGTTCTCACTCGTCCTGCTGTAGAAGCTGGGGAGAGCCTTGGTTTTCTTCCCGGCGACTTAAAGGAGAAATTAGATCCGTATTTGCGGCCGTTGTACGATGCTCTTTTTGATATGGTCCCACATGACAAGCTGAGCAAACTGTTGGAGCGTGGAGTGATAGAGATAGCCCCATTGGCATTTATGCGTGGAAGAACCTTGGCTAATTCGTTTGTAATCCTGGACGAGGCACAAAATACCAGTGCGAATCAAATGCGTATGTTCCTTACCCGGATGGGAAAGGGCTCTAAGTTTATCGTGACCGGCGATGCGAGCCAAATTGATCTCCCAAAACACATCAACAGCGGTTTACTCCATTCGATGGCGATTTTGAAGGGCGTCAAAGGGGTGGCCCAAATCACACTGGACAAACGAGATGTAGTTCGACATAAACTGGTTGAAAGCATTATTGAGAAGTATGAAATTGCCGATTCAAAAGCGGCGTCATTGAAAACGAAGAAACCTTGAAAGAGTCCGCTATGGTAGAGGCATTGAAAGAAACCAACTATCACTTTCCCAAACAGAAGAAGATGTATCGGGGTAAAGTACGCGACGTATACCACATTGGAGATGAATACTTGGTGATGGTTGCGAGCGACCGCATTTCCGCGTTCGACCATGTCTTGCCAAAGGGAATTCCCTTCAAAGGCCAAGTGTTGAACCAATTGGCGGCCCGCTTCCTTGATGCGACGCGTGACATTGTACCCAATTGGATGATTGCCGTACCGGATCCGAACGTTACGGTGGGACTAAAATGTGATCCCATCAAAGTTGAAATGGTGATTCGTGGATACCTGAGCGGACATGCATGGCGTGAGTACAGTGCAGGGAAGCGTTTGATTTGTGGGGTAGTGATGCCCGAGGGTATGAAGGAAAGTGATCGTTTTCCTGAGCCGATCATCACCCCAGCGACCAAAGCCGATGAAGGACACGATGAAGATATTTCTAAAGAAGAAATCATCCGACAAGGAATTGTGGCTGAGCCGTTGTATTCGAAGTTAGAGTCGTATACGCGGGCATTGTTTCAACGAGGAACGGAGATCGCGGCCTATCAAGGATTGATTCTGGTGGACACGAAATACGAGTTCGGAATCGCGCCGGATGGCACGGTCACATTGATAGATGAGATCCACACGCCTGATTCATCTAGGTACTTCTATGCTGAGGGCTATGAAGCGAGGCAGGAGAGAGGGGAAGCGCAAAAACAACTCAGCAAAGAGTTCGTGCGTCAATGGCTCATTTCGAATGGGTTTCAAGGCTTGGACGGACAAACCATGCCTGGTATGCCCGACGATTTTGTTGAAACTGTTAGCGAGCGGTACATTGAATTGTTCGAGAAGATTACGGGCGAACGATTTATCAAAGCAGATACGGCTCGCATCCATTCCCGGGTAGAAGCCAATATCGCGTCTTGGCTACAAGACAATCTGGCATAACGAATTATTTGTCCGATAAACGAATTTCGTCGAAGTATGTCTTGGTGTAATCCTTGTCAAAATTGAAGGCCTGTTTCTTCGTGTCAAAGGCGATCAACGCCGACGGATATTCGGCCAAAGCAGGGTCGTATTTTTCGATGTCCTTAGCAGTTAAGCCGACGTCAAATTGGAACTTTTCAAAGCCTTCAAAGTCAACAGGAACCTTTGTACTGATTGAGATGCGTTTGGTGTAGTACCCCTGTTTGTTGATCTGGATCGTGTAAACCATATTGCTGAAAAGGGTAAACTTGAACTTACCGTTCTTCTTGGTCTCAAAGGCGTCCACCACGCGGTTGCCTTCAAACAGCTCTACCAAGGCATCTTCGACTCCATCATCGTCCACACTGATCACGCCGCTGATCTCGAGCACTTCAAAGGATTCTACTGCCGTTGTGTCTTGTCCAAACGTTGGTACGCTCATTGACAATACAACCGAAACGAGCAAAAGGGAAATTCTGAAATTCATAGGTTGACGGATTGTGCTTAGATTGCTCTAATTTCAGGAAAAAATCAATAAGAACTTAAAATACAGTCTATTCAATACGATTCTTATCGTCGGATCACTGTGGTTGATCTTTGGATTGGACGCTTTGCTCGACTATGATTTGAGGGACTTAGGACTGGCACCTAGGTCAATGGAGGGTCTCATCGGAATCCTTACCTACCCGCTGTTACACGCAGATTGGAAGCACATTACGGACAATAGCATCACGGCATTTGTACTGCTCCTAGGGCTCTTCAGTTTTTATGGAAAATTAGCTCGTCCCGTTATTCTTTGGAGTTGGGTGATGAGCGGAGTTTGGATGTGGATTGCTGCACGCAGCGGAAATCACATTGGCTTCAGCGGGGTTATTTACGCCTTGGCAGCCTTCATATTTTTCTCCGGCGTCTTCAGAAAGCATTTTCGATTGATGTCCCTTTCCCTGGTGGTGGTCTTTTTGTACGGATCCATGATTTGGGGCGTGCTGCCCATCAAACCAGGAATTTCTTGGGAAGGCCACTTGTTCGGAGCTCTCGCAGGGATCATATTGGCATTCTACTATCGGGGTGAAGGCCCTGAGAAACCAAAGTACAGCTGGGAAATCGAAGAAGAAGAGGGGGATGCATGGGAAGAAGAGATTGATTTCGAGGAATTGTACGACGGCGCCTCGGAGGAAAGAAGACCTTATCGAATCCGCTATTCCTATCGGCCAAAAGAGGAAGATTCCTTGTGATATCCCAAAATTCCGGTGGCCAAGTAGCGCATACGGGTGGCTAAGGCATCACGCTTGCCGAGGTCAACGTACGCCGCTGAGTCGATTGAATTTTTTCTCAACCGTTCCGTCCTCGTAGAAATAGATAAGTAGCCCCGCTGCTCCTTCGTGGGAAACGCGCCCGAGCGCATCGTAAATCACCTCAACTTTGGAAGCAATGCCAGGCGAAACGGTTGGAATGGCCAAAGGTGCACAAGCATGGCATGCAGACCAACACACAGTCTCGAGTGAAATCGGGTCAGAACCAATGGGAATCAGCACTCCATAGTTCAACCATTCATCGCAAGGATTGTAGTCGCACGAGCTTTGAAACGGAGCTCCACCGTTCTCTTCCCAAGTGTTTTTGGTAAACAAGTATTCGTGTTCGCCAGGTTCAATCATGACGGTCGAAGTCCAACTACTTCCTTGTTGGCTCATCGGCGTGCACGTGCCGCACCAGTTATTGAAAGAGCCGTTCAAGTAAATCACATCGTTTGCCTCGAGGGGTGATTCACGCATATCTACTGAAAAAGTAACGGGCACGGGCGGGTGATCTTGTGGCGCCTCGATATGTAGCGTCAACGAACCGTTATCCACGCGCACAGAGGTGCTTTCAAAAGAGCAAAAATTTCCGGTGAATCCACCAAATTGTTCGATGCTCCACCGCCCCGTGTCAATCGTGTCAAACGTATCCTCCCATTTCAAGCTAAACGCATTGTTCGTTCCAGTTGTGCCCACCCCAGGGGTGTACGAAAAACAGCGGACGTAAGTGTACTCAGTCGAAACGGGAATGCTCGTTGTGTCCCACGGCCCGGCCCAAGCCTCATTGTCCACAGCCCACAGGTTCATCATGATCCGCATGGGATACATCAGTTGGTCTACACCGTCATGGTCTTGGGTGGTCACCAATTCACCGTCAACAAACCAACGGACCGTATCTGGCTCCCATTCGATGGCGTAGTGATGAATGCTGTCGTGCGGATTGAACGCGGGTGAATACGTGTCTGTAATGTAAAACGGGCCAGGATAGTGCGTGGTGAACAGCAGGTTTTCACTGTTTCCAGTCATTTCGATGTCGATTTCGTTGTTTTCGGCGGGCCAGTTGCAACCCAAATCCAAATTGTACAAGAAAAAGGATGAAATCACGCCGCTCACTTCAGCAGAGCGCATGCCCACTTCGAAGCGGCCATAGAGGTAGGCTTCTTGCGAATAAATTTGTCCTCCAATGCAATCTTGAGCTGCTGCATCCAAAGGAATACAAAGGATAGCGCTCAAGCAGCACAGGCTAACTTGAAATTTCCAAAACACGAATTGAAAGGTACGAAAAGCGAAGCATCTATTGGCTCAACATCACTGGCATAACCAGCATGACGATGTCTTCGGCGCTGTCCTTTTCGGTCGGTGACAGGAGCCCGGCACGGTTAGGTGCGCTCAAGAGAAGCCTTACTTCATCCGATTCCAAATTGTTGAGCATCTCAACCAAGAACCGACTGTTGAAGCCAATGACGATGTCTTCACCCTTGTAGTTGCAGTTGAGTCGTTCGGTAGCTTCATTGCTGTAATCCAGGTCTTCAGCAGAAACCTGAAGTTCACTCCCTTTGATGCTCAATCGAACTTGGTGGGTCGTTTTGTTTGAGAATATCGACACCCGACGGACGCTGTTGAGAAAAACATCTCGCGCGATGGTCATTTCGTTTGGATTCTCTTTTGGGATGACGGCGTCGTAGTTTGGATACTTACCATCGATAAGACGGCTGACCAACTTGTAGTTTTCAAAAACGAACGATGCGTTGGTTTCGTTGTACTCTATTTCGACATCGGTAGACAGACTTGCCATCAAAGATTTCAGCAAGTTGAGCGGCTTCTTAGGCATGATGAAGCTGGCTGATTTACCAGACTTGCAATCGGTTCGGTGGTACTTAACCAATTTGTGCGCATCCGTTGCTACGAAGGTTACTCCGTCTTTCTCCAGGGCAAAATAAACTCCGCTCATCACTGGTCGCAGTTCGTCGTTGCCTGTGGCAAAAACCGTTTTATTGATTGCGTTGAAAAGGATACCGCTGTCGATCTTCATTTTAGAAGCTGCTTCCATTTCAGGAAGCCGAGGAAATTCATCGCCGCTCGCACCGGCCAACTTGTACTTTCCTGAATCAGAGGCCACTTCTATTCCGAAGCTTTTGCCATCGACCGAAAAGGTGAGAGGTTGATCCGAGAATGTTTTGAGCATGTCGAGGAGAAGCTTCGCTGGAACGCACACTTTCATATCATCATCGGCTTTCTCTAAGGAGATCTCGGTAATCATTGTAGACTCGAGATCAGAACCGGAAACGGTTAGCTTTTTGTCGCTCACATCAAAGAGGTAGTAGCCTAAGATGGGTAAGTTACTGCTCGTGTTGAGTACTCCACTGATGGAAGTGAGTTGCTTCAAAAGCGTGCTACTGGAAACGATGAATTTCATGCTGTTTGATTATAGTTTGACGAGCAGTTGGCTCCTCTGACAGTGGGCAAATATAGACGTTTAACCACAAGATGGAAATCAAGTGGCGGCCCTAGTTTTCGGAAGTTTTTAACGACTTCTAAAGAAGGTTATCTCCTGTATGAGTTTGTCGAAAATTACGTACTGTCCGATCACTATTTCCGTAGAATCGATTGCGAGATAGAGCCGATCCATATCGTATTGGATTTCATTGCCTTCGGGGTCATATCCTTCTTTTAATGGCTTTCGAAATCCCGTGACCTTCTTACTGGCTCCACCCACATCGGTCACCTCGATATGAAAGATGGGCTTGCTGGTGCGTACTGAATCCAAAAAGGCTTCGCTTTTCGTCTCTTCGTAACTTTCATAATGAATCATTTTAAAGTTACTCAAGTATGTGCTCAGCATGAAACTGTCAATTGCAGAAACCGAGGCCATGTTTTCTCCTGCAAACACTTCAAAGTCGCCCGTAACGGTCCGCTCTACCCGAAAGTTTTTTTCTGGCTGGTCTACATAATCCACTTCTATGCGTGCAATGTTGTCGACCGGGTATTCAAACACTCCCCTGTGGCGCCATTCGAATTCATTGGTGAAAAAACGTGGGGTTAAAAATCCATGAAATCCTTCAATGTGGGTTAAATAGGGCCTTTGAGCCCCTTTCATCAACATGAACGTTCCTGTGTGCTCTCGATCCGGTCCACCGACGTAATAATTCCTTTCCAGTTCACCGTTTGCATAAAGTTCCACCAAGGTATGACTTGTGATGATGTTTTTTAGCACGGTGTTCATTTCTTGCTGACTGATTGGCGCCCGCACCGAAACTTTTTTCATGGTTGTGAGCAGGTTGCGGACGGCGTCTGGACGCGCGGCATATTGATCGTTCAAGCTCCAGCCTTCATCCGTTCTTTTCAAGTCGATGACTGCACCGTTTTCATCCTTCAGGATGATGCGATCCACCGATGCAGTGTCCTCAAAAGAAAATACCGATATGTCATTTTGAATCGTGCTCGATGTTTCGGAGTTTCTCATCCAAACCGTTATGGCCGCTAATAAGAGCAAAAACACAATACCAATGCCTACTTTTCGCATAGAGTCAAATTTTTAATTTCCATAATTACTTCGCCGCCGCCATATCCTGAGTCCGCCCAGCAAGAAAACCAATGCAATAGGCAAGGCGGTATTTAACGCTTGCCAGAAGTAACGTTCCTCATCCACCTTCGTTTGATCGAGCAAGCGGATCTTGTATTCCTTGTTTCGGACGTTGATTAAACCGCTGTCGTCCAATAAGTAGTTCATTGCGTTGAGCAGAAACTCTCGGTTTCCGTACATCTGGTCGGTGTACTTGTAGTATCCCAACGCGTAGAATTTCTCATCGGACCGAGTCACCTCATTCTTGAGCAGATCGCCATCCGCAACGACGATCATTTTCGTTGGAGTGCTCTCCTTTAAAAAATTGATCTTCTCATTATCGACGATTTGACGAGGAAGTCGATTTGTAAAAACCGACGGAAACCGGCCCTCGAGCAGGGCGCCAACGGTGAACGGCCCTCCGTGATACATATCATACTTAGGAGTTTCGCGCAGCATATTGAAGCTGATCCGTGTAGGCGCGTTTACCAATCGACTCTTATTGCTGGTAAGGAGGAGCGGGGTTGCCTCTACATTTTCAACGTCAACCAAGTCCATGGTACTCACGAATTCGGAGCGCAGACGCTCCATGTTCCTCGAAATAGGGTGGTGCTCGCTTCCTGAAATGAGCGGCATGTAATACCACGTGAACATTTCGTAGTTGGGCTGGTTGCCCACCATGCCCGTTACAATCGGAATGGGAAGCGCCTCCAGGTCTAGGACGAGATCATTGTTGAGCCGTACGCCATATTTGAAGAGCTGGTCAGTCAGGTTGTGTTCGAGCACTAGTCCCATCGTAAATTGGCTCGTTTTCAGGCTGTCCATCCTGGCAAATACAGGATCTATGCTCCAAAGTGCCTTTCCACCGCGCATGATGAACTGGTCGATGATGAACTTGTCCTTTTCGCTGAACGAACTGTCAGGTTGGGCGATGATGATTACATCGATGCCGTCAAGGGCGTCCAATTGTTCGTCGATGTGTATTCTTTCCACCGCGTAGAACTCAGACAGCGCGCGCTCTGCGTCAGCCGTTTGTAGCCTATCGAGTTCGCCGTGTCCTTCGATGAAAGCCACGTGCATTTCGGCAGCGTCTGCTAGCTTCTGGATGCTGCTCATGAATTCGTACTCGAGTTGTTGGATCGATTGTTCGATCATCTTTCCTTGGGAGGCTCCCGCTTGACTCTTGAGTAATTGAATGGGCGTTTCCTTTCCGTTGTACGATAAAATGGCTCCGGGAAAAATGATCTGTTCGCTGACTTTGTCGCCAGCGCGCATCCGAATGTTGGTGAACTGTAAGCCTTGTCGCGTGAGCTCTTTATAGACTTCTACGCGCTCCTCTTCCTTTGGACTGGCGGAGGGGTTGATGAATTCGTATTCCAAGTTGCCGCCTGCATATGCCCGCATATCGTCTAACATTTCCTTCGTAGCCGCTCGCATTTCTCGAAACTCGGTAGGAAGATTGCCCTCCAAATAGACGCGAATGAAGACCACGTCATCCAAATGCTCCAAGGTCGATACGGTTGTCTCAGACAATGTGTACCTCTTTTCTGCCGTTAGGTCGAATCGTTCAAAGACAAAACTCCCTAGGTAATTGATCAGGAGCACTGAAACCAAGCCGATCAACAGGGTTATGAGGTCGGCAAATCGTTTGCTCTTTCGTTGGTAAGATTCCACGTTCACCATTCCCTGCTTTCGAGTTTCGTTTTGGTAAAGAGGAGGAAAGAAGCAATCAGCCCAAAGAAATAAAGTAGATCCCTCGTATCCACCACGCCGCGGCTGATCGAGAGGTAGTGCTCATTGATGCCGAATTGGATGAACACGTGTTCCACTGCTCCCATCGGCAACAGTCCGCTCAAAGAATCGAAACCGATAAACATCACGAAACATAAGAATACGGCGGTGATGAAAGCAATGATTTGATTGTTCGTCAACGACGAAGCGAACAGACCAATCGCTACATAACACCCGGATAGCAGCATCAGCCCGATGTATGAACCAAAGATGCTTCCCGAATCAATATTTCCCACTGGACTTCCGAGTTGGTAAACCGAGTAATAGTAAGTGGCGGTAGGAAGTATGGCTATCAACGTTAATATCCATCCGGCGAGGAATTTGGCCAAGATGATTTCCCAGTCTCCTAATGGTTTGGTCATCAACCATTCAATCGTGCCGTTACGCTGTTCCTCAGCAAACAGTCGCATGGTAATCGCCGGGCAGAGAAAGAGAAATACCCAAGGCGCCAATGAAAACAAGGCGTCCAAGTTGGCGTAACCGCTGTTGAGCACATTGATGTCGATTGGAAATACCCACATAAACAATCCCACGGCGCACAGAAACACGGCGATGACGAGGTAGCCGATGAGTGAGGAGAGAAAGTCGCTGATCTCTTTTTGAAGGAGGCTGATCAATGGTGTTCCATTTTAGGTGCCCAAATATACATGGCTGTTATGGTGTAGAAACTCAAAATGAGAGATTGGTTTTAAACGTCCGACTGTGGTCTAAACTCTTTCGATTCGCGTACACGTAGGAATCGCGCTAGCCAGTACATTTGCGGCCTTTCATTACGCCCATGCAAATGATCATTCAAAAATTTGGAGGAACTAGCGTTGGAAGCGCTGAACGCATCAAACAAGTTGCCCAACTCATCCAAAGCGAGCCAAGGAAAATTGTGGTGCTTTCAGCGATGAGTGGAACCACCAATGTATTGACCGACATTGTAAACGCCCTCTATAAAGGAGAAAAAGAGGTCGTTCATACCACAGTGGATGGTTTGGAAAAGGCCTATGCAGAAACGGTTGCCGAACTCTACACTGACCCAAAAAATAGAGCCAAGGCTCTTGAAATGCTCGAAAGCCATTGGGCGCATATCATTTCGTTTACCCTTGATATGTTTACGCGGTTCGAAGAGCGAACCGTATTGGCGCAAGGAGAACTCATATCGACCAACCTGCTGCAACTTTACCTAGAAGAAGTTGGTATAGCCTCGGCTTTACTTCCGGCGCTTGACTTTATGCGGGTAGACCAACAAGGCGAACCGGATATGTGGTATGTCAAGAGTAACCTGGAACGGATGATCCAAGCGCATCCTGGCATCGATCTATTCGTAACCCAAGGATACATCTGCAGAAATCACTTCGGTGACGTAGATAACCTCAAAAGAGGAGGAAGCGACTATACTGCTAGCATCATTGGAGCGGCGGTCAAAGCAAAAGAAGTGCAGATTTGGACAGACATTGATGGGATGCACAACAACGATCCTAGAGTGGTGTCTCAAACCAAGCCGATCGGTAAGCTCACCTTCGATGAGGCCGCTGAATTGGCCTACTTTGGGGCAAAGATCTTGCACCCGACTAGCATCGTTCCAGCGCGGAACGCGTCGATTCCAGTGATCCTTAAGAACACACTCCAACCTTCGCTCCAGGGAACAATCATTTCCAATGAACCTTCTGGAGATTTCATCAAAGCCGTCGCGGCCAAAGACGGTATTACGGCGATCAAAATCAAAAGCGATCGAATGCTGCTGGCTTACGGGTTTTTGAGGAAGGTATTCGAAGTATTTGAGCGACACCGGGTTTCGATAGACATGATCACTACGAGCGAAGTAGCCGTGAGCCTTACCATCGATGAAACTGGTGACATTCGCGCATTGATTGAAGAGTTACGGTTGTACGGCAGCGTAGAGGTCGATACGAATCAAGCCATCGTTTGTGTAGTAGGTCACTTGCTCCAAGAGGAGACCGGTCACGCGGCGAAGATTTTCGATGCGCTCAGAGACATCCCATTGAGGATGATTTCATACGGTGGCAGTAAGAACAACATTTCGATTTTGATCGATGCGACGTTCAAGACAGCCGCTCTGCGCGCGTTGAATGTGGGACTATTCAATTTGAAGGCATGATTACCCGAGAAGATATCCAGCGCTTTGAATCCTGTCCGACGCCGTTCTATTTCTACGATTTATCGCTTTTAGATCAGACCATTAAACGCGCTAAAAAGGCAGCAGGTCGATTTGGATATTCGATTCACTATGCCATGAAGGCCAATGCGAACGACGAGGTCATGAACATTGTCTTGCAAAACGACCTTGGGGTCGACTGCGTGAGCGGTGCAGAAGTAGCCAAGGCACTGGAGGTAGGATTCGATGCAAAAACCATCGCTTTCGCAGGGGTAGGAAAGTCGGACGAAGAAATCAAGCTAGCGATCGATGCAGGCATCTTTACGGTGAATGTAGAGTCACTCGAGGAACTCGAAGTGGTTGAGGAGATAGCCGGCAGTATGGGGAAGAAGGCTTCCGTTGCATTGCGTTTGAATCCAGATGTAGATGCCAAGACGCACCGGTATATCACTACAGGATTGGAAGAGAATAAGTTTGGCATCAGCGGTTGGCAGATCAATGACGTTATTGCATTCATCCTGCGCTCTGAGAACATCGAATTGACTGGCTTGCACTTTCATATAGGCTCCCAAATTCAGGACCTCGAACCGTTTAAAAACCTTTGCGGCAGAATCAACCTTGCACTTCAGCGCTTTGCGGATGCGGGTTTACCCATTCAACATGTGAATGCTGGGGGTGGACTGGGAGTGAATTACGATGCACCAGACAATGCTGATGATCCTGATTTCGAAAACTTTTTCGCTTTGTTTGATCAACTGCTGGATTTAAAGCCAAACCAGAAGTTGCATTTCGAGTTAGGCCGAAGTTTGGTGGCGCATTGTGCGGATCTGATTGCACGAACCCTTTTCGTGAAAAAAGGGCTGAAGACCAATTTCATGATTCTAGATGCGGGAATGACCGAGTTGATTAGACCGGCGCTTTATCAAGCCATTCATAGCATACAGAACCTAAGTAAGAAGGGGAGTGAGGCAACCATGCTCTATGATGTGGTAGGTCCGGTATGTGAGAGCAGCGACTGTTTTGGCAAGGCCATGCTGCTGCCCCAGTCTGAGAGAGGGGACCTCATTGCCATCCGTTCTGCAGGAGCTTATGGAGAATCCATGGCATCGCATTACAACTTACGGACGTTGAAACCATCCGTGTACCGGGGTTAGGCTCGATTAGAAAATTAGGGTGTTTGGCGTAGGTGTTTGGTAATAAGTTACATTTGCCTTCTAATTTTTTATTCACTTTAATTTTTTTCCCGTGAACATTTTTGTTGGCAACCTTAATTACAGGTTGGATGTAGACGCCCTCGAGCAAGCATTTGCTGAGTATGGGCAAGTTGATTCTGCTAAAATCATTACAGACCGTGAAACTGGCCGAGCTAAAGGCTTTGGTTTCATCGAAATGCCAAATGACGCTGAGGCGCAGGCGGCCATCGATGGCTTGAACGGTGCTGAATTGATGGACAGAAATCTAGTAGTAAACGAAGCCCGACCAAGGTCATAATAGAGGATAAAGTTTTACTAAGCAGATCCCAATCGATTTATCGGTTGGGATTTTTTTTTGCTCAATTCTCCAGGCGGAGTGAGTCCAGACGAGTTGCTGCGTTGAATTAATTTTCTACTTTCTATTCCCTTATTGGCTAATTTTCAAGACCGTAAGCAGGGTTGGAAGCCTCTTGGGTCATCAACGAATTCCTGATGGCATTGATGTCATAGATTGCCTTGCGTAGGAAATGTTACGAATAGAGGGTGGGAGGGCGAAACAAAAACAGAAATCAAGGGGTTAGGTAGATATGAAAGGATTCAGTTTTAAGCAGTACGAAGATTCATCCAATAAAACGCCGTTCGACAAGCTCTTCGACATTTTTATGGAGTTGTTAACGCACACCAGTGGGGATGTGGAGGAGGCCATTGATTGGCTGAAGGAGTTGGATAAGGAGTACGAGCTAACAGACGAGTCTTATACGGTGGATGATTTCATCGAAGAGTTGAAGCGCAAAGGGTTCATTCGAGAGGACCAGTCTGGCCAACCCTTGTCCATGACGTCTAAAGCGGAACAGGTGATCCGGAAGCGGTCCCTTGACCAAGTTTTTGGTAGCATGAAGAAGAGCAAAGGAGGCGCCCATAAAACCAATCTGCTCGGAAAGGGTGATGAAGCGATTCCTGAAGTGAGGCCCTACCAATTCGGAGATCGTACGGAGCGCATAGCGTTAACGGATAGCATAAGAAATGCTCAGATAAACCGAGGGATCGAGGAGTTTTCTTTGCACGAAGAAGATTTGGTTATCCAGGAAACCGAACACAAGTCCCTTACATCCACTGTATTGATGATCGATTTAAGCCACTCGATGATATTGTACGGAGAGGACAGGATTACTCCGGCAAAAAAAGTAGCCATGGCCCTGGCTGAATTGATCACTACGCGGTACCCGAAAGATACATTGGACATTATTGCATTTGGAAACGACGCCTGGACAGTGAGCATGAAAGACTTGCCTTACCTGCAAGTAGGACCATTTCATACCAATACGGTCGCTGGATTAGAATTGGCCTTGGATATGCTGAAACGCAAAAAGAATCCGAACCGGCAAATCTTCATGATAACCGACGGAAAGCCTTCCTGCTTGAAGAATGCAGATGGCTCGTACTATAAGAATAGTATGGGACTCGATCCCAAGATTGTGAACAAATGTCTGAATCTAGCCGCCCAATCGCGAAAGGCGAACATTCCAATCACGACGTTTATGATCGCTCGAGATCCGTACTTGCAACAGTTCATTCAAGAGTTCACCGAAGTAAATAAGGGAAAGGCTTTTTACACGAGCCTACAAGGCTTAGGTGATTTCGTCTTCGAAGATTACGAAAAGAATAGAAGAAGGAATGTTCGTTGACGGCTTACTGTGCAGTAATCAGCAAACCGAGTAGTTCATCAATCGAACTTGCGGTGATGATAAAAGATCCAGCAGGAATTTGAGCACTTGCTGTTACAACAAGCTTACCACCGCTGATCTTGATCACATCGTTGAGGTAGTACTCTTTCCCCGATTGATCGCGTAGCACCAATAGCGCCTGTTTGCCAGCGAAGGTGTTTAAATTGACCTTTTCAGTCGGATCATTTGGACTCTTTGCAGCTATATATGCTCCTTTTGAAAGCCTGTCCAAGCCGAAGAACACAGGTGCCACCGCAGAATATGCATGGTCGCCATTGGTCATCACCTCTTTGATTCGATAATATGACCATCCCGGAAGGGGTTGACTATCGATCTCAAAAAATTCCATTTGCTTCGGGGTATCGCCTTCATCGGGCACACGACGATAAGCTTCGAATGACTTGGCGTCTCGACTTCGTTCAATCATGAAGTGCGCGATATCTTTCCTAGACTTCGTACTCCATGTAATTTTTACATGGTCCTCTTGACTATACACGTTGTAATCGGTAAGCTTAGACTTAACCAGTCCACCACTACCCGAATACAGTATGAAGCCTGTTAGAACAGTATAAAGTGATACGAGCGTGAGTAGTTTTTTCATCGAGGTCTTGAGGAGGTTCAGTTCCTTCCGTAGTCTGGATCTTATAGTAAATTAAAATCATCATGCCTATTAATGATTCCAAAGATGATGCCGCAATTGTATATCGTCCCGCAGGCAAGCCAGAACCAGGTTCAACGTAGAGCCCAATTTCATTTGCCTTGATCGGTTTGTCATACAGAAACTCGTCACCTTTATCATATCGGAGCACTAATATAAAGGACTTTCCGTCATAGTTCGACAAAGATACTTTTTGTCTCGTGTCTTTGACCAAGGATTCTGGTCGTATTCTCATGCCTTTTCTGAGCCGTTCGATTCCTATGAAAACAGGAATTGCCGGAGTGAGGTTCGTAGCTCCAGCCTGCGTCAATTCTCGAATTCGGTAATATGACCAACCACTGTAGGGTTCGAAATCTACTTCCAATAATCCTGAGCTAACTCCGCCTTCCTTGAGACCACTGGTTTTTTTCCAAACAACAAATTGTTCGTTATCTGAACTCTTCTCTAAAAAGTACGTTTTAATCTTAGACCCGGCTTTCGGCGCCCAACTCACTTTGACTTGATCGTTTACATCGTCAGGATAGACGTTGAAACGTTCAAAATTCATCATGTCGTAATTGAAACTGCTAAAAACCAGCACGCAGCACAGGAGGATGATATTTGGCAGAAGCCTATACAAGACGGGGCTTAGTCGTGACAAATGTAAGCTTAAGCGCCATATGTCTGATGTAGGGTGCTAGGCTTTTCAAGGAAAGTATCTGAAACAATCTGCCTGTCGTTTGTTACACTTGTTCTAAACTTAGGCTGCACATGAAACGAGCTTCAACATTAGGTGAATTAAAGGCATCCGGATACAGGGCGAAGGGAACTAAGGAAGAGCTCCGCGAGAATCTCATTCATTCCATCCGTGTTGGGAAAAACCCGTTTGAGGGAGTTGTCGGATACTCGGATACGGTCATTCCTCAGTTGGAGCGGGCTATTCTGGCGAAACACAACATCAGTCTGCTCGGGCTTCGAGGCCAAGCCAAGACGACCATCGCTAGAATGATGATCAACCTGCTGGACGAGTTAATCCCGGCCATTGATGGTACCGAGCTCAACGAAGACCCCATGGCTCCCATCACAAAACAAGCGAAGCAACTGTTAGAAGAAATGGGAAACGCAACCCCCATTCGATGGATTCATCGTTCAGAACGATACACGGAGAAATTGGCGACACCGGATGTCTCGGTTGCAGACCTCATAGGAGACCTCGATCCGATCAAAGCAGCCAATTTAAAACTGAGCTTCTCCGATGAACGAGCCATCCATTTTGGCCTTGTTCCGCACTCAAACCGCGGAATATTTGTCATCAATGAACTCCCAGATTTACAGCCGCGCATCCAGGTTGCACTTTTCAACATCTTGCAGGAAGGAGACATCCAGATCAGAGGATTCAAAGTGAGACTGCCTTTGGACATTCAATTTGTATTCACATCCAACCCAGAAGATTACACCAATCGAGGATCGATCATCACACCGCTCAAAGACCGCATCCAAAGTCAGATCATTACGCATTACCCGTTGACCATCGATGACTCGAGAACCATCACTCAGCAAGAGGCGAAGCTAGACCCAACTCAAAAGGATGGGATTGTTATGGGCGGCTTGATGAATGACTTAATCGAAGAGCTTTCATTCGTGGCTAGGGAAAGCGAACTGATCGATCAAAAAAGCGGTGTATCTGTACGCTTGAGTATTACCGCGTACGAAAGCGTTATTGCCACGGCGGAATTGAGGGCGTTGAGAAATGGAAATCCTCAAACCACAGCTCGAATCAGCGACTTAATGGGCGCCATCCCGGCCATTACCGGTAAGGTTGAGCTGGTTTATGAAGGAGAGCAGGAGGGAGCGTTGCAAGTTGCCCATCAAATCATTCGGCATACCATCCGCAAGGAATTTTTAAAACATTTTCCAAACCCTGAACGCATTTCAAAACGCGAAGAAGCTTCTCCTTACGACGGCGTAGTCGACTGGTTTTCAGCCCATTCTATTGACCTGGACAATGATGCAAGTGACCAAGAGTACCGAGAGACAATTCTGTCCATCACGCCTCTCGTGGCCTTTATCAATGAAACTATGCCGCAGCTTGAGAAATCGGAAGTTTGCCTGATGGCAGAGTTTGTACTTCATGCACTCGCTGAGTATTCATTGATAAGTAAGAAGAGCTACCATGGCAGAGTCAATTTTAACGACATGCTCGGTTCCATGCTAACTTGATTACTTTATACTGCCAGCTTTCTCAAATGAGGAGTAGGCGTTGACCACCTTGCCTGATGTGGTGATGGATCCGAAACGCACCTTATCTTTTTTGGTGCCTGGAAGTACCACTTTTTTCTTCGCAATATCCACCCCGCCTTCAATGAGTACACTGCGTAGATCAGCTGAGGACAACTCGGGGTGATACGCCCAAATCAGCGCCGCCACTCCGCTTACAACAGGAGCTGCCATGCTCGTCCCGCTGCGATAACCGTATTTGCTTCCCGGCAAGGTTGCATAGATGTCTTCGCCCGGCGCAAATAGATCAACAGAAGCAGCACCATAATTCGAAAATGACGCCAGCATATCCTTGTTTTTTCTAGGGCCGATGGCTCCTATGCAGAGAAAACTCGCTTGCGCCATTTCGCTCAATTGATCGTCGTTTGGATAGTTGTCGACCTCATCGTTGTTTTCGGCATCGTTTCCCGCCGCGTGCACAATCAGCACATTTTTAGAAGCCGCGTACTCGAGGGCCTTGTTCACTTCTGATTGTCCTGGGGATAGTCCCTTGCCAAAGCTCATGTTGATGATGTTGGCCCCATTGTCTGCAGCGTACCGAATGGCCGCCGCAACGTCCATGTCATTCTCATCACCATCAGGCACCACTTTAAGGATCATGATATCAGCCACGGTGGAAGCGATGCCGCGACCACCTAGGTCATTTGAGGCATTGGCAGCTATGATTCCCGCTACATGCGTTCCGTGTCCAGTATGTTTTCCGCCCACGTGGTTGTTTCCGTACGAATCTTTCACAAAGTTGACTTCTGCCCTGGGTTGATATTCCATGTTGAGCCAGTACTCGGTGTATTTAACCACCAATTGATCCAATTCTCGCAATTCCGATTTTTCAATCTTCAGCTTTTCAAAGACTTCAAAAATGCGCTTGGCATCCTTAATCATTGGATTTTCAGAGCTAATAGCCTTCACGTGCTCATACGTATAAGCCGTGTCCTTAAGCACAGAAATTACCGCGGAGTCTACCTTCCGATACACGCCGACGATTTGGTAGTATCCATTCAGTTCGCGCGTGTTTTTGTTGAATATTTCAGCCGCAGATTCTAAAACCTCTTTGGTCAACCAATTCGGATAAGGCTCGCCGCTCGACTCTAATGACTTACTCAAACGCAGTACCCTAGTTGCTTCCAGATTTGCATAGACCATTTCTTCTCCTTGGTCGTCGACCAAGAAGTTCCAGCCGTTAACGTCATCGATGAAGCCATTGCCATCGTCGTCAACCCCATTGCCCGCTATTTCATCTGCATTGACCCAAATGTTTTCTTTCAAGTCCTCATGCTCATGATCAACTCCGGAATCTATCACGGCAACAACGATTCGCTTGGCCGGGATTTTATCTCCCACCAATTCAACCGAAGTCTTGTCGCTCTGCACACCGTAAGCCTTTACGCTCTTCAAGCCCTGAAGGTGCCACGTTTGTTTCGCTTCTCCTTCTAGTTTGCCCATGTCGGCATTTACAGAGCTAAGGGATTGAGCCGTCGTTGGGAAGACCAGTGAGAAAAGCGTAAGAATGGATAAGATTGAACGTAGCATAAAAAGTGTTTTACGCTTCAAAAATTCACATTTCAACGCAAACAACAACCGAATTTGTGATGAGGGGATGGAAATTGAAATGAACTGAGAATTGCGGATGCTTCTGCTATTTTTAGGGCTTGAATTATTCAATCGTAGATATTGAAACCACCGGAGGTAGCGCGAAAAAGCACGCCATCACGGAGATAGCGATCATTCAAATCGAGGATGGGAAAGAGGTCGAACGCTACGAAACCTTGATCAATCCGAACATGATCATCCCACCGCGCATCATTGATATAACGGGCATTACCAATGAAATGGTGGCAGATGCACCCGAGTTTCATGAGGTCGCCAACGAGATTTGGAAGCGAACGAACGACAGGGTGTTCGTTGCGCATAATGTAAACTTTGATTACGGATTCATCCGAGAGCAATTTTCTCGATTGGGTGCCCATTGGCGCCCAAAACGACTCTGTACCGTTCGCCTCTCTAGAAAGCTAATTCCAAACCTTTATTCCTACAGCCTAGGAAAGATTGCCAGCCAATTGGGAGAGCAAATTGACGGCAGACACCGAGCCATGGGCGATTGTGCGTTTACCGCAAGACTGTTTTTGAAATTGCAAGGCTTGGATCAAGAAGGGTACATTGATTTTTCGTTGAACGCGAGAAGCCGTGAAGCCACTATGCCGCCGCTCTTGAACAGGGAACGGTTTGAGCAAGTACCGACGAGTTTAGGGGTATACTTATTTAAAGGGCCAAAAGGCAAAGTAATTTATGTAGGCAAGGCAAACGATCTGAAGAAAAGGGTATCAGAACATTTTAGAGGAAACACACACACCGGTTTCAAGAATCGTTTTGCAGAACAGATCGAAGATTTGGATTGGATCGTTTGTCCGAATGAACTGATTGCATTGTTGACTGAGGCGAATGAGATAAAAAGGCATTGGCCGCCGTACAATCGCATGATGAAAAGGGTGACACTGAACTGGGGGATCTATCGATACAGCGACCAGAACGGATACCACCGTTTCAGCATCGGGCGTGTAGGGAAGTGGGATCGGCCTGAGTACTCGTTTCGGAGTCGAATGGACGCACAAATTCGATTGGAATTCCTTTGCAAGCGTCATGCACTGTGCGCGCGGTATTGTGGTCTTCAAGAGTTACCCGGCGCTTGTATTGAGGAAATGCACGGCACCTGCAACAAGGCTTGCATTCTCAAAGAACCTTCGTCGAAGTACAACGTTAGGTTTGAAAGTGCGTTGAATGAACTGTGTCAAACGGACAAAACCATGCTAATCATGGGTAAAGGATTTACGGAGAAGGAACGGAGCGTTGTGCTTTTGGAGGCGGGGCGGTACAAAGGCCATGGGATGGTGCCAGACCACGTGGATATCAGCCAATTGCCCGCGGTCAAAGAATTTATTGATACCGGATACGACGATCAAGATATGCAGGCAGTTATTCTCAGTCACATCTCGAAATCAGCTGGCTCGGACGAGGTAATCATCCTTTAAAGCTACTCTAGGTAAGAGCGTATGCGCTTCAAAGCCTTTTTATTGTACTCGCTTCGAATGGAGCGCAAAATGCGCTGTTTTTCCTTTTCCGTTAGATGCCAACTCAAGCTGATGGGATTGGTTTCCGAACGCTCAAGGATCAATTCTACAACTTCAATCTCACCGTCATACCATTCATAGGCCAACCGAAGCTGATCTTCCATTTGGTAGTCCTGAATGTCCAACACCGTGTTGTAAAATGTACCGGCAGGCTGGCTTATGGATTCAAACAAGCTCCTTCCTGACGTACTTTTCTTATCGATGAATTTCTGTTGATCTCTAATTTGAAGTATGACCACCTTGGATGTATTCTCGTACAACCAATGCCGGAAGCTGTACATAAACTTCAGCGTATTGCTGATGCCGTAATTGTCTCGGATGCCAGCATCTAGTATCTCAATCGGAGGCTCTGATGGAAGATTGGCTGCCGGAAAAACGTAGGGAAAGGTGGCACTCATTCGTAGCGCGCTGATGAAACTTAGGCTGTCTGCGTTCTGGGCGCTGAAGAATCGCCTAAACTCGATGTTCTCATTGATTTGTTGAAAGGCGGTGTTGTGTGCCAAATATGAAACTCCTTGCGAAGAGATGACCAATTTTCTACCGTCGTTGCTGATGGTGGGGGCCAAGACCAGCATGGGAATGTCAGCCTCGAATTCGGGTGCTTTAAGATCGGCAAGCTGGAGCGAAAGCCAGCCGCGTGTATCTTGGTTCAGTTTGTTTTCGAATGCCCAAGCTCGATCAATGGTGTAGGTCTGCTTATAGCGCTCAAACTTTTTAAAGCGAAAGAAGATGTCGTTCATCACCGCGCTGGCCGCAACCGTGTTGAGCTTGTCTTTGGCAATGTCATTGATGATGCTATCAATGGTCAAGTCTGTCGATTTTAGAGCTAGACGCTGATAATAGGCCCGCAGGTAGGAGGCGCCGATCATGCCTCCGGACGAGCCAGAGATGAGTACCGTATTGGACCACAATTTGTCTCGTGAAGCTACTTGTGCTTGGTGAAGTGAGTGGATGACCCACATCGCAGAGCGTAACCCACCACCGGGAACATTGATAAAGACCGCAACGGGCTTTTTAGATTGCTGATTTTCCTTCCAGTGCTCAAGGTACTTTAGGCCGTCGAGGATGTCTTGCTTGTACGCGTCATCGTCTAATTGATGCAGCCTGATCGCTTCTTGCGCATAAGCAGGGTGCGTTGAGTCATAGCTGACACCGTAGGCTTGATTCTTGTATTGCAGGGTTTTGGTGGTAGACACCAAGTTTAAAAGGAGCAATGCGCCAAATAGTGCGAGCGGAGTCCATCCTTTGAACCAAGAATAGAATGCAGAAGTCAACATGATCAGGATCGTGAAGAAAAGCAGAATACTCGCAGCTGCAGGAATCATCAACCAACCGGTATCACTGAACCACCCGAGCAGAAATAGCAAGGCGATGACCCCCACTTGAAAGAACGATGCGTTGATTCTGTTTTGCGCAAATACTTGTTCTAGCGTCTCTTTTTTATAGTGGCTGCTGTCCCTAGCAATTGCAATCTGCCCCCATTTGCTGATGTACGTTGCCACCTTCCACTCTTTGCTTGATCGTTGGTTGAGCTTGTTCCATTTGGAACCGCTGGAAAACAAATCCTTGACAGGATTCACTAATAATTTGGCTACCTGCTTTCGTTGATAATAAGAGGAATTCTTGTTGGTGGCGATGAAGTAAGCTGAGGTGAAGAGGATGAAGACCAAGTTACCGAGTAGAAAGCCGACTACATTCATACTTATATCGGCAGCGGTCAGGCGCTCAAATTCAGCTTGAAACCGGATAATGGCCAGAATGTAAGCAATGGAGAAGCTTGCCGGAAGCACAATGTTGTTTTGGCAGTACTTGATAAATGGCCGGTTCAACGTTGCTAAGAACGGAAAACGAAAGCCATTGACAACGTAACTCGAAAGGTTAAATGCCATGATGAAGGCACCCAAACACAGGCCGACGATGAAATGAGATACAAAATTGACCTTTCCGAGGTACTCTGGGTAGAGGAAGAGGTAGGGTACTCCGTACTTGAGTAAGAGTGCCTTAGTAATGATGGTAAATAAGATTAACCAGTACAAGAGAAGAATTAAATTCTTCTTGAGATGTACGAACAAC
The DNA here is from genome assembly GCA_040221375.1 of Cryomorphaceae bacterium. GTDB lineage: Bacteria > Bacteroidota > Bacteroidia > Flavobacteriales_G > Salibacteraceae > SHAN690. The sequence goes on from JAVKEP010000015.1 coordinate 123,820, forward strand.
AGCTGCGCAGGAAAGAAGTAAAGCACCCTTTCCCACACCCTGTACTCGGATCTTGAATTTCGGTTAGTCATTGGCCACAAACATTCGCCAAGATAATGACGGACGTCTGATATTTTGCTACGAAGGCGACTATAGTTTGCCTTCGACCAATTCCATGATCTCTTTTTCCAGCGCTTCCGCTTGTTGGTTCAGGGCTTCGGTTGTTCTAAAGACCTCTTCAACAAAGGCTTTATCTTCCAAATCCGATGCGTTGATCTTTACGTTTAAATGTGCCCCTCGCGCACCGGTTCGAGCGCACATGGCCCCAACTCCTGCATCACTGATGGAGGCTGGAAGTCCTGTTTTTGCCATTTCCAACATCACTTCCATGGATGCTACGCAGGTCTTCATGATTTCCAATGGCACTCTTATCGCTCCTTTGGTCGCCTCCTGAATGGCTGCCTTTCGCACCTGTTTTTCTTCTTCACTTCCCTTCGGCATGCCGAAGGCCAACATGATCCGATTGAACGCTTTTGTGTCTTCATCTACAAAAAACAGAAGTCGTTCCTTCAACGCTTGACCTTTCTCAGCCCAGTCAGAGTAATACTTCCATTTATCGTCCCATCCGCGCTTGTGCGCGCTCAAGTTGGCCACCATGGTTCCCAGCGCCACGCCGAGCACACCCACGTAAGCCGCAATGGATCCACCGCCAGGGGCAGGCGACTCGGAAGCGGTAACGCTGGCAAATTCTTTCAGAGTTTTGTCGATCAACCGTTGGCCTTCGTTCATACGATCTTCCAATACGTATTCAATCACCCGTTCACGGAGGTTGAATGGTGCCAATTCGTCCAACCCTAAAGTTTTGACAGCAATCTTCATGATTTCTTCTTCGTGGACACCCAACGATCGTTCTTGCTTGTTGAGGAAATACTTTCCGGCGTCCAAAAGCGCTTTCTTAGGCACAAGACCAATGAGTTCAGAACCCGTAACGCGAAGTCCCCGAGATTCGGCCCGCTCACAAGTCCGATCAAAGGCTACGTGAATCGGGGTCACGCTGATGTTGGTCAAATTGTAGCTGATCTGAGCAATGCCGTATTCTTCGATGAACCAACCAATTCCTTTGACGCACTTCAACAACCCTGGCTCATTGACCGGTTTGCCGTTGTCGTCTTTGATGATGGCGCCGGTGAGCTTGCCACCTTCTCTTTTTACCCTTCCACGCTCTCGGATATCGAATGCGATCGAATTCGCTCGTCGTGTGCTGGTCGTATTCAAATTGATGTTGTAAGCAACTAGGAAGTCCCTTGCGCTAACCGCAGTGGCCCCGCTTCGTTTTACGGACGCGTCAAAGGCATCGGACCCGGCGTCTGGTTTCCAAGTTGGATTCGATAGTTTGTCCTTCAATCCTTCGTATTCGCCAGAGCGTACAGTTGCCAAGTTTTTACGCGACTCAGTTTTGGCGGCATTCTCGTAGAAATAAACAGGGATTCCCAATTCGTTTCCAATTCGTTCTCCCAATTGGTGCGCGTACTTCACCGTTTCCTCCATGGTGATGCCAGAAACGGGCACTAAGGGACAAACGTCCGTAGCCCCGAATCTTGGGTGCTCTCCCAAGTGCTTGCTCATGTCAATTTCTTCGGCCGCTTTCTTGACAAGAAGAAACGCCGCTTCGATTACGCTCTTAGGCTCTCCTGCAAATGTTATGACTGTTCTATTGGTCGCCTTGCCAGGGTCCACATTCAGCAGCATCACCCCTTCAACACCTTCTACGACGCCGGCGATCCGCTTTATTTTCTCCGGGTCCCTTCCTTCACTGATATTTGGTACGCATTCGATGATCTGTTCCATGTAAACTTGAATTTTATCGCGCAAATCTAATCCTAAGTAAGCCGATTTCTAAACGGCTGAACGAAAAATAGGATTGCAAGGTTCGAGGCAATGGATAGCCGATAAAAGTTGGAATATTGCACCTTTGTAATACATTTTGAAAAAACACATATGAAACGAATTTTACTAACAGCCGCCGCACTCTTCCTCGCAAGTGCTGGACTTTTGGCTCAAACGGTCTATCTAGACGAGGACTTCGAAAGCGGAATTCCAAGTGCTTGGATGCAAAGTACCTTAGCTACGGATGGGGGATGGGTAGCTGGAAATTCTGGCTCATTGAGCAGTGGGTCATTCCCTATTGCTGCCCATGGAAACTTCATTGCGACCAATGACGACGCTTGCAACTGTGATAAGAGTGCTGACTCTTTGTTTACGGACACGGTTGATCTTACTTCGGCTTCTGGACTGGTCGTTCTTCAATTCGACCTTTTCTACAATGAATTGACCTACAGTGGAGCTACCGAAGACTTAGACATCATGATCTATTCAGTGGCAAATGCTGCTTGGACACAACTGTCTGAAGTTCCTCCAACGAATACTCTCTTAGCATGGGAAGACGCTACTTTATTGGACATTTCAGCATATGCTGGCGACGAAGTTGTGCTTGCTTTTGTTTATAACGACGGAAGCGGATGGACATACGGTGCTGCACTTGACAACATCATGATCTACGAAGCTGCCCAATTCGATGCGAATAACTTGACGATCAACAACGAAGTGTTCCAGACGGTCAATACAAGTACCAACATCATCGGAACCATCCAAAACCTTGGAAGCGAAACGATCACATCAATCGAGATGTCATATACCGTAGATGCTGGATCGGCTGTTACAGCTACCATCACTGGATTGAGCATTGCGCCTCTCGCAACGGCTGAGTATACGCATCCAACGGTTTGGACACCTACTACGGAACAAACGAGTACGGTTGTCACCAGCGTCGTTTCAGTCAACGGAAATACAGATGCGAACAGCGCCAACAATGATGCTTCTTTGGACATTCTAGTTCATCCAACGCCAGTGCTTCGAAAGCCGCTTTTAGAGCAGTTCACTAGTTCTACATGCCCTCCTTGTACCCCTGGAAATGCCAATGTGCTTTCTGTCATGGGTAACTATGAAGAAGAATACACTAAGGTAAACTACCAAATGAGCTGGCCAGGTACAGGTGATCCTTACTTCACGCTTGAAGGCCAAGATCGACGAACGTTTTACAATGTGAATAGCGTTCCATCCATGCACACAGATGGAAGTGAAGGCTTGAACAGCAACTCGTTTACAGCAACAGTTTTTGAAGACGCCCTCGCTGTTCCTGCGTTCATTAACTTGACGGTAGCTGGAACCATCCAGCCTGAAATGACCTACGAAGTTCAGGACGGATTGTTGATTGCGGTAGACTCGGCCTATAACCTTTCGGCGAGCGTGAAAATCAATCCAATCGTATCGACTCCTGCTGGCCTAGTTGCCCACCTTTCTTTGCAAGAGGATCTGACGTTTGCAAATGTGAAGACAAATGGAGAAACCGAGTTTCATGACGTCATGAAGAAGATGCTTCCTGATGCGAATGGAACCTCATTGAGCGCAATAGCAGCGGATGATTCTGTGACCGTATCCGAAATGCATACGTTTCCTGGAATGTATCGTTTGTCTAACAACGCTAGCGACCCCATCGTGCATACCCTAGAGCATTCGATCGAAGAGTGGGACGACTTACGCATTGCAGCGTGGGTTCAAGACCCAGCTACTGGTGAAGTCTGGCAATCTGAGAATGCAGAAGTGACTTTGCTAGCTGAGATTTCGAACGTGGAAATCGATACAGTAGACGGACAAGTAGTGTACACTGTTGATGGTTCGTCTTATGTGATGTGGGATGATATGCTCGCTCCATTGGGCGTCAACGAAAGCTTGGCTGATATGATCAGCGTTTATCCTAATCCTTCCAGCAGCATCATCAATATTGCTGGTGTTTCGGGACGTACAGTGGTCACGATCCTTGACGCTGCTGGCCGTTTGATTGCGACACAAGTAGTCAACAACAATGCGATGGACGTGTCTTCGCTTGAAGCTGGTGTATATAATTTCTCCATCGAGAATAGAGGTGTGACGAAGGTTGAAAAAGTCACGATCGTCCACTGAATTTACAATTGATCCTTTGAAAAGCCCGGCCTGTAAAGCCCGGGCTTTTTTTGTACTCCTAACCTTTACAAGAATTTGACGTCTGGAGGATTAAGTATCTGAATCCTATTAACTTTGACTGTTCAGTTATATCACAAATAATTAATTATGAAAAAAACACTACTTCTATTCGTAGCTATGGTGGTTGCAGGCTTTGCTAACGCACAGTACTACTCCGTTTCCGCCACTCAAATCGGGATCAACCCTGGAAACATCTGTCAAGATGAAGAGCAAACTGCTGCATATATGCTTGGCAATTACACAGGTTACACCCAAATTCTTAATCCTGGAGAGACCAACTGGTCAAGTACACAGTCGATTCCTTTTACGTTTGAATTCGACGGACAAGCAGTAACATCCTATTCGGCATCACCTGCTGGGGCCATTACTTTTTCTACACCAAGTGGGGCATTAAGTTCTTCAAATGTTGCATTGCCAACTTCTCAAATTCCAGACAACTCTGTCTGCCTTTGGGGATTGAACTTATCCGGTGCAAATGACGGTGTGATCGTTAAGACCTTTGGCACGGCTCCTCGTCGTCAGCATTGGGTTATTTGGGCGAGCGCTAGCTATACTGGAATTTCTGGTTGGACGTATTGGGCCATTATTTTGGAAGAGTCTACCAATCACATTTACATCGCTGACCTTCGTACGTACGACACAAGTGGTGGAAATGCCGCTCTAACTGTAGGTGTTCAGATCGATTCCACCGAAGCGTATTCGCTTGCTGCTTCTCCATCTGTTCCAGCGGTCACAACCAACGGAGGAAGTGAAGCTACGTCTGTTGACAACACGTACTACCTCTTCGGTTACGGTACGCAACCAACTACAGACCTTGACAATATTGAGGTGTCTAACAACTATTACGTTGCTGTCAATGAGGCAACAAGCATCACTGGGTACGTCGTGAACCATGGTTCTGCGAACGTTACCTCTGCTCAAATCTCTTATACCATCGACGGTGGTACTGCTGTGAACGACAACTTGACCGGTCTAGCTATAGCGCCTGGTACGATGTATGAATTCACATTACCTACAACATGGACAACAAGTAATTTAGGTCTAGCTACCATTGCTACTGTAGTGAACGAGTCCAATGGCAGCTCAGAGACAATTACCGTAAACAATGCAGCTTCTAAAGATGTAATGGTGACTCCTACTCCTGTAGTTCGCAAGCCGTTATTAGAGCAATTTACCAGTTCCACTTGTGCACCGTGTACACCTGGAAATGCCAATGTGCTTTCAGTGCTTTCAAACTATTCTGATCTGTATTCGAAGACGAATTATCAGATGAGCTGGCCTGGAACAGGTGATCCTTACTTCACGCTCGAAGGTCAAGACCGCAGAGTGTTTTACGGTGTAAACAGTGTTCCTTCAATGCACACCGATGGAAGTGCAGGACTCAACAGCAACAGCTTCACAGCAGCCATTATGGATGATGCTCTAGACGTTCCTTCGTTCATGAACTTGACGGTTTCTGGTACCATCCAACCTGAATATACGTACGAAGTAGACAATGGAGCGTTGGTCAAGGTTGATTCAGCCTACCACTTTGCTGCTCAAGTCGACATCAATCCGATCATCGACATGGATGCAGGTATGGTGGCTCATATCGTAATCAACGAAGATTTGACGTACAATAATGAGAAGACCAACGGGGAGACAGAATTCCACGATGTAATGAAGAAGATGCTTCCAGACGCAGCCGGTACTTCATTGAGCGCTGTTTCTGCCAACGATTCCACTTCAGTTACACAAACACACACATTCCCAGGGATGTACCGTTTGTCTAACGATGCTGGTGATCCAATCGTTCACTCTCTTGAGCATTCAATCGAGGAGTGGGATGACCTTCGCGTAGTTACTTGGGTACAAAACCCAAACACAGGTGAAGTATGGCAGTCTGAGAACGCTGAAGTAATGATGCTTGAAGCAATCGACAATGTTGAAATCGACACAGTTGATGGCCAGGTTGTGTATACAGTTGATGGCGAGTCTTACGTTATGTGGGATGACATGCTCGCACCACTCGGTGTGAACGAAGGCGTCGCTGATTTGATCAGTGTTTACCCTAACCCTGCTAACGACATCCTCAATCTATCAGGTGTAAGCGGACGATCTGTAGTTACGATTCTTGATGCTTCTGGCCGATTGGTCAACAAGCTAGTAGTTGAGAACAACAGCATCGACGTTTCTTCATTGGAGACAGGTGTTTATAGCTTCTCTATTGAGAACAACGGAGTAACGAAGGTTGAGAAAGTGACCATCGCTCACTAATCAGAAATCGTTCTTACGATCTTAGAAAGGCCCTTTCACTTAGTTGTGGAAGGGCCTTTTTTCATGCCTTGAAGGCCGTGCCGTTGATGTACACCTCTGAGACGTGAGGTTCGCCGAAAGCGTACGGCAAGAAGGACAAAGAGGAAATAGGGTCGGTAACGATAAAATTCGCGCGTTTGCCCTGTGATATTGAGCCGATTTCGGATTCAAGCTCGATGGCTGCGGCACCATTCAGTGTCATCGCATTCACCGCCTCAGCGGGAGTCATTCCCATCTTGATGCAGGCGAGCGAGAAAATAAAATTCATGTTGCCACTCGGCGTGGATCCCGGATTGTAATCCGTGGCGAGCACGACAGACAAGTCGGCATCCATGAGTTCGCGCACCGGGGTGTATGGGATGCCCAAGAAAAAAGAACAACTAGGCAACGCGACGGGAAGGGTAGAGCTGCCTGTTAAAGCCAATAAATCGTTGTTTGTGAGCACTTCCAAATGATCAATACTCAATGCATGTTGATCCACACATGCCTGGACTCCTCCAATAGAGTTGAATTGGTTGACGTGAATTTTCGATTTCAACCTTGAAGCTTCTCCAGCCTTCATTATCCGAACGGTCTGCTCCACGTTAAAATATCCATCTTCACAAAAAGCGTCGATGTAGTCGGCCAGACCTTCTTGCACTACCTGAGGGAGCATCTCATTTATTATCAAATCCACGTAGCCGTCATGATTGTCTTTATAGGCGTCTGGAAATGCGTGTGCGCCCAGAAACGTGGCTTTGACAGGAATAGGGGCGTTTTCTTTTACCTTTTTGATCACACGAAGCATTTTGAGTTCGCTTTCGATGGTCAAACCGTAGCCAGATTTGATTTCAATAGCCCCCGTTCCCATGGCAATGAGCGAATGCAAACGCTGCATCGCAGCCTGAAACAAGTCATCCTCCCTTGCAGCTTCCATCTTGCGGGCAGAATTCAGAATGCCTCCACCGCGAGATGCTATTTCTTGGTACGACAGTCCTTGAATGCGATCTTCGAATTCTTGGTTGCGCCATTCTGCAAAGACGAGATGAGTATGGCTATCCACCCATGTCGGGAGCACCATTCTTCCGCTGAGATCGGTGTGGACATAAGCGCTGTAAGCATCCGTCCTTAAGTCGTCCATCTTACCGTAGGCTTCGATCTTTCCGTCCTTAACCGCCATCCAAGCATTCTTGATAGAAGGCAACTGATTCATATGTTTTCCCCTAACGCGGCCTGCTTTCGCTTCTCGTACCTGATGGAGCTCCTTGATGTTGGTGAAGAGTTTCATGTCTTTGCTTTGATTGACAAGTATAATCTAAGCGCTTCGATCTGAACAATTCAAGTTCTTTCCTTTTTCGTATTGCCCAGAACCTTTCTTTTGTACAAGCATGGCAGGGAACACATTTGGTGAATTATTTCGGCTGACGACTTACGGAGAAAGCCACGGAAAAGCAATCGGTGGGATCATCGACGGATGCCCTCCTGGTATTGACTTGGACCTGAAAAGAATACAACTCGAGTTGGATCGCAGAAAACCGGGCCAATCAAGCATCACCACTCAAAGAAAAGAGAGCGATGAGGTCGAGTTTCTCTCGGGCATTTTCGAGAACAAAACACTCGGCAGTCCGATTGGATTCATCATCCGTAACGACGACGCAAAATCAAAAGATTACGACCATCTGAAGGACGTGTACCGACCTTCTCATGCGGATTATACCTACGATGCCAAGTACGGGATCCGGGATCACAGAGGAGGAGGACGTTCTTCTGCTCGGGAGACCGCTTGCCGTGTTGTTGCAGGGGCGATTGCACGGCAGTATTTAGAACAGAAGGGGGTAATCGTTTGGGCCTACGTTTCGGCTGTGGGTGGGATTGTGTGCGACAAATCGTATGCAAAGATGGATCCAGCGAATGTGGATGCAAACATGGTCCGATGTCCAGATGCTGATGACGCAAAAAGGATGATTGCCTTGATTGAGGCCACACGCAAGCAAGGAGATACCATCGGTGGGGTCGTGACGTGTATTGCTCAGCACATTCCAGTAGGCTTGGGTGAACCTGTTTTTGATAAGCTGAGCGCGGATTTAGCGAAGGCCATGATGAGTATCAACGCGGTAAAGGCGTTTGAAATCGGCAGTGGAGTGCAGGCGGCAGGCATGCTTGGCTCAGCGCACAATGACCGCTTTGCCGCGAAAGGAAAAACCGTCAGCAATCATTCAGGAGGCGTGCAAGGAGGTATTAGCAATGGCGAAGATGTAGAAGTGAGGGTTACGTTCAAGCCCGTTGCCACCTTGATGAGGGATCAACCGACTATAAATACAGAAGGCGATGATGCGATCGTATCTGGAAAAGGGCGGCATGATCCATGCGTAGTTCCAAGGGCGGTGCCGATCGTCGAGGCCATGTGTTTATTAACAATCGCGGATCATTATTTAAGGCAGCAAGCCATCCGTTGAGTTTGAATCCCTTTTAACTTCGAAGGCTATGCGATCACTGGGTCTCATGGTAGTTTTTTTATGCCTCACCATCACTGTTGTTGGGCAATACCGTGTGAGTACGAAGAGCTTGCGCATTACACCGTTGGTGGAATGCCAAGGATCTGAAGAAAAGAAGGCCTTGAAAAAGCTGGAAGAAGGGAAAGACCGCAAACTCGATAAAGAAGAGCGGGTCGAAGCCCTTCGCGATGCGATCGAAGAAGATCCCGATTGCGCCGAAGCGCACTATCTTCTGGGATTAGAGCTTCTTCGCTCTGCGCTTTCTAGAGGAAGCTCCCTGAAATCTGCAGGCGAATCCTTGCAACAGACCATCAGAATTTGTCCCGACTTTCATCATGAGCCGTATTACTACCTCGGGTTGATCGCGTTAGGTGCGAAGGAGTATGAAAAAGCAGTCAAGTACTATGAAAAGTACTATGAACTTTCGGGTTCTTCCACTGAGACGCTGGATGAGGAGCGAGAGGAAGAGATCAAACTCGACTATGCTTATGCGAAATTTTTTGACGGGGTCTATAAAAATCCGGTGCCATTTGAACCCAAGCGGGTCGCAGAAGTATGCACAGATGACGATGAGTTCCTCCCTTTGATTACACCAGACAACGAGAAAATGCTGCTCACCAGGAGATACTCCTATTCTTCTGAAGTAAAAACCAGTGTATTGGGAGAGTCTACCCAGTACTCCGAAAAATTTGTCGTTGCAAAGCGACTTCAACATGAAGTCTTCGAAGAAGGGGAGCCATTCCCATCGCCGTTCAATGAGAACGAGTCGTTTCGATACGGAGGCGCTACGATGGCCTTGGATAACAAAACAATCTACCTGACAATATGCAAACCAGCGAGCATGGGATACATCAACTGTGACATATATACGTCGCATCTAAAGTTCGGACGTGACCCAAGAACAAAGCTGGACGGTTACTACTGGACGGAATTAGAAAACCTGGGAGCTAACGTAAACACCGAGGATGGATTTGAATCACAGCCGAGCATTTCAGCGGATGGGAAGACGTTGTTCTTCTGCAGCGATCGTGGTGACAATGCGGGATTGGAGATTTACTATACCACCAAAGGATCGAATGGAAATTGGCAGGAAGCAAAGAACATCGGGCCTCCGATCAATACACCGTATAACGACAAGACGCCTTACATGCATTCTGATTCGCGTACATTGTATTTCGCATCGGACGGACATTTAGGCTTGGGAGGCCTTGATGTTTTTTACACGAAGCAGGGAGACGATGGTTCGTGGTCTGAACCGGTAAACTTAGGTCACCCGATCAATTCAGAGTTGGATGAACAAGCCTTCGTTGTTAGCACGGATGGCAAGATGGTGTACTATTCTGCGAAGGATCGAGAGAATCCAAGGAGCATCGATATATGGAGCTTTGAATTGTACAAGGAGGCCCGGCCGGACAGAGTTGTCTTTGTAAAGGGAACCTTGAAGGACGAGCACGGTGATCCGCCAAAAAATGCTACGGTGGAACTCAAATCCATGGAGTCAAAGAACATTAGCCAAGTGGAGGTGAACAATGACGATGGTTCGTATGCGGCGGTGGTGAGGGTGAGGCAGGAGGAGGCCGTGGTGATGAATGTCAAGGCCGATAACATGGCGTTTCAATCGAAGCTGATCGAGACAGAACCGGAAGAGGACAAAGGTGCACGGTTAGGCGGGAATCAGCGGGTAAGTACATTTCAAGAAGTTGACCTCCAAGTTGCAGAAGTAAGGGCGGGGGGCGTCTACAAGATCAACGATATCTACTACGCGACCAATTCGGCGGCAATATCCGAACGTTCGAAGCTCATCTTGGCAGAATTTGCATTCTACTTGCTTGAGCATCCCGATATGCGAATCGCAATCCATGGACATACGGATAATGTAGGGAAAGACCAGACCAATTTGGCCCTGTCTACTGATCGCGCCTTCAGCGTTAAGCAGTATTTAGAGTCGCAAGGAGTGCAAGGTGCAAGAATTGAGTACAGAGGATTTGGCGAAACCGTTCCTTTTGCATCCAACGAAACCGAAGAAGGTAGAGCACTCAATCGGAGAACTGAATTCTTGATATTATCGAAGTAATCGCTCGCTACCGATAGACCACCAGTTTTGAGTTGAGCGTCAAGCCATCTTCATTGACAAGCGAGAGCAGGTAGACCCCCACTGGAAGCAAAGTCGCATCGATTTGTAAGCTAGACTCTCTTGTCGTGAACTCGCTCTTTAAGTTTCCCAAACGGTCATGCAGCGAGCCAATCAATTCTTGGGATCTCGGATTGTCGATGCTGATTTGAAACGAGGTTGAACTAGGGTTGGGACGGACTTGGATCTTGTTGGCTGAAAAATCCAAGACTTCCACTTGACGTGCTGATGTATAACCGAGGGATCCGAGTTCCAAGCGGTAATGATTGCTTTGATTCAATGCTGGCCGATCGTCTTGAAAGGTATAGGAGATGGATTGATCCGTGCTGCCACAAACCCCGGCGATGCTCCCAATCTCTTCGTACGAAAGACCATCGGTGGATCGCTCTATTCGGATCCCATTGCATGTATTCCCTGCATTGATGGTCCAACTGAGAATCACGCTGGCATCATGGACCGTTGCAGAAAAAGAAGACAGCGCAGCATCTGCCTGGGCCAATAGAGGGGAGCCCGTTCCGAAGAAACAACAAATGACAAGCAGACGAAGCATGGTTTAAAGCTAAGAAGAATGATCGGGGTAAAATTTACAGCATGATGGAATAAAACAAAGCTTCTAACTGCTCAGCATCGCCGTTTTAATTCGCATCGTCCTTTCGTACAATCGAGCTTGGCTCGGGCCGCTGCAAATGAAAAGCGCCCCTGTCGGGGCGCCTTCGTTTCGTTTGGCGGAGAGTGAGGGATTCGAACCCCCGGACCCGTGAAGGTCAATAGTTTTCAAGACTACCGCAATCGACCACTCTGCCAACTCTCCGCTGCAAAAGTAAAAATGTATCGGATTCACCCAAGGGTGCTGAGGAAATGCAATCTGATTGGTGCGCAAGGCGCTGGGATTCAGGTAGATTAATTGACTAACAATCCTTTCCAAGCATCCATAAGAGCCCAAGTCCGAAATCTTTGGACCATGCAGATTCGTCGTGTTCTGCCGCTTCGTCTTTGTGAAAGAAGAAGTCCTTGTCTTTTTGCAATCCTTTTGATTCGAGCAAGCGAATCGCCTCATCAATTCCTGGCTGTAGTTTCTTTTCCAGACCCACACCTCCATTATAGAGATAGAACCTCGCGTTAGAAGGCTCAGCACTTAATCGTATGTCATCTAGGTAATCAAACCCTTCGCTTCCCGGATCGGGATCTATGAAAGCCGGAGAAAAACACATGGCGCCTCCGAAGACATCAGGGTGTTCCCAGGCGAGCATGAATGCGAGGGTTCCGCCGGCCGAAGAACCGGCGGTGAACGTTAGTTGGGCATCTCGAGAAGTGCGGTAGACTTGATCGATCATGGGTTTGATCGTTTCGATCACTAAGTTCTTGTACTTCGACGAGATGATTTCATCCAAGTATTCTTCGCTTCGGTCAGCTGTGTTGTAAATCCCAACAATGATCATTGGGTCAATGATACGTTCAGTGATGAATAGGTCGACGGTTTCGTCTACCTGCCAATCCACGCCCATGAAACTCGTCGATGGATCAAAAATGTTCTGCCCGTCGTGCATATATAACACAGGATATACCGTCTCCTGTAAATCGTCGTATCCAGGAGGAAGCCACACAATGACATCTCGTTCCGCAAGTCCGCTGCCTTGAATCGATTCATGGATGCGCACCTCACCTGTCACTTGACTTGCTATAGGAGCGGTGGTACCCCAACCAAATACGTGATGATGAACTTCTTTTTCATTCGATGCAATGGTCTGATTCTCAAAAATTTTTCCGTTGCCGTCCTTGGCCTCTTTTTCCCAACTCCCGAGGGTGAATTTGTAGTGGACCGCTTCGGTGCTGCTGCGTGTGAGCATGAAAACAAAGACAGAATCAGAGATTTGTTCCATCTCAATCACGCTCGGATTCCAGTTTCCCAAATCTTGCGAGGATCCAGTGATAAAAGGCTTTTGTCCTTTGGCGGAGCCTTTCAAATGAAGAAAAATGCTCGTTCTTTCGCTACTCGAGGGCGATTGAGCATCAACTCCTTCGCATGACATAGCGAGGAACAAAATCGTAATAACGAAGCGGACGTAGGGCGGTCTCATTTTTTCAAACTTCGGAACAATTCGCGATGTGGCCCAACATAAAAACAGAAATCCATATCATTGTTTTCTGTACGGATTGACATTTTCTGGCTATGCTACAATTCAATAAATGGTCTTTGGGCATCCTCTGTATTTCACTGTTACTCTCAGTTACTTCGACTTCGGCGCAGCGAGTAGCTACGTGGGAAAAATCGTCTGAAGATAAGAAGGAGCTGAAGAAATTTGGCAATAACTACTTCCACGCCATCACATTTGTGCCCATGACCGGATTGACGCATTACACGGTCGATCCTATTCCAAGCGAAGGCTTTGGAGCCGAACCTAGTACAAGATTGGCGGCTTGGACATTTTTTAGCTTAGGCTACCAGGCGAGGTATAATTTGTTGAATCATCGCGATAGGTTTTCCATTTCCGTCTCAGCGGAACCATACTGGGATATCGTGAGTCGACCTTCCTTCGAGTCCCAAGGAGGGTCTGAAGATTCGAATAAAAAAGGGATCTTTCTTGGGGTCGACTTGAACCTGTGGAATCACTCTACATTTAACAACCTCGATGACCGGGGCATGTCATTGTCTGCTGGCTTGCACCTCAACAAGGTGGCAAGGTATCCGTCAACGCGCGCTGGTTTTGCTCGGATTACGTATAAGTATGTGAGGTACAAACGGTCGTTTTTCAGCGTGTCCTCGGTGGACCCCAATAAGCAAGTATTTCGATTCATTGCTCTTCAAGTGGGCTACGGAGGTGATTCAGGAAAGGCTGACGTTCCTTACAATGCAGCATTAGAATACCGTTTGATCCTAGCCAGAATTATTGGATATTAATGTGAAATGAAGCGATTCTTATTACCCATACTCTGCCTAGTTACTGCTTTTGCGAACGGACAATACACGCCAATGCTGAATGACGGAATCATTCCAGCACACTTTCTTTATTCACCTACAGAGAAGTATGAATCGAGCGTGCTTCCTGGTTCTGCTTATCGAAAGCGAGATGCCCGCCTGACGGAAATGAATTTCTTCAATTCTACCCATTATTGGGTAAATGATCTATTGGTCAGTGGCAACGTGGTATTCGGAAACGAAGTGGATGCGTACGTCAGGGATGTATTGAACCGAATCATCGAGATGAATGGGCTCAAGGTCAAGGTGCAAATACACCCGATCAAGTCTGCCTATTACAATGCGTTTTCGACCGACTTGGGCTACATCTTTGTCAACCTCGGATTGATCGCCAAAACGCGCAACGAAGCCGAACTTGCCTTTGTGCTCTCGCATGAATTGGCGCATTACATATACAGTCACAACTTAAAAGGCGTCCAGAAAACTTACGAGTTAGAGAAGGATCGGAGTGCGGGCGCCTCCTATGCAAGGATCCTCCAAAAGCACAGTTACTCCCGCGCACTTGAGTTAGAAGCCGACTCCATCGGATTTGATTATTACGTCAGTGCGGGATACGATCCAAAGGCCGCAGTAAAAGGCTTTGAGATTTTAGAAGATACCCGATTGGTGCCTGAAGGAACGCAGCTTCCAATGTTCGACGCGTTTTTATCCGATTTGAAAGCCATCGAACCGTTGGTAGTGGATTCGTTGGAAGCCGAGATTACGCAAGCATTGGATCGAGATGACTCCCTGCAGACCCATCCGGCGGCGACTGCAAGAAAGCGGCGCTTGGCGGAGCGGTCTTCGACAATCAACGAAGGAAATATTTACTTGGTATCGGAAGCCCGGTTTCACAGAGCAAAACGACAGGCTCGATTAGAGTGCGCAAGGGTTTCGTTCATGGAAAAAAACTTTCTTGAAGCCGCGTATTTCACACAAGAAGTGCTCGATGAAACCGGCGACAAGGAGTATGCCGACATTGCCTTTCTCCGATCGATGATCGGTTTGTTGGCTTCTAAAATATATGACCCAGTATTCAACGCGCGAGAAAATTTGATGCCCGCGCTTTCTGAAATTCACCTGTCAGATTCGAGCGTCTACTTGCCGATGCTTACCTATTTCCTGGGCGCGGACTCATTGGCCATCGTCAACCGAATTGAAAAAGAGTTTTTGTCGTTGGAAAAGGAATATCCAAAATCAGAACGATTGGCACGCCTCAAAAATTGGTTCATGGGATGGTCATACCACGAGATTTTATATGAGTTTGAGGACTACGAGTCGCTTTTGGAAGAAACCGAATTAGCGGAGAATGCGCTCAACAATGGCAAGAAATTCTATGTTGACCCTTGGTATTTATACGTCGATTTCAGAAAGAAATACAAAGTGCAGTTCAAACAAACGGAGCGGAATAAGTTTAATATCTATGAAAAGGTCCGGAGAAAGAATAAAAGGAAGGGCGTGTATGCATTCTTCTCAGCTTCGGACAAGGAGCACCTCACCACAGACGTAATCAATAGCATCGCATTGATCAAAGACAGAGTGCGCGAAATGAATGCGATTTCAGGCTGGACGAAACTCCCAGCCATCGAATTGGATCAAATTCGCGCATTTTGCGAACAACATGATCGGAGCGTAGTGAGGTATTCATATGGGCTTCACTACAAAGAGAACCATAATCCTGGGTCAATTGCGGCTTACTATTATTACATTTTCACGGCCCCGATTGCAATCATTATGGCCAATTCGGCTAAGAATAGAGCCTTTTTCGATTATGCGGATTTTGACCTAATTACGGGTGAGCAAACCACGTTTAGTGAACTCAATTCCAGGTTGGGCTTGGTCAGAAAGGTGTTTTTCAAACACCGATAATCAGGGTTCAGGTTTGAACATAAGCACCTCCGTTCGTCCATCGCTCATCTTGTAAGCACGAAACATGCCTGGCGTATTAAAAGGCATGGCAATGTTTCCATGTTTGTCCAAGGCGATCAAGCCACCTGTGCCACCTAGGTTTTCCAGCGAAGTATGGATCATGTACGATGAAGCTTTGTTGACGTCGTAGCCTTTGTACAGCATTAAGGCAGAGACTTCATGCGCTACATTGAGTCGCATGAAGTATTCGCCGTGTCCTGTGCAAGACACCGCACAGCTTTCATTGTTGGCATACGTGCCTGCGCCGATGATGGGAGAATCGCCGATCCGATTGTGCATTTTATTGGTCATCCCACCCGTACTTGTGCCTGAAGCCAGATCACCTTGTTTATCGAGTGCAGCAACGCCCACCGTTCCGTACTTCCAGTCGCTATGCCCTTGGTCGATGAATCCTTGATCTTTCTCCTGTATTTGCACACGCTTTAAGGAGCGTTTGCTGGCCTGAGTAATGAAATAGGAAGAGGGCTCCTGCACCAGTCCTTGTTCCTCGGCAAATTGATCCGCCCCCGCATTGCTCATCAGCACGTGGGGAGAGTTGAGCATCACCGCCGCCGCAGCTTCTATGGGGTGCTTCACCTTGGTCACCCCAGCAACGGCTCCTGCGTTGAGGTCTCGACCACACATGATGGAAGCATCCATCTCAACGAACCCGTTCGCATTCAGTACACTTCCTCTACCCGCATTAAAGAGCGAGTCATCCTCAAGCACGCGAATCGTGGCAATTACCGCATCTTCTGCAGAACCGCCATTGTCGAGCACCGAGTAACCTGTTTCCAAAGCCGTTTGCAATCCTTTCTCATACGCCGTTCGCCGCTCATTGGAAAGTCCCTCTTGCGTGATTGTTCCAGCACCGCCGTGCAGCACGAGACCGTATGTTTGACCGATGGCGGCGTTTAATACACACAAAAGACTGAACGTCAGTAGGTATAGCTTGTACTTCATGTTATCAAATGTACGTAGTTCAAAAAGTTGGCATTCAGGACCTTCAATCAAATACAAATAATTATTTTTGCACCCCGATTTTATCAAAGACAACGGAATCATGGCAAAGAAAGGAAACAGGGTTCAAGTAATACTAGAATGCACCGAGCATAAGGAAAGCGGTATGCCAGGAACTTCGCGTTACATTACTACCAAGAACAGAAAGAATACTCCAGACCGCATCGAAATGAAGAAGTACAATCCGATTCTTCGTAAGATGACCGTTCACAAGGAGATCAAGTAAAACCAAGAAAATACTAAGCCATGGCTAAGAAAACAGTAGCAGGACTAAGAAAGCAAGGTGCAAAGGACTTCACCAAAGTGATTAAGATGGTAAAGTCTGATAAGACAGGAAACTATAGTTTTCGCGAAGAGGTGTTGCCGAAGGATTCGGTAAATGACTTCCTGAACGCTAAGTAACTGTTTCCAGAAGATATTTTGAAAGCTTTCCACCACTGGCGGGAAGCTTTCTTTGTTTAACCCCATTCCATTCATTCAATGGCACTATTCGGTCTCTTCAAATCCAAAAAGGAGTCGCTCGATAAAGGACTCGAGAAAACACGTGAAAGCGTATTTTCCAAGTTAACCCGTGCTGTCGTTGGAAAGTCGAAGGTCGACGACGAGGTGTTGGACAACCTCGAAGAGGTGCTCGTTACCTCTGACGTGGGAGTAGATACTACGCTGAAGATCATTGCAAGGATAGAGGAGCGTGTTTCGAAAGACAAATACGTCAATGCTGAAGAGCTGCAAAGCTTGCTCAGGGAAGAGATTTCTTTGCTGCTTGAAGAAAACAAGGCCGGGGAGGTACTGGATTTCGAAGAAGAGCTCAAAAAGAAACCCTATGTGATGATGGTAGTAGGCGTGAATGGGGTGGGTAAGACTACGACCATAGGAAAGCTCGCCTATCAATTTAAAAATGCTGGGAAAAAGGTGGTCGTTGGTGCTGCAGATACCTTTCGCGCAGCGGCGATTGAGCAATTGAAGGTGTGGGGTGAACGCGCAGACGTGCCTGTGGTTGCACAGAGCATGGGCTCCGACCCGGCCAGCGTGGCCTTTGATACGTTACAGTCGGCGGTTAACCAAAACGCGGATGTTGTCATCATCGACACAGCAGGAAGGTTGCACAACAAAGCCGGGTTGATGAACGAATTGAGCAAGATCAAACGGGTCATGCAAAAAATCGTACCCGATGCTCCCCACGAGGTGCTGCTCGTTCTCGACGCATCCACCGGACAGAATGCCTTTGAACAGGCCAAGCAGTTTACTGCCGCAACGGAGGTGAATGCCCTGGCGCTTACCAAATTGGACGGAACGGCAAAGGGAGGCGTTGTCATCGGCATCAGCGATCAGTTTAAAATCCCCGTGAAGTACATTGGTGTGGGCGAAAAGGTTGAAGATCTACAACTTTTTAATCGCCGGCACTTCGTAGACGCATTGTTCGGCTCAACGCAACTCTGATATGAGAACCAAAGGAAAACGGTCTGAAAAGATCAACGTTGTGACGCTGGGATGTTCAAAAAACATCTTCGATTCTGAAGTTTTGATGACGCAATTGAAGGGCAATGACTTTGATGTTGAGCACGAGAGCGACAAGGAGGATTTTGATACAGTCATCATCAACACATGCGGGTTCATTGATAATGCAAAGGAAGAGTCTGTCAATACCATCCTGCAGTTTTCTGAAGCAAAAAAGCAAGGTTGGGTCAGCAAGGTGCTGGTAACAGGATGCCTTTCAGAACGCTACCGAGACGAGCTTGAAAAAGAAATACCAGAAGTGGATGCTTGGTTTGGAACACGAGAGCTTCCGCGTTTACTGAAGACGTTGAAGGCTGATTACAAACACGAGTTGGTCGGCGAACGCTTTCTGACAACACCTGTGCATTACGCCTACCTCAAGATCAGCGAAGGTTGTGATCGTCCATGTGCTTTTTGCGCGATTCCACTCATGAGAGGAAAGCATAAGAGTACTCCGATCGAAGACTTGGTGATACAAGCAAAAGCCCTGGCGGCTCAAGGAACAAAAGAGCTGATTCTGATTGCACAAGATTCTACCTACTACGGACTTGACATTTATGGCAAACGTAATCTGGCTGAGCTGATGCAGAAACTAAGTGAAGTTGAAGGCATCGAGTGGATTCGACTTCATTATGCTTATCCGGCTGGCTTTCCCATGGATGCGATTGAAGAAATGGCTCGTAACCCAAAGATTTGCAACTACCTCGATATTCCATTGCAGCACATCAACGATGAAATGCTCAAAGGCATGCGAAGAGGAACAACGCGAAGTAAAACCGACAAGATTTTACACGAAATGCGCGCTGTGAACCCGGAAATGGCGATTCGCACGACCCTTATTACAGGCTTTCCTGGTGAAACGGAAGAGCAATTCCAAGAAATGTATGATTGGGTGGCGGAAATGAAGTTTGATCGTTTGGGAGTCTTCACTTATAGCCATGAAGAGAATACGCATGCGTTCCAATTGGAAGACAATGTCCCGCAAGAAGTCAAGCAGAATCGAGCCAACGCCATCATGGAACTGCAGGAGGGCATAAGCTTTGAAAAGAATAGATCGAGGATCGGTTCGGTAGAACGCGTATTGATCGATCGCAAGGAGTCAGGATACTTTGTGGGCAGAACCCAATACGATTCGCCCGAAGTAGACAATGAAGTAGTCATCGACGCGAGCGAGCAGTACTTGAGATTGGGCGATTTTGTCTCTGTCAAGATCATCGGCAATACGGCGTTTGATTTGGAAGGCGAAGTCGTAGTTGAATAGTTCTCATCGAACATGTAGCTTGGTTCTGTTCTTTGAACCTTACTTTGCACCCTGATTTGAAAAGGAGCAAACCCATCCCGCCAAAATTACCACCGCTGATTGAGCGTTACCTCAGTGAAGACAGTTCATTGAAGGACTTCTACTCATATGGTCCTAACCTAGCAGGACTCCATCGAGCGGCTTCCAACCGGACATTCCTGTCATCATCGAGGCGTACTATCGTTGAGGTGTTGCAGGCGCAAGCCGCGGAATCGCAGTGCACATCTGAGCGGACGCTGAAAAACATCGAGCGTCTTTCTGAAGAGGATGTCTATACCGTGGTTACTGGACATCAGCTGTGCATTTACGGAGGGCCCATGTTCTTCCCTTATAAGATTCTTTCTGCGATCAAGCTTGCAAAGCAATTAGAGGACAAAGGCATCAAAACGGTTCCGGTTTATTGGATGGCGTCTGAAGACCACGATTTCGAAGAGGTGAATCACATCCACATCAAGGAAGATAAAATTACTTGGGAGCGTGACTCAGGCGGGCCAGTTGGTGCGATGATGCTTGATGGAATCCAATCTTTCCAAGAGGAGCTAAGGCAGATCTTTCAAAATGACCCAATTCGCATAGCTACGTTGAAGCGACTCGAAACCATCTACGCACCGGACAAGAATTTGGCCCAAGCCACAATGGACTTGGTTCATTGGTTGTTTGGAGAAATGGGCATCGTAGTCGTGGATGCATCTGACAAGCGATTGAAAGCCTTGTTCGCACCATTGATGCGGTTAGAATTGGAAGAAAGCTTTTCAGTTGATGCCGTAGAAACGGTGACGTCGTCGCTCAATGAAATGGGTTACGAAGGCCAGGTGACGGCCCGCGACGTAAATCTATTTTGGATGGAGGGCAACGTGCGGGAGCGCATTGTGCGCGATCAAGGCGGATTTGCAACTTCGGATGGTAGCAAGACATGGACGGCCGAATCGCTCTATGAACTCCTTGCAGATGAACCGCAAAAATTCAGTCCAAACGTCGTACTTAGGCCATTGTACCAGGAGTGTATTCTCCCTAACCTCGCGTACATCGGCGGGCCGGGTGAACTGAGTTATTGGCTTCAATTAAAAGGGGTGTTTGATGCCGCTCGTGTTTCTTTTCCGGCGTTAGTTCTGAGGGACATGGCGGTAATCCTTGATACCAAGGCGAAGAAAAGAATGGACCAACTCGGACTTACTAGCATGGACGTTTACGGCGATCACGATGCATTGCTAAAAGAAATCGTTCGAAAGATTGGAAGCCACGAGTTTATTGTGGACAACCGCCTGGCCCAAGTAGAAGGCTTGTTACTCGAAATCGAGCAAGACCTCCTGGCATTTGACGCTACACTCGCAGAAAGCGCGCGAGGCGAAAAAGCGAAGGTGCTCAAACGTCTGGAAGCCTTGAGAAAGAAAATCTTGAGGGCAGACAAGAGAGCCAACGAGGACGCGGCGCGTAGGCTGAAAGAATTTTTGTCAACTACCTTTCCGAACAGTGCACCCCAAGAAAGGGTTCTTAATTGGCTCGCATTCTCCCATTCTGAGTCGAATGAGCTTTTCTTTTCAGAACTCTTGGACGCCTTCGATCCACTGGAGGCGAAGCTCAAGGTATTAACTGCCTGAAGCTCACTGCAAACAGTCAAACCCCCAGAAATATTTCGTCGATTAGTATGGATTTTATTCTGCACTAAGCTAAAATAAGTTAATACATTATATGTATGTACATATATCTTATCTTTGCGTTCTAATCTTATGAAAACAATTATGAAAAAGAACACATTAATCATCACCGCGATCACAGTATCCGCGGCTTTGGCATCTTGTTCCAGTGACTCTACAAACGCAGAAAGTACGCAATCAGGCGCTCCACAAGAAACCAATGCTGAAGTTGCGAATTGGACTGTAGATGCAGATCAGTCAAGCATTCGATGGACAGGTGGAACCGCAGGTGCAGCAGTATATTCTCATTTTGGCGACATTAAAGTGAAGAGCGGGGCGTTGACGACAGAAGGTAAGGGCATCAAAACTGGCGCATTCGTTGTAGACATGACAACGGTTACTCCTAAAGACAAGGGATACAACGAAGAAAACACTGCAGCTAAGCTAGTTGGCCATCTATCCTCAGCTGATTTCTTTAATGTGGAAGCCTATCCTGAATCTAGCTTCAACATCACATCCGTGCAAGGAAACAAAATAATGGGCAACTTGACCATTCGCGGTAATACGAACCTTGAGACCATCTCAGTTTCTAACATGACCATGAATGAAGATGGGAGTATGACGGCCACCGGTACATTGGTATTCGATCGCCAGAAGTACGATGTTGCCTGGGAACACTTCCTCAAGGATACCGTACTTTCCGATGACATTACGTTGGAGATTACATTGGTGGCCAAGCAGGCTTAACCCTTTCAAAATGAATATGAAAAGGCGCTCTAGGGCGCCTTTTTTGTTATTCAGCGAAACATCGTGGATTATTCAATGCGCTTGGGGGTCCTTCAATGCACCCGAAAATCTACATTTGCGCATGCAAGAAATGATCCTGATTCTCGACTTTGGTTCACAGTACACACAGCTCATTGCACGACGCGTAAGGGAACTGAATGTCTACTGTGAGATCCATCCCTATAACGACTTCCCAGCCATCGACACCAATGTCAAGGGGGTCATCTTGAGTGGAAGCCCATTTTCGGTTCGACAGGCGGATCACCCGATCCCTGACCTTCAACATGTCAAAGGGAAACTTCCCTTATTGGGTGTTTGTTATGGTGCTCAGTTCTTGGCAAACAATTATGGGGGAGAAGTGCAGGCATCCTCTAAAAGAGAATACGGACGCGCCAATTTAAGCTTTGTCGATCCGTCTTCCCCTCTCCTGAAAGGCGTTTCTGCAGCATCACAAGTCTGGATGTCGCACGCAGACACGATCTACAAACTGCCCCCGGCCACTTCCATCCTGTGCAGTACGGCAGACGTTGAAATTGGCGGCTACCGATTTGACGACGAAGAAACGTATGCGCTTCAATTCCATCCTGAAGTATACCACAGCACGGATGGACTGACCGTCCTTCGAAACTTCGTAGTAGGAATATGCAATTGCGTTCAATCTTGGACGCCAGAATCCTATGTGGATACGAATGTTGCCCAACTCAAGGAGCAATTGGGAGATGATAGAGTAGTACTTGGGCTCTCAGGAGGAGTAGACAGCAGCGTGGCTGCCATGCTGTTGCATCGCGCCATTGGTAAGAACCTCTATTGCATTTTCGTCGACAACGGTTTGTTGCGGAAGCACGAATTCGAAAGCGTTCTGCATCAGTACAAAGACCTCGGATTGAACGTCAAAGGGGTTGACTCAGCTGATCGCTTTTACAAAGAATTGGAAGGCATTTCTGACCCAGAAGCGAAACGAAAGGCCATCGGCCGGGTGTTCATCGAGGTGTTTGACGACGAAGCCAACCGCATCAGCAATGTGAAATGGCTCGGGCAAGGAACCATTTATCCGGATGTCATTGAGTCCAAGTCTGTAAAAGGGCCTTCCGCTACCATTAAAAGCCACCACAATGTCGGCGGGCTTCCGGACTTTATGAAATTGAAAGTAGTAGAGCCTTTGAGTTCGTTGTTCAAAGATGAGGTGAGGGAAGTCGGTGCAACGCTTGGACTCCCGAAGAATATATTGAATCGACACCCATTTCCTGGTCCCGGACTAGGCATCCGAATTCTCGGTGACATCACGCCAGAAAAAGTTCGCGTGCTCCAAGAGGTGGATCACATCTACACTGAAGGTCTAAAAGAACATGGCCTGTACGAGCAGATTTGGCAGGCAGGAGCGATCCTTTTGCCCGTGCGTTCAGTTGGTGTAATGGGAGATGAGCGGACGTATGAAAATGCGGTGGCATTGCGCGCAGTGACATCTACCGATGGCATGACGGCCGATTGGTTTCATTTTCCTCACGAATTCCTCGCAACAATCTCTAACAAGATAATCAACAATGTGAAGGGTGTGAACCGCGTTGTTTACGACATTAGCTCTAAACCCCCCGCCACGATAGAATGGGAGTGATCCGAAACATCTTCGTTTTTCTGTTTTTCCTGAGCATCATTCCCTTGAGTACGCTTGGACAGGAGAAACCGCAAGTGCACAAAATAAACGGCAGCAAGTACTACTTGCATGTCGTTGAACCGGGCAATACGCTGTACGGGATATCAAAGTTGTACAACCTATCGATCGACGGAATTCTGATCAGCAACCCAGTAGTAAAAGACGAAGGGTTGAAAGTGAATCAAACGCTCCTCATCCCCGTTACCAGTGACAATAAAAAAGGATTGGGTGGATTGATTGAAGAGAATGAAAACTTCATCGTGCACGCCGTACAGCCCAAAGAGACGCTCTACGCGATTAGCAAGAAGTACGAAATCACATTGGACGCTCTGCTCAACGCCAACCCGCAGATCAGGGAGGAGGGCTTGAAGGCAAATTCTCATGTGAAAATACCACTGGCCAAAATAGAGCCCGAGCAGGAGGAGTTCATTCAGTCTGCTGAGCTCGATAGCCTGCAGGCCCACATCGTCGAAAAAGGGCAAACCCTTTACTCGATCAGTAAAAAGTACGGTGTTAGTGTCGCTGAACTCACGGAAGCGAATTCCGAATTAGTTGATGGATTAAAAGAAGGAATGGCCATTCGCATCCCAGGGAAGGTCGTCGTCTTGCCTCCAAAAACGGTAGAAAAAATCAGGGAAGCACAGGACACAATCGTTACGCATGTGCCATCCTCTGGCGCTGTCGTACGCATAGGATTGTTGCTTCCAATCCAGCCGACCTTCCCCGACTCTTTGAATAAACACGATTTCAAAATAAAAGAGGCACAGCGCGTCTCTTTGGGCTTCTATCGAGGTTTTGTTCACGCGGTGGATTCACTTGCAGCCAAGAACAAGGTCAAAATCGAGATGAAGTTGATCAGTACCGGACAAGATACCTCACGCATCAACGCGTTGATCACCAGCGGGGAATTGGATGGACTTGACATCGCAGTTGGACCTTTTTACACGGACCAGTTCATCTACATTGCGGAATACTTGAAAAAAAGAGGTGTGCCGACGATTTGCCCGATCCCGAAGCCGTCGAAGATTCTTTTTGGTAAACCCAATGCCATCAAAACTACACCGAGTGAGTCCATGCAGCTGGACGCCATGGCTAAGTTTCTTGCGTTGAACTACAAAGATTCAAATGTGATCGTTGTAAACTCCAACAAGCTGCCCGATCAGGACGCCGTAGCCTTCTTTAAGTCGAGGTATGCCGTTGCGATGAACGTTCCAGACACCGTGATAACGGACGTGGTGCGTGAAGTGAAACTGTGGGACATTACTAGGGAGTCATTGACCATGCGTTTCAGCGATAGCGGCAGCTACACGCTTGTTGTTCCTACGACGAACAAGGTATTCGTGACCAAGCTATTCAGCGAATTGTACAACTTGCAGTACGAGACAGACGACAAGTACCGCTTTCGTGTCATTGGGCTCGAAGAGTGGCAGAAATACGATACTGATTTAGACATTCAACAGCTGCACGCATTGAGGGTTACCATCCCGATTACGGGCTTATTGGATTTCTCGGATTATCGGGTCATCGCGTATTTCAAGCAATACAAGCAGCAATATGGCTATGAACCAACGAGGTTCACACTGATGGGCTTTGACCTGGCGGATTACCTCATAACCCAAATGAAGTACAACAGAGACGCATGGTTTAAATCGCCCGAAGAGTTTCAGTTCCAGGGCATTTTGATGAACTACCATTTTTATCGCGTAATGCCCGAAAGCGGAATAGAAAACCAAAGCGTTGAGCTGTACGAGTACAATGCATTCAAATTGAAACCCTTTGCCCAATGGCCCACTCAAAAGAGCAAATAGCCGATTGGTTCCATGCGCTTCAATCCGAGATTTGTGCTGCAGTAGAAGCCACGGATGGGAAAGGCCTCTTTAAAAGCGAGACCTGGGAGAGGCCAGGGGGCGGTGGCGGCGACACCCGAGTGCTGGAATCGGGTAGAATCATCGAGAAAGGCGGAGTGAATTTTTCTGCCGTCTACGGTCAGTTGCCCGAAAAAATCCAACACGCGCTAGACGTGAAGAGCGAAGCTTTTTTTGCCACAGGCGTTTCCATCGTAATGCACCCCGAAAATCCACACGTGCCAATCATCCACATGAATGTGAGGTACTTCGAAATGAGCGAAGATGTTTGGTGGTTTGGCGGAGGCATCGATCTAACACCCCATTACGTAGTAGAAGATCAAGCCCAGTGGTTTCATCAGCAATTGAAAGATGTCTGCGATCGCTTTGACACGGGTTATCATGCCAGGTTCTCGAAATGGGCCGACGAGTATTTCTATATCAAGCATCGAAAGGAATCAAGAGGGGTAAGCGGAATTTTCTTTGATCGATTAAGCACCTCGACCGAGGGTAAGAGCAAAGACGCACTATTTTCCTTTGTGCAAGGGGTAGGGAACCAGTTTGCCCCGATTTATACGCACTTGATGAAATGCAATCATCAAGCGGCTTACACGCCCATCCAAAAAGCATGGCAATTGCACAGAAGAAGCCGATACGTTGAGTTCAATCTCGTCCACGACAAAGGCACCAAGTTTGGCCTAGATACGGATGGAAGGATCGATTCAATCCTGATGAGCTTGCCCCCTGAAACAGGATGGAAGTATACCCAAACATGGCCTGAAGACGGAGATGAAATGAAGACCCAGGCCTATCTACGCTCCGTGCACGTACCGAAATAGCGAATTACTCCGCACTCCAGATTTCCCAACTTTTATCTGCTTGTAATTCCAACATTCGCTGTCCGTTGGCCACGACTGCTCCGGTTAGCGATGCCTTTTTTAGGAAAAGGGTTTGTTCAGGATTGTAGATTAAATCGATGACCAAATGCTTCGAATGGAGCGCTTCGTAGGGTATTTCTGGGTAGGTTGCAACGTTTGGATACATGCCTAAGGGGGTGGTGTTGACAATCAAATCTGCGGCCCTTACTTCGGAAGCCGTTAAAGATTCAAAAGTTTTCTGGCCACGACGCGAAACCAATTCGTACCCAACGTTCAATTCAAGCAAGGTATGAACAACCGCCTGAGCAGCTCCACCATCACCGAGCACAAGCGCTTTTCGAAGGCTTCTACCATTTGAGAGCTCAAGCAATGCCTCCCGAAAGCCATAGCAATCTGTGTTGTATCCAATCCACTTCACACCTTTTTTGTGTGCGCAATTGACCGCTCCTATGCGTAAAGCCGTGGGGTCTACCTCATCTAAAAACGGCAGAATTTCTTTCTTAAAGGGAATGGTGATGTTAAACCCAATTAAGTGTTCTGTATCAAGGAGGTGGGGTAGCTCCTGGAGGTTTGAAATTTCGAATGCACCATAGTGGTGGTTGGTCAAACCGAGGTGCTTAAATTTATCCTTGAAGTAGCGAGGAGAAAAGGAATGTTCGAGGGACGTTCCAATCAGGCCATACCGCTTCACGAGCTCTGCAGTTTATTCGAAGCCCACTCTGCTCCGAGTACTGTCAAGAATCCAATAAGCATCAATAATACGCACCCGATGAGCTGAGGGTCGCTTCCGTACATGAAATTGTTGTTCAAGCCTTCAAATGTGCTGGGCAGTACGCTTCTACTGAAGACGACTACTGTTTCACCACTGTCCTTGGTCATGGTCTCCAACACCTGTTGCCAAGGCCAAATCTTATTGAGCGATCCGATCAAGAAGCCGGTGAGTACAGAAAGCGTCGCGTCGTGATAGTGTTTAAACGTCCACGATAGCACCCGTGAGAACACGACCATGCCAAAGAGCATACCGGATCCGAAGGTGACTAGAATGATCAATTGTTCTGGGTTGAATGTTTTAAGGGCCTCTTTCACCGTAGGGATGATGTATCCATACATGCCCATCAGGAGCAAGATGAAGCTTCCCGAAATTCCAGGTAAGAGCAAGGCGCTCACAGCTATGGCGCCAGAAAAGAACACGAAGTAAAGGGCAGGGTTTCCGGGCGCTGGAACGGCGATTGTTATGATGTAGGCCACTACGGCACCGGCTACGATCCCTAGTATGCGACGTCCATTCCATTCTTTGATTGCGCGCCCAACAAAAAGCGCACTCACTAAGATCAAGCCAAAGAAATAGGACCAAACGAGAAGGGGATAGGTTTCGAGGAGATGGGTAATCAAGAAAACGCCTAGGATGATACCGAGAAGCATTCCAACGAGCAAGGAAACGAGAAACATCCCATCCATTGATTTCCATACACCCTTGATTCCGTCACGGCGCCAAGCCTTCCATAGTTCTGGTCCCACGGCCTTGATCACGTTGAGTAGACGCTCGTATATACCGGTGATGAAGGCGATGGTGCCGCCGCTTACCCCAGGAATGACTTCAGCCACGCCCATGGCCATTCCTTTCATGGCATTGAGGACTAAGGACCTAACATCTTGCATCAGTAAGTAGGAATACTAGGGTCAATTTCTGCGGACCAGGCTAAAATTCCTCCCCGAAGATTTGTCACATTAGAAAATCCTCGTGACATCAGCGCGTTCACAATGGCGCTGGATCGCCCACCAGATTTACAATGGATGATAACTTCTTTTTTCTGAGACAATTGATCGAGGTTTTGCATGATTTCTCCCATAGGAATATGCTGTGCGCCGATGTTGCAGTACTCGTATTCATTGATCTCTCTGACGTCGATGACTTGGATATCGGCTCCTGAATCCAATTTGGCCTTGAGCTCTTGTACGCTGATTTCTTTCATGGAAGGAAAAGGTTGATTTATCGATGATGATCTGAACATCAAAGTAGCACCGAATGCTTTATTTCTGATTCATGGAATGAATAAGGAACTGAATGTCTTTGCTTTCGACGGCTTTGGGGTAGTACATCACGAATTCTTCGATGAGTTCCGGTTCTTGGATAAGCAATTCCACTAATTTCTCAAAAGCCTGTTCTTCCTCGCCGTTTTGGTATTGGACGATGCAATCGTAGAGGCTGAGGAGGTGATTGCTAGGAAACTCAGAAAGACCGCGTTCTAAAATGGAATGCGCCAATTCGTAGTTTTTCATTGAGAGGCTCAACTGGGTGTAGTCTTCCCAGAGGTCTTCATGCAAGTAGCCATTTGAAATTGCCTTTTCAAAAGACTCAGCGCTTTCAATGAGTAGGTCGTATTTCATTTGGAGGCCGGCGATGAAGCAGTGATAATCTCCATTTTCAACATCCAACGTAAGCGCCTTCTTAGCATACTCCAATGCTTCTAGCTCCCTGCCCAGTTCGTCTAATGCGCTGCTGGCACCGATCCAAGCCTCGGCCATCGTTTCGTCCTTCTTCAATGATTTTTCAAAATTCACCAAGGCGTTTTTAAAATCACCTATGTGGTCGTAACAATCGCCGATGTAGAAATAGATCAATGAATCAAGTATGTCAAAGGCCAAGGCCTTCTTATACAAATCAATAGCGTCGGCATGCCGCTCGAGTCTAACCAAGACATTGGCCTTGTTAAAATAGGCAGCATGAAACGCATCGTCGATCAGGATTACGTAGTCAAATGCGGTAAGCGCCTTCTCATATTCTCCAAGGGCCTGATAAGCAGCGCCGAGATTGAACCAAGCATGTCCATTGTAAGGAGATTGGTCAATTACGTGCTTGAAGGTTGTGATAGCTTCTTCGTAATTTTTCGTCAGTTCGTAGCAATAGGCCAATTCGTAAATCGCGTCTTCATTGCTAGGATTGATCTTCAACGCTTCCAATAAGAAGTTCGTTGCCTCCTGATACTGTTCAAGGTTTTGGTGTTCTATGGCAAGATTCATATAAATAAGATCTGCCTCTACGGCCGAACAGTCCAATGCTTTGTGCAAGCATTTAATGGCCTTTTCGTATTTCCCACATTGGCTGAGTATGCTCGCCCGAGTCATATGAAAATCAGGGTTCGATTGTTCGAAGACTTCAACCTCACGCAAAAGCGAGAGCGCTTCGTTGTGCTTGTCGGCAAGGGACAACAATTCAGCCTCCTTGATGGTCAGTTGGCGATTGGTGGGATGCTGGGCATGTGCAGTTTCTACGACTTTAAATGCGAGTTCCATCCGCTGATGGAGCATGAAGTGATCAAGCAATGATTCTAGGTCGTCTACTTCGTAGTAAGCAGAGGAACCATTTTCAATCATTCGTTCAAAGCGATTCACAAGACCGTTTAGGTCA
This sequence comes from Cryomorphaceae bacterium, assembly GCA_040221375.1. Taxonomy (GTDB): domain Bacteria; phylum Bacteroidota; class Bacteroidia; order Flavobacteriales_G; family Salibacteraceae; genus SHAN690. The sequence goes on from JAVKEP010000015.1 coordinate 153,662, forward strand.
CTCTCGCTGAAATAGTTATCATCGAATTCTTCCATAGAACGAGGGGTATAAGCAAATTTAAAGCTTGAACTACCCGATGCATTTTTATGAGTGACGCGTTATCAACAGGTTTCTGAACATAAGTGCAAAAGTGCTGATTATAACTGCAACACAGCTCATTTATAACAAGTTTGAACAGGACGCGGTCGGAAGCATCCCGACTGGAAATCTATCTTTGCGCTTTTTAAGATAAAATGACACTGATATCCTCTATTTCAGGCACGCGTGGCACCATTGGTGGTAAACCCGGAGAAAACCTTACACCGGTGGATGCCGTGGCATTTGCAACGGCCTTCGCCAACTTTATAAAACAACGATCTGGAAAAAAATCTCCAAGTGTAGTTATAGGAAGGGATGCGCGCCCGAGCGGACAATGGCTCTCTGGAATCGTTTGCGGAACGCTGCAAGCGTCGGGAGTTCATGTGATTGACTTAGGGTTGAGCACCACACCAACCGTTGAAGTTGCTGTGCCTGGAATGCAAGCGGACGGGGGCATCATTCTTACAGCCAGCCACAATCCGATTGAATGGAATGCGCTTAAGTTGTTGAATGCAAAAGGAGAGTTTATATCTGCTGAAGAAGGCAAACAATTGCTTCACCAAATAGAACAGGCCGATGTGAACTATCCCGACGTGCATCAAACCGGTAGTTACCGGGAAGAATCGGGATGGATCGAACGTCACATCGATGCCGTGCTTTCATACAGCCTAGTGGATGCAGACGCGGTGAGGGCAGCTAACTTTAAAATCGTCGTAGATCCGGTAAATTCTACTGGATCGTTGGCTATCCCATTGCTCTTGGATCGGCTGGGCATTGCTGAAGTGCGAATGATCAATGGCGATGTTACGGGAATCTTTGCCCATAACCCAGAACCGTTGAAACAAAACTTGACGGAAATTTCTGAAACGGTAAAAAAAGAAGGCTTTGATTTGGGTATTGTTGTCGACCCGGACGTGGACCGTCTCGCTCTCATTTCTGAAGATGGCGAAATGTTCGGTGAGGAATACACCCTGGTGGCAATCGCGGATTATTACATGCATACCAAGCCAGGTGCAACGGTGTCTAACCTCAGTTCCTCCAGGGCGTTGAAGGATGTGACTACCTCGGCAGGCCAAGCCTACCATGCGAGCGCTGTGGGTGAAGTCAATGTGGTTGACAAAATGAAAGAAGTGAATGCAGTCATCGGAGGCGAGGGCAATGGAGGCATCATCGTGCCCGACCTGCACTACGGCCGGGATGCGTTGGCTGGAATAGCGTTGTTTCTCACTCATCTCGCCAAAAGCGGAAAACGAATGTCTGAGTTAAGGGCAGGCTACCCCCACTATGAAATGGCCAAGAACAAAGTCCAATTGCGTGAGGGAATGCAGCCCGATGCGTTGATCGATGCCATGAAGAAGCGTTATGAGAATGAAAATGTAAATACGATCGATGGCCTGAAAATCGATTTTAACGATGAGTGGGTTCACCTCAGAAAGAGCAACACCGAGCCAATCATTCGAATTTATACCGAAAGCAAGTCTAAGGCTTCAGCTGAAGCTTTGGCCCGTAGAATCGAAGAAGAACTGTCTTCACTTACTTGATCGAATTACATTAGACTATGAAGGTATACCTAGATAATGCAGCAACTACGGCGATGGATCCTGAAGTTATCGAAGAGATGCTTAAATACATGCGTGAGGACTTCGGCAATCCTAGTTCTACGCATTCGTATGGACGTAAGACTAGGGCAGCTATAGATCTTGGCAGAAAGAGAGTAGCCAACCATATAAACGCCGAGCCGGGTGAGATTGTCTTTACCAGCGGCGGCACAGAGGCCGATAACATGGCGATCCTCTGCAGCGTCAATGATTTAGGCGTTAAGCACATTATCACTTCACCCATAGAGCACCACGCGGTACTCTATCCAGTTGAGAAACTTGCAGAAGATGGAAAGGTCAAAATGTCCATGGTAGAGATTGACCACCAAGGCCATGTGAAGCTCGATCACCTCGAAGAACTCTTAAAAACGGGCGATAAAACGCTCGTATCGTTGATGCATGCCAACAATGAAATTGGGAACATTTTGCCGTTGAAGGAAGTCAGCGCGTTATGCCAACAATACGGAGCGTTGCTTCACACTGATACCGTTCAAACGATCGCTCATTACCCAATCGATTTGAAAGATATACACTTGGATTTCATGACCTGTGCTGCGCATAAATTTCACGGACCCAAAGGTGTTGGCTTTTTGTACATTAACAATGCGGTGAAGGTGAGTCCGGTATTCCATGGCGGTGGACAAGAACGCAATATGCGCGCGGGAACGGAAAACGTATACGGGATAATGGGGCTAGTTAAGGCCTTGGACATTGCCTACGCCCACCTCGAAGAGCATTCTAACTATATTCTGGGGTTGAAACACTACATGATGAAGAAGCTTAAGTCGGAATTGCCTGGAGTAATATTCAACGGCGATGCCGAGGGAAATTCACTATACACCGTGCTAAATGTCGCCCTTCCAGAAACGGACAAGAATGAAATGTTGTTGTTTAACTTAGACATTGAAGGCGTAGCTACGTCTGGTGGTAGCGCGTGTAGTTCTGGTTCGGATATCGGGTCACACGTTCTGGCCAAGCTGAATATCCCTGGTACCAGACCGGTCGTGCGTTTTTCGTTCAGTAAATACAACACGAAAGAAGAAATCGACTATACCCTCGATAAGCTCAAGATGATTTATGAACTCCCAAGTGTTGTGTAACCTTGGACCGCCTCACCGTCACATTCCTAGGCTCCGGAACCTCAATGGGGGTACCAGTGATTGGTTGTTCGTGCCCGGTTTGTAAGAGTGACGATGACAGAGACAAACGATTGCGCTCGAGCATCTTGGTCCAGAAAGGTGGGAGGAATGTCATCGTTGACAGCGGACCCGACTTTCGCTATCAGGTACTTCGTACGCACATTGATCACCTGACTGGGTTAGTATTTACGCACGAACACAAAGACCACACCGCGGGATTGGACGATGTACGGGCTTTCAATTTCATCCAAAAGAAAGCGGTAGAGATATATGCATCGGAGGCCGTAGAGAAAGCGCTCCGCAATGATTTTCACTATGCATTCGCTGGCGACAAATATCCAGGTGTGCCTGAGGTTAAGGTG
>JAVKEP010000016.1:0-30606 GCA_040221375.1 Cryomorphaceae bacterium
GTAGGAATGCCTTCTGCGGTGTACTTTGATTGGAACGAAGAAGAGCGCTCGACCATTCTCATGGCTGGAGTGCCCGTGGCTGAGGGAAGCGTGGACGGTCTAGCTTCGCACGAAGTGTCGGGTAAGGCATTGGTTATTGACTACTACGGACCGTATGAAGGCACAGGTGAAGCGCATCTAGCCATGGAGGAATACATGAAATGGCACGGAACAGAGATGGGTGCCGTCGCGATAGAAGAGTATATCACGGATCCTGTGGAACAGCCGGACCCTGAAAAATGGTTGACAAAGGTTTATTACCCAACTAAATAGGCCTAACAGCAAGCTCTGAGCGTTATAAACAGGCGGGTATTTAAACTGCGGCATAAAGACTTGTGTGGAGGGGTGATAAGACTTACCTTTGCAGTACTATTAAGGAGCCCATAAATCGCGGGCTTCATATTACTAATTCTCAATACAAGTTTATGAAGATCGTTGAAGAAAACGACACCGTATCGCTACATTACACAGGAACCCTCACCAACGGAGAGAAGTTCGATTCATCTGAAGGACGCGAGCCGCTCAGCTTTGAAGTTGGCAGTGGACAAGTAATTCCAGGCTTTGACAAGGCAGTAGTCGGAATGAAAATTGACGAAACCAAGAAATTTACCATCCCTTCTGCTGAGGCGTATGGAGAGCCAAATGAAGAATTGGTTTACGAGGTTCCAAAAACTTCGATTCCAGCAGATTTGAAACCACATGAAGGCCAGAGACTGGTTTCCAACCTTGAAGACGGTCGACAAATTCCCGTTACAATTACGAAGGTATCGGACGAATCGATCACGTTGGATGCCAACCATCCACTTGCAGGTCAGGACTTGACATTCGATATTAAAGTCGTGTCGATAGATTCTTGATTTTGATAATTAAAACCATTTTGATTTGATAGAAGCAGCACCAAGATTTGACAGGAAAAGCAAGCGAGATTTCTCGCAAACGCTTCGAAAAAGGGTAAACAAGTACTTTGACGAAAATGGCTTGAAAAGAACCGGAGATTTCCGCGTGGCGATCAAGGCACTTTTTATGTTTTCCTTGTATTTGATTCCTTATTTCATGATTGTTTTCACCCATGTCACTGGCTGGCAATACTTGCTTATGTCGGTCATCATGGGGGTAGGCGTGTCTGGTATAGGCTTGGCCATCATGCACGACGCAAATCACGGATCCTTGTCCTCTAAAAAATGGGTGAATGACCTGTTTGGGTATTCATTGAATATGATCGGTGGACACTACCTCTGTTGGAAAATTCAACACAATGTGTTGCACCATAGTTTTACCAATGTGCACGGCGTAGATGAAGACTTAGAAGGCGGCCATATATTGAGGTTTACACCGAATGAGCCTTGGAAAGCTCGTCATCGCGGACAGCATTTATATGCGTGGTTTCTCTATTCATTGATGACCTTCAGCTGGGTATTTGTAAAAGACTTTAAGCGCATCAATAAGTACCATAGCATGGGACTCGTTGAGGCCCAAGGAGCTACCTACTGGGGAACGATGATTTTCTTAGCGATTTCTAAGATTTTGTACATCGGTTACATGATTGTACTTCCAATTTCATTGGGGTATGCATGGTGGGTGGTCTTAGGATCATTCGTCGTGATGCACATGATTGGTGGTTTGATGTTGGCGATGATCTTTCAACCCGCCCACGTCATGGAAGACCATGAGTTCGTTGAGAACAAGCGTGAAGTGATTGAAGAGAGCTACGAAAGCCATCAGTTAAATACAACTTCAAACTTTGCCCCTACAAATCGTATATTGACTTGGTTCTGTGGTGGTCTCAACTACCAAGTAGAACACCACATTTTTCCGAATGTGAGCCATGTTCATTATCCGGCAATTTCAAGCATTGTCAAGGATACAGCGAATGAATTCTCGTTGCCGTATCGGTCGGTCAAATCCTTCCGTGAAGCATTGAGCATTCACCAGCGCACCTTGCGTAAGCTTGGAGATCCTTCATGGGCCTAGCATTCAGATAATAATTAGAAAAGGAGCTTCCGTTGAGGCTCCTTTTTTTATGTTCGTTCGATGCTAGAACCAGGGACTTTTCACCTCCTCAACGTCTTTACAGGCCAGAACGCCTTGGGAAACCCTTGTTGTGTCTTGTTTCTCGACGACCTGCAAGACAGTCATAGGCTCCATGGCATTGCCAAAAATTTCAACCAGCCCGCTACGGCGTTCGTCCGAAACCGAGGAGAGGGTGAGGTAGACATTAGGTGGTTTGCGCCCGAATCGGAGATTGATTTATGCGGACACGGAGCACTGGCGGCTACGAAAGTGATCTTGGCCGGAAACCCTGCACAAGATTCATTGGTCATGCACTATGGGGATGGTCAGCTAGAAGGAAGAAGGGAAGGGCGTCAGGTAAGCATTTCTGGAGATGCCATTCCGTGCAACGAGGCCGCTATTCCGGATTGGCTAACTGGAGGCTTTGGCGAGAGCGTCATTGGTTACTACCCTTCGGTAAATAAACACGTTGTCGTTGTACGAGAAGAAAACGCGGTGGTGAGTATGCAACCCAACTGGAAACCACTGATCGCATCTGGCGTTTTCAGTTTCGCCGTAACCGCCCGATCAAAGAATGAGGAAGTAGATTTTGTCTCTCGTGTTTTTCTTCCCCAACTTGACATGAAGGAAGATCAAGCTACTGGAAGTGCTCACATGGTGCTGGCTCCTTATTGGTCAAAGGTGTTGGAAAAGGACCAACTGAATGCGTTTCAGGCGAGCGCAAGAGGAGGTAGAATGAAATGCGAGGTCATGGACGATCGTGTTAAACTAACGGCTGCGTGCACACGTTTCGGAGAAGGACGAATGAAAGAGGAAGCATAAATAACCCTAGGAGTAGACCAATCCCTGCTCCCCAACTTTGTCTGTTATGTTTGAAAAACCGATTGATTTTGACCGTTTTGTAAGAATGTTGCTCACAGTCGTATTGGTGGCCGTAGCCTACCTCTTACTAAAAGAGTTGTCTGCGGTTCTTTTGCCCTTTTTCGCTGCATGGATCACTGCATATTTATTCGAACCTATCGTTGCATTTATTCAACGTCTTGTTCCCAAACGTGTTTTGGCCGTGATGATCACCCTGGTGCTCTTATGTGCCGTTGCAATTGGAAGTTTGGTCCTGTTCATCCCGTTACTTGCACACGAAATCACAGCGCTCCAATCCATGCTTACGGAACAGTTGAGCAACATACAATGGCCTGCTTGGATCCCTCAGGATGTCGCAGTTCAATTCAATGAGTACTTAAGTACAATGAACTGGCAGGACATCATCGCACAGGAAGCACTGCTCGACAAGGCGGCTTCGGCCTTATCGAGTGCCTGGGGCGTGATGTCTAATTTGGTCGGCGTCGTTGGCGCGCTCTTTGGCATTGTAACCTACCTTCTGTACTTGATATTCATCATGCTCGACTATAACAGAATTTCAACGGGTTGGAAATCGTTGTTGCCAAAGAAATACGAGGCGTTTGTCGTTCAACTAGTCGATGACATGGAAGAAGGAATGAACGGTTACTTCCGGGCTCAAAGCAAAATCGTAGTCAGCGTGGCCATACTATTTGCCATTGGCTTTAAGATCATCGGGTTGCCGTTTGCTATAACGCTCGGCATCCTATTAGGGTTGATGAATTATGTCCCGTATGCTCAATTAATAGGAATTGTCCCTGCCATTGGGTTGACCGCGTTGCATGCCTTGCAGACGAATGAAAGCTTCTGGATGATGCTGGTGTTGGTTTTGATCGTATTTGCCGTGGTTCAACTGCTGCAAGACATATTCCTGACGCCTTATTTTTTAGGAAATTTCAGTGGATTCAATCCTGCAATCATTCTGCTGTCGCTAAGCATTTGGGGAAGTTTATTAGGACTGATGGGCATCATCATTGCCATTCCGCTTACATCCATCGCATTGGCATATTATAAGCGTTACTTCCTGAAACATTGAGCAACCCACGAGTAGCTGTCATCGGAGGCGGAGCCGCGGGATTCTTCGCGGCATTGTCTGCAAAGCACCACCATCCCGCTTGTGAAGTGGTCCTCTTTGAGAAAAGCAACAAGGTCTTGTCGAAGGTGAAGGTGAGTGGAGGTGGGCGCTGCAACGTGACGCATGCCGCCTTTCAACCCAAAGAACTCCTAAGTAACTATCCCAGGGGTCAACAATTCCTCAAGAAGGCATTCAAAGAATTTACGACATCAGATACCGTTGAATGGTTTGCTAGCAAAGGATTAGCGCTAAAGACCGAAGAAGATGGAAGGATGTTTCCGACCTCTAACTCTTCACAATCGGTCATCGATGTATTCATTCAGTCGATCGAAAGCAACGACATTACCCTTCGAATCTCGACCCCTGTCAATTCCTTGGGTTGGGAGGAGGATGGGCAGGTTTGGTCCTTACGCAGTAGCCTCGGAACGGAACGTTTTCATAAGGTCATTATCGCAACAGGAGGCTCTCCTAAAAGCGAAGGATTCGATTGGATACGCTCCTTGGGTCATAGCATCGTACCTCCGGTGCCTTCCTTGTTTACGTTCAACTTACAAGATCCCAGCATTTGTGCACTTTCAGGTGTAAGTGTGCCATCTGTCAGGTTGAAAATCAGAGGAACCAGTTTTGAATCATCGGGCCCAATGTTGATCACGCATTGGGGATTTAGCGGACCCGCTGTCTTGAGGACGAGTGCCTTTGCGGCGAGGCATTTGGCTGATCGTAACTACGCATTCAGCGTACAGGTCAATTGGATGGCCGGACAAAATGAGGAGGCATGGAGGTCTACTGATAGCTGGAAAGAAGCGCTTTCCTCTAAAAAGAAAGTAAGCAATCAGAACCCCACATCCTTGCCAGCGCGGCTTTGGCATTGGCTACTCCTCGCCAATGATATTGACGGCAGTAAACGCTGGCTCGACCTGTCTAAAAAAGACCTCAACAGGATCGTCAACGCATTGACCAACGATGACTACAAAGTGGCTGGGAAGACTACGTTCAAAGAGGAGTTTGTTACGTCAGGTGGGGTTGATCTTTCAGAAATTGAACCTTTGACCTCCAAGAGCAGGGTAGTTCCTGAACTGTATTTTGCAGGTGAGGTAATGGACATTGACGGGGTCACCGGCGGATTCAATTTTCAAGCCGCTTGGACCACTGCTTGGATTGCTGGCCAACTTAAGTAAGCGCTATCCCCTTATCGTTGATGGTGATTTTCCGCTCTTTGTACAACGCACCAATGGCTTTTTTAAACGACTTCTTGCTCATGGCCAATTCCCGCTGGATGTCCTTGGGTGAGGATTTATCGGTCAAGGCAAGCGTTCCGCTATTCGCTTTTAGTTTTTGGAGAATGGTGGAGGTCGCATCTTCTACATGTCCGTAGCCCGGTTGCTGCAAGAGGACATCGATGCGACCATCAGGACGAATTTGGTTGATGTAGGCCTTCATTCGCTCACCGAGTTCGATATCTGTGTGAACTTGATCCTTGTAAAGCATGCCCAAATGCTGTTCATTGACCACTACCTGATGCCCCAATTCATGCGTTTGCCAAATGATGATCTCTACTTCTTGTTTGGGAGATAGCCCAACGGGTGAGTCCGAAAGAAAGCGAGACAGCCTTGTGGATGCGGCCAATCTCTGCGTGAGTTCATCCAAATACACAAAGAACAAGTACTTATGGCCTATGTTCAAAGGATGCGACTGCTCCTTTTTTGGTACCAGCAAATCCTTCGGTAACCCCCAGTCGAGGAAAGCCCCGGGCCCTGAGACGGCAACCACTTCCAAATAAGCCAATTCATTGACCTTTGCCTTGGGTTGCTCAGTTGTAGCGATCATACGGTCTTCGGAATCACGGTAGATGAAGACTTCAATTTCGTCATCAACGGCAAGTCCCACTGGCACGTAGCGTTTTGGGAGCAATACTTCCATTCCCAAGTCGTCGGATAAGAATACACCGATGGAAACCTCGCGCTGCACGGTCATCTTGTTGATCGCTCCGATGTTCATTCAGCAAAGAACCTAAATGTTTTTCGTTCAGCATAGTAAAAATAGAACCCTCATGTGCGCTGACCATACGTTTTAGGTCTATGCATCAAGCCAAGTAAGCTCGTAGCATCCACAATGTTTTCTCCTGCTCCTTTATGTAATCGCTCATAAGCGCCGCGGTTCCTTCATCGCCTGATTTCCCTGCAAGTTCCAATAAAGCGCGTTCAAGGTGCAACAAGGCCTGAATTCCTTCAACCGTTGCCGAAACCGTGTCATTGGCCGTACTTACATCTTTGCTGGGCTGTATGTGACTACGTTCCAAAAAGGATTCGTAGGTATGAAGAGGACGTTGCTCTAATGTCAACACGCGCTCAGCAATGGCATCGATGGATGCATTGGCTGTGGTATACAATTCTTCGAATTTAACATGCAGTTCAAAGAAGCCTGGTCCCGAGATGTTCCAATGAAAACCTCTCAAGTTCTGATAGTGTACAGCGTATGATGCTAGGAGGGTGTTTAGACTGTCTGCCAGTTCCGCGGTTTTGGCCTGAGCCAATCCGACGATGGATTGATGCTTTGTTTTCATGTGTCAAAAGTTCATCATCGAGGAGTTTAAATCAGATCAATATCTTTTATCTTCGCATAGATATGAATTATACCATTCAACAGTTGAACTACCTGATTGCACTCGATGTGCACCGGAATTTCAGCAAGGCAGCTGAGCATTGCTACGTGTCGCAACCGACGTTGAGCATGCAACTAAAAAAAATGGAGAATGACTTGGGTGTGGTGATCATCGATCGGTCAAAGCAGCCGCTCGTATTCACCGAACTCGGGGCCAGAATTGTGGACCAAGCCCGTCGCTCGCTGGATGACCTAAAAATCATTGACGATTTGATTTCTGAGAGCAAAGGGGAGATTGGTGGCACATTGGCGGTAGGTATCATTCCGACGTTGGCGCCTTATCTGATCCCGCTGTTCCTCGGAAATTTTTTACGTAAGTACCCGAAGGTGCAGCTGTCAATCACCGAATACAAGACGGATGTAATCCTAGAAAAGCTTCAACATGAGCACCTCGACGTTGGCATTCTATCCACTCCGCTCGATGCTGCTGGTATAAAGGAAACGCCCTTGTTCTATGAAAAAATGTTGCTCTATGCCAACTCAAAAATGGCATCAAGCCTTGGAAATAGGGTTGAGATCGATCAAATTCTTGAGGAAAAATTGTGGGTGCTCAGCGAAGGCAATTGCTTTCGCAACCAGACATTTAATTTGTGTTCGTTGGATCAAACAGAATTCAGGAGTTTGGAAGTGAATTATGAGAGCGGATCCATTGAAACCTTGATGCGTCTCGTTGAGAAAGAGGGGGGAAGCACCATCATCCCAGAACTTTCATTGGATGCGATTTCGAATGAACGACTCGATTGCGTCAAATTCATCGGAACCCAGAACCCAGTAAGGGAAATTTCAACCGTAACCAGGCGGTCGGGATTGAAGGCGTCTTTGATCCATGCGCTTCGACAGGAAGTGCTTGCATCCTTACCAAAAGGGATCATTGAGAATGCCGTTGAAAAAATCGTGGTGGCTCTTTAATTAAGGTCGATAATCTGGCGCAACATCTATGAGGTATCACGAGGAGGGCCCGACGGAAGGCAATTCGCACTAATAAATTGTTGCCCTGAACTTTACTGCTTAATTAGAAGTACCTTTGCAGCCGCAAATTCAAAGGCAACAAAGCAGTGCAATCCATAAGAAATATCGCCATCATCGCCCACGTCGACCATGGCAAAACCACACTCGTTGATAAAATCATCCAATTCGCACAAGTTTTGGACGATCGAAAAGAGACGGGTGACCTGATCCTCGATAACAACGACCTCGAACGAGAGCGTGGCATCACGATTCTGTCGAAGAACGTGGCCGTTCAGTACAAAGGCGTCAAAATCAACATCATTGACACCCCGGGTCACGCCGATTTTGGAGGTGAAGTGGAACGCGTTCTTAAAATGGCGGATGGTGTGCTACTTTTAGTAGATGCGTTCGAAGGCCCAATGCCTCAAACGCGCTTCGTACTTGGGAAAGCCATTGAACTCAACCTGAAGCCGATTGTGGTTGTCAATAAGGTGGACAAAGAAAATTGCCGCCCAGACGAAGTCCATGAACAAGTGTTCGACCTGATGTTCAATTTGGACGCAACCGAAGATCAGCTAGGCTTTGAGACGCTTTACGGATCTTCAAAGCACGCATGGATGAGCAAGGATTGGAAGCGCCAAACGACGGATATCATCGAACTGTTGGATACCATCATCGAAGAGATTCCGGCCGCCGCTTACCATGAAGGAGATACCCAAGCACAGATCACATCATTGGACTTTAGCAGTTTCAAAGGTCGTATCGCCATTGGAAAGGTCTACCGAGGAGAATTAGAAGAGGGAAAAGACTACTTTCTGATGAAGCGCGATGGTTCCATGAAAAAGAACAGAGTAAAGGAATTGTATGTTTTCGAAGGCCTGGGTAGGCAACAAGTCAAGAAAGTACGCGGCGGTGACCTCTGCGCGATCGTCGGCATGGATGACTTTGAGATCGGAGACACCGTGGCTTCCATAGACAAGCCAGAAGCGCTTAAGCGAATCCAGGTGGATGAGCCAACGATGAGCATGTTGTTCACCATCAATAACTCCCCATTCTTCGGCAAGGAGGGTAAGTTTGTTACTTCACGCCACTTGCGGGATCGCTTGTTGAAAGAGACGGAGAAAAATTTGGCGCTACGAGTAGAAGAGACGGAAAGTGAGGATAAGTTCAACGTTTTTGGAAGGGGAGTGCTTCACTTGAGCATCCTGATTGAGACCATGAGGAGAGAGGGCTATGAGCTACAAGTAGGCAAACCAAGGGTAATTGTCAAAGAAATCGACGGACAAAAGTGTGAGCCCTACGAAACCTTGGTTATCGACGTCCCAGAAGAATACAGCGGAAAGGCAATCGAATTGGTTACGCAGCGAAAAGGGGATTTATTGATCATGGAAGGCAAAGGGGATATCCAACACTTGGAATTCGACATTCCTTCTCGTGGACTGATTGGACTTCGAAATAGAATCCTGACCGGAACTTCTGGCGAGGCAGTCATGACCCACCGTTTTCGTGAATTTAAAGCGGTAAAGGGTGAAATCGACGTCAATGAGAAAGGAGCCTTGATCTCAAGCGAAGCTGGACAGGCCCTGACGTTTGCCATCGACCGTCTGCAAGACCGAGGCAAATTCTTCATCGATCCGAATGAACAGGTCTACAAAGGTCAAGTGATCGGAGAACACTCGCGAGACAATGATTTAGAGGTCAACGTGATTAAAGGAAAGAAACTGACCAATGTACGGGCCTCTGGTTCAGATGACGCGGCTAAAGTGGCTCCGAAAATTCGATTCTCATTGGAAGAAGCGATGGAATACATCCGAGATGATGAGTATTTGGAGATCACTCCACTCAGCATGAGGATGCGAAAAATCGGGTAAAAAAAAGCCCCACCCAAAGGTGGAGCTTTCCTACATCTGATGTATTATTTCTTGGTTTTCCCTGGAACAATCCAAGGCCAGTTGCAAGCACTGTACTGGGCTCCGCTGCTTCCGCCAATCACGGTCTGTCCACAGCTTCCTGCTGAGTTGTTGCAATCGTAAGTCTGAGCGCTGATTACGTCAAGGTCACATGGCGTAGTAGAAGTCGTCTCACATGTGAAAATCACAGCATTGTCTTCCCAGCTCAACGTTCCATTGTCATTGACAAGCTCGATAGAGAAGGTGGTGTTCGACCCTGCACTTGTACCTACCCCAGAAAGATAATATCCTACTCCAGGAATATGCTCGATTACCAGTCCAGATACGGTCGATTCAGATACAGCACAAGCTGCTAGTTCACTCAGTTCTGCGTAATCGTATGTAATGGTTGCAACTCCATTGGCATTTACTGTTCCTACATCGAAGCTACCACTTCCGCTTTGTTCAACACGATCTACACTGGATTCGTTAAGGGCGATCTCCGCTTCTTTAGAACATCCAACTAAAGCAGCAACAACAACGAGGGACATAACTAATTTTTTCATAGCTAAATAATATAAAAGGATTAAGGTTTTGATTTGATGAGCCGAAAGTACGTCAACGAGCATGTCAACTAACCCTGAGCTTCCCACCGTGAGCACGTTGGGAAGTTGATAACCCATATTTGTATGCCTTTACTTGCAAGTTATCAACAAGAAGCATTACATTTAACTTCTTGTCAACCACAATGAATCGAAACCCAATAACGTATTTCCCTCTCTTACTTCTGATTGTAAGCCTTTGCACAGGGGCTCAATCCTTTGCTTCAGGAAAGCAATCGAACGAAGAATTAGAAGAGCTAGTCGCCAAGGCTCAAGAGTACGTATACTCAAATCCGCGCAAATTGGACTCCTTGGTACACGTGATTGAAAACAGATCCCTCGCACAAGGTGATTCTTCTTATTTCGCTACGGTCAGAAGCTTACAAGGGATTCGCGCTACCATGCAGAACGACTATGGTCCTGCGTTGAAGTACTTCTATGACGTTTGGAAAAGAAGTAAGCGGATCAAGGATACGAATACTCAGATTGCGGCACTGATGAACATGAGTGGGGTGTGTCAGATGAGTGGCCGCTACCGAGATGCCAAAGGACGACTCCAATTGGCTCTTGAATTAACGAAAGATCGGAACGGCCTCGACGAGGCACAAATTCTCATGGCAATTGGCATGGCAGAAGTTGAACTCAATCAGTTTGACAGTGCCATCACCAATTTTAAACTAGCCGTCAAGATTTTTGACCGCCAAGAAGAAGAACCTTATATGTTGTCTTGCATGAGTGAACTAGGTTATGCGCTCGAATCACAACACATGTACAGAGAAGCGCTGGATATCTACAAGCGAATGGATGTGCTTTACCAATTCACGAATGACGCAACTGGCAAGATCGTAGTGAATCAAAGGCGTGGACATACCCTGATGCACCTGGGGCGCATGAAAGAAGCAGTTGAAGCACTCGAGTATTCGTTGGTGCTCTCGGATTCAATGCAGTACGAAAATCAATTGGATTCAACCCTCCTCAGACTTGTAAAGGCCAATGCTGCCTTAGGAAACATTGGCGGTGCAGAAAAATATACCAAGAGATTGATGGCGTATATCAAAGAGAGGGAGTTTAAGAAAAACCAAGAGTTGATCGCCTTTGTTGAAGCTAAATACAACCTCGAAGAGAAATCTCGTGTGAATGATTCACTTGCTTCTGAACTCAAGGCCGCAAGAGCAGATCTGTCTAAAACACAACTCTACTTGCGTTTCTCAATCGCAGCGTTAGTCGTGCTTTTCCTCTCTATTCTAGTTATGTTCAAGCGACTGGGAACAGTCCGCCATCCGTAAGCACTTTTCCGATTACATAGAAATGAGCTTTAGTTCGACAGTTCAATCCTGAGCTGAGAACTATAGACATGTTTTTTACTCGATGCAGTAATCAAGTACTGACCCGAAGGGATATCTCCGCTGACGCTTGTGACCAAGTATGTTTTCTTCTCTTTCTCGTATTTCACCTTTGCGTAAAACTCTTTACTGCACTGGTCCCGCAAGACAAGCAGCAAATCCTCTTCCGCAAAATTCACGAAGAACAGATCGATGTGCATTCCGACCTGAATCGGATCCGAAATGGTTTTGATCAACCGCTCCTCAAAGCTGGTTAAATCATCGTAAGGAGGAACAAAAGAAACATTGGAAGTAATGCTCTCTCCGCTGTACAAAACATGCTTAACGCGATAAAACAGCTTTACGGATGGTACCTCGTAATCGATATCAAAATACTCCGTCTTATGATAGGTTTGGTTAGAACCGGTCATGTTTAAGATGGGATCCCAATCATTTCGATCCAAGCTTCTTTCCACGGAAAAGTACTTGACAAAGCCCGAGACAACCCATTTGAGTTCAACATTCTGACCCACACGATGCGCTTCAAAGTCGATCTTCGAATCGGGTGGAAGCTGGTCAGGTTCTTCAATCAACGGCTGATTGATGGCCAAGTCCAATTGAGCGTGAAGCGGAGCAATGACCGCAGTCATTACAAGCAAATACGCCGATGCCTTAACTAGTTTTCTCCTCACTGGACTCAATTCGCCTCGAAAGTAAACAGACTGAACGAAAATTGATGCAGAAAGTGGATTTTTCATAACGGAGCGCGCCAAAGAGAAGCGAACCGCATTTTCAATCAACCAGCCCTAGGAAACTCCTATATTGCCGGCCGATGAAAATCCGTTACATCGATAAACAAGGTGATCTTAATCAATTGCTTGAATATTTAGCGCAAAAACCAGCTTTTGCGTTCGATCTGGAGTTTGATAAGAACCGCTACCAATACGGATTCACCATGTGCTTGATGCAAGTTTTTGACGGTTCAGTATGCTACATCATCGATCCGCTGGCACCTGGTTTGGATATAACCTCCGTGTTTCCACTCATGTCAAATCCTGAGATTCAGAAACTGGGTTTTGAGTTGGGCGAAGACCTTCGACTTTTTCACTCTATGCAATGCCCTGTGAAGAATATATATGATGTGAGCATTGCTTCTAAATTACTAGACCATTCACAAATTTCTTTGGTGAATGCCATAGACCGTATCCTTGGTTTGGCGACAAGCAAAGGATCGCAAAAAAGCAATTGGGTCAAGCGCCCGCTGAGCGAAACACAAATCAACTATGCCGCAGAAGATGTGCTGCATTTGTTTGATCTGAAGTCGGCGCTTGAGGTTACGCTTCGAGAGCGCGGTATGCTGGATTGGGTAGAACAAGAGCGAGAATTACTTGAACGCATCGAATCCGCGGAGCAGGACGGAATGTCTCACCTGAAGCCAAGAGACAGCAATGGATTTTCACAAGCGGATTGGCATGTAGTGAAAGGACTCATGGAATTAAGGGAGCAACTGGCTGAGCAACACAACCGACCGGCATACCAAGTGTTGGATAAAGAATACCTATTTGAATTGGCAAAGGATGACGCAGCATTGAAGGCGTTTCATCAAAAAGCAAGGCCGTTGCGATCTCTAAACTCTGAGGCATTTAAACAACAATTGAAGGAGGAAGTCGCCCAACTAAGGCAAGACGCCGAGGAGCGAGGATTAGAAAGCAATGAATTGGCCTTCCCTCGCCAAAGCAAAGATGAGATCAGACGGGTCAAAGCCCAAAAAAAAGCAGAAGAGGAGAACATCGAGTCGTACATGAAACCCATCCAGTCGTCGCTGAAAAACGCACTCGGTGAGCATGCAGCTATTTTTATCTTGGGCAACAGGCTGATGCGAGAGCTTGTCTCAGGCGATCAAAGCAATTTGGTTCCTTACAAAAGCCAACTGGTCATTGAACATGCCGATCTCGCAGGGGTTGACTTAAGCGCGATCGGATTGAATCTTGATGCCAAGCAATCTAAATTGAAAGGATGACTCAGGTTGGTCTTCAACCCACAAGATGTTACAAGAAAGATACCTAGCCATACGGTCTGAAACAGAAAAGATTTGTGAACCCTTGACGCAGGAAGATCATGTTCCGCAACCCGTCGACTTCGTTAGCCCCCCAAAGTGGCATCTAGGGCATACTACTTGGTTCTTTGAAACTTTCCTATTGCAAGCCTTCCTCCCGCGTTATGAGCCTTTTCATGCATCCTATGGGTTCTTGTTTAACAGCTACTACAATACGCTGGGCGATAGAACAGGCCGCGAGCAACGAGGTGCCATGACAAGGCCAGGATTGGAAGAAATCATGGATTACAGAAAACACGTGGATGAAGCGATGGACATCTTGCTCAACAACTCGGTTGGAAAGGAAAACCAAGAGCTTCTTGCACTTCTAGAAGTGGGTTTGAACCATGAGCAGCAGCACCAAGAATTGTTATGGACCGACTTGAAATACATTCTTGGTAACAACCCGCTGTTCCCGGCTTATGCCAAAGATGCCCTCCTCGAGGCAACAGAAACGCGTGAAAGCAAGTGGGTAACCATCAAAGAAGGGCTGTACGAAATTGGGCATCGGGGCGACGGGTTTGGGTACGACAATGAATTTGGAAGGCACCATGTTTACTTGCCTGAGTTTTCAATCCAGGACGCCTTGGTTGATTGCGCATCGTACTTGGAATTCATGCTGGATGGGGGGTATGAACGACATGAACTCTGGCTAGACGAAGGGTGGAACTGGGTGAAGTCGATGCAAGTCAAGGCCCCCCTTCACTGGCATTTTATAGATGGAAAGTGGATGGAATATCGACTGTCTGGCTTGCAAGACATCGACCCGAAGCAAGGGATTTGTCACGTCAGTCATTTCGAGGCTGCAGCCTATGCCGAGTGGAAAGGTCTGCGCTTGCCGACCGAAGCCGAGTGGGAAATAGCCTCTGATCGGCTTCATTGGGGTGAAAGGTGGGAACATACAAACAGTGCCTACCTGGCGTACCCTGGCTTTCAGAAACCGGAAGGAGCGTTAGGCGAATACAATGGGAAGTTTATGATCAACCAAATGGTGCTTAGAGGAGCCAGTAAGGCAACGTCCAAAGGGCATGCAAGAAGGACGTACAGGAACTTCTTTCACCCCCAAATGCAATGGCAGTTTTCAGGCATAAGATTAGCGCGCTATGAGTAAGGCCTTAAATGCTGCTTTCGCAGAAGAAATAAAACAAGGCCTCTCGGAAAATCCCAGAAGGATCTCATCCAAATGGTTCTACGACGAAAAAGGGGATGACCTCTTCGTTCAAATAACCCAATTACCCGAATACTACCTAACCAAGGCTGAAGAAGATATTTTCCAAAACCAAACGACCCGATTGAAGGATGCCTTGACCAACCAACTCGACACGTTTGACCTGTTTGAGTTGGGCGCGGGAGACGGAAAAAAAACCTTCCATTTATTGCGAGCATTGAACCCCGAAAAATATACTTATCGACCGATTGATATTTCTTCTAACGCTGTTAATAACTTAGAACGCACCGTGTCGTTTGAGTTTCCCAACGTGCAAATAGAACCCATTGAGGGTGAGTACTTTGAGGTGTTGGATGCCCTGAAATCGGATCGAGCGAAGGTGATTCTCTTTATGGGCTCCAACATAGGAAATTTGCTCGACTATCGGGCCAACGAGTTCTTGAAGCGACTTTCGTCCACGATGAAAGTGGGAGATACGTTGCTGTTGGGTGTTGATCTGAAAAAGAGCAGAGACATAGTGCTACCTGCGTACAATGATAAACAAGGAGTTACCGCTGAATTCAACCTCAACGTGCTTAGACGCATAAACCGGGAGTTGGGCGGAGACTTTGATATGGGTGGATTTGAGCACGCACCTGAATACGATGAAGCAGATGGCATTGCCTATAGCTACCTGCGTTCAACCAAAGATCAAGTCGTTACGATTTCGGCAATCAAAGGTTACTATGAATTTTCCAAAGGTGAGAAACTGTTTACCGAGATCTCTAGGAAGTACGATCAGGAAGCCTTGGACTTGATTACGAAGGATACTTCACTCCAACTTGTGGACCGCTTGTTTGACCGCGATCATCTTTTTTGTGATGCGATTTTCAAGAAGGTTTAACGCTTGACTTTTCT
Source organism: Cryomorphaceae bacterium (assembly GCA_040221375.1). Lineage (GTDB taxonomy): Bacteria > Bacteroidota > Bacteroidia > Flavobacteriales_G > Salibacteraceae > SHAN690. The sequence goes on from JAVKEP010000016.1 coordinate 15,604, forward strand.
AGGTCATTTCCATTGATTTCATTTGCAATCATGGATGCAAACTCAATTGTACAACAGGTAGCCGATTTGCTTTGGGAGCAATTATCCTCTGGACAAACATGTGCTCCTGTGCGCTTACTCATAGGCGAAACCGATATACGTGCTGCCTATGAAGCCCAGCATATCAATACGAAAAGGAGGGAGCAGAGAGGTGAAAGCATCGTCGGCGCCAAGATTGGACTTACGTCGTTTGCAGTGCAGAAGCAATTGGGCGTGGACCAACCGGATTACGGTATGTTGACCGACAAGATGCAGGTATTCGAAGGCCATGCCATTCCGTGGAATGAGTTGTTCCAACCGAAAGCAGAAATGGAAATGGGGTTCATCCTAAAGAAAGATATCGACGGAATGGATATCACCATGGAAGTTCTTGAAGACGCAATTGAAGCCGTGGTCCCTTCGATTGAAATTGTTGGAAGTCGAATATCCGATTGGAACATACGCATTACCGACACCATTGCTGACAATGCTTCGGCCAGTCATTTTATCATTGGCGATCCTATCAAAAACTGGAAAGAAATAGACTTGGCCGCTTGCTCCATGCAGATGACACGCGCAGGAAAGGTGGTTTCTGAGGGCACCAGTGCTGCTTGCATGGGAAACCCGTTGAATGCGACGCTATGGCTGGCTAAAACCATGGCTGACCTAGGCACTCCTTTGCGGGCAGGTTATATTATTCTCTCTGGAGCTCTTGGTCCCTTGGTCAACGTTGAACCCGGAGATATCATAGAAGGAAGCATCGAAGGCATCGGGTCGATAAATGTATCTTTCGGGATTGCAGACGAAAAAGGATAAGCGCATGAATAAAACCAAAGTGGCCATTATTGGATCCGGAAACATTGGGACCGACCTGATGATCAAAATCATCCGTACCTCGGATGTTCTGGAAATGTCTGTAATGGTTGGCATTGATCCTGCTTCGGAAGGATTGTCACGCGCAAAACGCATGGGCGTGGCCGTTACCCATGAGGGCGTAGATGGTCTGATCAAATTACCAGAATTCGAAGCAATTGAAATCGTGTTTGATGCCACCTCGGCGAAGGCGCATCACTACAACTACAAGCAGATCAAACCTTTCGGTAAGCGGATGATTGACCTCACCCCCGCAGCGATTGGTCCTTTCTTAGTTCCGCCGGTGAATTTTGATGCAAACTTCGAATTGGACAACCTGAACATGGTGACTTGTGGCGGACAGGCGACGATTCCAATTGTCGCCGCTGTATCAAAAGTTGCCAAAGTGCATTACGGGGAAATCGTAGCCTCAATTTCTAGTAAGTCGGCTGGACCTGGAACACGGGCCAATATTGACGAGTTTACTGAAACCACAGCGGCCGCCATAGAAAAGGTTGGAGGGGCGTCCAAAGGGAAGGCGATCATTATCCTCAACCCCGCTGAACCTCCAATGGTTATGCGTGATACCGTTTTCACGCTCAGTGAGGATGCGGACCAAGAGGAAATAGAGAAGAGCATACACGACATGGTCAGTGAAGTCAAAAAATACGTGCCGGGCTATGCGTTGCACCAAGATGTGCAGTTTGAACACATTTCAAAAGAAAGCCCGGTCTTCATCGAAGGTGTAGGGCATGTAAGCGGACTGAAAACTTCGGTGTTTCTGAAGGTGGTGGGTGCGGGACATTATTTGCCCGAGTACGCAGGTAACCTTGACATCATGACCAGTGCTGCTAAGGCGACAGGGGAACGATTGGTTCTGCTTCAAAAGGCCTGAAGGCACACTCCATCAATGAATCACGTAAGCGCATGAACAGAGAGCTATACATTCAAGACGTTACACTTAGAGATGGCATGCACGCCATCCGGCACCAATACAGCAAAGAACAAGTGCGGTCCATCGCTATCGCCCTCGACGAAGCAAAAGTGGATGCTATCGAAATCGCGCATGGAGATGGACTTGCGGGGTCCAGCTTTAATTATGGATTTGGCGCTCATACGGATTGGGATTGGATCGAAGGAATCGCAGCTGAGCTGAAACACGCGAAACTCACAACGCTCTTGTTGCCTGGTATCGGAACGATCGAAGATTTGAAACGGGCGCGATCACTGGGCGTGGAATCCGTAAGGATTGCTACCCATTGCACCGAAGCGGATATTTCTGCCCAACATATTGCCGCTGCGAAGGACCTAGGAATGGACGTAGCTGGCTTCTTGATGATGGCACACATGAACACACCTGCCAAACTTGCACAGCAAGCGAAGCTCATGGAGAGCTATGGTGCGGATTGTATCTATGTCACGGATTCGGCCGGAGCGTTGTTGATGGACGACGTAGCGGATCGAATGAAGGCATTTCGTGACGTGCTCCAAGACGATACGGAGCTCGGTGTGCATTGCCATCATAACCTCGGCCTAGGTGTGGCAAATACCATCGTGGCCATGCAGCACGGAGCCACGCGCTTAGATGCTTCCCTGGCGGGTATGGGAGCAGGAGCAGGAAACTGCCCACTTGAGGTATTGATAGCAGTGCTGAATCGCATGGGAGCACGGCATAACAGTGACCTCTATGCATTGATGGATGTCGCAGACGACGTCATACGCCCACTCCAAACCAGACCGGTTCGGGTGGACCGTGAAACACTCTCCCTTGGCTATGCCGGTGTGTATTCAAGCTTTTTATTACATTCAGAACGAGCATCAGAGAAATACGGCATCGACACCCGTGACATCCTTGAAGAACTAGGCAGACGAAACATGGTTGGTGGACAAGAGGACATGATAGTTGATGTCGCTTTGGATATGATCAAAAAGAAAAAAAAATAAGCCAGAATGGACCTAGAGTCATTTGCATTAAAACTTGATGAAGCGGCAGTTAACGCTAACCCAATCAGTCAATTATCCACAAATAATTCATTTGATCTAGCATCGGCCTACGAAATTCAACGGCGTGCTATTGAGGCACGGAAAAGTCGCGGTCATGCTTTGATTGGATTGAAAATGGGTTTTACCTCGGTGGCCAAGATGGAGCAGATGGGAGTACATGACATGATTTGGGGGCGATTGACGGAAGATATGTCCATCGTCAACCATGGGGAAGTTTCCTTGTCTAGATTCATTCATCCTCGTGCGGAGCCTGAGATATGTTTTCGAATTTCGAAAGACGTCCCAGGTGAAATTCCTTTGGAAGGATTGGAAGCATACGTAGACGCAATTGCGCCGGCGATAGAGATCATTGATTCGCGCTATGAGAACTTTAAGTTTACATTGGAAGATGTGGTTGCCGACAATTGTTCCTCGACCGGAGTCGTAGTAGGGCCATGGCAGGCCCCTTCAAGAAACATTTCGGACCTAGAGATGAAGATGTACTTCGATCAGGACGAAGTGGCGGCTGGATCGTCCCGTGATATCCTAGGTGATCCGTGGAAGTCGCTCCAAGCTGCAACTCGATTGGCAGTGCAATACAATGAACCGATCAAAGCTGGACACATCATTATGGCCGGGGCTGCTACCGCCGCAATATTTCTTCAACCGGGAATTAAGGTTTCAGCGAAAGTTGAAAACATGGCGGATGTGGTTTTCAATGTGCTCGACTGAAAGGAAACGCGATCGACTTCTTCTCACCCATATAGCATTGATAATATGAAAGCAATTTGGAACGACACGGTCATCGCAGAATCAGACGATACCATCGTAATCGAAAAGAACCACTACTTCCCGCCGAGCACCATTAAAAAGGAGTATTTCCACCTTTCAGAAACCCATACGGTTTGCAACTGGAAAGGAACCGCTTCTTATTACACGATAAAAGTGGGCGACGACGAAAATCCTGATGCCGCGTGGTTCTACCCTGAGGCCTCATCCATGGCGAAAAGCTTTGAGAACTACGTCGCGTTTTGGAAAGGAGTGGATGTAATTGATTGAAGGTGTGACTGCGACAGAAGCACTGCACAAAGCAGCACAATATTTGGCTACGGCAGCGAAAAGCTTCGTTCCGCATGAAGAAGATGACAGCCATACTAATATGGGTTGGAACCAGGTGGAGTCAACTTTGTTTACACGCGCACTGAACGACGAAGGGCTTAGGCTAGAATTGAATCACAAGGCGTATGCATTGGACGTTGTTCATCCTAAATCGGGGTTGTCGGGTTCCTTCCCTCTGATCGGCGCCAACCACTTTGCCATTGTTCAATGGCTCGATCAGGAACGCACATTTTGTGGTATCAAGACCCCCTATAGCTTTGACCTGCATTACGATTTAGGGTATTCGAATTCACTGGACGACGCATTTACGTTTCCTTCGGTTCCCGGAGACGCTCTAGAGGAAGAAATCCAACGAAGAAATACGGCAAATGATGCGCTCAACAGCATTTTAGCAGAAGAACAAAGCAATTCTTCGCCAAGGATTTGGCCTCATCACTTTGATACAGGAGCATTGATCGAAGAGGGCAAAGAGGGCATAGTGAGCTTCGGCCTTGGAATGGCCATTCCTGACGCTGTAATCTCAGAGCATTATTTGTACGTCAGCGCTTACGATTCACAAGGGAGCATCTCCACAGATGGCATGGTCGAATTGTCGCTGGGAAAATGGTTTAATGCAAGCTGGAAAGGCGCAGCAGTGCCAGTTAACGGACTCAATACAGAAATGGCAATTCGATTCTATCGCGAAGTCCTGGAGGCGTTTCGAAGCAGGGCCTAAGCTTAGTCTTTTCTGATTTGGGCAATAACGGCCAATAATTCTTCTGCGTTTCGGTAGCCGTTTGACGCTAAGTAAAATTGACCTTTGTGGCGAATGACCACGGAAGGAAAGCCTTGGATGCCCATTTCAGCTGCCAACTGAAAATCGTTTTGGGTTTCGTATTTGATCTCTTCTGAATTGAAGTGCATTTTAAATGCGACACCGTCCATTCCCAATTTAGTCGCGATGGAAACAAAGGTTTCCTCAGAGCACATATCATCGTTGGCGACATAGAATGCAGATTGCGTCTCTTTGAAGAACGATAAGGCCATTTTTGGATCGAGTTTGCGCGCGGTTACAACAGCCCTGCAGGCAGGTTCAGTATCCAAAACGAATGCTTTGTCTTCAATGATATCGTAGTTTATCGGTTGGCCAGTCCTCTCAGACATATCTTTCCAATGCTTCTCAAGGAACTCACCTAGATCGGCCATGGTCTCGGATCCCCCAGGCCTCAATCCCCCTAAAACGATCTCAAACCCATGATCGGGCAGCGCTTCTTTGACCTTGGTAATTTCAGGTGCGAAACCGTAACACCAACTGCACATCGGATCTGCTATGTAGACAATCATTGGACCCTTTTCTTCTAGCCATGCATAACTCATGCGCAATGATACAACTCGCGTGGTTTGTCAGATGCCAGTATCGCCAAATATTAAAATCAGTCATCAGACTGAATTCAGCGCTCCGAGAGAACCAGCAGCAAGGCAATTCCCAGCAAGACGGTGACCTTTATCCATTTGGTTACGACCCAAAACTGCGGACGTTTGACCAAACTTGCCGAATAGCCCGAGATCATGGCTATGCCAGAAAAGATAATGAAAGAAACGCCCATGAAAACGCCTCCTAGAACGAACATCTGAAGGAAGGGTGGCCATCCATCAGAAGAAACGAATTGAGGCAGAAGGACTAGAAAGAACAGGGTAACCTTCGGGTTGAGCACGTTCATTAAGAAGCCGCGTTTAAACAAACGAGTGAAAGGCTCGGTCTGGCTGTTTAGTGCTACGTTCACGTCGATTGGAACCTCCTTGATGGAACCATACGCCAAGTAGATTAAATAGGCCGTTCCGGCGTATTTCAACAGGTCATATGCCCAGGAAGATTGAAATACCAGCAAGGATAGCCCAGTAGCCACCAATGCCGTGTGTACCATAACTCCGCTGATCAGGCCTGAGGTGATGAAAATCCCTTGCCTAGCGCCTTTGGAGATGCTTTCGGTGAGGACATAAATATTGTCCGGACCGGGCATGAATGCCAAGGCCGCGGTTGCTGCGATGAAGCCCAATAAAAGCGAACCGTCCATCTTCCCGACTAAGCGTTCGTGTCTTCCTCAGCACCGTGCGCCAATGCCTTCAATCGCTTGACGAAGAGTAAAAGCAGTGCCCCGAAAAGGATACAAAATACTGCGACTCCAGTGAATACTTCCAAGGCCCCAGCATTTTCTGCAGCCTCACCGATGAGCCCAGCGAGCTTATTTCCGAGCCCTGTTACGGCGAAATACGCACCCATCATGAAACTGGCATACTTGGCAGGAGCGAGCTTGGTGATGAAGGACAATGCGATGGGCGAGCTACTCAATTCACCCACGACGTGCAGAAAATACGAGAGCAGGAGCCAGTACAGGCTTGCTTTTTCGAGGGCTAACACACTCACTTCGTAAGCGGCACCAACCAGCGCCATGAAGCCAAGCCCCATGATGATGGTTCCCAATCCCATTTTAAAGATGGCCGAAGCTTCGTATCCCTTTCGTTTCCACCAAAGCCAAAAAGCAGCCATCGGTGCTCCTAACAAGATGACGTAAAATGCGTGAAGAGATTGAAGAAAGCTCGCTGGAATCTCGAAGCCAAATACCACGCGATCTACGGTCTGCTTGGCATAAAGGTTCATGAACCCACCAGCCTGTTCGTAGGCGCCCCAAAAAACAATCATGATCAAGAAAGAAAGCATCAATACGATCATTCGATCTTTTTCAATCTTGGTGAGCGGCTTAGCCATCAACTCCATGGATTCGGCAGAATCCTTGTGTGAATCCCCAATTCCGACGAGGTGCTTTTGACCGAAAACATAAACTATTTGCCCTAGGATCATTCCAAATCCGGCTAAACTGAAACCTAAATGCCAATCGATTACCTCTCCATAATATCCTACGAGCAGGGGAGCGGAAAAGGCACCGATGTTGATGCCTATATAGAAAATGGTGAATCCAGCATCTCGTTTCGCATCCCCTTTACGGTACAAGCCGCCGACCATGGTGCTGATGTTTGGCTTTAAAGCACCAACACCAGAAACAATCAGAATCAACCCGGTAGCGAAGGCGTAAATGGAATCGATTGCAAGCACGAATTGCCCAAGAATGATCAAAATTCCCCCTACCAAAACGGCTTTTTTCTGACCAATCCAACGGTCGGCCAAAAGTCCACCAGGGATGCTCATCAAGTACACAAACATGGTGTACCATCCGTAAAGTTCTAACGCAGAAGCGTTGTCCCAACCCAATCCAGGGTTAGCCCCTTGTGTCTCTGCCGTGAGATACAAAACGAGAATTGCACGCATGCCGTAGAAGGAAAAACGCTCCCACAATTCAGTGAAAAACAATACAAAGAGTCCGGCTGGATGTCCTAAGATGGTCTTCTTTTCCATGGTGTGCATATTGCAGATGAGGCCCTGAAAGTATATTCTTGAATCGAAATACTCGATAATTTCACTAAAGAATGATCAGGACCGTCAGGGTTGAAGACGCGATAAGCGTAGTGGAAATAATGAATCAGGCGATTGAAGAACGAAAGAACGCCTATTTATCGCCATTCGAGGCCAAACAAGGCAGTGATTGGTTTGAACGTTTGAAGGCCAGTGCTTTGGCTTTTGTCGTCAAAACCGATACGCGCGGTGATGTGTGCGGCTGGGGTACGCTTACTCCTTATCGATCAGGTAGAGATGCTTTCCAGCGTGCCGTTGAAATCACGTTCTATTTTGAACGTGCGGCTCGGGGATTAGGTTGGGGAAAGGAAATGATTGAACATTTGGAGCAGCTGTCACACACCATGGGAAAACATCACTTGGTTGCCATTTTATTAGATGACAATGTCCCCAGTCAACGACTCCTAGTGAAAATGGGTTACGAAGAGTGGGGAAATTTCCGTGAATTGGCCGAATTCCCTGACCGCAACCGCGGACATATGTATATGGGCAAACGGCTAACTTAAGCTGGGCTGGTAGATGGATGAATAAGTAGGAGGGAAGCCAATTACTTCAACAGCTGGCCACTAGTGTGAGCAGAATCTGAGTCTAGTTGATAGATCCTTGCCTACAAATCGCTCGACGCAAGCGGATTGATTTGGTATTGCTCCGGAACTTCTCCCTTCAACGCTTCCAAAAAGGCCACTACATTCTTGACTTCCTCACTGGTCATCTGGTAATCAAGCTGTACGTCAGCCATGATCTTTACCGCAGTCGACAAGTCTTTTACACTTCCGTCGTGAAAATAGGGGTGGGTTTCCGTTACATTACGAAGAGTAGGCACTTTGAACATGTATTCGTCCAGTTCTTCATCCGTAATCGCAGCTATGCCACGATCGATGTTTGTGCTTCCGGTGGCCTCCCAATAAGGTTTGAATACGCCAAAACGTTGGAATTGATTCCCGCCAAAAAGAGCACCATTATGACACGTGTTGCATCCAATGAGGTTGAACGATAACATTCCCTTCTTTTCTCTGAGACTCAGCGCATCCTTGTCGCCTTTCAGATAACTGTCGATGCGAGCAGGGGTAAGCAGCTCACGCTCGAAAGCACCAATGGCTTTCTGTATATTTTCATAGCTTATTGGTGTCGCCTCCTCTGGAAATGCCTCCGCAAAAAGACTCACATATGCATCGATTTCCTTGAGGCGTTGTTCCATGAATGACTTACTTGGAATGTTCATTTCTACTGGGTTCAGCAAAGGACCACCCGCTTGTTCCTCAACATCAGCCGCTCTACCATCCCAGAATTGGGTTGTGTGTAAAGCTGCGTTTAAAGTCGTCGGTGAATTCCTATCGCCGAGCTCGCCTAGGTCGCCTGGGCTCGTAGCCAAGTTGTCTACACCATACGTTTTCAAGTTGTGGCAAGAATTACAGCTATTGTTACCAGTTAGCGAAAGCCGCGTATCGTAGTACAGCATGTGGCCCAGCTTAATTTTCGCTGGATTCGCCGGATTAGCTTCATTGATGGCTTTTTCTGGAAGAGGCGCGTACTGGGAAGTATATTCGCTCAGCAGTTGATCGTAGCGTCGGGATTGGTCCGCGTTATCGTTTTCGGATGCTTTATTCTCGTCGACTGAGGAACAAGAGGTGAAAACAAGCAGCAATGCTGTCCCTAATACGTAAGAAATCGATTTCATCGCAATTGAATTTGAGTCAAAAGTAAACTAGCTGTTTACTTAGAAAAAACTGTTCTCTTTATATTAGGATAGGTATTATCTATGGTTGGTTTGTCGAGTTGATTTCTCCTCTGAAAGCGTATTCAACCAACGTATCGAGCGAAATTAACTCAAGTGTTTTTTCATTCGTAGCTTCGAGTACTACGTTGGGTGCACATCCTAAATCGTGGGCTTCCTTCCATCTGGGAGCACACAGGCACCATTTGTCACCCGGTGTAAGTCCTTCAAAATCAAATTCAGGACGTGGGGTCATCAGGTCGTTTCCTAAGGCTTTGGAAAACAGTAAAAAATCTTCGGTCATCACTGCACATACGGTGTGAACTCCTTGATCGCGAGCGTCTGAATCACAACAGCCATTCCTGAAAAACCCCGTCAAAGGACGTTGGCTACAGGCAATCAAAGCTTGGCCGAAGACATTGTATTGTTGAGGTATTTCCATTTCGAACTCCTATGATATGCAAATGATTCAATTTGACCAAGAAAGTCCGTTAAATTGAAGTGGTGGACAAACGGGCATGAAATGCGAAGTCTGAACGAAAATCTATGTGTCCGAGCTAGCTGATTTATCCCTCTAAACAATGGAACGGTGTGGAGTTCAGCCGAATAAAGAAGGGTCGCAAACTTGAGGGTCTTATCGCGGAGTGCAAAAAATCAAAAGGGATTGAAGTGTAAGCGAAAGAACTTCACTTTATATATGACAAAAGGGAACTACGGTTCGGTTCCAATGTGCTTCATTTGCAACAGAAAACACCAATTATGAACATTCCCAAGTACCTCATTCCAATCGTCGCCGTTGTATTCATTTTAATCTACATCCTAGCTACCTCTACGAAGACCATTTTATCGGGTCAGGCAGGTGTGTTGTATCGAAAATTTGCAGGTGGAGTAGACACTACAGAAACGTATTCAGAAGGCTTCCACATCATCGCTCCTTGGAATACAATGTTTATCTATGAAGTAAGGCAGCAGGAGATATTCGAGCAAATGTCTGTGCTTTCGTCCAATGGTTTGGACATCCAGTTAGATGCTTCGCTTTGGTTCCAACCCATGTATGCGTCCCTCGGAAAGCTGCATAAAGAAAAAGGAGAGGACTATATCGAGCGAATCATTATGCCAGCGATACGCTCAGCGACACGGAGTGTAGTGGGAAGGTACACTCCAGAGCAGATCTATTCGAGCAAGCGCGACGTAATCCAAGAAGAGATATTTCAAGAGACCAAGCGCATCGTTGACGATCAGTATTTATTGGTCAATAACGTCTTGGTCAGAGACGTGACCTTACCACCCACGATCAAAGAGGCCATCGAACGAAAACTTCGTCAGGAACAGGAGTCCTTGGAATACGAGTTTCGATTAGAAAAGGCCGAAAAGGAAGCCGCGCGGCAAAAGATCGAATCGGAAGGAAAGTCAACGGCTAACTTGATTTTAAGTCAATCGTTAACAGATAAAATTTTGAAAGAAAAAGGAATTGAAGCCACCTTGAAACTGGCTGAATCGCCAAATTCGAAGGTGATCGTCATTGGGTCGGGCGATGGAGGATTGCCTATAATATTAAATGGGAATTGATCTTTGCCGCAACCTAATGGCATAGCAATCGTCTAGAATTTATACTGTACTTTGGACTTGCGACAACTCTAATATGTACTCGATCATTCAGTCAACCGCTTTTAAGCTATTCATTGTTTTTATCCTCGTTTGGACAGGAATTAATCCCAGTGTTCGGGCGCAGACTCCCACGGTTCAAGATTGCCTGGGTGCCATTCCAATATGCGAGGATTCAATTACCATTGGATTCAGTCACAATGGAATGGGAAATTACTCGAACGAAATCGCCAGTGTATCTGGATGCTATGCCCCTGAACAGCGAAGCGTTTGGTTTAAGTTTACTGTGCAACAAGCGGGTTTGTTGCGATTCGAAATCAATCCGCTCAACAACAACCAAGATCACGATTGGACGCTTTTTGACCTGACGACGGGTTCATGTTCTCAGCTGAGTACCTATGCTGGAGCATCGAGTAAAATGGTCAGAAGTAATACTTGGGGTGCTTGGGGTTTCAATGGACCTACAGGCGTCAGCACTCCGAATGGAGGAACGGGCACCTGCAACGGACCTGGCGGTACCAATGGCCCTAAATGGTGCGCTGACCTGCCCGTAGCGGTAGGAAGTACCTATTACTTGCACATTACCAATTGGACTGGCTCAGTCTACGGCTTTACCATCGACTTTTCATCGTCCACCGCCGTATTATATGATCAAACGCCTCCAGCGATGGACAGCATAAGTTCCAGCGTGAATTGCCATATCTTCGATAGCATTGTTGTTGACTTTGATGAGGACGTTGTATGTAGCTCTTTGCATACCGGTGACTTTAACCTCTCAGGTCCATCAGGAAACCATACCATCACCAGTGTCAGCGGCGTGAATTGCACAGGAGGAAACGCATCTTCAGCCGTCATTCATTTTTCACCAGCGGTTTCTCAAATCGGGCAGTACGCTCTTACCATCAAGCCCGGTGCGGGTTATATCGAAGATGTATGTGGAAACTTGGATACACTAGATACGATGTCGTTCTTTTTCGATGGCTACATAGAAACCAATATCACTCCTGACCACATCGAATGCTGGCAAGAATGCGATGGTGCGGCCTCAGTGGCCATCACAGGTGGCGCGACTCCTTTCGACTACAATTGGAGCACGGGAGCTACGTCGACCTCGATTGCTAACTTGTGCGCTGGGACCTATGGACTCACAGTGACGGATGATGTGGGATGTGAGGTGATCGATTCGATTGAGATCCTTCAACCCGATGACATCGTCACTACGCTGGTGTCGGATTACATGACGTCTTGTCCAAACACAACAAACTGTGATGGTGGAGCCACGGTGATTGCTTCGGGCGGAGTTGCTCCTTATTATTATTCATGGAGTTCTGGTGAAGTTGGCGCCTCGCCATCTGCCCTTTGCGAAGGGTCCAATTTTGTCACCGTGACCGACGTCAATGGTTGTCTCGACACATTCGAAGTAGTAATCGAAACACCGGATAGCATTTTGACCGTAGCCGCCGGAGACACCATGATATGCATATCAAACAGTACTTCGATTGCAGCATCTGCAACGGGAGGAACTGCTCCATATAACTACATCTGGCACCACACGGATTTGAATGGCCAAGTGATCTCGACAGCACAGGTGACAACCGTGGCGCCGGTAACCACGACCAACTACATGGTGCAAGTAGTTGACGATAAAGGCTGTATTGGAGACACCTCACAGGTCTTAATCAAAGTAAGGTCAAAACTCGGCATTGATTTCCCGCATGTGGATACGATCTGTCCTTACGATACCATTGATGTGACTGTCCAGGGAACAGGTGGGGATTCGAATTACACCTTCTCATGGGGCAACGGTCAATTCGGTAGCACCATTACAATAAGCCCAGATCAGCCAAGATGGTTCAGAGTAACAGTTGCCGATGCGTGCGGAACCCCACCATATCAAGACAGTCTGTTTGTTCAAGTAGGGGGCTACTCCGCTATTGACGTCACGCTTCGTGGAGAAGACGATTCCATTTGTGCTGGCGAATCGGTCTACATCATTGCTTCAGGACGTGGCGGCCATAAGGGCCCTAAGGAATACGAGTTCAATTGGGGACATACATCAGATCAGAACCCGATTCAGTTCGTTCGACCCAATAAAACGACAACTTACTTTACTACCATCTCCGATTTGTGTTTATCCGAGCACGGTACACAAGCGATTACCATCCACGTCGGAAACAAGGAGACACCTGAACTAAGCGCCGATCCAAAGCAAATCTGCGGAGCGTCTGAGGTAAGCATCCGAATCGAAGCTTTCAATAGTAAATCGGAGTACGATTGGTACTTCAGTGATGCATCTTCCTTTCTGGACTATCCCAATGATAGCATAACCAAACTGTTTAAGGAGCCTGGCTGCTACGACGTTACCATCCACACTACGACGGCCTACGGCTGCGTCTCGAGTGCCGAATTCGATTGCTTGTTTACAATTCTCCAAGAGCCTACTGCCGCCTTCAACTTTGATCCAGCCAACCCAACCAATACCAATCCGTACGTTTCGGTAATCAATCGATCCGTCAACGATGAAGAGCGGGTTTGGTTCTTCGGAAGTCAAAAGGTCAAGGATGAAGAAATTGTATACCGATACTTCGATGAAGAAGGTGCAGACAGTCTGGTCACCCTAGCGGTAATGAGTTCAGATGGATGCGTTGACACCTTGACAAGGCATGTCCCTTTTCTCATCAAAACGCTGCTATACTACCCTAAGAGCTTCACACCTAATGGAGATGGGCTGAACGACGCTTTTGGTATCAACGGAGAAGCCATCAGCAACGTCGATTTCCTACTAGAGGTTTATGATCGATGGGGTGAGGTTGTCTTCACTGCGGATGACCCTACCGAGACATGGGATGGCAAGGGCAGGGGAGGTGAGCGCGTTCAAATCGGCGCCTATCCATTCATGTTGCGCTACCGAGACCACCTTGGAGAAATTCGCGTAGTGAGAGACCAAGTCTTGATTACCAAAACGGGAACTCAGCGAGGCTTAAGGTAGGCAAAACGCATTCTTTTCACTTCATTTGTACGGCAACGCGGCTCTAATCGCGTTGGAGGAATTCTTGACTTATGGATATTTTGATGTTGGTCGTGGGCATAGCGATTGGTACGGTTTTAGGGTGGCTACTCTCAAAGGTGCTCGCGGGAAATCCTAGAGATGCTGCCGGGCCAGATGAAAGCGTTGTTGCCATTGACCGCTTCAACGATGTGCGCCAGCAACTAGAAGTAAAGTCATCCGAAAAAGATAGATCTGACGCTGAAATCCTTCGGCTCAATTCCGAATTGAGCAAGTGGCAAGAGCGCCATGAACAGATCGAAGTACGTTTGAAGGAACAGAAAGGTGAGCTTTCAGAATTGCAAGAGAAATTTAAAAATGACTTCAAAGTATTGGCCCAAGAGGTACTCGAGAAAACGGGGCATGCTTTCAAAGAGCAGAACAAAGAGCAAATCGGTACACTTCTGGCGCCCTTTAAGGAAAAGCTCAGCACCTTTGAAAAGAAGGTAGAGGAGACGTACGAAAAAAGCAAAGCCGAGACCATCTCTTTGAAGAGTGAGGTGAAAATGCTCAGCGATCAAAGCGCGAAACTTGCAAAGGATGCGGAAAACCTTACCAATGCGTTGAAAAGCGACGTCAAAGCCCAAGGAAATTGGGGCGAAGTTGTTCTCGAACGCATCTTGGAAAAAAGCGGCCTGACGAAGAACCAAGAGTACTTTATTCAACAGAGTATCACCGCGGAAAATGGGAAAAGGTTCCAGCCGGACGTGATCATCAAGCTGCCCGATGACAAAAATGTCATTGTAGATTCAAAAGTTTCCTTGGTCGCCTACGAACGATTTTCTTCCTCAGAGGATGCCAACGAGCAAACCACGCACCTCAAAGAGCACATCGCCTCTATCAAAGCTCACGTGAAAGCCTTAAGCGATAAGAACTATCAAGGACTGTACGGTATAGATGGACTCGACTTTGTACTGTTATTTATTCCCATTGAAGGAGCCTTTACCGCGGCCGTTCAGCACGACAACACCCTGTTTCAAGATGCCTTTGACCGAAACGTAGTGATTGTCTCCACATCCACGCTGCTGGCAACACTGAGAACCATCGCCAGCATCTGGAAGCAAGAGAAGCAGACCCAAAACGCATTGGAAATAGCCCGACAAGGTGGTGCGCTCTACGACAAATTTGTGGGTCTGAGCGAAGATCTCCTCAGTTTAGGGAAGCAGATGGAAACGGCCAAGAAGTCGTATGAAGGAGCTATGAATAAATTATCGAGCG
>JAVKEP010000017.1:0-1657 GCA_040221375.1 Cryomorphaceae bacterium
CATAATCGACTGACGAATCCACCATACAGCATACGAAATGAACTTGAAGCCTCGTTTTTCATCGAAGCGTTCAGCGGCCTTGATCAGGCCGAGGTTACCTTCAGAAATCAAGTCAATCAAGGGCATTCCCTGACCTTGATACTGTTTTGCGACGGATACGACAAAGCGAAGATTGGCTCGTACCATGCGGTCCAACGCTCGTTCGTCACCTTCACGAATACGCTTGGTCAATTCCACTTCTTCTTCTTGCGAGATCATACCTTCACGACTAACATCGTTAAGATATTTGTCAAGGGTCATGCTCTCACGGTCCGTAAATGAGGTGGATATTTTTAACTGGCGCATATAATGGGTTTCTTATTTATGTGTTACGATACGAATGTCAAGGCCATGCCTTTTCTTCCGGCGCGTCCGGTTCTTCCAATTCTGTGAATATAGCTATCGAAGGTCTGAGGAACTTCATAGTTGATCACGTGAGTTACATCTGATACATCAATTCCACGAGATGCAACGTCGGTTGCTACGAGCACCCTAACTTTACCGGCTTTGAACTTGTTCAATGCCGTCTGTCGAGCATTTTGGCTTTTATTGCCATGGATCTCTTCAGATTCGATTCCGAGTTGATTGAGCTGCTTGCATAGCTTCGATACTCGTCGCTTGGTTTCTTCAAACACTAGTACCTTCTCATAACTCTCATCGGAAATCAAGCCAGTCAGCACATTTAGTTTGTCTTCACCAGGGTTGAGTCGAATGATGTCTTGGTCGATGTGATCACCGGTAGTGTCTCCTGAACTTACCTTAACCGTTACGGGTTCATTCAATATTTCATCGATGAGTCTACGCTGCGAATTATCGAGCGTAGCAGAGAAGAGTAAGCTTTGTTGACGTGCTCTCATGCCGGAGATAATGCGCATGACGTCTTTTTCGAAACCCATGTCAAGCATGCGATCGAATTCGTCGAGTACCAGCGTATTGATCACCCGCAGATCGATCATTTTTCTGCTCACCAAATCGAGAAGTCGACCCGGAGTAGCAATGATGACATGGCTGGGGCGACGCAAGTTCTGCAGGTCGCGGTTGATGTTGGTTCCTCCAATGAAACAAGCACTGAAGAGGTTTAATCCCTTCGTCATGCTCTTGAATTCTTCCTCCACCTGGGTGGCCAGTTCCCGTGTGGGGACTAGGATCAATGCAAAGGGCTTTTTGGGCTGTCGTAAAAGATCTTGGATGATCGGGATCAGAAATGCTCCTGTCTTACCCGTTCCCGTTTGTGCGATGCCCAGAACGTCACGATGAGCCAATAGGTGCTCGATGGTTTTGTCCTGGATTTCAGTAGGGTGGGTGAATCCTTTTTTGAGTAAACACTGAATAATCCGCTCGTCCACAGGAAGGTCTTCGATGGTTCGAGATGAACGGTAAGACTCAACGGTCACGCCGGTTGCCTTGCGTACGAGTAAAGAGGGATCTAGGGTTGAGGCTTTTCTTCCGCCTCCGTTTTTGCCACGCGATGGTTTGCGTGATCTAGGGTTGAAAGTGCCGTTGCCCTGTTGCTTACTGCCACTGGGACGGCGTTTACGATTGTTATTGTTCATGTAGAAAAGGAGCGATTCTGTTTTTGGCTCCGAGGGCTTCGATCTCCGCGTTGGATCGAGGCGAG
>JAVKEP010000018.1:0-37569 GCA_040221375.1 Cryomorphaceae bacterium
TCGAGTCAACAAGTGAGGGCGCAAGCCACACCAGAGGTCAGGGGTTCAACCGACCGAAGGGAGCTCACGACCGAAGGGAGTAATTCCCCTCATTGGCTCTTGATAGTTCTTTAGTTCGAGTCAACAAGTGAGGGCGCAAGCTACACCAGAAGTCAGGGGTTCAACCGACCGAAGGGAGCTCACGACCGAAGGGAGTAATTCCCCTCATTGGCTCTTGATAGTTCTTTAAGAGAAAGAAATTCTTTCGCGTGTTCGAAATGACGAATGAACACGGGATGATTATATAGGTAAGTAATTAATAATTAAACTAAATAGGTAATAAGTCATGGCAAAGGAAAATTTTGACCGTTCCAAACCACACTTGAACATCGGAACCATCGGTCACGTTGACCACGGTAAGACCACTTTGACTGCTGCTATCACTACAGTATTGGCAAAGAAGGGTTTCTCTGAGTTACGTTCATTCGATTCAATCGATAACGCTCCAGAAGAAAAAGAAAGAGGTATTACAATCAATACTTCACACGTAGAATACCAAACGGAGTCACGTCACTATGCGCACGTTGACTGTCCAGGTCACGCTGACTACGTGAAGAACATGGTTACTGGTGCTGCGCAGATGGACGGTGCAATTCTTGTTGTTGCTGCAACAGATGGACCCATGCCACAGACACGTGAGCACATCCTTCTTGCTCGTCAGGTAGGTGTTCCACAGATCGTAGTATTCATGAACAAGGTTGACCTTGTGGATGACGAAGAGCTTCTTGAGCTCGTTGAAATGGAGATCCGCGAATTGCTTTCGTTCTACGACTATGATGGAGACAATACTCCAGTGATTCAAGGTTCTGCTCTTGGAGGGTTGAACGGAGAAGCTCAGTGGGAAGATAAGATCATGGAATTGATGGCTGCTGTTGATAGCTACATTCCAATGCCTCCACGTGAAATTGACAAGGACTTCTTGATGCCAGTGGAAGATGTATTCTCGATCACAGGTCGTGGTACCGTTGCTACTGGACGTATCGAGTCTGGAGTAATCAACACAGGCGATTCAGTTGAAATCATCGGTTTCGAAGAGAAACTTACTTCAACAATCACAGGAGTTGAGATGTTCCGTAAGATTCTTGACAGAGGTGAAGCGGGTGATAACGTTGGTCTTTTGCTTCGAGGTATCGAAAAAGAAGCCATTCGTCGAGGTATGGTAATCTGCAAGCCAGGTTCTGTTAAGCCTCACACCAAGTTCAAGGCAGAAGTCTACATCTTGAAGAAAGAAGAAGGCGGACGTCACACTCCATTCCACAACAAGTATCGTCCACAGTTTTACTTGCGTACAACTGACGTTACTGGCGAGATCATCCTTGGAGATGGCAGAGAGATGGTAATGCCTGGTGATAACCTTACGATTGAAGTTAACTTGATCGCTCCTGTAGCCATCAACCAAGGTCTTAAGTTCGCGATTCGCGAAGGAGGACGTACAGTTGGTGCAGGTCAGGTGACCGAGATTCTTGAGTAAGAATAGTTTAATTATTCAGAAGTGTGGGGCTGATTTTTCGGCTCCACACTTTCTGTTGTTTAATAAAAAGGTATAACCCAGCACTGCTCGGCGCCCCTGACACCAGGGGTTTTGGATAGATGAAGGGTTAAAGGAGAAGAAAAGTGCGGGCCGGAGGAATCTGAGTTCGATCGTGAAACAAACGGGTGTAGCTCAACTGGTAGAGCACTGGTCTCCAAAACCAGGGGCTGTGGGTTCGATTCCTACCACCCGTGCAAATTTGAGAAATGGCAGGAGTTCGTGCATATATTGAAGAAGCAGTAGATGAGCTTACCAATAAGGTGAGTTGGCCTACTTGGTCGGAGCTTCAGAGTAGCGGTATCGTGGTGTTGGTTGCAACCTTCATCGTCGCTGCAGTGATCTATCTGATGGACCTCGCATTTGGTCAAGCAATGGACTTGATCTACATCAAAATTTTTGGATAACATGTCGGAAACAACAACGGCTAATAAGTGGTTTGTAGTCCGTGCGATCAGCGGAAAGGAGAAGAAGGTAAAAGAATACCTTGAGATCGAGATTGAACGTCTCGGTCTTCAAGAGTACGTTACCCAAATCCTCTTACCCATCGAAAAGGTCTACCAAATCCGGAACGGCAAAAAGGTTTCCAAGGAACGTAACCTTTATCCTGGGTATGTCTTCATCGAGGCAAACCTCGTGGGCGAAGTTCCACACATCATTAAAGGATTGACCAATGTGATCGGATTCCTTACCGATAAGAAAGGTGGTAACCCGATTCCATTGCGCCAAAACGAAGTGAATCGAATGCTCGGAAAGGTAGATGAGTTAGCGGAAAGCGAAGCTGAGTTAAACATTCCTTTTGTGGTAGGAGAAAACGTGAAGGTGATCGACGGACCCTTTAATTCGTTTTCAGGTGTGATCGAAGAGATCAATGAAGACAAGAAGAAGCTCAAGGTGATGGTGAAGATTTTCGGAAGGAAGACTCCGCTTGAATTGAGCTACATGCAAGTAGAAAAAGACTAATCAATCAATTTTAGGAGTCACTCCACGTGGGTGACGCTTGAACTAAATTTTATACAATGGCCAAGGAAGTAAGTGCACTAATTAAGTTGCAAGTCAGAGGTGGCGCTGCAAACCCTTCTCCTCCCGTTGGTCCCGCACTTGGTGCAAAAGGGGTCAACATCATGGAGTTTTGTAAGCAGTTCAATGCCAGAACTCAAGATAAGCCAGGTAAGGTTTTACCTGTGATCATTACGGTATACGCTGATAAGTCGTTTGACTTCATCATCAAGACCCCACCGGTCGCCGTACAAATCAAAGAAGCAATCAAACTAAAGTCGGGCTCAGCTGAGCCGAACCGTATCAAGGCGGGAAGCATCTCGAAAGCTCAGGTGCGCACCATCGCTGAAGATAAGATGGTCGATTTAAATTGTTTCACCGTTGAATCTGCAATGCGCATGGTCGCGGGTACTGCTCGCGCGATGGGTGTAACAGTCAAATAATTACGATCATGGCTTTATCAAAAAATAGAAAAGCAGTACTGGAGAAGTTGGACAAAGAGTCAACGTACACATTGGCCGATGCCAGTGCTCTAGTCAAAGAAATTACCACTACTAAATTCGACGCTTCTGTCGATCTTAGCGTACGCCTTGGTGTGGATCCACGTAAATCGAACCAAATGGTTCGTGGTGTAGTCACCCTGCCTCATGGAACAGGAAAAGATGTGAGAGTTCTTGTTCTGTGTACTCCTGATAAGGAAGAAGAGGCAAAAGAGGCCGGAGCCGACCACGTTGGTCTTGACGAGTTTATCGAAAAGATCAAAGGGGGTTGGACCGACGTCGACGTGATCATTACCACTCCTAGTGTGATGGGTAAGGTCGGTCCGTTGGGTCGTGTATTGGGCCCTCGTGGCTTGATGCCTAACCCGAAGACTGGCACCGTTACCATGGACGTGGGAAAGGCCGTCAAAGACGTAAAGGGCGGAAAGATTGACTTTAAAGTCGACAAGTTTGGTATCGTGCATGCTTCCGTGGGAAAAGTTTCCTTCGATGCACAAAAAATCGCGGAAAACGCGAGTGAGCTGTTACAGACAATTATTAAGCTGAAGCCTGCTGCAGCGAAAGGAACTTATATGAGGAGCATCTTCATGTCGAGTACCATGAGTCCAAGCATTGCTGTAGACACAAAGTCTACTAGCTTATAATCCACTTAATCAACAAGTAAGATGACACGTCAAGAAAAAGATTCTTTAATCAGTGATCTTGCTGA
The DNA here is from genome assembly GCA_040221375.1 of Cryomorphaceae bacterium. Taxonomy (GTDB): domain Bacteria; phylum Bacteroidota; class Bacteroidia; order Flavobacteriales_G; family Salibacteraceae; genus SHAN690. The sequence continues at coordinate 3,776 of JAVKEP010000018.1, forward strand.
TCGATTGAGTAACTCTGATGTAGTGTACCTAACGGACATCGCGTCGCTCAACGCCGAAGATTCAAGCAAATTACGCCGACTGTGCTTCCAACGCAAGGTGAATTTGCAAGTTGTTAAAAACACACTTCTCCATCAAGCGATGGAGCGTGTTGAAGGCAAGAATTACGGTGAGCTACAAAGTGTTCTCAAGGGAAACACAGGTATTATGATCGCAGAAGTAGGCAGTACGCCTGCGAAACTTATTAAGGAGTTTCGAAAGAAGTCTCAAAAGCCTCTTTTGAAAGGTGCTTACATAGAAGAAGGAGTATACATTGGTGATGCTTCGTTGGACATGCTGGCAGCTCTGAAAACTAAGGATGAACTGATCGGTGATATCATCATGTTACTCCAATCACCTGCTAAGAACGTTATCTCTGGACTTAAGTCCAGCGGTGGCAAATTGGCTGGTATCGTCAAGACTCTCCAAGAGAGAGAATCTTAAAATAACAATTGAACTTAGGTTAAACTTTTAATAAACAAGAAAATGGCTGATTTGAAAGCTTTCGCAGAGCAACTCGTAAACCTTACTGTAAAGGAGGTGAATGAACTTGCTGAAATTTTGAAGGATGAATATGGTATCGAACCTGCTGCTGCTGCAGTTGCTGTTGCTGGTCCCGCCGCTGGTGGTGGTGATGGTGAAGCTGCAGAGGAGAAAACTGAATTCGACGTAATCCTCACAAGCGCAGGTGCTTCTAAGCTTGCAGTAGTTAAACTAGTGAAGGAAATGACCGGACTTGGCCTTAAAGAGGCGAAGGAACTAGTTGATGGTGCACCAAAACCTTTGAAGGAAGGTGTAGCAAAAGACGAAGCAGAAGCACTTAAAAAGCAGCTTGAAGAAGCTGGTGCAGAGGTTGAGGTCAAGTAAGACCCACACATAGTAACTTATCAAAGGTTTAGTCCCCCTGGGGGCTAAACCCTTTGTGGTTTGTAGTCGTTCCTTTAACTTATTCCAATAATTCCATGACCAAATCGAATATTCCGGAAAGAGTCAATTTTTCCCGCACGCTCAATCAACTTCAATACCCGGATTTTCTGGATATCCAGATCAAGTCGTTTAAAGACTTCTTCCAACTGGAGACTTCCCCAGAAGACAGAGAAAACGAAGGTCTGTACAACGTGTTCAGCGAGAATTTCCCGATTACGGATTCTCGTAACAATTTTGTACTCGAGTTCCTGGACTACTTTGTAGATCCACCCCGATACGCCATCGAAGAGTGCATCGAGCGAGGCCTTACCTACAGCGTTCCGCTCAAGGCGAAAATGAAACTGTACTGTACGGATCCCGAACACGAAGATTTCGAAACCATCGTACAAGATGTGTACCTAGGTACCATCCCATATATGACTCCACGTGGTTCTTTCGTGATCAATGGAGCTGAGCGCGTTGTGGTATCACAACTTCACCGTTCTCCAGGCGTATTCTTTGGTCAGAGTTTCCACGCCAACGGTACCAAGCTCTATTCTGCTCGTATCATTCCTTTCAAAGGATCATGGATCGAGTTCGCGACCGATATCAATAGCGTTATGTACGCTTACATCGATCGTAAGAAGAAATTACCTGTTACTACGCTTCTCAGAGCCATCGGCTACGAAAGTGACAAGGAGATCCTTGAGATTTTTGACCTCGCTGATGAAGTGAAGGTGAGTAAGACAGGACTGAAGAAAGTAGTGGGTCGCCGTTTGGCCGCTCGTGTGCTTAAAACATGGTTCGAAGACTTCGTTGATGAAGATACCGGGGAAGTTGTGTCGATTGAGCGAAACGAAGTCGTCGTTGACCGCGAAACAGTAATCGAGGATCAACACATCGAGATCATTTTGGATGCTGACGTTAAAAACATTCTCCTTCACAAGGAGAACGTGAACGCAGCGGACCATGCGATCATTTACAATACGCTGCAAAAAGATCCATCCAATTCGGAAATTGAAGCGGTAGAGCACATCTATCGAATCCTTCGAAATGCCGAGCCACCAGATGAGGAAACGGCGCGTGGCATCATCGACAAGCTATTCTTCTCGGATAAGCGTTACGACCTCGGTGAAGTTGGACGTTACCGTATCAATAAGAAGCTCGGCTTGGATATCGACATGGAAAACCGCGTGTTGACCAAAGTCGACATCATTGAGATCATCAAGTACTTGATCCAACTCATCAACTCTAAAACAGATGTCGATGATATCGATCACTTGAGCAATCGACGTGTACGTACCGTCGGTGAGCAGCTTTACAACCAATTTGGAGTTGGACTGGCCCGTATGGCTCGTACCATTCGAGAACGAATGAACGTTCGCGACAACGAAGTGTTTACCCCGATTGATTTGATCAACGCTAAGACCTTGTCTTCAGTGATCAACTCCTTCTTCGGTACCAATCAGCTGTCTCAATTCATGGACCAAACCAACCCGCTTTCAGAGATTACGCACAAGCGAAGACTCTCTGCACTCGGACCTGGTGGACTGTCTCGTGAGCGTGCTGGATTTGAAGTACGTGACGTGCATTACACGCACTATGGTCGCCTTTGTACCATTGAAACGCCAGAAGGACCGAACATCGGTTTGATTTCGTCGCTCTGTGTGTATGCTAAGGTCAATAAGCTTGGTTTCATCGAGACGCCGTACCGAAAAGTTGGAGACGGCAAGGTGAAACTGGAAGACATCGTTTACCTCAGTGCAGAAGAAGAGGACGAGCAAATGATCGCTCAGGCCAATGCCAAACTCAGCAAAAAAGGAACTTTCGAGAATGATCGCGTAAAAGCACGATTCGAAGGAGACTTCCCTGTGGTTGAGCCAGGCGAAATTACCCTCATGGATGTGGCCCCCAACCAAATCGCTTCGATTGCCGCTTCGTTGATTCCATTTTTGGAACACGACGATGCGAACCGAGCATTGATGGGATCGAACATGAGTCGTCAGGCAGTTCCTTTACTACGTCCTGAGTCACCGATCGTAGGAACTGGACTCGAGCGTCTAGTGGCCCAAGATTCTAGGGTACTCATCCACGCAGAAGGAGACGGGGTGATCCATGAAGTTGACGCCACCTCCATCACGGTTAAGTATGACAGAACGGAGGCAGATGAACTCGTTAGTTTCGACAATGAGTACAAGCAATATCCGCTCATCAAGTTCAAGAAAACTAACCAAAGCACAACCATCAACCTGAAGCCGATTGTTCTGAAAGGACAAAAGGTGATCAAAGGGGATGTGCTTTGCGAAGGATACGCAACGCAACAAGGAGAACTGGCATTGGGTCGAAACCTGATGGTATCGTTCATGCCTTGGAAAGGATACAACTTTGAGGATGCGATCGTGATCTCTGAGAAAGTGGTTCGCGATGATATTTTCACCAGCATCCACGTTGATGAGTATGTATTGGAAGTAAGAGACACCAAACGAGGTTTGGAAGAACTCACTGCCGATATCCCTAACGTGAGCGAAGAAGCTACCAAGAACCTCGACGAGAATGGCTTGATCCGAATCGGAACCGAGGTGAAGGAAGGCGATATCCTTATTGGAAAAATCACTCCGAAAGGGGAGACAGACCCAACTCCAGAAGAGAAGCTGCTTCGAGCGATTTTCGGTGACAAAGCCGGCGACGTAAAAGATGCTTCACTCAAAGTGCCACCAAGTGGCTCAGGTGTGGTCATCGAGAAGAAGTTATTCTCTCGTGCAATCAAAGACCGAAAGGCCAAAGCACAAGAGAAGCACATCATCGAGGAGATCGATAAGGAGTACGAAAAGGAAATTGAAGCATTGAACGGTCGCTTGGTTGAGAAGTTGTTCTCTATTGTGAACGGCAAGACATCGCAAGGCGTTTCGAACAACTTCAACGAAGAACTGATCAAAAAAGGAACGAAGTTCACACAGAAGAGCCTTACTGGTTTGGATTATGTGAACATCAATCCTAGTGGTTGGACAACCGACGAGGAACGAAACACGCAGATCAAGCGCACTTTGAACAACTATAACATCAAGGCCAATGAGGCGCTTGGTATTATGAAGCGTAAGAAGTTCGCAATTACGGTCGGTGATGAACTTCCTGCAGGCATCATCCAATTGGCCAAAGTGTACCTCGCTAACAAGCGCAAGCTGAAAGTGGGTGATAAGATGGCGGGTCGTCACGGTAACAAGGGTATTGTCGCGAAGATTGTTCGCCAGGAGGATATGCCATTCCTAGAGGATGGAACTCCGGTAGACATCGTCCTTAACCCATTGGGTGTACCGTCTCGAATGAACCTCGGTCAGATCTACGAAACCGTCCTCGGATGGGCTGGTAAAAACCTCGGCGTCAAATTCTCGACACCCATCTTCGATGGTGCTACCATGGAAGACGTTGACGGATGGCTCGAGAAGGCGGAAGTTCCTGCAAACGGACGCACCTACCTCTACGATGGTGGAACGGGCGACAGATTTGATCAACCCGCTACCGTTGGTGTGATCTACATGTTGAAGCTTCACCACTTGGTTGACAACAAGATGCACGCACGATCGATCGGTCCATACTCGCTCATCACCCAGCAGCCGCTCGGTGGTAAGGCACAGTTTGGTGGACAGCGATTTGGAGAAATGGAAGTTTGGGCACTTGAAGCATTCGGTGCGGCAAACATCCTTCGTGAAATCTTAACTGTGAAGTCGGATGATGTGATTGGACGGGCCAAGGCATACGAAGCCATCGTGAAAGGTGAGCCGATGCCAGAACCGGGAATCCCAGAATCGTTCAACGTATTGTTGCACGAGATGAGAGGACTAGGCCTTAACATCACCCTTGATTAAGTTTATTCATTAACCATTCTATATAGTTGCAATGGCATTAAGAAAAGATACAAAACCCAGCAGCGGTTTCAATAAGATCACCATTAGTCTTGCTTCGCCTGAGATGATTCTCGAGCGATCACACGGCGAAGTGTTGAAACCTGAAACCATCAACTACCGCACGTACAAGCCTGAACGAGATGGCCTGTTCTGTGAGCGCATTTTCGGTCCAGTGAAGGATTACGAATGCCACTGCGGCAAATACAAGCGTATTCGCTACAAAGGCATCGTTTGCGACCGATGTGGTGTTGAAGTGACGGAAAAGAAAGTACGACGTGAGCGAATGGGACACATCTCATTGGTGGTTCCAGTAGCACACATTTGGTACTTTAAGTCGCTTCCAAACAAAATCGGTTACCTACTAGGTCTTCCTAGCAAGAAACTCGACACGATCATCTACTATGAGCGATACGTAGTAATCAACGCAGGTGAAGCGAAGAACAAGGAAGGCGAGCCGCTCCAATACTTGGATTTCCTTACGGAAGAAGAGTACCTGGACATCTTGGATACCATGCCGCGTGAGAACCAGTACCTGGATGACGATGATCCGAACAAGTTCATCGCTATGATGGGAGCCGAAGCATTGTACGCATTGCTTCAACGTTTGGATCTCGATTCACTTTCATACGACTTGCGTCACAAGGCGAATACAGAGACTTCGCAGCAACGTAAGAACGAAGCCCTTAAGCGACTTCAGGTCGTTGAAGCCTTCCGTTCAGCCAATACGCACATCGTCAATCGTCCCGAATGGATGATCGTGAAGGTTGTTCCGGTGATTCCACCAGAGCTTCGCCCTCTCGTTCCATTGGACGGCGGTCGTTTTGCAACCTCTGACTTGAATGACTTGTACCGCAGGGTAATCATTCGTAACAATCGATTGAAGCGACTGCTCGAAATCAAGGCGCCTGAGGTGATCCTTCGAAACGAGAAGCGTATGCTTCAAGAAGCGGTGGATTCATTGTTCGACAACTCTCGTAAGTCGTCTGCAGTGAAGACCGAATCGAACCGTGCACTCAAGTCGTTGTCTGACAGTTTGAAAGGAAAGCAAGGCCGATTCCGTCAAAACCTTCTCGGTAAGCGTGTTGACTATTCTGCACGTTCTGTTATCGTTGTTGGTCCTGAGTTGAAGCTGCATGAATGCGGACTTCCGAAAGACATGGCAGCTGAGCTGTTCAAGCCGTTCATCATCCGCAAGCTCATCGAGCGTGGCATCGTGAAGACGGTCAAGTCGGCGAAGAAAATTGTCGACAAGAAAGAGCCTGTAGTTTGGGATATCCTTGAAAATGTATTGAAGGGTCACCCAGTGCTACTCAACCGGGCCCCAACGCTTCACCGTTTGGGTATCCAAGCATTCCAACCAAAACTGATCGAAGGCAAGGCGATTCAGTTACACCCATTGGTGTGTACTGCATTCAACGCTGACTTTGACGGTGACCAAATGGCGGTGCACGTTCCATTGGGACATGCGGCGATCTTGGAAGCCCAGCTATTGATGTTGGCGTCGCATAACATCTTGAACCCTGCTAACGGTGCTCCTGTTGCGGTACCTTCTCAAGACATGGTCTTGGGTCTGTATTACATCACCAAAGGACGCGAGGGAACGAAGGAACTTCCAATGAAGGGAGAAGGCATGACCTTCTACTCTCCGGATGAAGTAATCATTGCACACAACGAAGGAAAACTCGGACTGCACTCTGTAATCAAGGTGCGCGTCAACCATAAAGGAGAGCGCGTGTTGATGGAAACTACCTGTGGTAGAATCCTTTTCAACCAAATGGTTCCAGAAGAAGTTGGATACATCAATGAGTTGTTGACCAAGAAGTCGCTCCGTGATATCATCGGACGCGTATTGAAGACGTGTGGAATGGCAGCTACTGCCAAGTTCCTGGATGACATCAAGTCGCTCGGATTCTACATGGCTTTCAAAGGAGGTCTATCGTTTAACCTTTCTGACGTAATCGTCCCAGACGAGAAGACCGATCTTCTTGCAAAGGCACAGCAGGAGGTGGATGAAGTGATGATGAACTACAACATGGGTCTCATCACCAACAACGAGCGTTACAACCAAATCATCGACATCTGGACGCACACCAACTCTAAGTTGACGCACGTCTTGATGAACAAGTTGAAGAACGACAATCAAGGCTTCAACTCGGTGTACATGATGTTTGACTCTGGTGCGAGGGGTTCTAAAGAGCAGATCCGCCAGCTGTCAGGTATGAGAGGTTTGATGGCAAAGCCACGTAAGTCAGGAGCGCAAGGAGGGGAGATCATTGAAAACCCGATCCTTTCTAACTTCCGTGAAGGTCTGTCCATCCTTGAATACTTCATCTCTACACACGGTGCTCGTAAGGGTCTCGCGGATACTGCACTTAAAACAGCGGATGCGGGTTACCTCACACGCCGATTGGTGGATGTTGCTCAGGATGTCATTGTTACTTCTGAAGATTGCGGTACGCTTCGCGGCTTGACCATGTCAGCGTTGAAGAAAAATGAAGAGATCGTTGAGTCATTGACAGAACGAATCCAAGGCCGTACTTCGGTTCACGATGTAGTTAATCCAGATACCGACGAAATGATTGTAGAGGCAGGTGGGTACATCTCTGATGAGCTCGCAGCTGAAATCGAAGCTTCAGGTATCGACGAAGTCGAAATCCGCTCTGCACTAACGTGTGAGATGCCACGAGGAATTTGCTCCTTGTGCTACGGACAAAACCTCGCGAACGGTAAGGACGTGAAGATGGGTGAAGCAGTCGGAGTCATCGCCGCACAGTCGATCGGTGAACCGGGAACGCAGCTTACACTTCGTACCTTCCACGTTGGGGGTACTGCATCGAGTATTGCCTCTGAGTCTAAGATCATCGCACGCCAAACAGGAATCCTTGAGATCGATGAATTGCGCGTGGTGGAGAAGAAGGCAAAAGATGGAAGTAAGCAGACCATCGTAATCGGCCGTTCGGCTGAGATGCGACTCGTCGACAAGAAGACGGGATTGACCATTGCAACCAACAACATTCCGTATGGTTCTGAGCTGTTTAAGCAGCCGGGTAAGGAGGTTACCAAAGGTGATTTGATCTGTTCTTGGGATCCGTACAACGCCGTTATCATCTCAGAATTTGCTGGAAAGCTTACCTATGAGAGTATCAAAGAGGGAATTACGTACAAGGAAGAGTCTGATGAGCAGACAGGTTTCCGTGAGAAGGTAATCATCGATAACCGTGATAAGACATTGAACCCTGCCATCAACGTGGTTGATTCGAAAGGTGAAATGTTGCGTACATACAGCATTCCTGTAGGTGCCCACATCATGGTGAACGAAGGCGACAAAGTGGGATCTGGAGACATCTTGGTGAAGATTCCACGATCTGGAGGCAAGTCATCTGGTGATATTACCGGAGGTCTTCCACGGGTAACTGAATTGTTCGAAGCAAGAAACCCTTCTAACCCAGCGATCGTTTCTGAGATCGATGGAATCGTTTCCTTCGGAAAAATCAAGCGTGGTAACCGAGAAATCATTGTCGAGTCGCGATTGGGCGATAAGTCGAAGTATTTGGTTCCATTGTCTCGACACATCCTCGTTCAAGAGAATGACTTCGTCAAGGCGGGTCAACCTCTCTCGGACGGTGCGATTACTCCGGCGGACATCTTGGCGATCAAAGGTCCTACAGCGGTACAAGAGTACTTGGTCAATGAGATCCAAGAGGTATACCGTCTACAGGGCGTGAAGATCAACGATAAGCACTTCGAAGTAATCGTTCGTCAGATGATGCGTAAGGTGATCATTGAAGATCCAGGAGATACACGTTTCCTCGAGAATCAGATTACCAACAAGGTCGAGTTCATTCAAGAGAACGACAGCATCTTTGGAATGATGGTCGTAGTAGATGCAGGAGAGTCTGAGACTTGTATCCCTGGACAGATCATTTCAGCGCGCAAGTTGCGTGATGAGAACTCTGTGCTTCGACGCAAGGACAAGAAGCTCGTTGAATTCCGTGAAGCACTGCCTGCCACAGGTAAGCCGATCCTTCAAGGTATCACACGCGCCTCGCTCCAGACAGAAAGCTTCATTTCAGCTGCATCGTTCCAGGAGACCACGAAAGTGCTCAACGAGGCAGCCGTGAGCGGTAAGGAAGATTTCTTGGCCGGACTGAAGGAGAACGTGATCGTAGGTCACTTGATCCCAGCAGGTACAGGTCTGAAAGATTACCGAAATACAGTGGTCGGAAGCCAAGAGGAATACGACCAAATGGTGGGTGTGGAAAGCACGCCAGCTGTAGAAGAGGAAGTAGACAACGGTTAATTAATGCATGAGCAACATGGCTGACAAGACAGAACCAAAGCAAGGACAGATCAACATTGAGTTGAGTGAAGAAATCGCACAGGGAGAATATTCCAACTTAGCGGTAATCACACATTCCTCGGCTGAGTTTATCGTAGATTTTGTCAGCATGATGCCCGGCACGCCCAAAGCGCGCGTGAAGTCAAGGATTATCCTGACTCCGCAACACGCCAAGCGCCTCATGAAAGCGCTGATGGAGAACGTGAAAAAGTTCGAAACTCAGCACGGTGAGATCGCCGACGTGGAGCAAGGGGGTGTTGCCCCGTTTCCGATGAATTTCGGACCGACGGGTGAGGCGTAATTAACACGATTCAATTAACAAAGCCCTTCCATTCATCCAACGTGAATGGCGGGGCTTTTTTGTGTCTAACCAGTTCTGGTGTTGGTTTGACGGAACAAAAATGAGCAACAACCCGATTCTGAAGCTCGTTATTTCAGCGCTCGATCGTTGAATAGAATGTATCCAAAATGGAAGATAAAGGTCAGCGGAACACGCTGTTCGCCCAGGTTGTCAGAACTGATCTCTGGGACGTTGAAGTAGTAGTTGACCGCGAAGCTGACGGGGCCGAGTGGACTCCTGTACACTGCGTTAGCCGAGGCGATGGTATAGCGTTTCTCTAGGCTTCGCTTGTCATTTGGAGGAAGCCCCTCGGCATTTCTGTTGACCACAAATCGATAAGGCTGAAAAACGTAGCCTTCTAGCCTGAAATCGATGTTCTTATATACGTTGAAGATGAATTTATGCCCGACTGCAGCATACTGATAGGCACGGAATGACTCCAGGAATAACGTTTTACTTTCTGGAGTGGGCTGAAACGCCGGGGACCGAAGGGAGCTCGACGTGTAATTGGTGAAGAGTTCTTGGTCGCTGTAGACTGCCTGAACGTACGCGCCTAGGCGTAAAGTCCCTTTGGATTTATAGTACCAATCATAGGTGATTTTTGCGTCGAGCCACTCACGATCATTTTCGAGTATGGTTTGCTCGGGCGAGGTAGTGCCCGGTGAATAAGTCTCCACTCCGTTCGTATAACGGATCGAAAGGTTGAGAAAGGACCCTTCATTTGGGTATAACTTGTCGTTTAAGCTGTTTTTTTCGAACGAAGCTGTGCCTGTGGTTCCTTGAAACAATGTCTTGTCAGAAATGTCGTCCTGTCCCCAACTCGGTGTTTGGTAATAGTCGTCCCTCAATTGCACGACACCCCCAGAAAGATTGCATTTGATCTTGTTGCTCAGCGCAAACGACGAATTCATTATGGCAAACTGTTCGTTCTGAATCAAGAATAGCGAGTTGTTGTCTTCGAAGAAGGTAGCCCGGCTGTTGAAGTAATTCCATCGGTTGATCGTGATTACAGGTTCTAAGTAAATGGGAAATCGAACGGGTACGTCGATCCGTGCTTTTGCCAATATAGATGCGTAGAGTTTCCCGAAATAGGCATTCGCATGGAAGCTCGTGCCGGTATTGTTGATGCTTGTATAACCGATGCCAATGTATCCCGTGTTGATCGGGCGGTTGGAAACGTTTCCACCAAATTCGAGCACCAAGTCTTTTTCCTTCTTTACGTTAACGGTGACCGTATATGCGCTGTCTTCCGGATGGTAGCGGGCAGACGGGAACAAGCGCTCGATTTTTTCGTTTTCGTAAACCCGGTAGTAGCCTTTTTTGAATTTTTCAAACGATACGCGTTGTGCCTTCCGAGGCGCCATTAAGCGATTTACATATTTCGCTTCGGGCTTGGTCAGTCCTTCGTAGTTGTAGTCCGTGAAAACCAATGGTACCTTTTTCGCATTAAACTCCCTCCGGCGGTCTTGCACAACTTTTTGATGAACGCGACGGTGCACCGTCTGCTTGATTTCTTCGATGCGTCGGATGGCAGCGCTGTACCCTGAATCGATGTTCTCACCCAAGTGGTTGAAGTTGAAGGTACCATAGATCACCTTCGGTTCGATCATGATCGTTGAATCGCCCTCGAGGTCGTAATCTGTTTTGCTAACAACCATGTTGCGAATTTGAGAAAGGAAGTCGTCTTCTTGCGGAGGATCCTCATTGGAGGATACATTACTGCCGATGATGACGTCTGGGGCAAAGGTTTCACGCAATACGCTGGAGGGAAAGTTGTTGTACAAACCACCGTCATAAAGGAGCTTACCCTCCACCCGAATCGGCTTTAAATAAGCGGGGTAGGTCATGCTCGCGCGGATCGCCACATTCAAATTCCCGTCTTTAAAAACGACACTTTGCTTGTCTTCAATGTCAGACGCCAAACAACGAAACGGCACGAAGAGCTGGTCAAAATCGTAGTTGCTCGCTTGGCTGGCCGGGTCAAACAAGCGCATCAATTCTAAGTCCAACGCGGCCGGATTGATGAAGCTGGTGGGGATGGATGTTTCTAGAAAGCTTGAAAGCGACGTGAACTTGATGTTGATCCAACTGGCGTTCGGCATGGGTTTCCGGAAGTAGTACACGTATTTGTCGTCAATTTCTCCGAGGGAAACCCGCTTGAACGCCTCGCTGGTCAGCATTTGTTCAATTTCGGTTGGGCTGTACCCTGCAGCGTACAAACCGCCTACGAGCGCACCGATGGAAGTGCCTGTGATGTAATCAATTGGAATGCTGTTTTCTTCCAATGCTTTCAGCACCCCCACGTGGGCCATCCCCGCTGCGCCGCCTCCGCTTAATACCACACCGACCGATTGCCCTTTGACAGCAAGCGAAAACACGAGGGCAAAGACAAGCATGGACAACCGACTCAATCGCATGCATCAAATCTATGAAAGATAAGCGCCCAAACCGAGCGACTACGATTGGAGGGACTTGAAATATATTGCAGACTTCAGCATCCGAGAACCGTACCAGCTGAATAGCTCCCCGTCTACCTCTTGGACTTCTATTCCTGGAAACGTCTCGCGCACTTCTTCTGTGTGTTTTCGTTTGAATGGAAACGGTTCGCTGGAAAGCAGAAGTTTTTCGGGATTGATTTCTTTTATTTCTTCTACACTCAGCGCTGGGTAGCGGCTGTGCGGATCTTGGATGGCATTTTCAAAACCAGCCGATCTGAGCATGCTTTGGATGAACGTATCACGGCCTGCCGCCATGTACGGATCTTTCCAAATGATGTAAAGAATGCGCTTGTGCTTAGCGGAAGGTGCAATCGACGCGAATTGAGACTCGATTTCTTGAGCAATTTCATTCGCTCGGTGTTCCTTACCTACCAACGTACCTACGGCCCGGATCATCGCCAAGGCCCCATCCATGTCACGAATGTCGCTGGTCCATACCGGAGCGATTTCTTCGAGCGCGGCGATGTCCTCAAGCGTGTTTTCCTCTTTGTTTGCCAAGATCAAATCAGGTTTGAGGCCAGCGACCGTTTTCAAGTTGATTTTTTTGGTTCCGCCAACGCGCTTTTTCGTTCGGAACCAAGATTCAGGGTGGACGCAAAACTTGGTAATGCCCACCACCTCATTTTCCAAACCGAGTGCACTCAAGAGTTCGGTTTGAGAAGGAACGATGCTCACGATGCGTTTGGGTGTAGATGCCAACGCAACCGCTTTTCCTATTTGATCTCGAAAAGTTCTTTTCATGGTCGGGTGGCATGGATGAATGAGGAAAGCAAATTCTTCGACATCGGTGATTGCCGAGGCATACGCTCTGGGTGCCATTGCACTCCCCAAAGAAAAGGAAATGCCTCGGTATCCATATGCCTTATAGCCTCGACGATGCTGTCTGTAGACCAAGCTAGCGGCTGAAGTCCATCACCAATACGGCCAACGGCTTGGTGGTGGTTGCTATTCGTAGTTGCAGTATCCGCTTTGATCAATGCTTCCATTTCTGGTGCAGTGTAAACCAAGTGACGGGCATCGGTGCCTTCTTTTTGGTGGAGAGTACTCCCATTGAAGGAAGGAATATCCAAGAGTAAATCGCCACCAAAGCTCACGTTGATTATCTGCATACCTCGGCAAACCCCGAGCGTTGGAATGCCCGTTTTCTTGGCGTATTGCATGGCCTTGAATTCTATGCTGTCTCTCCGAAGATTAGGCGATTTGCAGAGTGAAAGGCTATCGACTTTTCCGTAGCGACTAGGAGCGATATCTAAGCCGCCCGTTAGGATGAGTCCATCGCATGTAGCCAAGATCGAGTCTAACTGATTATACGCATGCCCATAGAGTTCGATAAAGACGGCGGAGCTATCCTGTGTGTGGATCCAACGTTGATAATCCTGATTGGGATAGTACCAAGAAATCGCGTACCGATGAGCGGCTGGAGTCGGGTCAGGCGAACAGGACACCGCCGATATGGCCAGAACAAAGCAACAGAGGTATATAAGATTTAAGAAGTTCATCAACTCATGGCTGCCACTAGGTCGTGTCGGGTGATGATTTGGTACCGACCTTGACCCAAGTCTACCAGAACGGCTCCATTGTTTTTATTAAAGTGCTTGGAAACGGCGCTGATCGGGTCGGTCGCTTGTACAATTGGGTAGGAAGCACCCATGTACTGCTTCACTTCGTGATCTTTTGCTCCAGCCATGGAGGTGAGCGCCGGGATCAATCGCGCGTCGTCTATGCTCCCAACAAACTTCCCTTGCTCGGTTACGGGCAATTGAGAAACCCCAAACTTGCGCATGATACCCACTGCGTTGTGCACGGGCTCGTTGGCGCTGACCGATAGTAACGGTAGTTCTTTGTGGTCGGCGAATAGGTCCTTCGCTAGCTGCTTTTCCTCGTTGAGAAAACCTCGTTCACGCATCCATTCGTCGTTGAAGACTTTTCCAACGTACCGTGAGCCGTGGTCGTGGAAGAGGACTACGACAACGTCGTCTTCCTTCAATTGATCCTTGAGTTGCTTGATGGCTTGGATGGCTGATCCGCAGGAATACCCTAAGAAAAGGCCTTCCATTTTCGCCAAGTCGCGCGCCGCTAATGCGCCGTCTCTATCCGTAACCTTCTCAAAGTGGTCGATCAGATCGAAATCCACATTCTTGGGCAGAATGTCTTCGCCAATGCCCTCGGTGATGTAGCTGTACACTTCTTTCTCATCAAACTCCCCGGTCTCAAGGAATTTCTTGAAAACCGAGCCATAGGAATCAACGCCCCAGATTTTGATGTTGGGATTTTGTTCTTTCAAGTATTTGGCAACGCCAGATATCGTGCCGCCTGTACCAACGCCCACAACGAAATGCGTGATTTTCCCATCGGTCTGCTTCCAGATTTCGGGGCCGGTAGATTCGTAGTGCGCAAGTCGGTTTGAGAGATTGTCATACTGATTCACCCAAAACGAATTTTCGATTTCTTCGCTTTTGCGCTTGGCTACGGAGTAGTAAGATTCGGGATGGTCTGGCGATACGTTGGTAGGACATACGTACACTTCAGAACCCACGGCTCTAAGGATGTCTATTTTTTCTTTGCTCTGCTTGTCACTCATAGTGCAGATCAATTTGTAGCCCTTGACGATGCAAGCGAGTGCCAATCCCATTCCTGTATTCCCGCTGGTGCACTCGATGACGGTGCCGCCTGGCTTGAGGTCGCCACGCGCTTCGGCGTCTTCGATCATTTTCAAAGCCATTCGATCCTTAACACTGTGGCCCGGATTGAAGTATTCAACTTTGGCCAGGATGGTACCTGGAATGCCTTCGGCAATTTTATTGAGCCGTACCATGGGCGTATTGCCGATGGTCTCTAGTATGTTGTTTTTAACGTCCAATTTCTGTTGTGTTTTTGCGGATGCAAAGGTAGCGTTCCCGCTTTCCTATCGCCAAGAAGCATCCACCATATCCGAAGAACGGAACGAGGCCCAAGATTTATTATACTTGCTGAAAGACTATGGAAATGATGAAATGGATTGCAGGTGCAGCATTGATCGCGTTGACGTTCAGTGTGAAGGCTCAGAGCAAGCTAGAGGTTGCAGCCTCGGTTACATGGGCAGATGGGCGTACAACCCAGGAAACGATCTATGTAGAATTGGATCCACCCGGCAGTACATCGGTTGCCTTTGGCAAGATGCAAGACGAAATTGCCTTCAAGGGAAGCAACGACATGCGGCAGTACATCCGCCCAAATGACGTGAGTCGGATCAGCTTTACGTTGGGCGAAAAGTCGCGCGTGATCATCAGCACGTTTTACAATGGCAATTACAACCTGCTCGAGTGCGAGGTAGACGATAAATTGCGTGTGCTGCGCTATTACCCGATGCTTACCAACGGGGACGAAACCTTCTTCGAGACCGACGATGTAAACATCAGGGTGCTCAGCGTAGAAGGGGGCAACCAAGGAAACAACACCAAAATTTTCCGTTTGGGTTTTCGTCGAAAAATGATGGACTTATTCAAAGGCTATCCTGACATGATTGATAAAATCAGCGATAAGGAATTCACCTATGACAATTGGGAAGAGATGGTGGGGTATTTCAACGAAAAGCACGGAAAGACTGCGCAGTAGTTGAATATAATTTTTCAAAACGGACGGAGTAATCTTAAAACAAGTAACATGAGATACATTTTAACCACAATGGCCGCGGTCTTTATGGCTACGGCGATCACAGCACAAGACGGAGGAACAACCACCGCGAAGGTCTTCTGGTCAGGAAAAGAACCCACGAAAGAAACCCTCTACATTCCGATCGCTGATTCGGAGGAAGGCATCCCCGATTACATGGCTATGCAAAAAGCCGTAAAATATTTGGCACCAAGCGGGGACAAAGAAGAAATCACCATCCGCGACGTGGATCGGATCGAGTTTGAGTATCGGGGCGAAGAGTATGTTTTTATCACAACCAGTTACGACGGTAAGCGATTGATCATGCACGCTCAGGTAGACGACAAGCTCCGCGTTTTGGAGTACTATTATACTACTCGAGACTCGCAAACTTATACCTATTATACCGTGATGTCCAGAGTGCTCAGTCTTGAAGGGGGAGACCAAGGAATGAATACCAAGATATACATGATGGGATTCAAAGGAGCGATGAAAGAGTTCTTTTCCGACTATCCAGACATGGTTGAAAAGGTGAAAAAGAAGGAATTCACGTACAAGAATGCCTCAGAGATGGTGACCTATTTCAATTCCAAGTACGGTAAACGAGCCCGTCCCTAGTCCGAAACAACGAATTTCGAGAAGTTACGACAGTCTTCAAATTCGATGACCAAGTGATACACACCGGGGAGGAGGGTCTGAGAATCACTTCCAAACGCAGTCAATCGGTTCATTCCCTTCCTGAGCATTACTTGCCGGGTCGAAATTTCGCGCCCGAGCGGCTCCACGATCTTGATGGTAGCGGCCCCTTCCATCGGCGATTCGATCGTCACTAAGCTCCAGTTGAGCACTGGATTCGGGAAGATGCGCGTTTTGAGTGGTTTGGCTGCCAATTCGTGTAGCCCCAAGGGTGGCGGAGGAGGTGTGGTATCAATGGTGTCGTTCGGATCGAAGATGCGCAGGCTGTCCATCACGACGTCCACCACCGGACGTTTCGAGCCAGAGTATACTTCAACGGAACCAATCTCCAACACGACGTCAAAACCGTCGATCACCATGCCGAACACCGGGTGCTGAGAGCTGAGCGGAGCTTTGTCGTAGTCTAGAAAAGTGTTGTCCACCAGGTTGATGAAAAATTGACTCCCGCCCGTATTCGGTTGCCCCGTATTGGCCATTGAGATCGTTTTTTGCACATTGCTCAGCGTACCTGTCGAGTCAAATTCGTCCGGAATGGTATACCCCGGACCGGTCGGAGCACCCGGCGGATCGCCGCCTTGAACGACGAAACCTTCGATGACTCGGTGAAAGATGAGCCCGTCGTAAAACCCTGTATCCACCAATGAAATAAAGTTTCCTGAGGTGATCGGGGTCAAGGAGTCAGACATCTCCACGATGAAGTCGCCCATGGAAGTGTAGTAGATGATTTTCGTTTGCGCTTGGGCTGCGTAAAGCAGTCCGACTGAGATGAGCAGGGTGAGTAAGGTTCGTTTCATAAGGATAAGTGCAAGAAGGACAAGGTATACAATTCGTGCAATCCGATGAAGTCCCATTAGTGAAGAGTAAGAGAGTGGGGGTGGAGCGGACGATCAGTTGAACTTGATGGTCTTGACCGGGTCGATGCGACTCACGATCATGGAAGGGAGGATCAACATAAACAGACAGGCCAACATGCTTCCTAGGTTGATCAACAGGATTGTATTGGCTTGAAACAAGACCGGAACATGGTCCACATAGTAATTTGCTTGGTCTAGTTTGATCAGCTCAAATTCTTGTTGGAGCCATCCAATTCCTAAACCGAGGACATTCCCAATCAGCAATCCGATGAGGATAAGGTAGGTAGCATTGAGTAAGAAAATGCGACCGATGCTCGCGTTATGAGCGCCCATTGATTTCAAGAGTCCGATCATGTTCGTGCGTTCAAGAATGATGACCAAGAGCGCAGAAATCATATTGATGCCAGAGACCAGCACCATAAGGGAGAGAATGATGATGACGTTGATGTCTTGCAATTCCAACCAACCGAATATTTCCATGAATTGATCGGTGATCTTCAGGGTGTTGAACTCGTAGGTAATGTGATTGGCGATGATTTGATCTAGGTAATCCAAGTCTTCAAACGAATGCAAAACGACTTCGAATCCAGCAACTTGATCGTCTTCCCACCCATTGAGTTTTTGAATATGACGGATGTCGCACAGCAAGACGCTCCCATCAAATTGTTCCATTCCAGTCTCGTAGATCCCGCCGATGACAAACCGGCGCTTGCGTTCGTTTTCGTCCTGAAAGTACGACACAGTCACCTTGTCGCCCAAGGATAGGTTGAGCTTATTAACGATGCTGGTGGAAATCACAATGCTGTCCGATTCATCGTCCTTAGGCAAACGAAACGACCTTCCTTCCACCATGTTTTGGTCAAAAAAATCCCAGTCGAAATCTCTTCCGATGCCCTTGGACATCACTCCTTGTATCTCTCCATTGGCGGTGATGATCCCGCTTTTGTATGCGTAGGATTGAATGTTTTTAACTGCGGGTTCTGCCTGGATTGCCGGTACAAAGGCTTGTTCGGCGTTCATAGGTCTAATTCCTAAGGTGTTTTGAGGGTTGTAGTATGACACCTGCAGATGGGCTCCAAAGCCGATGACCTTTTGTCGTACCTCTTCCTGAAACCCGCGAACAATCGAAACGGAAAGCAGCATAACCGCCATTCCGATGGCAATGCCTGCGACGGCAATTTTTACGATTGCAGACGAACCTCTGCTTTGACCAGAAGTGCGGCCACCGATCATCTTACGCGCTATGAACCATTCGAATTGCAAGGGCTTCGTGTTTAAAACTTCAAGTTGGCACGGTCAATGCCGATGTGAAGATGTGCAAATTTGACCATACATTCTGTAACATGCGACCCGTCACCCTCCTTTTCATCTTTTTCTTTTCTTGGGGTTTCACTTTTGGACAAAACCTCTACAAAACAAGCGATCAAATCACCGTCGGTGCTGAGCGCATCGATGCGTACCGCCCTCTGTTGGATGGCGAACACGTCGCCGTAGTGGCCAACCATACGTCAATGGTGGGTGATGAACATTTGGTCGACTTCCTCTTGGGCCATTCGATTTCTGTGGAGAGGGTTTTGGCACCAGAACACGGTTTTAGGGGCAAGGCAGATGCAGGCGAAAAAGTCGAAAGCGGGGTAGATGGGCGAACAGGCTTGCCGATCGTCAGTCTGTACGGTTCGCATAAAAAGCCAACAGCTGCTGACCTAGCCGGAATCACCACGGTGGTGTTTGACATTCAGGATGTGGGCGCTAGGTTCTATACCTATATCTCGACGATGAAGTACGTCATGGAAGCTTGTGCGGAGCAGAGCATCTCGTTTGTGGTTTTGGATCGGCCCAATCCCAACGGCTTTTATGTGGACGGTCCGATGCTAAAAAAGGGGTATGAATCTTTTGTGGGATTGCTTCCCATACCTGTCGTGCACGGGATGACCGTGGGGGAGTTGGCCACGATGATCAATTATGAAGGCTGGCTCGGCGAAGGCTTGAAGTGTAAGCTTTCAGTTGTCACCTGTGAGGGCTACGAGCACAAAGACATTTATGTACTACCTCATAAGCCATCGCCAAATTTGCCTACAATGAACAGCGTATTGCTCTATCCTTCGCTTTGTTTTTTTGAAGGAACCACGTTTTCAGCGGGCCGAGGTACGGATACGCCGTTTGAAATCTTTGGGCACCCCAACATGAGCGTAGGCTCATTCATGTTCGTCCCAAAACCTAACGAAGGTTCTAAGCATCCCAAACACGAGGGAGTTCCTTGCCTTGGATGGGATCTCACGGCCATCGGAGGGAAGCGCATCCAGCAAGAGCAAAAGATCATCTTGGACTGGATCGTCAACGCGTACCGTGATTTCCCTCAGAAGGATAAGTTCTTTCTTGAGAACGGGTTTTTTGATAAGCTCGCGGGTTCGGAGGCGTTGAGGGAACAGATAATTGCGGGAATGACTGCAGATGAAATCAGGGCGACGTGGCAGGCTGATTTGAGTACTTTTAAAAGGATGCGCAGCGCCTATTTACTCTACCCCTAAGGAGTCTTTGGGGATGACATTCCCCTGTTTGTCATAGTGCTTAGTAGGATCGGTTAAATCAAAGAACTTTTTGCGCTCGATCGGTTTGTTGAGCTCTTCCATCCATTTTTTCATGGTCGTTCCTTCCTGCACATTGACGTTAGAAGGTAAGTCGAATATTCCTTGGGGTAGGGGGGAAACAGTATCGATATTTATGGCTTGTACTTGAACCATCGCACGGGGTAATTCTACCATCGTTTTGAGCATGATGCCTTTCCATCTCCACTCGGTGGTATTGGCCTGTTTGATTTGCCACTTTACGGCGGGCATGCCCGCAATGGATTGCGTGTCGACAATGACGCCTCCCCGACTTCGAAAGACCTGTTCGGCTACCTCGTTGAGGTCAAGGCTTGGGCTTTCAAGAGCTGATTCGTACAAGAGCGCGTTGTCCAATCTCCTGGCATTCATCGTTAAGTTGTCAACGACGTAAATCGCGCTGTCTCTCATCAATGTTGTAAGGTCGATGCGTTCCTTTTGCGCCTCGCCGTTTTTGAAAGGATTTACTCGAACCGTCTTGGTGAATTTGATCTCGACCATACCGTAGTCAGTGAAGTAGACTTCTTCGGTTCCTTCTTGGAGACCCTTATATATATAGGAAATGTGGCCGTCTTTGACTTTGTACCGCGTAGGATAAGCGGATTGTGCCGCGATACCATCGCTTCCATTGATTTCTTCTCCGGTGGGAGAATGTTGATCATTGGGTGATGAATTGGCACTGTATGATGCTTGATCGGCGGGAGTTGAGCAGCCGTAGATGAAAAGAATGAACGCTATTCCAATGCACTTAAGACTCATGCAACGCATTCGATGACTCGGCGGGCTCTGTTTTTCCGGGGTATGCTTCCAAGGCTCGTTCAAGGACTTCAAGGGCCATTTTCAATTTTGGAATTTCGAGGACATAAGCAAGACGCACTTCTTGCTTACCGAGGCCTGGCGATGCATAAAATCCTTCTGCGGGTGCCATCATGACCGTTGCGCCCTTGTATTCGAAAGACTCAAGTATCCACTCACAAAATTTCTCTGCATTGTCAACGGGCAGTTCAGCCATCGCATAGAATGCTCCTCCCGGCATCGGGCAAGTGACACCGTCGATTGCGTTGAGTCCGTTTACGAGGATGTTTCTGCGTTCTACGTACTCTTTTTTTACATCCTCAAAATAGGACGGCGGCGTCTGAAGCGCAGCCTCACTGGCGATCTGGCCAAGGGTAGGAGGACTGAGACGTGCCTGGGCAAATTTGAGGGCGGTTTTCATCACCATCTTGTTCCGGGATACCAAGGCACCCACGCGAGAACCGCACATGCTGTAACGCTTGGAGACCGAATCTACGATGATCGCGTGGTCGTCTAACCCGTCCAAATTCATGATCGAATGATGCGTTCGGCCGTCGTAGCAGAACTCTCGGTACACTTCGTCGGCAAGGAGAAAGAGGTCATTCTCGAGTACAATCTTCTTGAGCGTTGCCAATTCTTCTTTGGTATACAAGTAACCCGTGGGGTTTCCGGGGTTGCAGATGACAATTCCGCGTGTTCTTGGCGTAATCATTTCACGGAAGCGCTCGATGGGAGGTAGTTTGTAGCCCTCGGACAAAAAGGTAGTAATGGGCCGCAAGACGACTTGCGCCTGCATGGCGAAGCTGTTGTAGTTAGCGTAAAATGGTTCTGGAACAATCACCTCATCTTCAGGATTGAAGCAAGTCATCATGGCAAAAACGATCGCCTCGGATCCTCCATTGGTGATGATGATGTCTTCGTGGCTTACTTCGATGTCGTTGCTTCGGTAGTAAGCAGCCAGCCCTTTTCGATAGCTCTCAAAACCGGCCGAGTGGCTGTACTCAATCACTTTACGGTCGAGGTTTTTGATGGCGTTGAGCGCTGATTCTGGCGTCTCTATATCGGGTTGACCGATGTTGAGGTGGATGACTTCTTTACCAGCTGCCGCTGCCTTTTCAGCAAAGGGAACGAGTTTCCTGATCGGAGACTCGGGCATGGCGAAACCTTTTTTAGATATAAATGGCATGTTCCGAAGATTTAAGGGCAATGCATTTCGGCCGCCCAAATATAGCCATTGAGGCAATGATGGGGCATAAAAAAGCCCCGTGGACTCGTTCGAGTCACGGGGCAATATCAGAATGGATATCTGAAGTATTAACTACCGGCCTTCGGCGCTCCTGCCGCAGGTGTTTTAACCGGCATGCTGGACTCATCTGCCTTTGGGGCGGCTTCGATTTTACCCTTGATGCGAATCACCTTGGGTTGCTCGCTTCCGTTTGAAGTGATGGTAACCGACTTGTTGATTGGGCCGATGCGCTTACTGTCATACTTTACACGGATAACGCTAGACGCTCCTGGCTGGATCGGCTCGCGTGGCCATTCTGGTACGGTACATCCGCAAGAACCCTTCGCATTGGAAATGATCAACGGCTCTGAACCCGTGTTGGTAAATTTGAACTCCGTAGTAGCATCGCCGTGCTGCTTCAGGGTTCCGAAATCGTGTACGTCCTTCTCAAACTCGATATCGGCTTGAGCTTGTACGCCCAATGCCATGACAAGGGCGGCGCTTAGTGCTAGTAGAATCTTCTTCATCTGTTTTCGATTTTAATGATGAGACAAATTTATGGCCAAGTCGAACGCGCGACCAGCCTTTAACACGCCGTTAAGATTTAAACGGATGTATTGGCTGAGATCAGGCAATGCTGTTAAAACCTGCTGGATCGATGCGAAAGTCTCAATTCATAAGGAGTCCTCAAGCTGAAATCCTACCTTTGCCGATTCCTAATTTTTGAGCAAAACCATGAGCGAACTTTCGAGCAAATACGACCCTTCTGAAGTAGAAGGTAAGTGGTATGGCCATTGGATGAACAAAGGCTTCTTCAAGTCAACGCCTGATCCAGACAAGGAGCCTTTCACGGTAGTCATTCCCCCACCCAATGTGACAGGAGTGTTGCACATGGGACATATGCTCAACAATACCATTCAAGACATCCTCATTCGCAAAGCGCGGCTCGAAGGCAAGAATGCATGCTGGGTGCCCGGAATGGATCACGCTTCCATTGCTACCGAGGCCAAGGTGGTAAAGCGGCTGCGTGAAAAAGGGATCAAGAAATCGGACCTGACACGGGATGCGTTTCTCGCTCATGCGTGGGATTGGAAGGAAGAATACGGAGGAGTCATCCTGGAACAGCTCAAAAAGTTGGGCGCTAGCTGCGACTGGGATCGCACCCGCTTTACTATGGATGAGAAGTACTATGAAAGCGTCATCGATACCTTTTTACACCTCTACAAAAAGGACCTGATCTACCGAGGATACCGAATGGTCAACTGGGATCCAGAAGCCTTGACGGCCGTGTCGGATGAAGAGGTCATCTATTCAGAAGAACACTCTAAACTCTTTCATATCGCGTATCGAATTGAGGGCAGCGATGCACACGTAACCATTGCTACAACGCGACCTGAGACCATTTTGGGCGATACCGCCATTTGCATTCATCCTGAAGACGAACGCTATACGCATTTGCATGGCAAAAAAGCATTGGTTCCGTTGATCGGACGGGCCATTCCCATCATTTTAGATGAATACGTCGACCGTGAATTTGGTACCGGTTGCCTGAAGGTAACGCCAGCACATGATGTGAACGATTATGAGCTGGGACAGAAGCACAACTTAGAAACGATTGATATCCTCAACGCCAATGGTACGTTGAGCCAAGCCGCTCAAATCTTGATCGGAGAAGATCGTTTTGCGGCGAGAAAGAAAATCGAACCGATGTTGGAAGAGGCAAAGGCTTTGGTCAAGGTCGAACCCTATGAAAACAAGATCGGAAGAAGCGAACGGACCAACTCAATCATTGAACCTCGGCTTTCGTTGCAGTGGTTCGTGAAGATGAAGCCACTGGCAGAGCCAGCGTTGAAAGCCGTGGAAGAAGGAGAGGTGAAGTTTCATCCGGCCAAGTTCAACAATACCTATCGCCATTGGATGAACAACATCAAGGATTGGTGCATCAGCCGCCAATTGTGGTGGGGACATCGCATCCCAGCTTGGTATTACGGCGAAGGTGAGCACGACTTTGTGGTTGCAAAAAATGCGGAAGAAGCATTACAGAAGGCGCAGGACATCCAGCCAGGACTTACGGCGGCAGATTTGAAGCAAGACGAAGACGTAATGGACACGTGGTTCAGTTCGTGGTTGTGGCCAATCAGCGTGTTCGACGGTTTTTATAAGCGCGATGAGTTGGATTACTATTATCCAACCAACGACCTAGTGACCGGACCAGACATCATTTTCTTCTGGGTCGCCAGAATGATCATGGCTGGCTACGAATTTGAAGGCAAGCGTCCCTTCGAAAACGTCTACTTCACCGGTATCATCCGCGATAAATTGGGCAGAAAGATGTCTAAGTCGCTCGGAAACTCACCGGATCCCATCGAACTGATCGAGAAGTACAGCGCCGATGGCGTGCGCTTGGGATTATTGATGACGGCGCCAGCGGGCAATGACATTCCATTTGACGACGCCATATGCGAACAGGGAAGAAATTTTGCAAATAAAATCTGGAATGCCCTTCGATTGATTAAAGGGTGGGAAGTGGTTGATAAAGAGCAAGATAAGGTGAATTCATTGGCCGTCGCTTGGATGAGACAACGAATGGCAGCCGAAGTGAAATCGATCAACGACAACTTTGGTAAATACCGTTTAAACGATGCGGCAATGAGCCTTTACAAGCTCGTCTGGGATGAATTCTGCTCGTGGTACCTCGAGGCGGTGAAGCCGGTGTATGGTGAGCCGATCGACCGAAAGACCATGGAGGATACCATGAGCATTTTTGAAGAATTGATGATCGTGCTGCACCCCATCATGCCTTTCATTACTGAAGAAGTATACCAAAGCCTGCGCGATCGGCCCGATGGCGATTGTGTAATCGTTTCGTCTTGGCCTTCTGAAGGTGCCTTTGATGAGCAAGCATTGGCAGCGTTCGAAGAGGCAAAGCAGGTCATCACAGAAGTGCGGTCGGTGCGTGCACAGAAGAATTTGTCGCCCAGGGAATCGTTGCGATTGATTCAAAAAGGAACGAAAGGCATGTACACGGCCTATGCTGATATCGTTGCTAAGTTGGCCAATGTGGTACTCAGCTTTGGAGATGACGACGGCGGGCCAGGTGCCTCGTTCATCGTAGGAACATTGGAGTTTTCAATTCCATTGGAAGGCTTGATCGATGCAACCATAGAAATTGCCAAACTCAAGGAGGAACTTACCTACCAGGAGGGCTTCCTCAACAGCGTGATGAAGAAGCTTTCGAATGAACGCTTTGTCAACAACGCACCTGAAGCTGTAGTGGCTTCGGAGCAAAAGAAAAGGGACGACGCCGCTTCCCGCATCGCGAGCATCAAGGAGAAATTGGTGTCAATGGAAGAGTGATTCATGCGCGGCGCACTTATATTTTTCTTAGGATTGCTGACTACCTCCTTGTCGGCTCAGATCGTCAATGTGGAAGGCAAACGGAAGCTGATCAATCAAGAAGGTTGGCACGGGGGTATAGATCTCAACTTTGACCTCACGCAAAACACCAACACCATCCTAGCAATCGGTGCCCGAAGTAACGTGCAGTTCCTAAAAGGCCACCATCGGGTGCTCGTCCTCGCCGACGTAGATCGCGTGTCGGCAAACGATTCTAATTTGATCAATAAGGGGTACAACCACCTGCGATACAATTACGAACTTGGAAACAAACGGAGGGTGGCCCTGGAAGCCTTCAACCAAATCCAGTTCAACTCCGTCCAGTTAATCCGATACCGACACTTAGTGGGTGCGGGATTGCGATTGAGCCTTCACCAAACTGACTCCCTCAAATTCTGGGTTGGCACGCTACCGATGTTTGAGTACGAAGAGTTGACCACGGGCATCGTCGAGCGCAATATGCGGCAGAGCAGTTATTTGCTGTTTTTCATCGCCCGAAAGCAGTTCGAGTTTCAATCCATCAATTACTACCAACCCAAGCTGTGGGATTTTAAAGACTTTCGATTGACGACCGGCACCACCTTAGAATTGGGCATCTTGACATGGTTGCGGTTCGTTACTTCCCTTGACCTCACCTACGATTCACGCCCCCCAGTGGATGTGCCAAATGTGGTGTTCAGCCTAAAAAATGGAATCAAACTCGAGTTTTAAGGAAGCTCGATGGACTGCAAATCGACGTCGTTGAATGCGTCGACCACGAAGCCGCAATCTGACTTTGTGGATAGAATTTCATAGGTGATTTCCACTTCGAGTTCGTCTTCTTGAAAGGTGCTGGGCAATTCTAAGGGCTTGTAAACCACTTGATTGATTTCAATTACCCAACCGCATCCATCCACCGCGGGTTCTCCATAGTCATAGATGACGCCTAGTCCTTTGTCTGCCTTGTCACACGAGACCAAGCAAAGAAAACTACCAATCACCAATGGAATGCATCGACTGTTGCGCAAAAACTTATTCATCCTCATTGATCACTTGGTAAATGGGTTCATGCTGGTCGATATTGGTGAGGTAGTTCGAGTAACGCTGCAAGTCATCGGATCGTTCGCTGTCAGATTTTCGAGCGGGGCCAAACGAAATGAAGGGGGGCAATACGGTCATGCCCACGAAATGAAACATGCCGAATTGGATGGGAAAGAGAATTTTCTCAAACTCGCCTTCCGCGCCTTCGTCACCAAATGCGGGCTGAGGACCACCAGTAGTCATGCTTATAAATGCTCGTTTGTCTTGATAAATGCCATCTTCATAGATGCCTTTTCCTGCCCCGTAAATGAATCCCATTGCGAACACGCGGTCAACCCATCCCTTGAGGATGGCGGGTAATCCGAACCACCACAGCGGGAAATTGAAGATGATGAGGTCACTGGAATGAACTTTTTCCATTTCTGTTTTTAGAGTAGAAACGTAAAGATCATTGTGATATGCATGGACTTGTTCGGCTTGGTACTTAAAGTTCGACGCGTTCTTTAGCCGGGTAAAATCCCTTTCACTCCCCACCGGATCAAAGGCCATGGCGTAAAGATCAGAAACCGCCACTTCGTGCCCTTGCGATTCAAAATGCGCGACGGCTTGATCCTTCAAAGCGGATGAGAAAGAATGGGGTTCCGGATGAGCGTGGACGATTAAAACCTTCATGATGCTCGTTACAATACCATGTTGCGAGTTTATTCGCGCAATAAAGTTACAAATCCCTTGGCGGTTCCCTCAGATGCATCGTGTCGGCAATAGTCAATCAGATAGTAATACGTGCCTTCAGGTGCCTGCCGCTCAGTTCCTTGGATGTTGCCATCCCACCCTTCATCGATGCTGTGGCCTTCGTACAACAAGATGCCCCACCGATTATAGATGTAGATGTGGAAGCAGGTGATTTCGTTGAGCAGAATAAAGAACCTATCGTTGTTGCCATCTCCGTTTGGAGTAAACACATTGGGTACCATCGCGTTGAAGCAATCCATGGTGGCTACATGAACCGATGACGTATCTCCCCGGCACAACTCAAAGTCTGACCAAACATAGTATGTCACCGGTGCGATCAAGGCATCTGTGAGGTAGAACGGACCTTCGTGGAATACGCGACCGTACGGGCGCTCCGACCACTTCAACGTGCCTATGTTGTGCTGTACATACAGGGGAGCGTGGCGGGTCTCGCAAACGATGGTGTCGCGTGTGATCGGTTTGTCAATTTCGTTGGGTTGCATGTACACGTTCACTGTATCGCTCCATGCATTGCAGCCGAATGTGTCGGTGGTAAGGAGCCAGTACGTTCCTGTGCTGTCAAAAATGATGGTCCGCCCGGTGGCCGAATCCGGCAGCCATAGGTACTGTGCCATGCCTTTTTTTCTGGCGCGAAATACCACAGAGTCGCCCTCGCAAAACGCGAGGTCTCCCTCAATATCGTACCGAGCAATCGTGTCTGGCGTCGTGATTTTGATCGGTTCAGAAAGTCCCCTGCAGCCGTTGGAATCTTTTGCCCATAGAAGATATGTACCGTCATCGGTGATTTCAATGTTTTGGGTAGAATCGCCAGTAGACCAATGATACAGAACCATGTTACTATTGCCATACAAGGTCATCGTATCAAATTCGCAGAGCACTGGATATCCGTCAATGGAAATGGCAGTAGGCTCTTGGTCGATCTCTATGGTGACGGGGTCTGAAATTTTCTCGCATCCGTTTGAATCCGTAGTGGTAAGTACGTAGGTGCCGGGCTGAGAAATAACGATGCTGTCGGCCCCGCTGTTGCTCATGTTCCATGCGTAAGTAAACATGCTGTCGGTTCCGTACAACACCATAAAACTATCGAGGCACAAAACGCCTTCAAAGGTGATTTCTGACTCCACGTAGGAGGGGAACACTTCAATGGAAGCGTAGGTCTCGATGCCACACGATGTGATTTTACATGTATACACCCCTGGCTCCGTCACGGTTTGCTGCAAGCCGTTCCCGCTTAAGGGCGGAAGCCATTCTATCTCGCTGCCCGCGTTGGAGACGACGGAAAGCACTAAGCTGTCTCCATCGCATATCACAACGTCAGCTCCGGCTTCGAGCGACGGTGTAGTGTATTGGCTCAATATGATGGAATTGCTCGTGAGGTCGCAACTATCGCTATCGTTCACCACGCAGTAATAGGTTCCAGGTTCGGTGGCCATGATCGAACTGGTATCCGCTGCAATCGGACCGTTCGGTCCTTCCCAAAAAAATCCTGTTACCGCACCGGTATTGTACGCCGTGATCCAGACGGAATCGTTCGGACAAATCAAGAGTGATGATGCGGATATTTGGGGCTGCGGTTTCTCGCTGATGTATTTCGTTTCACCCGCCGTGGTGCTGTCGATGCAGCCGTATTGATTGGTGTCGTACACAGTAGAGTACACCGAATAAAATCCCGGAACGCCAATCCAAACCGAATCGGTGTCGAGCCCGTTTACGAATTGCCCTGTCCACGTATACGTTCCCGACCCGCCACCACCCGAGCCGTATTGCAGGCACGTACTTCCAGGACAGAAGTATAAACTTCCAATCATGTTGACCGTGTTAGCCGGGGGTTCTGGAGAAGGAATGGGAATGACGTAAACCGAATCGCTCACCAAAAAGGTGTCGGTATCGCAAGGGATGTACCGTATGATGGTCGCTTCAAAATGGAACCATCCTGTATCTTGAGGGCTTACCATCAGGAAGGTTTTGCACAGTTCATTTGTGACCCATGAGCTTGGCGTATACGACCAAATCGAGCTGATGTAAGGCTGCGAATCGGTAAAGCATATTTGACTGTGATTGGGATTGTCAATGCTGTCGTACAACTGGATCATGAAGTTTTCGTTGTCACAAATCGCTATCGTATCGTCCACCCAAACACGCAGCAAGAACGAGTCCAAGGGCTCAAAAAATTCAACGTCTACCTGACTCGAGTGCTCACAACCGTCTTCGTTTACGACATAAAAAATGTACGTACCCGTCTCGGTGACTTCGATGATCGAATCGGCAATGCCTCCTGGGGGCAACACCGCGCTCTCCCACCTGAAACTATCGGTTGTGATGTTGCTACCGGTCAGTTGAACCGTGTCGGGTACACAAACGTCAATTTTGATTGGGACAGGAGTGGGGTTGTTGACCACAACATCATCTGAGATGTACGGTTTCTCAGGCTTGTCGAGGATTTTCACAAACACCGTGTCTGTATCGGCATAGCAAAGGTCCTTCGATTTGATGCGAAGCCACTTGTTGCCTTGGTTGTTGTAAATCGCTTGTGGGGTATTCTGATTACCCATCCATTGATACCAGTAATCTGGGTCGATTTGGGGACAGGTTTTCGTCTGCGATGTCAACAATACACTCGAGCAGGCCGTCACCGTATCTGGGCATCCGTTATTGATGCAGATGTCTAAAACATTTTTCACACAACCACTCCCTGAGCGAATGAAGTAGTCCAATGGCGCTCGGTTCGGGTCGAAGCAATTGGCCACTACAACATCTGAATTGCCGTCAGAAGGAATCAGGTGAAAGGTGCCGTAGGAGGGATCGTTGCAATAGCCGTCGTTGTTCGCGCATTCCGATTCGTTCCAATTGCTCAGGTTGGAACTCAAGAAATTGGAGGACGTCGGCACCACAAGATTGGTCTGAAAGCTTCCGGTAAAATGGGCCTTGCCCGTGGGTCCTGCGTCCACACCATGACCGATATCTGCTTTTGTACTTCCGATATGTCTGCTCCAGCCGAAGCTTCCGTTGCTGCTGAATTTGGTCAAGAAGATGTCTCCATAGCCGATGTTCCTGAAGTTGGCTTCGCCATATTCGTCCGCGTATTCGTCAAACGTACATTCGAACTGGCCCACAGCATATACGTTTCCACTGCCATCGGCGGCCACGCCTCGGCAAGTAATAGGACTGTCTGAACCACTTTTCTTCGCCCAAACCGTGGCTCCGCTGCTGCTGTACTTGGCTACGAAGATTCCGTTGTCATAGGCATTCGTCAGCGTTGTATTGGATGTGTTGTAGAAGATGAGGTTTCCCGTAAAGTCGCCGCCGATGAACACGTCACCGGTGCTTCTGACATCCATGGAATGCGCAAATGCAGATACCCCACCGCCGATGATCCTGAACCATTGTTCTACGCCTGAACTGTTAAATTTAGCGACGTACAGCGCATTGAACATTTGGTTGTTGTGGACTTGATCAAAGGTGAAAGTATCGCTGAATTGCCCAACCGCATAGATGTTGCCAGATCCGTCGCAACCAATGTCTACACCCCGGTCGGTTTGGTCGCCAGCACCTTGTTGTGTCCACGCAAAGGAACCCCCTGGATTCAGCTTGGTGATGAACACATCCGTTGAGGCGTTTTGGCTGTTGAGCGAGGTGGTTCCGAAGGTTGATAAGCCTTTAAATTCTCCCGTTACCACGATGTTGTTTCCGTTGTCGACCGCAATGCCGCTGCCGATGTCTGAGGCGGTGCCGCCAGCGCGCTTCGCCCACTGCAAGGCCCCCGAGGTAGAATACTTGGCGATGAAGATGTCTTGTTGTCCGGCCGAAGTCAATGATGCACTCCCAAAGCTCGCCGTGCCGTTGAAGTAGCCAGTAATCACCACGTTGTTGGAATCATCTAGGGCAATGGAGAGTCCGCGGTCGGTTCCGCTGCCGCCCGCCTTTACGGCCCAGAGGTAGACTCCGTCATCATCCATCTTGGCGACAAAAATGTCGGTAGACCCGTTGGAGGTTAGGTTGGTGTTGCCAAAGTCGGCAGTAGCGCTGAAGTAACCGGTGACGTATGTGTTACCAGAATTGTCTACCACCACATCTAGGCCTTCATCTACGTTTAAACTACCCCCTCGTTGCATCCAATACTGACCGTGCGATACCGTGTAGAAAACGGTATGCAACATCAGGATTAAACTCAGTTTTCGCAGCATGCTCAGGTCAGAGGTTAGGGGTGTCTGACAGACGTAAAAATAGAAATTTCCGTTGCCTGATTTGCGTCAAGCGTAGCCCATCATCTTGTAGCTGATGAATCCGATCCATTCGTGGATGAGTACGTTCCATTGAGCGAACGTTTCGGCGCTCGGAAGGAGTAGGTGATCAAGGTAGAACATGCGTTCGCCCGTCGTCGGATCCGCCGAGAATGGAATGACCGAAATGCCTTGTTTTTCAAAACATGCCATGGCCCGGCGCATGTGGTACGCAGAGGTGATCAAGACAATGCGCTGTTTGTCCCAGCGCTTTTCTTGTAGGATGGTCGCCGTATGCATGGCGTTTTCCCGCGTGTTTCGCGATTCACTTTCTACCGTTACATCCAGTTTGGGAACATTGATGTCTTTCAAGAATTCTGCAACGTACATGCTTTCCTTGTTATCGGGTTGCATCACATAACCCGAACCGCCTGAAAGGATCAAGTGACTGACCTTTCCTTCTTCCAGTAATCGTAGTCCCTGTAGGAGTCGATCGGTGCTGTTTCTAAAGGTGACGCGATCATGTGTAGGTGAGTAGTATGCGTATCCTCCCAAGATAACCGCCACTTGGTGATGCTCAAGGTCGGCGTCTGCTGTTACCTGGACTTCCCACAAGAGGTTGACCTCGTGGAGTAAGAAGCTGTTGCCAAAAACGAAGAGGACCAACACGGCCGAAATCCGGAGTTTTCGCGCGCGCTTTTTCCACAAAAAACTAGCGATGAGCAGCAGCATCACCCACGAAAGCGGCATGAAAAGAAAGCTCACTATTTTAGAGATGACGAAAAACATGGTCAGGGTATACATTTAAAATAGGCGGTCATCACGTTTCCTCCTCAAATATGATACATTTTCGCGGCTGCAAGTCGGATGCATCTACCTTTGCACCCCACAATGATTCTACCCAATACCATCATCGCCGGTGCGCCAAAAAGCGGTTCGAGTTCCATCTATTGGTGGCTTTCTTCACACCCAGAGGTCTGCGCTTCTAAAACCAAGGAGACGCATTATTTTGATGACAAGGTTTACCCGAGGTTTAACGCATCGGCCAACGTCATCGAGCACGGACTTGATACCTACGGGCGCCATTTTGACCATTGCCCTGCCGACGCAAGGGTGATCATGGAGGCGACGCCAATCTACTTGTACCAAGAAAATGCCCTGAAGCACCTCGCTGCATTCGATCCTCAACCCAAGATCGTTTTGATTTTAAGAGAACCCTCTCAACGCGCGCATTCACCGTTCCGGTTCAATAAATATCGCCTGGGAAACATTCCGCTCGACAAGGACTACCCAGACTACTTAGAAGAAACGAACGGCACCGATGGCGATCCGCTGATGCGGGGAGAATACATCCGATACATTCGTCGTTGGGTGAAAGCATTTGGAAAAGAGCGCGTGCACGTCATGCAGCTCGAACAACTGTTTCAAAACAAAGCAGGTGAAATGAAGCGGCTCGCCCGGTTTCTCGGCATCGATGAAGGCTTTTACGACACCTACGATTTCATGAAGCGCAACGAAACGCGTAAAATGCGGAGTACCCGACTCCACCGATTCGGACTGAGGCTTCAACCTTTGGTGCCCCAGTGGCTTCAGGAACGGGTAATCATTCCGTTGTATCTAAAGTTTAACTCTACAGCAATGCCGAAGGTTTCGGAACGAGACAAAGCAATGATCGAAGCGCACAAACCGAGATTTGCAGCATTCAACGAGGAATTGGCGAGCGAATTTCCGAATATTGACCTCACCCTTTGGAAGTAACCCCAGCCGTGACAAAGCAAAAAGTAGTCATCATAGGACCCGCCCATCCGTTCAGAGGAGGCATCGCCGATACCAACGAGGCGATGGCACGTGCGTTCCAACGCGGTGGCTCTGACGTTACGCTCGTCACCTTCACGGTACAGTATCCCGATTTGCTCTTTCCTGGAAAAACTCAATTCAGTACCGATCCGGCTCCAGAAGGACTCGATATACGTCGCATCATTCACAGCTTTAACCCAATGAATTGGATATCGGCTGCGCGGGAAATCCGTCGGCTCAATCCCGATGTGGTCATCATGCGGTACTGGTTGCCCTTTCTGGCGCCTTGTTTTGGGATCATCGCCCGATTGCTTCCCAAAAAGGTGACGGTCATCGGCTTAACCGACAACGTTATTCCGCACGAAAAACGCTTCATGGACGCCGGATTCACTTGGTTCTTCATGCGTGGATGCGATGGTTTTATGGCCTTGTCTAGCTCTGTGCTTCAAGACCTGAGAGCATTGAGTAAGTTGCCTTCGTCTTACTTTCCTCATCCGATCAACGACCAATTGCCCCCACCGATTCCCAAGGTAGACGCACGTGAGCTGCTTCAACTCGAGCCGGACGGTATTTATCTCTTGTTTTTTGGGTTCATCCGTAAATACAAAGGCCTCGATCTGCTCTTGGAAGCCATGGGAAATGAGAAATTACGGCAACGAGGGGTTAAGTTGATCGTAGCTGGAGAAAGCTATGACGGCAT
The DNA here is from genome assembly GCA_040221375.1 of Cryomorphaceae bacterium. Classification (GTDB taxonomy): domain Bacteria; phylum Bacteroidota; class Bacteroidia; order Flavobacteriales_G; family Salibacteraceae; genus SHAN690. Next base: position 37,487 of record JAVKEP010000018.1, read on the forward strand.
GGATGAGTACCACGAGATCATTGCGCGGCTCGGACTCGAGGACAGGGTGATGTTGAAGACTGAATTCATTCCAAGCGCGGATG
>JAVKEP010000019.1:0-129039 GCA_040221375.1 Cryomorphaceae bacterium
GATAAAACTAGGTTTTTATTTGATTAAAAGCAAATTTTCATCGACTAAATTGTAAAGGTTAAGTTGTGGCTTCTCGATACGATCACGCCTTTGGCGTGATCACTCGAAGTGACAGTGGTTTGTGAAGCTCGAAGTGTTGGCCTCTCAATACGATCACGCCTTTGGCGTGATCATTCGAAGTGACAGCTGTGGAATATGTTCAATGGCCTAATGAACAAATTGTCTTTTATTTGAACCTCCAATCAAAACAACGATATGAAACTACTTCAAGATAAGGTCTCCATCATCACTGGAGCTACGCGTGGAATTGGCAAAGGCATTGCCGAATTGTTTGCTGATCAAGGATCTCACATCATTTTTACGTACGTGTCTTCGGATGAAAAAGCACGGGCCTTGGAGAACGAACTTGCTGCAAAAGGGGTGAAGGCAAAAGGGTTCAAGTTTGATGTTGCCGACTACGCTGCGTGCGAAAAGATGGCTGTGGAAGTAGTGGAGGAGTTTGGTAGCATTGATGTGGTGGTGAACAACGCCGGCATCACGCGAGATAACCTACTCATGCGCATGAGCGAAGAGCAATGGGATGAGGTGATCAACACGAACTTGAAGTCTGTCTTCAACATGACGAAGGCCGTGCAGCGTACCATGCTCAAGCAGCGCAAAGGTTCTATTATAAACATGAGTTCTGTGGTCGGTGTAAAAGGAAATGCAGGCCAGGCAAACTACGCTGCATCGAAAGCGGGGCTCCTAGGATTCACCAAGTCGGTGGCCCTCGAACTCGGATCGCGCAACATCCGCTGTAATGCCATCGCGCCAGGCTTTATTGAAACTGAAATGACGGGAGCTTTAGATGAAGCTACCGTTCAGGGTTGGAGAGATGCCATCCCACTCAAAAGAGGTGGTACCACAGAAGATGTGGCCAACCTAGCTCTCTTTCTTGCCAGCGATATGTCGGCCTATATTACGGGTCAAACAATCAACGTTGATGGTGGCATGCTTACCTGATATCTTCGCGCATAGATATCGCGTAGCTTGAGTATTGCATTTGAACATACGTTGGCGTGGCTTTGGTTGATTTTACCGGCGGCTACGCTTCTTGTGGCTTGGCTCTACTTCTTTCGAAATAAGGAGGAAGAATGGTCAAAACGCCTGCGTTATGCCTTGGCCTCGGTCAGGTGGATCGTAGTCGCCGTACTCGCGGCGCTTTTGCTTTTGCCGAGCATCATTCAACTCATCGAAGACGAAGAGCGCCCAAGGTTGCTCGTCTACACCGATGCCTCTGCATCGATTTCCACTGAAGAAAAGCCGGAGCTCGCGAGCTTTGTAAAAAAGGTTTACGAGCGTTTGTCGGAAAAATACGACGTTCGGCACCTTCCGTTTGGGGCGGCTCCTGTTCGCAACGGCGAAGCACCCCAACTCGATTCGTTATACACGGATTTGGGTGCGGTCTTGTTGAGCGCGAACGAAGATTTTTATGGCGAAAACATCGGGGCGGTTGTTCTTGCTAGCGATGGAATCCAAAACAAAGGGACCGATCCGCGCTACGTGCCGTTAACGAGCGGTGCCAGGGTGTTTACACTGGCCTTGGGAGATACTTCCGTACGCGCAGATGTAGAGTTGAATCAGCTGCTCAACAATCGCTTGGCATTCCTCAACAACCAATTCGAAATCAAGGCGCGCATCGTCGCGCGAAAATGCAAGGGCAAAGCAACCGTGGTTCGCCTCCTCAAAGACGGCTCAGAGCTGGCGCGACAAACACTGTCGATCACCGAGCAGGATTTTGCGAAAGAGGTTCAGTTCTTAACCACTGCAACCGACGTGGGACTCAATAAATACGTCGTGGCCATCGACGTGATTGCGGGAGAACAAAACGCAATGAACAATACAGCAGAGGCCTTCATCGACGTGCTAGACAACCGCACGACGGTGAAGATACTTGCGCGCGCCCCGCATCCAGACATTGCCTTTTTGAAACGAAGCATTGAAGTAAGCGATCAGTATGAAGTAGAGGTGGAGATGATCCAGGATTGGGATGGAAGAACGACAACGGCAGATCTTTTCATTTTGCACGGATTGCCCACCGGGCCGAACGATATGAACGTGGTCAAGCGGATCGTAGTCGACAGAAAACCGGTGTTTGCCATTGTGACCGCCGACGTCAGTTTTCATCATTTCAATGCACTTGAGTTAGGCATTACCCTCGAGGTGGCTCCGAATAAAGTGGACCAAGTTGGAGGCGTGTTGAATCAAGATTTCAACCTGTTCAACGTTAGCCAAGACAATGAGATTCGACGCTATCCGCCGCTGTATGCGCCTTTTGGAAACTACCTTCTCAACAGCGATCACCAAGTGCTCCTCTACCAAAAAGTAGGGTCGATCGTTACCGATAAGCCGCTGATGCTCTTTACCCAGCAAGCGGAGCTGAAAAGTGGAATGTTCTTCGCGGATGGGCTTTGGAAATGGGGACTTTTTGAAGCCAGCATTGGCGAGCAAGGGTGGACCTCGAAGCTCATTCAAAAAAGCGTACAATTCTTAGCGATCAAGCAAAAGCGCACGCGTCTTGACGTGATTGCGCCCCGTCAGCTGGTAGAGCGGGAAGAAGTCGTGTTTGAAGCGGAGTACTACAACCCGTCGTACGAATTAAACAACGACCCGGAGGTGGCATTGGTCGTCACTGATGCCGCTGGAAACGCGATCGACTATCGATTCCGCACAACATCAAAAGGCTACAGGCTGTCATTGGGTTCCCTTTCTCCGGGTGAATACAGCTGGTCGGCCAGCGTGGTGGTGGATGGCGAGCGGTTTACTGAGCAAGGCATTTTTACCGTTGCAGAGAACCGATCTGAGTACGTAAACCTAGTAGCGGAGCATGGATTGATGGCGGATCTTGCGAGTCGGAAAGGAGGCGATGCCTTTGTTCTGAGCCAAAGCGATGCCTTGATCGACCGATTGGAACAATTGGAATCTGCCAAGCCCATTGTGCATACGAGCAAAGATTGGAGCAGTTTGATCGAATGGAAGTGGTTGTTGTTTACCTTGGTACTCTTGCTGTCGGCGGAATGGTTTGTCAGAAAATACACAGGATATGTTTAGAATCGGACTTTTCGTGGCGCTTGTGGTCTTGGCATCGTGCAGTACTACACGAGTGATCAAGCCATTGGATAAAGGAGAAAAGCAAATAGGCGCTTCCTTTGGGGGGCCTGCGATCATTTTTAGCGGCGCTCCCATACCGCTGCCGTTGACATCGATAAGCTATGCTCACGGCTTGGATACGGGACTCACCCTTGCCGGAGGATTGCATACAACGGCCTTGCTTTTTGGGAATGCGGAGATCGACCTTTCGCTCGGCATTCGCGTGTTTGAATCCAACAACGAACGATTTGGATTGACGGCGAGTCCTGGCGTGCACTTATTCTACGGATTCAGAGGCAATGCCTTTCGGGCCTATCCTCAATTGGAGGGGATCGGATGGTGGCAGTACGGTGAGAAAAATCACTTGCTCTATGGCGGACTCGGAACTTGGGTAGAACTTGTGCGCGAAAAAGCCCACAGCGAAGTTCAGCAACACGAGTTGATGCCCTATGTGACATTGGGCCATCAATTTGCCGGCGCCAAATGGAAGTGGCAAGTAGAGGCGCGCTATATTGGATTCAACTACAGTACTGACAACATCGTCGTCGAATACCTAGGGCCTTTTCCTAATGGAACCACTGGCCTGTATGTTGGACTCACCCGCAAACTCGGCAAGCAATGAGAAGATTAATTACATTGATGGCCATCGCATGCTTGAGCACCAGCTGTTTGAAGCTCGATTCATTGTTGTACAGCCCCTACACCGATATTGAATCCTACGCACTGGACGATTACGAAGGAAGGCAAGAGATCGAAGTAGGAGCGGAGTATGCGATTCCTGAAAGCAAGCAACACCTCTTTACCCTTAGCAGCGACCCCGAAGGGGACGCCAAGGAGATATGGGCGCTTTATATCGGCGACATTTCGAGGATTGCAACGGATACAGTCATCCTGTACTTGCATGGAAATACGGGACATCTGGACCTGTATTGGACGCGGATTAAACTCTTGGCGAATGCTGGAGGAAGCAATCGCTTTGGCGTTATGGCGATCGATTACAGGGGCTTTGGATTGTCAGAAGGGCCGCCCACGGAAGAGGGATTGTACGAGGATGCGGACGCCGCCATGAAATGGTTGAAGGAGAACGGTTTGAGCGACGATCGCTTGGTGGTATACGGCTACAGCCTCGGTTCGGCTCCAGCCACAGAAATAACCGCCAACCCGCGAACGATGCGTCCATCAAAGTTGATGCTCGAAGCGCCGTTTGCTTCTGATGAAGTCATGGTGCAGGACGGTAGCGGACTGACGATGCCGGGTGATTATTTTTCAAGCTTGCAGATCGATAACGCCGATGAGATCAAGAAGGTCAACGTTCCTTTTTTCTGGATCCACGGCACGGCCGATTCGTTTTTAAGCATAGAAACGCACGGAGAGGTAGTGTACAAGAACTACGAAGGCATTTATTCTGAGGCACATCGTGTAGAAGGCGGAGAGCACAGTGACGTTCCTGCTGTGATGGGTTTAGCGCCGTATTTAGACGTAGTACTCGAATTCATTGAACGCTGATCTCTATGGTTGATGCCATTCTCTATGCCTTGATCGGCATTACCGCAGCTGATTTCTTATTCGACAAATGGCTTGACTTTCTCAATGATCAGGCAAAGTCGCCTATCATGCCAAAGGAGGCAGAAGGTATCTACGACGAGGAGCGCTATGCGAAGTGGTTGGCCTATGACAAGGCCAATGGTCGCTTGGGAATGGTGAGTTCATCCGTCAGCATCTTGCTGTCATTGGCCCTGTTGATCTTCGGGGTTTTTGGTTGGCTAGATTCGTTTTTACGGCAATGGACGGAACAACCCGTGGTCATAGGATTGGTTTATTTTGGAGTGCTCGGCTTAGGCTCGAGCATCATCTCCTTGCCATTTAGCGTTTACGGCACCTTTGTCATTGAAGAGCGGTTTGGTTTTAACAAGACGACCGTGAAGACCTTCGTTCTAGACATGCTTAAAGGATCTGCGTTGGGTCTGTTGATTGGAGTGCCGTTGGGTGCATTGATCATTTGGCTCTATTACACCTTGGGCGATTACTTCTGGCTGGCCGCATGGGCGGTGATGAGCGTTTTCAGCATTTTCATGACCATGTTCGCTGCTACTTGGATCATGCCGATTTTCAACAAGTTCACGCCATTAGAAGATGGGGATTTGAGAACCGCCATTGAAGCTTACTGCAAAAAGGTAGGGTTTAAGTTAGACCGGCTGTTCGTCATGGATGGATCTAAGCGCAGTGCGAAGTCGAACGCATTTTTCAGCGGGCTGGGGCCCAAGAAAACCATCGCGCTGTACGATACCCTGATCGAGCAAATGGAGACCGGAGAGATCGTAGCCGTATTGGCGCACGAAATCGGGCATTACAAAAAACAGCACACGCGGCAATCACTCGTGCTTTCAGTGCTTCAGTCTGGACTTATGTTGTTCTTGTTGGGCTTGTTTCTGCGCATGCCCGCATTCTCGATGGCGCTGGGGGCAGCCGAAGGAAGTTTCCACGTTGGAATCATCGCCTTTGGGATCATCTTTTCACCGATCTCTACGGTAATTGGAATAGCGATGAATGCCTTGAGTCGCAAGAACGAGTTTGAAGCGGATGCCTATGCGCGAGACACATACGGGGGCCAACCCTTGGCTTCAGGCTTAAAAAAGCTCACCGCCGAAAACCTCGGCAATTTGAAACCGCACCCGTACTATGTCTTTGTGCATTATTCACATCCTCCAGTGTTGGAGCGATTGGAGAAATTGCAGTTAAGCTACGTCATTGAATCATCTTAGACCTCCGCGCGAAGGATAGCAGCGGCAGCTCTCTCTGCGCCTGGGGCGTGGAGAGACTACAGCGAATAGCCTGGTCACGCCTTTGGCGTGGCGCGCCCACCTTGCATGGGGCAACAGTTTCTTCAGTCTAAAAAGGACCCTCCAATGCCGTGAGAATTCTATGCTTGGCTATGAGCTCCGAACATCAGTTGATCTACGTATTCGCCCATCTTGAACCTTGCATCTTATGACCACCCAGCCTTTGCCCAAATGCGATCAAATAAATTCCTCTAAACCAAGTACCTAAACGCTAAATAAATTCTACCTTTGCGCCCCTTTTAAAGCGAGGTTGTCGATGGCCCGCTCATAATAAAATCTCTCATCTGCATCGATTTGGATGGGATACAAAGCGAAATGCCACATGGCAGAGAAGAAAGAAGAAGCGGCTGAAAAAGCTGCGACCGCTGCAAAGTCAGCACCAAAAGCAGCAAAGAAACCAGCTGCAAAAAAGACAACTAAGAAGGAAGAAGCCACAGAAAAAGCTGCTCCTGAAGTGAAGGCTGAGAAAGCTGCTCCGAAAGCTGAAAAAGCCGCTCCAAAAGCTGAAAAAGCTGCCCCCAAAGCAGAAAAGGCAGCGGAGAAGTCTGAAAAAACAGAAAAGAAACCAACCCGAGCACGCAAGAAGGTAGCCACCAAGAAGGAAGCGTCTGCGGAGGCTGCACCAGAAGAGGTTGCTGCTGTAGAAGCTACTCCAGAGGAGGCTCCTGTTGCCAAGCAAACTCCAGAAGAGCGTCAGGCCGAATTGGAGAAGCAACGAGCTGAATTTGATTGGACGAAGCTCAACAAGAAGACCGAAGTGTATTCTGACGACGAGCGTGAGGTGATGGAGAAGGAGTACGATGCTACCCTTACTTCAATTACTGAGCACGAAGTGCTTGACGGTACGGTTGTTTCCATGACCAAGCGTGAAGTTGTTGTGAACATCGGCTACAAAAGCGAAGGTGTAATTCCAACGACTGAATTCAGACATAACCCAGACCTCAAGCCAGGTGATTCGGTTGAGGTGTATGTAGAAAAGACAGAAGATGCGGAAGGCCAATTGGTTCTTTCACATAAGAAGGCGCGTATGACGCGTGCATGGGAGCGTGTGAACGACGCCCGTGACAATGACACCATCGTTACTGGACAAGTAAAGTGCCGTACCAAAGGAGGTTTGATCGTAGACGTATTTGGTCTAGAGGCATTCCTTCCAGGTTCACAGATCGACGTGAAGCCGATCCGCGATTACGATCAGTACGTAGGAAAGAAAATGGAATTCAAGGTGGTGAAGATCAACCAAGAATTCAAAAACGTTGTGGTTTCCCACAAGGCACTCATCGAAGCTGAGATTGAACAACAGAAGGTTGAGATCATGCAGAAGCTCGAGAAGGGTCAGGTATTGGAAGGTACAGTCAAGAACATCACGTCTTACGGCGTATTCGTCGATTTGGGTGGTGTAGACGGACTCATCCACATCACAGACCTCAGCTGGGGACGCATCAACCACCCAGAAGAAGTGGTGGAATTGGATCAGACGATCAACGTGGTTATCCTCGATTTTGATGACGAGAAGAAGCGCATCGCCTTGGGCGTGAAGCAGCTTGAGTCTCATCCATGGGATTCGTTGGATACGGAGATGAAGGAAGGAGACCTTATCAAAGGAAAGGTGGTTGTGATAGCTGATTACGGAGCCTTCGTAGAAGTTGCTGCCGGAGTTGAGGGCTTGATCCACGTTTCTGAAATGAGTTGGTCACAGCACTTGCGTACTGCGGATCAATTCTTCAAGGTAGGAGATGAGGTTGAAGCTAAGGTGATCGCCATCGATCGTGAAGAGCGCAAGCTTTCACTCAGCACACGTCAACTCACTCCAGATCCATGGGCAGACATCGAAAAGCGTTATCCTATCGATAGCAAGCATACCGGTCGCGTTACCAATCTTTCAAGCTTTGGCGTATTCGTTGAGCTGGAAGAAGGAATCGACGGATTGGTACACATCTCTGACCTCTCTTGGAGTAAGAAGATCAACCACCCTTCTGAATTCACCAAAGCAGGTGAAGACATGGAAGTAGCCGTATTGGAAATCGATAAGGAAAACCGTCGATTGAGCCTAGGACACAAGCAACTCGAAGAGAACCCATGGGATGTTTTCGAGACCGTGTTTACGCTCGGTTCGGTCCACCAAGGAACGATCACTACGCGCAACGATAAAGGCGGAGTCGTGAACTTGCCGTACGGTGTTGAAGGATTTGCCCCTAGTCGTCACCTTGCAAAAGAGGACGGGTCAAAGGCAGCTAATGAAGAGATCCTTGATTTTGAAATCATCGAATTCAACAAAGACGCCAAGAAGATCATCGTTTCGCACACCAAAACGTTTGAAGCGGACATGGACAGCCGTCCAACCAGCGCTCCATCTGGAGGTGATAAGAAGCGTAAGACTGCTGGAAAAGGCAAGTCAGACAACAAGGCGATCAAGAAGATCAACGAGTCACAGGAGAAAACAACCCTCGGTGACCTTGGAGTTCTTTCTAACTTGAAAGAGGAAATGGAGCAAGCAGAAAAAGACGACAAAAAGAAGTAAGCTAGCTCTTCTCAATACATAAAAGATCCCCTTCGGCTTCGAGGGGGATTTTTTTTGCCCTTAAGCCACCTATATTTGCACCGTCGAATGAAAGATAAAACGCTGCTCGATCACACCGCGTTGAACTACACGCTACATCGACTCGCATACGAAGTATATGAGCAGCACACCGATTTCAGCAATCTTGCCTTTATTTCTCTCCAACCCAGGGGCGTTGCCTTGGGCAAACGCGTGGTTGAAGAATTGCGGAAGCTCGTGAAAGGTCAAGAAATCCAGCACGGCACGCTCGACGTCACGTTTTATCGCGACGATTTTCGGCGCAGAGACGATGTGCTTGTGCCGTCCACTACAGACATTGAATTTTCGATTGAAGGCAAGGAGATCATCCTAATTGACGACGTCTTGTACACTGGCCGAACGGTGCGCAGCGGCCTGGATGCACTGCTCGATTTTGGTCGGCCCAATCACGTGCAATTGCTTGTGCTGATCGACCGAAGGTTTAGTCGAGAGATTCCGATTCAGCCGGACTATACAGGAAAGATTGTGGACGTAGTGCGCGATGAGCGCGTCAAAGTGCAATGGACAGAAGACAATTCAAACAACAGAGTGATTCTATTTAGCGACGATCAATGAGCACACTGAGCACCAAGCACCTGTTGGGCATCAAAAACATCACCCGCGAAGACATCGACCAGATCTTCCGGACCGCTGACAATTTTAAAGAAGTCATCAATCGCCCCATCAAGAAGGTACCTTCCTTGCGGGACGTAACCATTGCGAATATTTTCTTCGAGAATTCTACGCGTACCAAGCTTTCTTTTGAACTTGCCGAAAAACGGCTTTCGGCGGATGTGATCAATTTCTCGGCGTCTTCTTCAAGCGTGAAGAAAGGAGAGACGCTGGTAGATACGGTCAACAACATCCTGGCGATGAAAGTAGACATGGTGGTCATGCGTCACCCGAATCCGGGAGCCTGTGTCCACCTCGCACGTCACGTAGATTGCAGCATTGTCAATGCGGGCGATGGAGCGCATGAACATCCCACGCAGGCTCTGTTAGACGCTTATTCACTCAGGGAAAAATTGGGTGATTTAAAAGGTGTCAAGGTTTTGATCGTTGGCGATATATTGCACTCGCGGGTGGCCTTGTCCAATATCTTTTGCCTACAAAAATTGGGGGCGGAAGTACGCGTCTGCGGCCCCGCAACCATGATCCCACGGCACATGGAAGATTTGGGAGTAAAGGTGATGCTCGACTTGAAAAAGGGGTTGGCGTGGTGCGACGTAGCCAACATGCTCCGCATTCAATTGGAGCGACAAGACATTCAATACTTCCCCACGCTCCGAGAATACACCATGCAATACGGACTCAATCGGGCGCTGCTCGATGAGCTTGGCAGGAAAGACATGATCATCATGCACCCCGGTCCGATCAACCGAGGGGTCGAAATCACTTCGGATATTGCCGACAGCGATTACAGCATTATTTTGGATCAGGTTGAGAACGGCGTTGCGATCCGAATGGCCGTACTCTATCTTCTTGCAGGGCGGTCGAAATCTGCCTAGTGATTTGACTATATTTGTTTGAAGTCGAAGTTAATCTTACGCCTATGAACTTTTCCGTCGAATCTTTTGATAAGTACACCATTGTCCGTGTTGAAGCGGAGAAGGTGGGCGGCATCATCTCACCCGAGTTGAAGGCCAAGTTCGTTGAACTGAACGCGCAAGGTGTGCGAAACATCGTTTTCAATATGCACAAAGCTCGGTACTGTGATTCATCAGGGCTGAGCGCAATACTGGTCGGCAATCGATTGTGCAAAAATGCGGAGGGAAGTTTTGTGATTTGCTGCCTCAACGAAATGGTGAGCAAGTTGATTCAGATCTCTCAATTGGAATCCATCCTTAGCATTACCCCAACCGAACAAGAGGCCATCGACTACTTGTTGATGGAGGAAGTAGGCCGCGATGTAGAAAATGACTAGTCCTCGCATGCGTCGCATCCCTTTTGTCATAGCCATATTCCTTCTTGTGATTTCCGTAGGAAACATGCGTGCCCAATGCATCCCTGACTCAAGCACCAACGCTTTGTTCTCTCCCAATTTTTCTACCGGCTTGCCCGATGGACGGGTAGGAATGGAGTACTATACGGTCATGACCTTGAACGTTCCACCGGATACTACCTACTTGACCTTGACCGCGGTAATAGACAGCATGGTGTTGACGGAAGTGACGGGGCTGCCTCCAGGATTTTCGTATGAATGTAATCCTCCATCTTGTGGATTTGCGGGCGGGAGCAGTGGCTGCATCGCGGTACTTGGCATCACGCATGATCCCGATCACGCGAAAGAATGGAACATCGAAGCGGATTTTCAGTTCTATCTCAAGCAACCGCCTGTGACGCTACCGTATGCCATTACAGGGTACTCGATTCGACTTGACAGCGCGTTTGCCACAGGAAAAGAGGAATTCAAAGAAGCCGATTATCGTTTTCACATCGAGCCCAATCCCATCTCGGCTGCGTCTCAACTAGTCTTTGACCTTCCTCAGGCGGAGCGGTATTCCCTCGACATCTATTCGCTATTGGGCACCAACGTGGCGCACATGGAAAGAAATGGGCGAGTCGGAAAAAACAGTTTTCTTCTGGGAGATTATGCCACCGAAGCAGGCGTCTACTTCATTTCCATCCATCAAGGCCCATACACCCGGTCGCTGCGCTTTATAGTTCAGTGATTCATGGCTACGTACAGCACAAAATTCTCGGTTACAGTTCTCGGTTCCAATTCGGCGCTACCTGCCAATGGGAGGCACCCGACGTCTCAATTACTCAATGCCAACAATCACTTCTACCTCATCGATTGCGGTGAGGGAACCCAGATGCAGTTGCGGAGGTACAACCTGAAAATGCAGCGGATAAAGGCCGTTTTTATCTCTCACATGCACGGTGATCATTACTTTGGATTGGTGGGACTGCTCAATAGCCTACATCTCCTAGGGCGAAAGAAAGCACTTGCCATTTATGCGCCGCCAGAACTCAAACCCATCATTGATTTACAGCTCGACGCCTCGGGGGGGCGCTTGCAGTATCCCATCCGCTACCACGCAATTGAACCTTTTGAAGAAGGAAAGCGTCCCCTGTTCGAAGACGAGCAAGTGACGGTAGAGCTCTTTAATTTAAAGCACCGCATTCGTTGTTATGGCTTTCGTTTTACTGAAAAAGCCCGCGATTATACCTATCTCCCTGAGAAAGGTGGTCCAGCGGGAGTGAAGGTTGAGGAGATTCCTCATTTGAAAAAGGGCAAAGACGTGGTGCGCGATGATGGAACCATCTTGGACCACCGGCAGTTTACAACGCCACCACCGCGACCGCGATCCTATGGCTACTGCACCGATACGCTTCCGATGGATGCGACGGCGGAGTACGTGAAAGGAGTTGACCTTCTGTACCACGAGGCTACCTTCCTCGATCGGGAGCAGCAGCGCTCTATGGAAACCTTTCATTCTACCGCGCGCGAGGCCGGCCAAGTGGCTGCGAAGGCCGGCGCAAAACGATTGATGTTGGGCCATTATTCCGCGCGCTATACCGAGTTGGATGAGCACCTTTCAGAGGCGGCGCAGGCCTTTCCCGAGGTGTTGCTTTCAAAGGAGGGATTGGAAGTTGAAATAATATGATCTGTCCTCCCTTGTTTAGAATCATTCTTAATACCTTCGGTGCGCGATGAAGCCTGTGATTAAAACATTTTTGGCAGATACGAGTATCTTGATTTTGGAAGGGTTTAAGAACATTTTAGCCGTCCATCCCGAGATCGACGTAGTGGGCGTGGCAACGAATTCTGTGCAATTGCAGGAGGGCATTGCCCAACAAACTCCGGATGTCTTGGTGATCGACTATTCGATGGGCACCTTTTCGGTGTTTGAAGTACTGGGGATCATGAAGAAGTACCCGTCGATCCGAGTGATTGGCATCGCGCATGACTGCAATGTCACCGATGTAAAGCGACTTCTTCATTCGGGATTGAATGGACACCTGATGAATGATTGTGACAAGGATGAAATCATCGGGTCTGTTTTGGCGTGTGCCAAGGGCGAGAAATTTTTCTGCGGACAGGTACTCGACAAGTTGAATGTAGGGGAGGGTGAGGATCCCATCCACACCTGCGAACCGATCAGCATCAGCGAGCGTGAGTTGGAGATTTTACAACACATTGCCGAGGGGTTAACGACCAAATTGATCGCTGAAAAACTCCATTTGAGTTTTCACACGGTGATGACTCACCGGAAAAACATGATGGCAAAATTGGGTCTCAACAATACAGCTGGACTGATTATTTACGCCGTCAAAGAAAATTTGATCAGCCCGAATCGCTTTCTGTTCAACACAGAAACTACGCCCAGGTAATATCGTCGTCGGCTCCGAGAAGCATCAAGGCTTCGGTGAGCTCACCTTCCGTTTTAAGGTCGCTGATCTTTTTTGATACTTCGAGTCCTTGTCGGTAAATTTTGATCGCTTCCTTTTCCTTACCTACTTCCTCAAGCAGCTTACCCAACTTGTAGTAGGCACCGAGGTAATTGGCGTCATTGGCCAAGAGGTCTCGAATGGTCACAATTGCTTGCTTTCGGTCGCCATCCTTTTCGTATTCCAAGGCAGCTGCATACTTCAAGAACGAATCGTCTGGATTCGTTTCGAGCATTTCCTTGATCAGCTTTAGGCGCTCATTCGTCATCGTGGGTCAATTTGGCCGAAAAGTAATATGCCCAAAGCGATTGAGGAAGAAATGTGGATAACTCGCTCGATTGTGCGGGTTTAGCCCTTGGCAGGGAGGAGCTTGTAGGTCACGGGATAGCTCACGACCCCAGCGGCTAACATCTTCATTCTGAAGGCGTTATTTTTTTCCATCTTTTGAACATAGTTCGGGTCATTGACCTTGAAGAGCATGTGAACATGGTCAGGGTTTTCAATGCCCACGAAGACGCGAATCACTTCAAATTCATGCGAAGGATTATCACGGTAGTCATCCAAAAAAGCCTGTTCCCACCGTTTGTAGTTCAGGGTTTTAAAACTCATGTAAAAAACGAGGGTATCCTTGGTTTCTTCGGTGTATTCTAATTGTTGATCCAAGAAGAGCGCCGTGAAGGTTTGGTCTTCACTCACTTGTTGTAAGGCGTGCATGAATTGGTCAGAGCTCACGTAATCTTTGGCTTTGTCCAAGTCAGAAACATCACTCAAACTCACGACGAGGTTGGAGTCCAACAGGCCTTTGTACACCTCTTTGAGTTCAATGCCGTGTGCTGTCCGAACTGCTTTGCTGGCTTGCATTACTGAGCCCCAATCACAGGAGTTGACCGATTGGGATATTACTACAAGGGACGTGTCTAAAGCGACTTCTCTCGTGAATGGGACGTTGGTCATATCGTCTGCTTCAGCGCCCTCATTGAGGGATCCACCACAGGCACCGAGAAGCGCCGCGCAAGCTGCGGCACAGACCAATTGGATAGGGCGAAAACTCATTCGGCTAAAATATGTTTATTTCCAATCTTTCCACATTGTACTTACCTTTAATATCCATGCGTTTAATTCCGCTTATTGTGATCGTTGTTGCGCTGTTTTTTACAACGTGCAGAAAGCCAAAGGTCTATGAGATCCGCGGTTCCGTCACGGAGTTTTACAGCGCGTCGGGCGTTGAAGGTGCCGAGGTAGAAGTCGCCTATTCTCCCATCTCATACGGGAGCGTATCCGGAGGTTACGAAACCTTGGTTACGGCCAAAACCGGCGAACGAGGAGGCTACTACCTGTCGTTTGATTTCGTATCAACGGCCACCTTTCGCATACGGGTGAGGCACGAGGGTTACCTGCTCGCGGAGGAGATAGTAAACGCAGATCAATGGAGTACCAAGGAAGACAACGTGATGGATGTGATCATGTACAAAGCTGCAGAACTGCGATTTCGTTTGATCAATACGGCACAATCGGATGGGCAGTTGTTGTTGAATTTCTCTGAAAACAGCGTGGGATGTGATGACTGTTGCGATTATCAGCAAGGCAGGCTTTTCGAAGGGTATTTTGACACGACGATCAGCTGTCCTGTTTATGGAAACCAGTTGATTCAATACAAGTTGACCCGAATCTATCCAGGGTCAGCGGTACCCGAAGCGCACAGCATTTTTGTGGATAAAGGGCTCTACCAACTCGAACACCATTTCTGAACTACTTTTCGGTGGCTGCAGCCTCTTCTTGGACGATGTCGTAAATCTCTTGATTCAACACGCGCGTCTCCATTAGTTTCCCTTTTTCGATGACTTGTTCGGCGTACCGTACGCCCGCGTAATAGTGAGCATAGGTGCCATCGGCTCCATTTCCGGTGTAGTCGATCTCTTGGGAAGGAGTTCCGTCCGGATCCATGAAGGTCCATTTCCCGACCTTCTTGCCGTTGTCGTAAGTAGCTTTCAGGTATACGCTGCCGTCAGGATGGTAGGTAGTGGCGATTCCGTCGAGTTTGCCATTTTTCCACACTTCTTCCTTGAGCAAGTGGCCGTCTGAAGCGTATTGCTTCAATATACCGTGGCGTTCACGCTTTTTGTTTTCGTGGTACACGGCAGAAACTTCGCCGTTGTCGTAGTGATTTTTCACAACCCAACATTCGCAGGATGATTTGAATTCTTCGGTAAGACCTTGCGCTTGCACGGTGGAGACGAGACAGATAAGTAGGAGTCCTAGGAGTGTTCTCATGGTTGATTGCTTACTACACAAAGTTAGACGTTCAATCGACGATGAAGATGCCTCATTACATCTTCTTGTTGGTCAGGCTCAAAGGCTTGGTACCCGTCTTGCCGTTTGAACCAAGTGATCTGTCGTTTGGCAAAATTGCGCGTGTGTTGCTTGATCTTTTCCACGGCTTCTGCCAGAGGTATCATTCCTTCAAAATGGTCAAAAAGTTCTTGGTAGCCGACGGTCTGTAGGGCATTGTGTGCCTTCAACGGAAGAAGTGCTCTAGCTTCATCCACCAATCCTGCCTTGACCATTTCATCTACCCGCACATTGATCCGTTGGTAGAGCAGTTCGCGTGTTGGCTGGAGCAAGATGAGGTGCATTCGAAACGGTCGTCGGCGTGGTTTTGCTGTATGGAGCGCGGAGAAAGCTTGTCCCGACACCTCCATGGCTTCCAAAGCTCGTTGTACGCGTTGTGGGTTTTGAAGGTCAACCATTTGATGATATGCGGGATCTTTTTTCAGGAGCAAAGCAGCGAGGGCGTCGAGGCCTTGTTCGGTGCGGATCCGATCGAAATGGGCGCGTACTTCCGGTGGGGTAGACGGAAGGTCGTCAAAGCCATCGGTGATCGCCTTGAGGTAGAGGCCAGATCCACCGACCAAAATGGCCGTTTGTTTACGGGTAAAGTAGTCGTCGAGAAAGGCCATCACATCTTTTTCGTACTGTCCTGCTGTGTAGTTGTCTTCGGGATTCAGTATGTCGATGAAGTGGTGTGGAACCTGCGCGCGTTCAGCTGGCGTCGGCTTGGCCGTTCCGATGTCCATTTTGCGGTAAAACTGACGCGCATCTGCGCTGATGATTTCGGCGTTGAACCGTTCGGCCAATGGTAGCGAGAGGGCCGTTTTACCTGAGGCTGTAGGGCCCGCGATAACGATCAAGTCGGCCATCGATCCATCAATACTCTCGGTCGTCAGCGTAATCTTCGTTGATGCTCAGCATGTCGAACACATCTTCGATGTCCTCATCTTCCTCATCGAATGATGAAGAGGCGTCTTCCGCTTCAAAATTCATTTCAGGGGATTTTGAGTACTGTTCGGGAGCCTCGCCAAAACTCTGGGCGATGCGAGGGGTGATTACCGTAGAGTCCAATTCTTTCATGTCGACCACATCTACGTAAAAACACCACATCAAAAAGAAGTCAAACACGTAGATCAGTTTTTGGCCTGATTCAAAGATGACATCCTTGAGCGGCGTGTCGTGCATCAGGAGGATGGGCTCGCCGTTCTCATTTTTCTCACCCATGTCCATCAAGGTGATTTCCTGTCCCTTTTCCCAATCTTCGTTGCTTACGTAGAATGAAGCCATTTGTGAATTATCGAATCCAAACGCTTCTTGGATCAGCTCGTGCAGTTCTGAAAAAGTACCAGAACAGGCGACTTCGAGGTCGCGAAAGATCACATCATCGTGATCCATTAAAACGCGTAGGCGGATGACTCTCTTCATTTTTTTGATGTATTTGCTTCGGCAAGACCGAGTTCTTTCGCTTTATCCATCATATAAGCGAATGCAGCTTCGTATTCATTCTTAATCTCTCCTTCAAGGATCGCTTCGCGAATGGCTTTTTTTAGCACACCAACCTCACGCCCCGGTGGTAACCCGAAGGTATCCATAATCTCTTTACCTCCGATCGGAGGTTGCCAGTTCTTCATTTTATCGCTTTCCTCAACCTCTTTGCATTTCTCCCTGACCCGTTGAAAATTCTCTAGGAAACGCTTCACCTTGAATTCATTCTTCGAAGTGATGTCTGACTCACACAGGATCATGAGCGCGTCGAGGTCGTCGCCGGCGTCAAAGAGCAATCTTCGAATCCCTGAATCGCTCACTGTATCCTTGCTCAATGCAATGGGGCGTAGATGCAGGCGAACCATTTTCTGAACGAATTTCATCTTGTGATCCAACGGAAGTTTTAGTCCCCGAAAAATACGAGGCGTCATCTTGGCGCCGAGGTCCTCGTGTCCGTGAAATGTCCAGCCGTGTTGCGGGTCAAATCGCTTGGTATCTGGCTTGGCGATGTCGTGTAAGATGGCCGCCCAACGCAACCAAAGATTGTCGCTTCGTTCGGCCACGTTGTCTAGAACCTGTAGCGTGTGATAAAAGTTGTCTTTGTGGCCGATGCCGTCTTTTACTTCCGCGCCGTGCAGTTCAACCATCTTCGGGAACACGAGGTGCAGAAGGCCAGTTTTGAAGAGCAGCTTGAATCCTAGACTGGGCCGATCGGCCTCTATGATTTTGTTCAACTCCACGGTAATGCGCTCTTGAGAAACAATCTTGATGCGCTCTTTTTGGGTAGAAATCGCCTGCAACGATGCTTCGTCGATTTGGAATCCCAGTTGGGTGGCGAAGCGAATGGCCCGCATCATTCGCAGCGGATCGTCTGAATAGGTTTGAACGGGATCCAAGGGAGTGATCAATCGGCGCTCCACCAGGTCATTCATGCCTCCAAACGGATCAATGATCGTCCCGAAATCGTCGTGGTTGAGGCCGATGGAAAGTGCGTTGATCGTAAAATCCCTCCGGCTACGGTCTTGTTCCAGGGTGCCATCTTCTACCACCGGTTTGCGCGAGTCATAGCGGTACGATTCTTTCCGGGCTCCCACGATCTCGAATTCGATGTCGTCGTGCCGAAACATAGCGGTTCCAAAGCGTTTGAAAAAACTGACTTTAGTGCCGTGGAGCTTTTTCGACAATGCATGGGCAAAATCAATTCCGCTGCCTTCCACCACGATATCGATGTCCTTGGAAGGACGATCCAGCAACAAGTCGCGCACGAATCCGCCTACGATGAATGCGCGGGTATTCATCTCAACCGCTGCCTCACGAATGCTGTGGTAGATCGGCTGATCGATGAATCGGCGTATTTGTTCTGGGGTCATTTTTGGCGAATGAGCTTGAATGATCCGTCTCTGTATTGCTCAAAGCAATCGGCGTATCGTTCAATTTCAACCAACAGCTCTTGCTCAAAACGGGGGTGCAAAGGTAAGTGCTTATTCCCATGTTCTACAGCTGGATTGCCTCCTTGTGTCGCAGGATGGAGTACTACTGCCAGTGGCCTGCGCGCATTCAGCGCTACCTGGCCCAAGGCGTCGTCCAGATCGGCGATGAGGTTGACCCACTCGCCGTCGGCCAACTCAACCCGACACTGAAGGCGTTCGCCGCCGTCGAGGATTTGGAAGAGGGCATCCAGATAGGGGGCATCGGGCAACACAGATCGCACCTGATCTTCGGAGCCGCAAATAACGACATGTGCGTCTTGTCCTGTATAGGCTTCCAACGCAAGGGTGGGGGAGGTCAATCGGCCGCCTTCTCGCAAGCACTTCGAAGCGTCAGCGTTGGGTTTAAACATCTTCGACGATTTCGTCTATAGGAATGGTAGTTGCGCATTTAAAATGCTTCTTGGGGCATACTGCATGGCCGTGCAATCCACAAGGCCGACAATCCAAGGATTCCTTCGTCTCGATGATTTTTGCATCCTCAGAAAGTGGACCGAAGCCAAACTGGGGGACGGTGCTGCAAAAGATGGCGCGCACCGGGGCGTTCATTGCTGAGGCCAAATGCATCGGAGCCGAATCGTTGACGTAGTTCATCACCGCTCCTTTCATCAGTGCAGCGCTTTGAAGCAACGATAGCTTTCCGGCGAGATTGGTCACGCTGGGATGAGCCGTTTGTTGGATGAGCGATGCACACTGGGCTTTGTCTTCAGGCGCCCCGAGGAGGTAGATGCTTTGGTCCTGCGGAAGTGCGTCCATCAACTCGATCCACTTTCCTGCCGGCCACTGTTTGGTAAACCAGACGGAAGAAGGGGCAATGCAGCGATAGGGAGTCGCGATGTATTCTTTGATCGCTAAGGCATCGGTTGGAGAAGGATAGAGTCGAGGGTTCAAGACCGGCTGATCGCCGATTAAGGTACTTATCACTCGGGCGTTCCGTTCGATTTCATGGACGCCGTCAAAGGAATGTACCGCCGTCTGCGTAAAGAGCCGGCTCATTGGATTTTTTCTGAATCCCAGTTTAATGGGAGCATCCGAATATGCCACTAACGCTCCTGAACTCGCGAAACGATGCAAGTTGATGACCACGGCGTATTTATTGGAGCGTATTTGTTGCATCAGACGAAGGAGGTCGCCGTATTTTTTTCTTCCCTTGTTCCAGACCAACGTGTTCCTTAGAAAAGGGTGGTCGATGAGTAAGGGTTCATTGCCTTTTTTAACCAATGCATCCAATTGCGCGTCCGGAAAAGCGGCATGCAGCGTTTCCAAGACGCTGGTAGCGAGGATCACATCTCCGATAAAGGAGGTTTGAATGACGAGTATGGCATTCGGAAGCTTCAAACGGCTACTTGAAAATCGCGCAGTACATCGTTGAGCGACGTTTTTTTATCGGTACTCGCTTTGCGTTTTCCGATGATCAAGGCGCAAGGAACATTGTACTCACCTGCTGGAAACTGCTTTGCATAACTGCCAGGAATGACTACCGATCGTGCGGGGACGCGTCCTTTCATTTCGACCGGTTCGTCGCCGGTAACGTCGATGATCTTCGTAGACATGGTCAACACGACATTGGCGCCCAATACCGCCTCTGTTTCTACGCGAACGCCTTCCACAACGATGCATCGCGATCCGATGAAGCAGTTGTCTTCAATGATGACTGGAGCCGCTTGAACGGGTTCCAATACACCTCCGATGCCAACGCCACCACTGAGGTGAACGTTTTTGCCGATTTGTGCACAGCTGCCAACCGTTGCCCACGTATCTACCATGGAACCTTCGTCTACGTACGCACCAATGTTAATGTAGGACGGCATCATCACCACACCGCGCGAGATGTACGCGCCATAGCGAGCAATGGCATGCGGGACAACCCGGATGCCTTTGGCGGCGTAATCTTTTTTAAGCGCCATTTTATCGTAGAATTCAAATGGGCCCACCTGAATTTGCTCCATTTTACGAATCGGGAAGTAGAGGATGACAGCCTTCTTCACCCAGTCGTTTACTTTCCAATCGCCCCCATCGGGTTCTGCCGTGCGCAAGGTTCCTTCGTCGAGCGACTTGACTACGCCTTCGATCGCTGCAATGGTGGCAGGGTTTTTTAGTAGGCTTCTGTCTTCCCAAGCCGCGTTGACAGCGGTTTCTAATTCTTGTCTATTCATCGCCATTGGCTCATTTTCGTTGTGCAATGCAAAAGTAAGCGTTGACCTTTGCCGCCCTATGAGTTTTTCAAAACGTACCTTTGAATCCATGGGAAGAACACTAGCGATCGACTATGGAACAAGGCGTTGCGGCCTTGCCATTTCAGATCCTATGGGCATGATTGCCAATGGTCTTCCTACCTCTGAAACGGATCAATTGTTTGCGCGGCTGGAAGCCCTCGATAAGGATCCGGGATTCGAAGGCATCGTAATCGGTCTTCCTCTGATGCATTCAGGCGAAGTTTCGGACGTTGAAGGTGAGATTCAAAAAACCATCATCAAGCTCAATCAGCGATTTCCCGGCAAAGCCATCCATCGATTCGACGAGCGCTTCACGAGCAAGATTGCCATGCAAACGATGATAACGGCTGGGGCGACCAAGAAACAACGCCGCGAGAAAGGCAACGTAGATAAAGTGAGCGCAACATTAATTTTGCAAGAATATTTGAATTCCATCTAGATGATTTTACCGATTGTAGCATACGGTGACCCAGTGCTGAAGAAGGAAGCAGAGGAAATCAATCCCGACTATCCGAAGCTCAAAGAATTGATCGAAAACATGTTCGAAACCATGGAAGCTGCATCGGGCGTGGGCTTGGCTGCGCCGCAAATCGGTCTGTCGATTCGCTTGTTCATTGTAGATACGTCGCCATTTGTTGATGACGACGAAGACGATGAAGAAATGCTTGATTTAAAAGGATTTCGCAGAGTGTTTATCAACCCTATCATTCTGGATGAGGAGGGAGAGAAATGGAATTTTAACGAAGGTTGCCTGAGCATTCCTGGCGTGAGAGAAGACGTGTCGCGCAGGCCCAAGATTACAATTGAGTACTACGACGAGCAATTCAACTTAATCGAAGAAACATACGAAGGATTGAGGGCCCGAGTGATTCAACACGAGTACGACCACGTGGATGGCATCTTGTTTACCGATCGGCTCAACCCTTTGAGGAAACAGTTTTTGCGGAAAAAGCTTGAAAACATCTCTAGGGGCGTGGTCGATGTAGAGTATAGAATGAAGTTTCCTAAATTGAGAAGATAGATGATGAAAAAATGGATGTTGATCTGTGCTCTGCCCTTGATGGTAGCAGCGTGCACGAATGGAACTGAGAACGATTCAGCCGCGGGAGAGAAAGCAACGGAAGTAAAGGCGATGCAATCCAAAGAAGAACGGCAATCTGAGATCGCTTCCATGGAAAAGGAAGTGGCGAGTTTGATCCGAAGCGAACGGACCGATCTGCTCGACTCCAAAGCAGACCGCTTACTCAAACGTTACAGGGATTACATCGGAGCGAATCCGAGGGATTCGGTAACGGCAGAATATTTGTTCAAAGCAGCCGATTTGAGCGTGGGAGTAGGACGCTACCAAGCCGCCATCAATCACCTCGACCGACTCAATTCCGATTTCCCGAGCTTTCGTAAGAACGTGGAGATGTGGCTCTTCAAAGGATTCATCTACGAGACCTATATGAACGACCACGCCAAAGCGGTTAAGACCTACCAAAGCATTTTGGACCGTTTTCCTAACCACCGTCTAGCGGCAGATGCACGGGCTTCCATCGAAAACCTCAGCATGAGCCAAGAAGAAATGCTCGAGAAATTCAGGAAAATGAATGAAGGGACGTCCGCTAAGCCAAAGGATTCACAGGGTCAATAATTCTTGCACCCGATTCCTGAACCCGAGCTTGTCGCTGGGGCTGTCTACGATGCCCGAGTGAACGATGCTGATTTCTCCCGTTTCTTCGCTCACTAGTATTGCTACTACGTCCAATTCTTCCGTGGCTCCGATTGCCGCTTTGTGTCGCATGCCGTACGCTGATGGCAAATTGTGCTTTTGGGTAAGCGGCAACATGCAACTCGCACCGACGATTCTATTGGCCCGCATTACTACGGCGCCATCGTGCAATGGGCTGTTCTTGAAAAAAATACTCTCGAGCAAGGCCGCGTTCATTTCGGCGTTCATCTTTCTACCGCTGTCGATGATGGATTGTAAATCGGCGTTGCGCTCAATGACGATGAGGGCTCCCATTTTCTGCTTGGCGAGGTTGTAAACGGCTTCCGACAAGGCGTGTATATTGGTCGACACCTTTTGGTCTGACTTGCCGAGGTAGGTCCACAAGCCTCCGCGTGCTCCTATGTTTCTGAAGAATCCAGAATTGCCAATTGCTAGCAAGAAGCGACGGATTTCTTGTTGAAAGACGATGATGAGGGCAATGACTCCTACGTTGATGAACTGCCGAAATATCTGACTCATCAACTCCATCTCCAATGCCGTAACGGTCAGCCAAAGAAGGTAAATGCTGAGTACGCCAAAGAAGATACGAATCGCAATGGTGCCCCGGATCAGTTCGTACAGTTTGAACAGCAAGAAACTGACCAATAGAATATCGATGAGATCGAGGATACCAAACGGCAAGAATCCGAAAAAATCTATGCTTCCCATGCATTGCAATATTAAGCCCTTGGTTTGAGTCTTGGAAGTGCAATAAATGGGTATTGAGCGAGGCTATGGATGCATAGACAAAAGTCATACCCCGAAGCTTGTCTAACGAGCGTGGGTATTGTACTTTCGAGGCTTCAATTCAACAACAAGAAAAGCACAATAAAATGGCAGTATTAGTAGGAAAGAAAGCACCTGGATTCAACGCATCAGCGGTGATCAATGGCGGGGAGATTGTAAAGGATTTCAACCTCGATCAGTTTGGAGGTAAGTACGTAATCCTCTTCTTCTACCCGAAAGATTTCACTTTCGTATGTCCAACCGAACTTCACGCGTTTCAAGCGCGTTTGAACGATTTCAAAGAGCGTGGAGTAGAAGTGGTTGCCGTATCGACGGATACCGAGCAAAGCCATTGGGGTTGGTTGCAAATGAGCAAGGACCATGGCGGCATCAAAGGAGTTACGTATCCAATCGTAGCAGACACCAATAAAACCATCTCGCACAACTATGACGTGCTTGCAGGAGACTTTTTCTACGATGAAGAAGGCATGTTGCAAGCAGAAGGAGAGCTGGTCGCGTACCGCGGACTCTTTTTAATCGATAAGGAGGGCGTGGTTCGTCACCAATTGGTCAATGACCTTCCACTAGGAAGAAACGTAGACGAGGCCATCCGAGTAGTTGACGCGCTCCAATTCAACGAAGAGAACGGTGAAGTTTGTCCAGCAAACTGGAGCAAAGGATCCGATGGAATGAAGGGAACGCACGAAGGTGTAGCGGATTACCTTTCTAAGAACTGAGTCTAAACGCTAGTATTATTTAAAAGGCCTTCCCCACTGGAAGGCCTTTTTTTATTGTTTGATGATTCGCTCCAGGTGGATAAGCTGATCTCGTTGGAAAAGGAGCACGGAATATACTCCGGGACCAAGGGATGAGACATCGATGCCTGCGCTTGCTTCCACCGGCACGCTAAGCACCTGTCTGCCAGAAGCTTCAATGACTTGGATGTGGTCGACCCCAGGAAGGCCGTTGACGTGCAGCGATCCGAATGCCGGATTTGGAAATACAACAGGGGAGGAGGTCAATCGCCGGTTGTCATCGGTTCCAGACATTCGATCACAAATGGCGTACTCCATAAATATCGCCGCGCTGTCTACCGCCAACGCGTAATCTGGAGCGTTGCTTCCATTTAAAAAATAGCTCACGTGCTGCGTGCTGTTCTCGATGGTAATGAGTTGCGATCGGATGCCTGCGGCCTTGGCCTTTTGGTTCACTTCGTAGCTCCCCCAAAGTTCTACGGGTGTGCCCATGGCATCACTGTGGTCGCGGTAGTACGGAACCACCCCATCGAGCTCATCGTGCACGCTAAACACAAGGGGTTCGCCGGAGTCGATCCAACGTGCGTCTTTCAATGCGCCCGAATAATTCAAAACGCCCAGGACGTCATCAGCGTATTGATGGTTAAAAGACGAATTTCCATGGATGCCACCGTTGGCTTGGAGGATGGAGTCGAAAGCTGGATGTCCTTGAATGTCCTGGGTGTCGAGAAATCCAGCGTGCAATGCGGTTATGGCCCCGGCCGATATTCCGCCTGCAAACACCAATTGGGTGTCGATGCCAAAGTCGTTGTTTGCCGCGGCGTCTTCCCTGAACCAACGAATGGCCGCCTTCATGTCCATCGTAGCCTTCAAGGCCACGTCAAAAACGACCAGGGAGTCCAGCGGCGTTGCGAACGCATCGTACAAGCGATAATCGATCGTGGCGGCTACGAAGCCTTTTTCTGCCAAGGCGATGCATAGCGGACGCATTTCTTTTCTCGAACCGACAATGAAGCTGCCTCCATGCGCAAGTATCACCAGTGGACGGGCGAAGAAAAATTCGGCGTCAGGGAAATAGACATCCACGAGTAAATTTCGTTGGGTCCCACCGATGGTAGTGTTGGCGGCGTATTGCACTCCGATTACCGAGTCCACATTGGTAAAGACGGATTCGATGTAGCGCGTGCCGTCGCAATGGACTTGAGCGGAGCCGAGCGTGCAGATGCACACGAGCAGGCAGGTGATGGGGTATTTCACAGCATGAAGATAATGAATGCCGACTACGCTAGAGCGATTCGCTACCGGTACTAGTTCAAATGCTTATTACACGCTTATCTTAGCTGCGATGCATTGGTATAAACAGGTTGGACTCTTTTCTGGGCCGTTAGCTGCCATGTTGGTTTTTATACTGGATCCGGGTGTGGATGCCTTGCAGACGAAGGTACTCAGCGTGGCGGCCTGGATGCTGATCTGGTGGGTGTTGGAGGCGGTAGAGCTTTACGTAACCGCGATGTTGCCAATGGTGTTGTTTCCAATGTTGGGAATCATGTCGGTGAACGATGCCTTCGTTCCATATGCGAACCCAATCATCTTTTTGTTTTTAGGAGGATTCATTCTGGCCTTGGCCATGGAAGAACGCAAGTTGCATGAACGACTCGCATTTTCTTTGTTGCGATTAACGGGAACGAGGCCTGCGGGCATTGTGCTCGGATTCATGCTCGCTACCTGGTCGGTGGCGATGTGGATATCTAATACGGCTACAGCGGTGATGCTGCTCCCGATCGCCATTTCCATCATTCAGTTGATCAAAGAGCAAGGGACCGATGACACCCTCGTCCGTCGAATTTCCTTACTGCTGATGCTCGGTATTGCATACGCGGCAAACATAGGAGGCATGGTTACCTTGATCGGTACTCCTCCGAATCTAGTCTTTGCGGGCTTTTACTACGAATCCTTCGGGACGGATTTTGCTTTCACGGATTGGTTGAAAGTAGGCATACCCGTGGGTGTGCTGCTGCTGGGTGCTGGATACGTGCTCCTGACCAAGCTGGTCTATCCTGTGAACTCCGAGCCCATTGCCGGCGTGAACGAATTGTTGGAGAGGAAATGGAAGGGACTAGGAAAGATGGCACGGCCTGAACGTACCGTACTGATCATCTTCGGATTTACGGTGTTGCTCTGGGTTTTTTCTGGTCAGATCAATGATTCTCTTGGGACACGGGTGTTGAATAACACGAGCATCGCGATGCTCGGGGGGATATTGATGTTCGTTACACCTGTCAACCTACGCAAGGGAGAGTTCGTCGTGAATTGGTCCCATGCCCAAAAACTTCCGTGGGGGATTTTGATCTTGTTTGGAGGAGGCTTGAGCTTGGCGAGCGGATTGGAGCATGCAGGAATCATTTCGCTCATCGCGTCGTTTGTGGCAGATTGCGGCATTGACTCCGTTTTTTTATTGATGCTGGGTTTGACGATCGTGTCGCTCTTCTTGACCGAGGTGATGAGCAATGTGGCCCTTGTGACGGTTTTACTTCCAGTGGTGTTTGGCATCGCCACGGAGCTCGAGGTGAATGCCTTGCTATTGACGGTGCCCGTTACCTTGGCGGCGAGTTGTGCCTTTATGATGCCCATTTCTACCCCGCCTAATGCCGTAGTCTACTCAAGCGGTTACGTGAGTGTCAAACAAATGCTGCGTGCGGGAATTTGGATGAACGTGGTTTCGGTGTGCGCAATCAGCTTGATCTGCTACCTATTGTTTGCCTAGCCCGATTCATTTGTATCTATAGTGTGCGTTGGGAAGAAGCCTGAGCACGATGGAATACTCGCGGTTGATGATGGCTGCGCGGCTCTATAGGTTCGTGGTCAATTAAAACAATAGCCATGCAAGCGAACACGATATTCAACAAGGCCCTGATTCTACTTTTCGCATTCTTTGCGATGTCCTCAACTGCCCTGGCAGGTAAGGTAGTACTGAAATTTAAAGTGGTGGACGAAAACGACATCCGCATTGCCAACGTAGAGATCAAGGTCTACAAAGGAAATAACCTCTTTCACACCGAACTAACCCGAGTAGGAAAAGCCAAGATTGGTTTACCAACAGGTGAATACTACACGGTAGAAATCGCCCACAAGGGTCGAGTTACTAAAAGGATCATTGTAGATACCCGATCAGAGGATGGCTTGTTCGGCTCGTACGATTATCATTTCTACGTCGAGCTGGATCGATCTGAAGTATATAACGGCTACGCTAAGGCTGATGATTTCCTCGATTATCCGGTAACCTTGATCGAATTCGATCCGAATGAAATGGAACTCGACTACAATGCGACCTATATGCGGTCAACTCGTTTGCACAAACAGCAAATGATGACCGATGAGCTTGCGCTCAGTTTGCGTTAAATCATACAAATTTTAGAGTACATCTGTTCGAAAGGGGTTAGTCCGTTTTGAGGGCAAAACCCATTGGGTCGTGATTCGTTCACGAACGGAAAGTATCCCGTTTCCATTGGATGTTCCAGTACAAAGAATCACTTAAAGAAGGCCAGCTTTGGTCAAAATTACTAGGATATGAGGACGATCGGACTGTTATGTCTGGCCCTGCTGTTATTGAGCATGGTCAATGTTGAAACCGAACAAGTAGAGCAACGCTTTCGAGAGATCAAATTGATATTTGTGCGCTCCGAAGCATCTTGTCAAATCGAACCGGATGTGTACGAAGTCGACGGCGATAAACGCCGGAAGTTGGGTTCGCTGCTTCCAGTCGATTCAAACAATTTTGACCCCTTCGTTTCGTATTACAACCGAGACGTGGAGGTATTGATCTTGCGGCGCTACCTAAACAGAAATTACGAGATCAGTTCGCATGAAACCTACTCCTTGGGTGAGGATTGCGGAAAGCGGTCGGTGTACCGATTGGCTCGAGGCAGATAAAAAAACCGACTGACGAAATGAACTTGGATTCATTTTGCGAGCCGGTCTTGATGGAGTGCGTTTGGATCAGCTTCCGCAGCCTACGCACTCAAATTCAGAACTACCGGGTTTTACCCCGTTGATCTTCATTTCTAAATTGTGAATCTTGTCACGGGCTTCCATGTCCTGAAACAAGTCGCCAGTCAGAGAGGCCTTCAATGCGTTTACCTCTTGTTGCCATTCTGTTATCATCTTACGTTGGTATTAAAGCGTTAGATGCCTAAAATTACGCTCAACTCCACCGCGCCCGATGCTCCCATTTTCCACTTTTTATCGGAGCATTGTGAATAGCGCGTGCAAATACTTCTTAGTGAAGCCGTTGCTCGCTGATTTGCTGTTGAGATTTAAACTAGATATTTGCTCAAACGGGTAACCTTGCTCGCAAGCGAATAGCGGTATGTTTAGATTCATTGTTGTCTTTTGGATTTCTTTCGTCCTTGTTGCAGGCGGGCTGGCCCTTTGGGTGCGTTCGCTCTCCCAATCCAACGAAGCGCTTCGCGAGCAATTGGATGAACAAGAGGCCGCTGTGTTGCGCCAAGCCGAGATGATTTCGTCCCTGCAAGCGGCAGAATCAACTTTGGGTATGATTGCTTTTCTCCAAGGCATTCAAGCGGAATTGGATGGCTCAACGGACCATAGATTATCGATCAGGAGCATAGAAGACATCGCTGCGCTATCCAAAGCACTGGGCCCTTATCAGTACCCGGCAGGCGATAGCCTTATAAACCTGCCGTTGAGTCCGGAACGGGGGCAGTTGTTAATGGCCTTGGTTCACATGGACTTGGATTCGGCCGATTTTATGAAGATCAAAGCCTCGGCGAGTTTTGCGTTTGCTGATTTGCACGAGGCCGATTTACAGGGGACGGACTTGGGGGGCATTGATCTGAATGGAGCACATCTAAAAAAGGCCAATTTGCGTGGCTGCACCTTTCACAAGGCTACGCTCGTTGAGGCAAAGCTTTGGAATGCAGACTTGAGTGGGGCGGATATGCGCTACGCTGATTTTCGGAGGGCCGACCTTCGATGGGCGCTACTGACCGAAGCCAATTTACATCGTACCAACGTGAATGGAGCGCTTTTTCATGCGGCGAAGATGGATTTTGCCGACTTGAGAATGGCGGATGTGCGGTGGGCCAAGTTCGTCGGCACACAGCTGTCGTACTCAGATTTTGAAGGAACCAATCTCAAAGGCGCAGCGCTTACCCGAGCAAATTTATCTGGTGCGCGATTTTGCCATGCACGCTTCAGCAGAACGGCACTGGACGAGGCGGTATTTCATGAAACTGAGTTCGACTCAGCCAGGATTGAGGATAAAAATTGGTTTTCAGCGCTCGCCAAAAGTGACGTGATCGGATTGTCCGAGCACAAAGAATTGTACGAAGTTGCGAAGGATGAGGAAGCCCTATTCCTCGTGCCACGTAAATAGCGTTTGGGAGGGTGATCAATCGGCCCCAGCTACTAATTTCATTTGCTCATTAAGCACCGTGTTTAGCTTGCCCGCAAAACGAATGACTTCTTCGTCCGATGCGTCAAATGGGATAAACGAGATTTGGAATGCCCAAGTGTAATACGCCTGCACTTCATTGAGGTATCCGGCCAATAACTCGGGTGTCCAGACGGTCTTCGAGTCAATTTCAAATTGTTGCTTCAAGCCTTTACCGAGCTCTTGTCCCCACTCATTGTTGATCATGTCGACGTAATTGTCCATCGGATTGTTCTCGGGATTTTCGAGCTGCGATTTGGTGAATTTACCGCTGATCAACGCGGCCATGTTATGTCGTTCGTGGACGTCGGCAACGTAATCGGCCAGTTCTTCTGAAAATAGCGTGGTGACAAAGGCTTGGGCCGTGATGTGGTTGAAGGTGTTGAGGAATCCTTTTTCGGTAAGATCTTCAGCCGAAAGTTTCGAGGCATCCTCGCCGCGGATGTGTTGGGTCATCAATTCTGCAAAATCATAGAACGCCACGTCACCCGGACCGAATACGTCATGTTTTCTACGCGATAGCACAAACACACGCATGATGTCTTGCCGATGGATCAATGCATAAGGCGTCCTGCAGGCCAATCCCAGTTTCGCCCAAAAACCATCGTCGCGAGCGCTTCGAAAGTCATCTTCGCTGACCCCTTGCTCGAGTTCGCTCACGACCACCTTGTTGTTGCTAAAATGAACCAACCGTACTGCATCGCTTCCTTTTTCAGAAGCCGTATCGCCTTGGAATTCGATCTGTACAACCTCGCTGAGTTCTTGTAAGTTTCTGAAGCGTGTAGAGACCAAACCTCCCACGGATCCAGAATGCAATGAATCGCTTTTTCTTGCGCTCAAAGGCGCATCCTCTTCAGTGGCAAGGGTAGCGTTGCACCCGCTCGCCGCCCAGAGTATGCAGAAGGTAGTGCAGATTAATAAGTAGTTAGTGATGGGGGCTTTCATTGGATTTCGATCCTTCGAAAATAGCTAGGATTCGTCGCATTGGCTAACTTCGAACAATCAGTATGTTGACTAGACTATACCCGCCTGCCTTACACGTCCTGTGGCAATTGATGTTATGTACGTCCACATGCTTTTCGTTAACCTCGTGCGCTGCTCAAGATGTGGAAGCCATTGTCATCCCTTTGCTCGACAAAACACCTGCCATCGATGGGGATTTGGGTGAATGGAAGTTGGATGCATTTTCAGACGGGGAGTGGGATATGGCGCGCGTAAAGGCATCTCCTTGGTACGAACCTAAACGAAACCGCTTGGTGGTCGATTCCAATGAAGTTCCAGGCGCTGCGGATTTGCGTGCGGCTTATTACCTCGCGTGGGATGGCCACCATTTGTATTTTGGTGCCGAGGTGCACGACAATGTGAATGATGTAATGGATGCTAAGCACGAACCCAAGCGTTGGTACTACAAGGACGCCATCGCCTTATTTATTGAAGCACCGCGCGATGGGGTCGCTGAAAAATTTGAGGAAGGTGACCACGCATTTTGCTTCGTGATGGACAACTCAAAACCGGATTACGGCGCATGGTGGAGGCATGGTTCTGCCACCGAAGCGTATATTGAGGAACCTATCCCTACACCCTCCGTTGATTACGCCCTACAAATGAACCCATGGGGAGAAAATCCGGCCGATTATATTTTTGAAGGGCGCATTGATGTAAGTTCGACGCTGGCGCTGGGGATGGAGAAGAGCAAAGCTTTCGCCGAAAACGAATTCAGTTTCATGATCGTTCATTGCGATCCTGACGGCGGTGAATACGGCGGACATTTATTGATCTATGGCAAAGGCGATAACGACGCAACTTGGACGAGGATGAAATTTGAACATGCAGGCCAACATTGAAACCATACGGTATATAGTGCAAAGTGCGTCGAAAATCGCCGTGGTTGTACTTATGACTTCCACGGCATCCGACGTCAAGGCGCAAGAAGCAGCCGAACGTTACGACGTGCTTACGTATGGCGCAGTAGCTGATTCGAGCTTGCTTTCTACCGAGGCCATCCAAGGTGCCATCAACGCCTGCTTTGCTGACGGTGGCGGCGTGGTGTACCTTCCTCCAGGGCAGTACAGATCGGGAACCTTGGTGTTGAAAGACAACGTAACCTTGTTTCTAGAAAAAGGAGCTACCCTTCATGCCAGTCGAAACATCAATGACTACCGCATGCCCTTGGAAAATGCAACCCGCCCTGTTTTTTTGTATGCCAACGGAGCCAAGAACATCACTTTGGCAGGCGGAGGGACCATCCACGGAGGAGCGAAACGCAGCTATGAAGACTTGAGAAAGACCGATGCATTTATAAAGGACATTACAGAGAACGCCAAAGCAGCAGGGGTAGAGATGAAGATGTATTACGTGGTCAAGCCTGATGTGGCGCTGGTGGTCTTTACGGATTGTGAGCGGGTTACCGTACAGGACATCACCCTCGAAGAATCTTCTTTTTGGACGCTTCACATCATGAAAAGCTCGCGCGTTCGCATCCACGACGTCAAGGTGTTCTCGAGCCTTGAGCAAGGGGTGAATGCAGACGGAATTGACATCAATTCTTGTTCTGACGTTGAGATTTCCGACTGCGTGATTTCGACCGGTGACGACGCCATCGTTTTGAAGACATGGTTTGATGAACCCTGTGAAAACGTCTCAGTAAAACGCTGCATCTTGACATCCTCATCCACCGCGCTGAAGATTGGTACAGAGTCACACGGCGATTTCAGAAACATTCGATTCGACAGTTGCACGATATTGAATACCAACCGCGGTTTGAGCATTGTAGTACGCGACGGTGGCAACGTGGAGGATGTCCGCTTTTCAAACATTACCATCGATTGCAGTCGAAGGCATTTCAACTGGTGGGGGAACGGTGATCCCATCTGGATTTATTTAACGAAAAAGAACGAGCGTTCTCCCGTGGGGTCCATCAAGAACGTTTCTTTTTTAAACATCCAAGCGAGGGCGAGGGGTACGAGTAGAATAGAGAGCACAGTAGGTGACAGGATCGAATTCGTAGTATTCAAAAACGTCTCCTTGACCATGCTCGAAGAGAACTATTTGGATAAGCGTGCCGACCACGCATTGGCCATCGATCACGTGCGTAATTTGACCGTACAGGGTTTCTCAGTCAATTGGCAAGACGATTCACCGGAACCTTTGTGGGGTAGCGCACTTGTACTTTCAAACGTGGAAGAGGTGCAGGTCGGAAATTTCATGGGTCGGCAAGGGCGTTTAGAAAGCGAGGAGCCAGTCATTGCCTTGCACAATGCCCAATCGGTTCAGTTGCGCAACTGCCAGAGTGAACCCGGCGCACATACCCTGGTGTATGTTTCTGGGGAACAAAGTCAATCCATTGAATTGAATGGAATCAACGGAAACAAGCACGCCAAGTCGCCCTTGGAAGTGGATGCCTCTGTAGTTCACCCGGAAACCATCGTTCTCAAGCCATGATGGGCGCACGGCACATAGCGCCTTTGCTTTTTTCCACTCTCTGGAGCTTTAATGTATGCTGTGCGCAAGAGGAAAAGAAATATGTGTACTACGAAGATTCGGCCATTGAGTACGACGAGGAAAAACTGAACAAGCAGAATTTTTACCGGATTGCCTCTGGCACAAAACGGGTCTTTGAGTGGTATCAAAACAATGCAGGTGAAGCAGGGAATCACTCGGTCGCTCCTACGATCATTGCGTTTGAAGTTGACCCGTCCTTGGATCAATTTGAATTACGTGCGACCGAGCTCTTGGACGCCAACGCCGTGTACATTCAAGATTGTCGTTGTCAGGACAAGGGCATACATCCGCTCAAAGAGGGCGTAATCAAAGGCCAGCGGATTTCGCAGGGGCTCTGGAGGATCGAAATTGACATTTTGGTGGCCGGACGTAACACCACGAAGGTCTACCACCAAGAGATACGCGAAACCTTCGAGCAGCGTGAGAGATGAAATTTCGCCGATTCTATACCATTCTTCTCCTTTCGCTGCTTTTTACTGCGTGCCAAGACGAGGAGTCTGACCTCATGCCGAACGATCTCAGATGTGAATATTTGGTCAATCCGATGGCGGTAGATGCCATCCAGCCCAGGCTGACTTGGATTGTAGAAGGAGAGGGGCGCAAGCGGATGCAAACGGCTTACCGCATCCTTGTTGCGGAGTCGTTGGAAGCGTTGAAAGATGAGAATGGAGGTCTTTGGGATTCAGGTGTTGTTCCCTCTGACAATACGGTCAACGTTCCCTACGATGGAGGGGCCTTGACGTCTAATCAGGCGTGTTATTGGAAGGTCATGGTTTGGGATGAGCGCGGACGGGCATCGCGCTGGAGTGAGCCTGCGAAGTGGCACATGGGTTTGCTGAATAAATCAGACTGGAGGGCAAATTGGATCGGACTCGATGTGGCCCACGATATGCCTCCTGCGCCAATAAAGCCTTGGGGAAACAACGGAAAAAACAAGCGTAAGAAAGTGTATCAACCCCTTCCATGCCCGCACTTTCGCAAAACATTTGAAGTGGAAGACGCGGTAGACGATGCCCGGATCCATGCAACCGCATTGGGCAATTACGAGCTCTTCATCAACGGCCAGCGCGTTGGCGAGGATTATTTTACACCAGGCTGGACCGAGTACCGCAAGCGGGTGTACTACAATTCCTATGACGTGACTTCCTTGCTTCACACAGGGACGAATACGATTGCTTTCATCCTAGCCGATGGTTGGTATGCAGGTAATGTAGCCGATATAGGACAACGGTACTACGGAAAGCATCCGAGGCTGAAGGCCCAGGTGCACATAACGTCAGGTACGAAAGAATTGTTGATTGGAACCGACCAAACCTGGAAGGCCAGCTACGGACCTCTGATGGAAGCAGATATGCAAGGGGGTGAAACCTATGATGCGCGGCGCGCAATGCCCGGCTGGAATGAAAGTGGATTTGATGATTCCAATTGGTTACCGGTAGTCGTCTCGGACTCGATGGATCTTATGATCGGTGCCTACCCGGGCATTCCTGTCCGAAAGACCAGGGAAATGAATCCGGTAGCCGTCTTTGAGCAACGTCCAGGCGTGTTCATCGTTGACATGGGGCAAAATTTTGCGGGTTGGGCGCGAATTAGGGCGCGCGGAGAGCGCGGCGACTCGATTCAAATGCGGTTTGCAGAAAAGCTCAACAAAGACAGCTCCCTGCATACCAGGAACCTCAGGACTGCACGAGCTACCGATACCTACGTGCTTTCTGGAAACGGAGAGGAGGTCTGGGAACCGAGCTTTACGTATCACGGCTTTCAATACATTGAGGTCACGGGCTATCCAGGTACCTTGACCACAAAGGATATTCAAGGAATTGTTTTGCATTCCGACCTGCGAGAAGCCGGGAGCTTCACTTGTTCCGACGAAGGCATTAACCGCATTCATCAGAACATCGTTTGGAGCCAACGGTCCAACTATTTTGAAGTTCCCACAGACTGTCCGCAGCGTGATGAGCGCATGGGGTGGACCGGCGATGCGCAACTCTTTATGCCCACGGCAGGATACAACATGGACATCGCTCCGTTCTTCAAAAAATGGATGGTAGACGTAGCCGACGGACAATTTGACGATGGACGATTCCCCAGTACGGCTCCGAGGGTTTTTTGGCGCGTGGCTGCAGGTTGGGGAGATGCGGGTGTCATTTGTCCGTGGTATATCTACGAAACGTACCAAGACAGCACCCTGCTCAGGTCGCTTTATCCCAACATGCAAGCATGGATGGAGTATTTAGAATCGAAGCACTTGGGGTACATTAGTACAATGGACAGTTATGGGGATTGGCAAAACGTTGACAGTGAAACACCAATTGATTTAATCGCCACCGCTTACTTTAAACGAAGTGCTGATTTGATGGCGAACATCGCCGCAGTATTGAAAAGCCCTGAAGATGTACGTCATTACGAATCGCTTTCTGACAGCATTGCGTACGCGTTTAGGAAACAGTTCATCGACCATGATGGGCGCATTGAAGGCCACACACAAACGGCGTATTTGCTATCGTTGGCCTTTGACCTGGTACCGTCGTATCGCATGGCCGCGGTAGAAGGCAACCTGTTGGGGGCCTTTGAGAGCCGTTCAAACCGCTTATCGACGGGCATATTGGGTACGAGTCAGTTGCTGCCTGTATTGACGAGCATCGGTCGCTTGGATCTTGCTTATTCCTTGTTGCTCCAGGATGAATTTCCTTCTTGGGGCTATCAAATCAAGCAAGGGGCGACTACCGTTTGGGAGCGATGGGATAGCTATACGAGCGAAGATGGTTTCCACGAAGACAGCACCAACTCGTTGAATCACTACGCCTATGGTTCGATTGGTCAGTGGATGTATTCTACCATCGCGGGAATTGTACCGACCGCCCCTGGATACCGCCGTTTTACCATCCATCCACGGCCGGGAGGCGGTCTTACGCATGCGAGTGCCTCACACCGATCGGTCCGGGGAATGATCAAGTCGTCTTGGGAAATTGAATCAGGCCGCTTTCTTTTGGACGTAGTGATTCCGCCCAATACGGTGGCTGAAGTCTACCTGCCATCAACCGACGTGCAGGCAATCACAGAAGGCAATGTGCCCTTAATGGAAGTTAAGGAAGTGGAATTCTTGAAGCAAAGCGCGGGCAACACTTTACTCCGCGTAGGTTCTGGAAGTTATCGCTTTAGTGCGCCTTATGTCCTTTGAGCGCATAAAATAAAACGTACCCGTAGCAAAGCAAGCCGATTGCAAAGGATGCTTGAACCCCTAAGCTATCGGCGAGCAAACCCTGTATGACTGGCACGATGGCGCCGCCTACGATCGCCATGACCAAGAGGCCCGAAGCCCTGCTGGTGTATTTGCCCAAACCCTTGATGGCGAGTGTGAAGATGTTAGGAAACATCACAGAATTGAAGAGTCCAACGCCTAGGATTGCGACCATGGCGATCGAACCCGAAGTGAACAAGGTCACAGCTACCAAGGCAAGGGCACCCAAGGCACTGATCGCGAGGAGCCGTTCGGTCTTCATCCGTTGCAACACGGCCGAACCGATGAAGCGTCCCACCATGGCGCCTCCCCAGTAATACGATACATAGTGTCCGGCTATTTCTTCCGGCAAACCGGCAATGTGCGACTCACCGAAAAAATTGACCAAGAAACCGCCGATGGAGACTTCTATTCCGACGTAAAGGAAAATTGCCAGCACGCCAAAGCTGAGGTTTCGATGCTGCCAGATCGTGCGGTTGACTGCATCCTTATCGTTCGCACTATGATGAATTTTGGGCAACTTGACCCATGCGAACAAGCCCGCGATCAAAAAGAGGGCTATGGCCAAGCCGATGTACGGAAGTTGTACCGCCTGGGCCCGCACGGCGAGATCTTCAGACTTATCGGTTAGGATGAGAAAGGTTCCAAACGCCGGTGCAATGGTATGGGCGAGCGAGTTGAAGCCCTGCGACAAATTGAGCCTGCTGGACGCTGTTTCCGGTGGACCTACGGCCGCGACGAACGGATTGGCGGCTACTTGGAGTACCGTAATGCCAGAGGCCATGATAAAAAGCGCAAGTAGAAAGAGGGGATAATAGACCAAGACGGACGCGGGATAAAATAGAAGGCAACCGAGTCCCATGACCACTAAACCGATGACGATGCCGCTGGAATAGCCCAACTTTTCGATGATCCGCCCGGCGGGAACCGACATGATGAAATAGGATCCGAAAAAACAGAACTGGACCAGCATCGCTTGCGTGTAATTGAGGTCAAAAACCGCTTTTAGGTGTGGAATGAGAATGTCGTTCAAGGAGGTGATGAATCCCCACATGAAGAACAGCATGATCAGCAGGATAAATGCCGATCGAAAGGCCGCTTTAGCGGTGGACGGGGATTGGGTAGGCACGGGGGCAAGATATCAAAAGGTGCCGAACTTTGATCGACAATTTCGCGGAGCTATTTCGTGCAATGGCACAATCGTTTTACTTTCACAAGCGAGATATTACCGACAAAATGAATCCCATGAATCCAGCCGTTGACTTCTTCTTTGCTAAAGACACGCAATGGAAGCCGGCCTACGGCATACTGCGGCAAATCATGCTGGAATGCGGCTTGAATGAGGCATTGAAATGGGGCGTTCCGTGCTACACCTTCCGAAACGGAAATATTGTGCTGATCCACGGATTCAAGCATTATTGCGCACTGCTATTTACCAAAGGAGCCTTGCTCAACGATGTGGAAGGACTGTTGGTTCAGCAAACCGAAAATGTACAGGCGGCTAGGCAAATTCGGTTTACAAGCGCCGAAGATGTGGCCGCTAAGCGGGCGATTATCAAAGCATACACTTTTGAAGCCATGGAAGTGGAAAAAGCGGGTTTGAAAGTGCCGATGAAGAAGACCGAGGCGTTTAACATGCCGGAAGAATTGAGTGCAGCGTTGCGAGAAAATGCCGCATTAAAATCGGCGTTTGAGTCGCTGACCCCTGGGAGGCAGCGCGCCTATATCCTTCATGTTGGACAAGCTAAACAAGCGAAGACCCGCATCGCGCGCATCGAAAAATTCACTCCTCACATTTTGCGCGGCAAGGGCTTGAACGACCTATGAACGGCATGAATCCGGAAATAGACGCATATTTTGTCAACGGCTGTGGTCGATGCCCGTTGGGGGGAACGCCCGATTGCAAAGCGCCGAAGTGGAATGAAGAGATGAAGGAGCTTCGTAAGATTGTACTCTCCTGTGGTTTGGAAGAAGAGCTGAAATGGAGCGTACCGTGCTATACCCTTCAAGGTAAAAATGTCGCGATTATAAGTGCGTTCAAAGCCTATGCGTCGCTGAGTTTTTTCAAAGGAAGCTTGCTGAAGGACAAACATGGCTTGCTTGAGCGCCCGGGCGAACATACCCAAGCGGCTCGGTTCATTCGTTTTGAATCGGTTGGCAGAATCGCGGCACTTGCACCCGTGCTTAGGACGTACATTTTTGAAGCGATCGAGCTGGAAGAGAACGGGGTAAAGGTGCCGTTGAACGACAGTAGCGACCACGCCGTTCCCGAGGAATTGGCGGAGGTATTGAATGAAAATCCAGTGTTGCGAGCAGCTTTTGACGCTTTGACGCCGGGGAGGCGACGGGGTTATTTACTGCACATTGCACAAGCGAAGCAGTCTTCCACACGGGTTGCAAGAATTGAGAAGTGCATCCCTAACATTCTGCGCGGCAAGGGCTTGCAAGATCGATAAAGCGTGCTCAGGTGATTTCTAGTAGGAGAGCGTAAAGGCAAAAGTGTCCGAATCATCAGGAACGAACGGTTACTCCAGCAAATCAATGATGCCGATTACTGTGGCTTAGCGTCCGACGAGAGCGGTAGGTTGATGTCCGAGCTACGAAAGTGAACGTCGCGTTGTGGGAATGGAATTTCGATGCCTTCTTCCTTGAATCGTCTGAACACTTCAAATCGCATATCGCTCATGATGTTCTCAATCCGGAAGGTATCTGGACTGTAAAACAGCATTTCGAAATCCAAGGAAGAATCTCCGAAACCGTTGAACCTCACCGCGGGACCTTTGTCCTTTGACTTGATCACTCCTTTTTTCGCCTTCATGATTTCAAGCAGTATGTCTCTCACTTTGGCGGGGTCGCTTTTGTAGGACACACCGATTTCAATTCTGAACCGGGTGATCTTGTGTTGATGGCTCCAATTGATCACTTTTTCGTTGATGAAAACGTGGTTGGGGATGATGACCATGATGTCATCTCGGGTCTCCACTTTAGACGTGCGGAGATTGATTTCACGTACCATGCACACCAATCCATCCACTTCGAGGATATCGTCTATTTGCACGCTGCCTTCAAAGAGGAGGAACATGCCGCTGACGATGTCATTGAATATCTGCTGAATGCCCAACCCCAATCCTACGAGCAAAGCCGCAGACCCTGCCAGTAAGAGATTGAGTTGAATGCCAAGCGTCTGCATGCACAGAACGATGCTCACCACCCAGACTAAGTACCGTATGATCAGGAAAATGCTATGCCTCCTTCCACCGTCAGACGGCAGGCCTTTGCTCGGTTTTACAATCGAGCGCTTTACGATCTTCAAAGACAGGTACGTACCCAGTAAGATCACTGCGACCAATCCAATCGTAAAGACCGTGATCTGATAATCTTCAAGGTCGAGGAGTTTGAAGTTTAATATTTCGCGCATCGACATAGGGCGGACTGGTTAGGGTCGAAGCGCTCTGTGAGCTTCAACAGTAGGGTTTATGTAATCACACCTTAGAAGGACAATGGTTTACTACGCCTCCGCACGATGCCATCCCTTCGATCATTCCACTGACAAATATCACCATTGCACTGAATAAACGATGCAGATTTATCATCGAGGTGTAGAGTACTTATTCGCAATTCACTGGTAGTGGGCAAGTTATATTCTATAGGTTAGAGGAGTGTGTAATGCTTCAGGCAAGAATGTTCAATGCCCCAAACGAAGAGATGCACCCGCCATGAGCATGATGACATGCCTTGGCACCCTAGAACGAGTGGGTCGAATGGCATTGTGCGAGAAGCTGAAGAATATTCGGTCAATCCACCGTGAATGGGACGGTTTCCAATAGGGTGAAAGCTCGCTAAAGGCGACGACGGGTCTTAGTTTATCAACAACATCATATTGTCGATGGTTGAAAACGTAGCCAAGCTTGAAGCCTGCGCGAAGGCCGATACTATTGTTACGAGCATCGACTTCGTATGCCGCTGACAAACCAACGGCCATGGCATGGAACCGTTCGAATCCTTCGAGTGAAAAAAGCACCGAATCTCGAAAAAATTGAAGATTTCCGTAAGGACGGCCTCGGAATGAGAGGTAGCTACAAGAGGCGCCCGCTAAAAAGTGGCTGGTACTATTTTGGAACAGCGCGCGATCTAGGTGCAGTCCAATGTCACAAGCAAATCGGGGGTGGAGGTCATTTCTGTGGTGCCAAACATTTTGGAGAGAACCACCCCGAAATGAATTCAGTCCACTGTTGATGTAAGCACTGAACCGCCACTTCTCGGCTTCCTCAACCGAGTCGATTACTGTCACCATGCGAGACCAAGCGTTAAATGTCAAACAAGCGAACGAAAGCGTTAATAGCTAGGCCTTCCACTTCTCCATACCGATCAAATTAAGACATTATAATTTAATCGGAACCTGAATTCGAAGAACGTGTAAATGGCCCTCCTCGTAAGAGAATTACATCGAAGCAATCAGTTGTTGTAGGAGATAGCAAACCCATACGATATCGGCGTGAAAGGCTTATCTTTTGGGAGATTACCAGCTTAGCTTTAAACACATGAAACTATACATCAAATACATGGTCAGCATGCGCTGCAAAGCCCTTGTGAAGGAAGAGTTGGTAAAGCTTGGGATCAACTTTGTGATTGTAGACCTTGGCATGATTGAGATTTTGGAAGACATCACCGCCGAACAACGGATGCAGTTGAAGGCAAACCTACTGACTTCGGGCCTTGAGTTGATGGACGATAAGCGCAGCATTTTGATCGAGAGGATCAAAATAGTCATCATCGAGATGATCCACTATTCCGAAGAGTTGCCAAAAGTCAATTACTCCGATTACATCAGCGAAAAACTGGGCTTGGACTACACGTACCTCTCTAACATTTTTTCAGAAGTCAAGGGAACCACCATTCAGCAGTACATCATCTTTCATAAGATAGAACGGGTCAAAGAACTCTTGCTGTATGACGAGCTCAATCTAACAGAAATATCATACAGACTGCACTACAGCAGTGTGGCACATCTGTCCAACCAATTCAAAAAAGTCACTGGCTTGTCGCCAACCTTTTTCAAGCAGCTAAAGCAGAAGCGGCAAGAAAACTTGGAAGACCTGTGAATTATGCAAATTCTCCTTCTGCACGTGTAATTAATCCTTCGTGCTACGAAACGACCTTAGCCTTACACATAATACCCATTACCATGTCGAGGGAAAAAGAAGGAAAGCAGAAGTCGGACAAGACCGCACCGGCGAAGAACCTGATGGAAAAGCGGGCGGCGAAAGCGGCTAAAAAGGAAGCTAAACGAAACGAGCATACCCTCTGACGAAGGGCCTTGGCAATCGCCCTTCACGCGAACGCCGAGCATCCTCTCGCGTGGTTATAAATCTTGATTCGCACTCCAGTTCACTGTATGAAAGGCTTGATGTTCCATCTGGAGCGAGCGATGAGGTGGCCATTTGTGCCGGGTGTCTGAGCTTGATTTTCTACACGCCGGATAGACCGAGTTTCCGTTTTATTCACATGGTGGATGCATGTGTTATGCGCTAACTTTGGCACCAAAACAAGATGATTCCATTTTTCCGAGAAACGATTCGCCGCTTGGCACGACCGTACGTCAAGATTCGTTTTGAACTTCGAGACGGATCGGTCGGGACTGACAAGGAAATGCGCGAAGCAGAAGCGGATGTCGTCCACGAGCTTTCAGCCTTGCTCTACCTGCTGGTCGGTGTCGTCTCTGCCGCTTTCGGCCTCAAGGGTTTTCTCATGCCCAACGGATTCATCGATGGGGGAGTGATGGGAGTTTCCTTGATAGTACACGGCATCTTCGACATCCGTGTCTCGGTCTTGGTGGTGCTGTTTAACCTGCCTTTCATCGTTTTGGCCTACCAGGCCATTGGTCGTAGGTTCGCGGTGCGTAGCATTTTTGCCATCGCCCTCTTGGCCTTGGCGATATACTTATTGCCGTTTCCAGCCATCACGGAAGACCCCTTGTTGATTTCGGCGTTTGGAGGCATCTTTTTAGGCCTCGGCATAGGAATGGCCATTCGAGGAGGAGCCATCATCGATGGTACGGAGGTGCTGGCAATATTTTTAAGCAGGAAGACGAACCTAACGGTGGGGAATGTGATCATGCTCTTTAACCTTGTCATTTTCCTGGCAGCATTTTACTTCATTTCCACTGAAATTGCGTTGTATGCTATCCTCACTTACTACGCAGCGGCCAAAACGGTAGACTTTGTGATCGATGGCATCGAGGAGTACATGTCGGTCACCATCATTTCTGATTTCAGTGAAGAAATACGCTCAGTAGTAACCGGGACCATGCGAAGAGGTTGTACAATCATCAAAGGACAAAAAGGCTTTATCAAGGATGGTCAACCTTTAGAAAATACAGACATCGTGTATGTCATCATTACCCGTTTAGAAATGTCTCAATTGAAGGCGGAGATATACAAGATCGATCCGAAGGCCTTCATCGTGATGGCTTCAGTAAAAGATGCGAGGGGTGGAATGATCAAGAAAAAGCCCATCAAGATGATTTGATTCCTGTTCGATGATTCGTGGTTTTACAATGATTCGAGTTTGTTTCAGTCCATCAGAAAAGCCAGGGCCTTCTTGTGCCCCCGCTGCCGAGCGAACCGACTGAAAGGAGTTCGGTGAATCTACTCTGTCGCGTGGTGGTAAGCAGATCAATCGCTAAACCCTTAATGATCTCCATGTTGTGGAACTTATATCTTGGCCCACTATACCAAATCCAGGCAATCGATTGGCTATTGGTCTTGATCATGGTTCATGCCACCACGCGTTGCAATCGCGCGGTGGCGGGGGGGGCTCAGTATCCTGAAGGCCTTTCTATTTCTATGTCGGGATGACAGGACTTGAACCTCCACGCCGTTGGCGTGGCGCCCAGACGAGCCATTGATGTTAGAAAAGAGAGGGCTGCAAATACAAAGGCCTCCAGTTACCTGAAGGCCTTTTCAATTCTTAAGTCGGGATGACAGGACTTGAACCTCCACGCTGTTGGCGTGGCCCCCAGACGAATCAGGTGGATGTGATGTCGTTTAAGTATCTAGCAGCTCCTCGTTTCTTGATCTTTCGTTCAAGTTCGCTCGCCTCTGTTTTTGAAAGAAATTCACTGTTCCAGATGAGATGCCATGGCGCACCAGTTCTTGTTGAGGTATTTAGACCACTATTATGCTTCGCCAACCTATTCTCTAGGTTACTGGACATACCAGTGTAGAATCTCTTGTGTACACTCGATTGAATGATGTAAACGCAAAAGTCCATATGGCTGAAAATAATAAAAAAGACCTCCAGTTACCTGTAAGCCTTTCTTTACTAATGTCCGGATGACAGGACTTGAACCTCCACGCCGTTGGCGTGGCCCCCAGACGAGCCATTGATGTTAGAAAAGAGAGGGCTGCAAATAAAAAGGCCTCCAGTTACCTGAAGGCCATTTCAATTCTTAAGTCGGGATGACAGGACTTGAACCTGCGGCCTCTCGCCCCCCAGACGAGCACTCTACCAACTGAGCTACATCCCGAATTCAGGTTGCAAATATTGCATTCCATTTGGAAATAAAACGGACCTGTGCGCCCTTCTTTTGATGTGGGTGTGATCAAGCCAAAACGATCACTCCGATGATGCTGCCAATGACCGATATGGCTACGTTGAATATGATGAATCCAAAGGCTAAAATCACCGCCCATTTTGCCGCGTCATTTCGCTTTTTGATTTTCCAGCCGAGTCCAATGGCTAAGCAGCAAAAGAGGAGAAAGAACAGTGCGTTGATCAGCAGGATCGTGGGGCTCAACGCGATCAGAAATGACGAGAGATTGATGAGCCAGCAAGCTCCTTGTAGAAACGCAAAGAACAATGCCCACCTACCGCGTCGTTGGGTCTTTGAGGCTTTGTTGAATTTGTTTCCATTGACTTCGTCGGGATGCGATTCTTCCATTTTTAACCGACCTTTTCTGGCTTCAAAATGCCTTCGAATCGTTACAGGAGAGGACTTTATTTCGGCAGATGCGCTGGCAGAACGTGCCTTCCTTCGCTCTGACGGTTTGGGAGATTCTATTTCGTTTTTTTCGGGCGTAGGAGCGGCTAAAGCAAAGCTCTCATTTAGCTGCGTGACGTTCTTTGTTGCAGTCGCTGCCTTGGTTTCTTGAAGAGAAGCCTGGCGCGGTGCATTCAAATGAAATCCGCTCCTGTGCTTGTGTTTTACAAATATGCCACAGGACACTACATCGTTGTTCGACGAGCAAGAACTGATGAGAATTACAGCGAATATTAGCGAGAGAAACCGAGATAAAATTTTCATGTCAATAGGATTGGTAGAAGCAATAATAAGTAAGAAGGATAGACCGACATGCCTATTCTGATACCTCAAGCATGATCAATCGCCTCAACCCTAGACGGTTTTCTTTCTGACATGTTTTTACTCGATTGAACCTTCTCCCAAACTAGCGGTTAAAGGATACGCGGTCGCGGATTTGTAAGCATAGGCAATCTCTATCGTCTTATCGAGCAAATCGAAATGTCCAAAACGACTGCAAAGACTACATTTGCCGCGTAAAAATTGAAATAAAATGAGCGATAAAATTCACAAGTGTTTGATCATCGGTTCTGGTCCTGCTGGATACACCGCAGCGATCTATGCAGCAAGAGCAGAATTGAAACCCATCATGATCGAAGGAATGCAACCCGGAGGTCAATTGATGGATACCACCGACGTCGAAAATTATCCTGGGTACCCCGATGGGGTGAACGGTCCACAAATGATGATGGATTTCCGAGCCCAAGCAGA
The DNA here is from genome assembly GCA_040221375.1 of Cryomorphaceae bacterium. Lineage (GTDB taxonomy): Bacteria > Bacteroidota > Bacteroidia > Flavobacteriales_G > Salibacteraceae > SHAN690. Next base: position 44,675 of record JAVKEP010000019.1, read on the forward strand.
GCGCTTTGAGACCGATATCCGAACTGGATTCGTAACGAAGGTTGATTTCAGTGGCCCGGTACACAAGGTGTGGGTAGACGAGAAGGAGGAACTGCACGCGCACTCGATCATCATTTCTACCGGTGCTACGGCCAAGTGGCTCGGCCTGGAAAGCGAGATTCGACTGCGCGATTTGGGCGGAGGAGTTTCAGCTTGCGCGGTTTGCGATGGTTTCTTCTACCGAGGTCAAGACGTTGCCATTGTGGGAGCAGGAGACACGGCCGCAGAAGAAGCTTTGTACCTGTCTAAAGTGTGTAAGAGCGTGAAAATGATCGTTCGGCGAGACGAAATGCGCGCCTCTAAGATCATGCAACAGCGCGTGTTTGATGCCGAAAACATCGAAATACTTTGGAACACTGATACGGTAGAAGTACTCGGTGACCAGGTTGTGGAAGGCGTTAAGGTTAAGAACAGCAAAACCAACGAAGAGACGGTTCTGGATGTGACGGGATTCTTCGTTGCGATTGGTCATAAGCCGAATACAGACATTTTCAAAGGATGGCTAGACATGGACGACACTGGATACTTGAAGCACAAGCCGGATACTTCACATTCCAACATTGAAGGCGTATTCATCTCAGGTGATGCAGGCGATAAAGTTTACAGACAAGCAGTAACTGCCGCCGGAACAGGTTGCATGGCAGCGTTGGATGCTGAACGCTACTTAGGGGAGAAGGGGCTCCATTGATCCGCCATACCCGCTAAAATTGAAAGCCCCGACCTGTTCAAGGATCGGGGCTTTTTGTTGTCGTTGTATTCGTCTTAATGAACTATGACTCGCCTCACCTTAACGTTACCATCGGCATCTTTTGATGTCAATAGGTAGGTTCCTGGAAGGTCAATGACCAAGGATGCACTTCGGCCATTCACTTGGAGTACTTCCAGTTGTTCGCCCAACACATTGTAGACTGCGACGTTCGTGAGCACATTGCTGCTTTGGATAGTGAACGATCCGCTGCTGGGATTGGGAAAGACCGCAAGGCCATCATCGCCCACTTCGTCGATACCGAAGCAGCTCATGATGGAAACAACTACTGAGTCCACACCTTCGCAACCCGAAGCGTTCTGGACGGTCACGTAGATCGTAGAATCTCCACCTGGGAGGCCGTTAGTGTTCAAGGATAATGTTTGGGCAGTTGAACCTCCGGTCCAAGCGTAGGAGCTAAATCCGGAACCCGCGTCTAGCACAACGATGTCGCCTATACAGACCATGGTATCAGGACCGATATCCACAACTGCTTCAGGGAACCAAGAAATGACAATGGTGTCAGCTCCGATGCAGCCGTCTTCAGACTGTACATTCGAAATGTAGGTTCCTGTATCACCGATGGCATTCAATTGACCACTCGCAAACGGAACCCAGAAATAGGTGGCGTTAGGGAAAAATCCGGCGTCTAAGACCAGCGAATCACCAGGACAAAGTCCGTCGTCCGGTCCGAGATTTATGTCTGGAATTTCAAATTCTATGATGTATGCGCCTACCGCAGCCGAATCTGAGCAACCATCTTGGTTGGTCTTCACCATGTTATACCATCCTGCTTGGCTGGCTTGGTAAGAATTGCTTGTAGCGCCTGAAATGCTATCCCCATTGAAGAACCATTGGCTTTGGCCGCCTTGCGAACCGGTAAGGGAAACGACATTGCCAGGACAAAAGCCCGAATCATTCGCATTCACTTCTACGATCGGTAGATTGAATGAGTCTAGGAAGAACCCAACCGTGCTCGAGTCCGTACACACCGAAGTGGTAACCAAACAATTGTACTGTCCTGCTACGGTAGTACTATAGGTCTGTGATGTAGCCCCGCTGATAGCAGCCCCGTTCAGGTACCATTGATAAGCAGATCCGTTGGTGCTCGTCAGCGTTGCTGACTCGCTCGGACATAAGCCTTCTTTATCGCTGCTGAGGGCGATGGGCTCTAAGTTTTGAAATGCCATTCCTTTGATGCCCACTGTACTTGTGTATCCCGCCGTTACAATGGCACCGGAAGTGTCTACAAAAGCAAACCCGTTGTTGTTGTGAAACGAAATGAAGAATTGGCCGTTCCCGACGTAGGTGGCAGATTGCACAGAAGTGGGAGAAACGGTACCTGTCATGCCGATGTTCGTCACTGCATTCGTATTCAGGTTGATGGACTCAAATACGATGCTCGATAATACAGAGGACCATCCGGACCAATGGTACATCAATCCATTATCAGGACAATAAGCGATCGCTTCACCGTCTGAACCATTGCCCAACGATTGGAAGAAGGTCATCGAACCATCAGATAAGTCTATGGTGTACATGGTTTCTGAAGTATTCGCACCGTCGCCGGTCACCGCGAAGAGGGTGCCGTTGTCATCAAAAGCAATGGATGCTACGAGGTCGCCGGTATTGCCCAGCACGCTCGCGTTTCCATTCGAGTCGATGATCGCAATTGATCTTCCGAAGGCACTACCGTGCTGCACCACCGCCGCCAATTCGCCGGTACAAGGGTGCGCTGCCAATCCGTTGCACTGAGTGATGGAACCGCCGCTCGTCGGAGACAAGCTAGCCAAGGTCGTTGCCGCCCCTGATGATGTGTCCGCAGCGTACAAGTTGTTGTTGTCGTTCGAAACCATGTACAGCTGCGATTGGGAGAATCCATTCCATCCGAAGCTGAGGAGACAGGCCGTTAATGCTAAGTGTAATCGTATTTTCATATGCGTGCTTATTAACCGTTGTTTTTCCAATTCGATGAGGCCTTCACCCCGAATTGCTTGCAATTTACTTCTTAAGACGATATCCTTAAAGGAAAGCAAGGCTCCTTCCTCTCTTCTTTTTACATTAGCGCTAGAAAACACAAAGCACACTATGAAAAGGATTAAACTATTGATCGTTCCAATAATCTTTGGAGGAATGATGATGCAAGCATGCGGAGGAGGAGTGAACCCATCGGAGGAATCTATGGCAGCCGATTCAACGATGGAAGAATCAGATGATTTCGAGTATTTATCAGAACAGTTTGCTGACCTGAAAATTGTCCGCTATCAGATCCCAGGGTGGGACAAGCTAACGACCAAACAAAAAGAGTACGTCTACTACTTGTATGAAGCCGGACTGAGCGGCCGAGACATGATTTGGGATCAAAATTATCGACACAATTTGGAAATTCGCCGTGCCCTGGAAAACATCATCCAGCGCTATGAAGGAGATAAGGAAACCTCCGATTGGAAGAACTTCTTGGTATACGCCAAGCGCGTGTTTTTCTCCAACGGCATCCATCACCATTACAGCATGTCCAAATTTAAACCGGAGTTTTCTAAGGAGTATTTTGATTCCTTACTCCAGGCGACCAATGGCAGCATAAGCGACGAAGCCAAGCGCGCCATATTCGACCCTGAATTTGATGCGAAAAAAGTCAATTTGGACACCGAGAAAGGATTGATCAAGGGTTCGGCGGTCAATATGTACAGCCCAAATATGACCGAGGCAGATGTAGATGCCTATTATCAAAACATCATAGACACGGCCGATCAAGAACCGATCAGCTATGGCCTCAACAGCAAGTTGGTTAAGGGCGCCGATGGCAAAGTGACCGAAGTGGTATACAAAAGCGGTGGCTTATACGGTGCTGCAATCGATCGTGTCGTGTATTGGCTTGAGAAGGCGGCAGGGGTGGCTGAAAACAAGGCACAAGCAGACGCACTTCAACTCCTCATTGAGTACTACAATACAGGCGACCTCGAAGTGTGGGATGAATACAACATCGCATGGGCGGGCGCTACCGAAGGCGACATCGACTATATCCAAGGCTTTGTGGAAGTGTACAACGACCCGAAAGGCTATACGGGATCCTATGAAAGCATTGTTCAGATCAAAGATTTCGACGCTTCAGAACGCATGAAGGTCTTGATGGACAACGTGCAATGGTTTGAGGACAACTCATCGATCATGGACGAGCATAAGAAAGCCAGCGTAGTCGGCGTGACATATAAGGTAGTGAATACAGCGGGCGAAGCTGGAGATGCTTCTCCGTCAACTCCTATTGGGGTAAACCTTCCAAATGCGAACTGGATCAGGGCCACCCACGGTTCTAAGTCGGTGAGTCTAGGAAACATCGTCTACGCCTATGAGAAATCAGCAGGGAAGGGAATGTTGGAGGAGTTTGTGCGTACCGAAGAGTTGCGCGAGCGGAGCCGTCAGCACGGTACATTGGGCGGAAAGCTCCATACCGCACTTCACGAAGTAGTGGGACACGCCTCAGGAAAGTTGAACAAAGGAATTGGTACGCCTAAAGAAACCCTCAAGAATTATGCTTCTACACTAGAAGAGGGGCGGGCAGACTTGGTAGCCTTGTATTTTCTCATGGACCCAAAGCTCGTAGAGCTCGGCCTAATGCCATCCCTCGACGTGGGAAGGGCGGAGTACGATTCTTACATCAGAAATGGAATGATGCTTCAATTGCGCCGCTTGGAGCCAGGGGCCGACATCGAAGAGGCGCACATGCGCAACCGCCAACTCGTCGCTTCTTGGGCGTATGAAAAAGGCATGGGAGACAACGTCATTGAAAAGAAGCTAGTAGATGGCAAGACCTACTTTGAAGTGAATGATTACGAAGCACTTCGTGGAATTTTTGGTGAACTCCTCAAAGAGATACAACGCATCAAGAGCGAAGGCGACTACGAAGCGGGTAGGGCCTTGGTAGAGAACTACGGCGTGAAAGTGGATCAAGCGCTGCACAAAGAGGTTTTGGAACGAGCAGCCAAACTCAACAGCGCTCCTTACGGCGGATTTATCAACCCGAGGTTGGTTCCAGTGATGGAAGGAGATGCCATCACCGATGTCAACGTGGAGTACCCAAATGACTTCCTCGGACAAATGCTCGAATACGGCAATAACTATGCGTTCCTAAGTAAATAGGCCGATACGCAACAACGAAAAAAGCGGCCAAAAGCCGCTTTTTTTATGCTGTGAATTTGGATAAAACGGCGCGTCACCCTGTCGGCAAGGATCAGGTTTCCCGCGAACGCTAATAACGGATAGTGATGATTCCCGAAGTTTCGAGTGGGCCGGTCATGTGCTCGTCAAACTGCACTCCTTTGCAAGCGTATTCGGCCTTGGTAAGTAGGTATTCATCACTTGTGGTACTTCCCGTTACGCCCGCCTTTGCCTTTAGTACGGTTCCAGCTCGGTTTACCAAGACCTCAACCACCACTACGCCTTCCTTTTGGGTAGCATTACTCAACCTCGGAGCGAGTGTCATTTCCCTGTCTTTGATCTGGTATTCCACTACGTAGCCTCCATCCAAACTCTTGATTTTCCTTACAGGGCTGTCGTCCGTTAAGGACCCGTCGTATGGAACGTATTCATCAAAAAAGACAGAACTGATGTCGCGTAAATGGATTTCCTTGGGCACTCGGTTTACATAGATGGTGAGGATGTCATCGTTCAACGCCATGACCACTCCTTGGATCTTGTCTCCCGTTTTCAGCACAACGCTGTGCTGAGACTGGATGACGCCTGAAATACAACACAGCAGCGTAAGGACGAGCAGTTTCTTCATTTCGATCGGTTTGATGGGCCTAAGTTCATGCATTCTTAGAAGGCCGCAAAGGCATTCTCAAGAATCTAATCACCACGCGTTGTGGAAAAGCTCAGTCGTGGGTATCAATGTCTTGTAAGTGGCCCCGTGGAACCTGCCTAAATACCTTGAAGCGTTGCTTGGTAAATAGGATGAATTCATACTGCGTCATGCGGATCAGCTGCGCATCGCTCACCCCCATGAAGTTGATGAAGTCTTCAAACTCATCCTTTTGCAAATCGATGATTTCATAATCGACGTACTTGGTAAAGAGCTCCTTGAGCAGGTCGCGTTTCTTGTCAGAATTGATGATTTCATACGCCCGACGCTTCATGCGTTCTTTTCGGCTGACTTGCTGGTACAAATAGGTGAGGGGAGAGCTCATCGCGTCGATGCCCGTGAGCATGTAATCGCGGTCGTCGTATCCAAGTTTTCGGATGTCTTGTTGGATGGTTTCAAGTTCTCGTTTGGGAAATACCTCTACGGTGCGGAGGTTGATTGAGATGTTTCGAAGGAAAATCTTGACGGTATAGACGGGACGTTCCGCGCTATCAGCCATGCAAATCTTTTGGGTCTCATAGCCCAATGCACCTACTAAGATGGTATCCTTCTTATTGGCGGTGATTTCGAAACTTCCATCTTGTGAGCCAAACACGCCAGTGCCAGCGGTTTTATTGACGATCAATAGGTTGAACGTAGGGTCGTCAGGGTGGAAGACTTGGCCTTGGATTTTTACAGTCTGCGCTTGCACTACTGGAATACCCAGTGAGAAAAGCACGAGGAGACAAAAGAAATGGATGCGCATGCGAGCGTTCAGCTTAGAGCTTGCCCTTTCGATTCGGCATGTAGCGTGAGTTGCTTCCTTTTCGGAATCCAGCTCGGTAGCCAATGTATACTTCCCAAGCACCCATGTAACCATTGATGCGATTGATGTTGTTGATGGATATGTCATATGCTCCTCCAAACGTAAAGCCTGCAAGGTTTAACATGATGGTACCAATCATATCTTTTGCTAAACGGTGGTGAACACCGAGAGACATGCTGTATTCCTTGCGCTTACCCGTCACACGTGTAGGCTCATTGAAGTAGAAGACAAAGTCGTTTCCGAAAATGATGTTATTGGTTTTTCCCTGGCGTGTGATGAGCAGCGAAGGGTTGAGAGACATCATATTGTCTTTCTTGATGCGGTGTTCCATCGTCCAATGCAAGGTATGGCGCACAGGAAGACCGTAGTCTGCAGAATCGATATACAACGACGCATCAGGACGGTTGGCGTGAAATGCCGCATAGCCAGCGGTCATGTCCACCAAGTCACCGTCGTACGAGTATTGAAACCCGGTTGAGATATCTAGGTAACTCTGTGCTTCTCCTGGCAATGTTTCTCCTGAAGAACGACGAAGGTTAAACCCATCGGTAACCCATTGATTGTTCCAGTATACATCGGTATAAGCAATGCTTCGTTGGACCAAGCCGCCTTGAAAACCGACGCTCAGGCTGTGCTGCTCCCTTGGGTCGAGGTATTGTCCGACAGCCAAATCGAAGGCGATTCCATTGGTACGCAGACGGGTGTCGCCTTGATCATCGTAAATGACCGAAATTCCAGCGCCCCAGATGTTGCCACTCCAGGCGTTGATCGGAAGGTTGATATCGAAACTGAACTGTCCGGAGCGGTATGGCTGGGAAACAACCCAATACTGTTCGCGAACCGTCGTTTGTACCTGCCATTTGGTATCGGCTTGTCCCGCGAGGGCAGGGTTCGTATTCAAGGTGTGACGGTAGTACGTGGAAAACTCAGGATCCAGTCCCATTTGCGCCACAGCACCGGATGCAATGACCGAAAACGCTAGTATGAAAAGTATTCTTTGCATCAGTATCTAACCAAACTTACGTTACCCTTTAATTCTCCGACCACTCCATTCTCAAAGGTAGCCCTTACATAGTACTTGTAAGATCCTGCAGGAGCAGGTGCACCTTTATAGGTTCCGTCCCAGCCATTGTTTTGACTGAATGACTCAAAGACCATTTCTCCATATCGATTCCAAATTTGCATTACGAATCCTTCGTTGGAAACGTTGTTGCCACGCAACCAAAGAATGTCGTTGTTATCATCGCCATTTGGACTGAAGATGTTAGGAATTCCCATGTGGTACCCCTGGTCCACGTATACGATCACCGAATCGTAGGCTTGACAACCGTAATCGTCATAGTTGGTCAAGTAATACTTTCTCGTTGTAGTTGGATAGATGATGGGGCGCGGGCAGTCGTAACAAGAAAGGCCCGTTTCTGGAAACCATTTGAAATAAGGAGAAGTTCCTTTTCCTTCTAAGCTCACTGTATCCTCCTTGAAGAAGCGACTGTCAATGTTGTCGATGAGGACGGTTTTATCAGGCCCAGCGTTCACTTCGGGGTACGCACCGCCGATATCCAAGACGGCGATGTCTTGGAGGTTCAAAACAGATACATCGTATTCATTGTAAGCGAAGAGCTGGAGACCTACGGTACCGCTGTCATCAAAACAATAAATTGGGTCGTTTTCATTGGTCACCCTCGCCATGACAGGGTAGTAGTCTTTCCACACCACGAAGAAGGTGTCATTAAAGAGGGTGTCGTCCAACATCCAAGCATAGCCGGGCGTAAGTGGGGTGATGGTATCTGAGCTCGTGCCAGTAATTGAATCGGGGTCAGGGTGCCACCAGAAAATAAAATAGAAGCTGTCTGTTCTCAATGATGTATTAAAGAACCTCACGCACGTGCCTCGGCAAATGGAATCGCGCTCCACTTCAAATCGAGGGTCTGGGGGTAAGCAAGAATCCACTTTGATGAAATCATCCACGATCAGGGTGTCTTCGCCATTTACGTTCTTCACAATTAAGATGACAGGATAGACTCCCGGGGTGGTGTATTTAACTTCTACCGGGTATTGATCATTCGATGATCCTGGTTGGCCGCCGGGGAATTCCCAGTACCACTCAGTTGCATATTGAGAATTGTCCTGGAACACGACAGATGCGCCCGGGCAGATCACTTTGTCATTGGCATCAAAGGCCGCAATCGGAACCGGACAATCTAATATCGTCACGAAGTTGACCAAGGTATCTACCCCAGAGCCGGCCTGATTCCACACGATGATGGTCACCGTATAGGTTCCTGGCGTTGGGTAGAACACGTCGATGGTGTCCAAAGAATCTGCGGTATGCTTAATCGAAGCCGGGTTTCCTCCGTCGAAAATCCATTGGATGCTATCTGGATTACCCGTCGTCAATGCATAGAACGTGATGAAGTCGTTGTTGCACACGGTGGTATCATCCGCGGCTACCGTAGCCGTAGGCACAGCGCAGGTGTCTACATTGATATACAACGGAAAGATGGTGTCTTCTGATAATCCGGTTACCGTATCGGTTACCGTGAGTGTGACGTTGTATGCACCGTTGGTCGTGTAGCAAATCTGCTGCGGATTCTGAACGGTAGAGGTGGAAGGAGAACCGCCTTGAAACTGCCAATTCCAAGCGCCGATGCCAAAAGTACCCGGTACAGAAAGGTCGTAGTAATCAATGCATTGACCTTCACACAGATTGGTACCCGTAGCAGTAAAGTTGGGCTCTGGCGCCACGCAGTCTACAATTTCTATGGTATCCAAGTGCACATCATTGCCATTCGAGTTGGTCGCCGTAAGTGTGATGATGTAGGTGCCAGGGGTAGAGAATACCACATTTTGTGGGTTGGCTTGCGTAGAGGTTGTAGGGGTCGCTGATCCGCCAAAGGCCCATGCATAGGTGGCGTCTTGACTGGTTGTAAAATTGGTAAAGTCTACTTGGTCGCCAACACAAGCAGCGCTGTCCGACATGGCGAAGTTGGCTTCAGGCACATCGTCGGTGATCAAGATGTTGTCGATGGCAAACGAAGGAGCCGTGCCTGCCCCGTCTCCATTGCTCTGCCACCTGAAGCCGATGTAGACTTGAAATTGGTCGTTGTAAATCGTGTCTAGGTACATCGCAACGTGGCTCCATTGTCCACTGATGCCACAGCCGCCTGAGAAGGTCTTCGGCGGATCGATGAGAGAAACCGGCGAGCCCGTTCCACCCACGCCAATCACGACGGTACCGCTATCGGACGCTCCGCCGCCTTCGAGGTAGTCGAATTCGAAAAGCATGTGATCCACTCCCGTAGTATTAATGGCTGGAGTCCAAACGATGATGTCCGTGAGGCTATCGTTGTCAAATTCAGCTCCTGGCACCGTCGGGGTAGATATGTGCAGCGTCTGGTTCGAGTTCCCGCTGCCCAAACAACCATCTCCACAGTTGGTGAGGCCCATAAATGATTCGCGTGAACTGATGTACCAATCGTTGGTAAGATTCGTGTTTCCGGTAGGGAATGTGGTCGTCCACGCACCATTCGCAGTCGTTGCAATCGATGCGGTGTCAACATCGCCACAACTCGCCGCCACACCGAAATCTTCGGACCAAACTTGGGCCGAAGTGGCATGAGAAATGGCAAGAAATAGGAAGATTGATAACCAGCGTCCGACCATGTTTATAGAACTATTCCCCTTATTCATCTAGCGGTTTCACGTATTAACAGGCAAAGAAACTTTAATAATTAATACGAACAAAAATTTATTTGGAAGCCTTGACTGCCTTCAAATTACGCAAAAAATGCATGGTATCAACCCCGTCGGCGTAGTCATTCATTTGCGGTTTTTGTGCTTTTCCAAACGTAACACCTGTCTTGGATACAACGCATTGAATCTGTTCTTCCTGTGCCTTTAATTCCATCTCCACTTGCTCAATGTCCTCGTAGTAAGCGTAATGGAGCACGCTAACGGGAGAAAACAGCGATTCAGAAGCCGCCATCAGTAGGACGTCGTTTTCCAATACATGCCGCTGCTGCATCATCATCAACGTGCGATGATAGGCGTAGTTGTTGGCGTATTTTTTATTGTCCATCACGTATACAAACGGAAGCGAAGCCGCGAATATTTTATTCAAGTCGTAGCCCTTGGGCAGAAAAACCTTCGTCACGTTTCTACATCCGAGGCCGTAGTAATCGAATATGTCTTGCATGAACAGCGCCAGTTGGTCTTCGGATTCCGTTCCATCCAATACGGCCACACTGGTCCTGTTTTTTCGAATAATGTGAGGCACATCTCCGAAGTAGTGCTCGAAGTACCTAGCGCTGTTGTTGCTGCCCGTGGCGATCACCGCGTCGTAGTCGCTCATTCGCTGGGTTTCGTTCCGCAGCTCGAACCAATCATTGGCTTGAGGAGTGGTGACGACCAAGCGTTCCATCATCCATTCAATGAGCACCGAGTCAACACTGGAGGGTTTGATGATCGCTCGATGTCCAGAAAGTATGGTGCAAAGAATGTCGTGAAAGCCTACCAGAGGAATGTTACCGGCCAGAATGAGTCCTACGCTGAGCGGCTCCACCTGGTCGGGGACGTACGGCTTTGTCCATGAAGCCAAGTCGTCTTCATTCAATGCCTCAGACCAATAGGTCAAGGCGCGGTTCACCTCTCTTTCTGTAAACCACCCGTTTTTATGAAATGCGAGCGCTACCGTTGCTCGTGCCCTTTCGTGATGCTCGGCCGCTGGATTGGAAAGGAAGTCCGTTAAGTACTTTCCGACGTTAGCGAAGGCCTGAATTCGATCTGAGGGTGCGTGCATAATGCAAAGCTAAGAAGCTCCCGGTTCATGAAAGCTTCTTTCCGTCCATGTTGTGTCGACTTATGTGGATGGCCAAGTTCAGTTTATCTGGATTGATATCGGGCCATTTTTTGACTTTGAACTCAAGAACGGTAAGCGATCCGGTAACCACGCGGTCGATCGGCGTATGAAGAAAGTGGTTGATCAAATTTGAGAGAGAAGGTTCATGCCCAATGATCATGACACTGTTGATGTTGTCGTTTAAGTAGAGAATTATCTTCAATACCGTGGGGAAATCAGGTAGGTACAGCTTCGAATCTACTTTGAATTGCGCACCCGTCACTTCTAGGTGATCAGCGATCACTTTGGCAGATTCGTATGCCCGCACGGCCGGACTACTCAAAATGAGCTCGGGAACCCACTTCAGCTGCTTCATGTGCTCGCCGACCTCGTGAACATTCTTCACGCCCCGTTCCGTCAACGGCCGTTCGATGTCATTCAGCTGAAGATCGTCCCAGTCGCTTTTCCCATGTCGGACAAGGTATATCCGTTTCATGTGCAGGTACTTTAGAATGCCTAAAGTAAGTCCAATGAATTCAATACGGGGTGCGCACAATCGTAAAATTGAGGAATAGTATCAACGAAGCACTGTTAAAAACACTGTGCATAATACAAACGGCTGCGCCAAGAATATCGCGGGTTGACTCATTAAATTCGCAACGATCCGAAATCTTTTAAGGGATGGCTGTAGAATACACAGAAGACAACATACGAACCTTAGATTGGTCCGAACACATTCGGATGCGTCCGGGTATGTACATCGGTAAACTCGGCGATGGAAGCAGTGCGGACGATGGCATCTATATCCTGATCAAGGAAATCATCGACAATTCGATCGACGAGTTTGTTATGGGCAATGGCAGAACCATTGACATCACCATCAAAGGCAACGAAGTGAAAATTCGAGACTACGGTCGGGGCATTCCGCTCGGCAAAGTCATCGATTGCGTGTCGAAGATCAATACGGGGGGTAAATACGACTCAAAGGCATTTAAGAAATCGGTGGGACTGAACGGAGTAGGTACGAAGGCCGTCAATGCGCTGTCGGCTTATTTCAAAGTAGAATCGGTAAGAGACGGTCAGATCAAGGTGGCCGAGTTTTCGAAAGGGGAACTCAAATCAGATCATCCGATCGAAGAATCATCGGCCCGAAAAGGAACACGAACGACGTTCATTCCTGACGATTCTGTTTTCCCAACTTTTACTTTTAAGCAGGAGCACGTAGACAAGATGCTTTGGAACTACTGCTACCTCAACCGTGAACTGGTCATACATTTCAACGGCGAGCGCTACGAGTCGAAGAATGGACTGAAAGATTTGCTCGAGCGAAACATCGACGAAGAACCGTTGTATCCGATCATTCATTTGGAGGGAGAAGACATCGAGGTGGCGATTACCCACACCCAAGGCTACGGTGAAGATTATTTTTCGTTTGTCAATGGTCAATTTACGCCCCAAGGCGGCACGCACCAGGTGGCATTTCGAGAAAGCCTTGCCCGCGTTATCAAGGAATTTTACGGTAAAGGCTTTGAACTGCAAGACGTGCGCTCGTCCATTCACGCGGCTGTCAGTGTCAAGGTGATGGAGCCGGTCTTCGAATCTCAAACCAAGACAAAGCTGGGGTCGCAAGATGTAGGCCCCGATGGTCCTTCGATGCGTTCGTTTATCAATGACTTTCTTACGAGGGAGCTCGACAATTATTTGCATAAACACCCTGAGGTGGCCGAGCCACTACTGCGCAAGATTTTACAAAGCGAACGAGAGCGAAAGGACATGGCTGGGATCAAGAAGTTGGCGCGTGAACGCGCCAAAAAAGCCAGCCTCCATAACAAGAAGCTGAGGGATTGCCGCGTGCACCTCAACGACAAGAACGACCGGAGCCTGGAGACGTCCATTTTCATTTGCGAGGGTGATTCGGCCTCTGGATCGATTACGAAAATCCGAGACGTGAATACCCAAGCCGTGTTCTCCTTAAAAGGAAAGCCGCTCAACACCTTCGGGTTGACCAAGAAAATTGTGTACGAAAACGAAGAGTTTAATTTACTTCAGGCAGCTCTCAACATCGAGGATGGTATTGAAAACCTTCGGTACAATAACGTGATCATCGCTACCGATGCGGATGTGGATGGGATGCACATTCGACTGCTGTTGATTACGTTCTTCCTACAATTTTTCCCTGAAATCGTTAAACAAGGCCACATGTACGTCCTGCAAACGCCCCTCTTTCGTGTGAGGAATAAAAAGGAAACGATATATTGCTACTCCGAACAAGAGCGTCGCGATGCGATGGAAAAACTGGGTAAGAATCCAGAAATAACCCGATTCAAGGGCTTGGGGGAGATATCACCCGACGAATTCAAGCATTTTATTGGGAAAGACATACGTTTGGATCCTGTTGTGATCGGACAAGATTCGGCGCTCAAAGAATTGCTATCATTCTATATGGGCAAGAACACACCGACTAGGCAGGAGTTCATCATTGAAAATCTGAAAGTAGAAAAGGATACCCCCGATCAAATAGCGGCATGACACGGGTAACCACTGCAAAAGCGTAGGCTGAATAAATGAGCGAGGAGAACGAAGAACTCGAAGAGAGGGACGAAGAATTTTCTGATCAAGAAGAGCAAGGCGAAGAGCTCGAGAAGGTCATTCACGTCAGCGGTATGTACAAGGATTGGTTCCTTGACTACGCTTCGTATGTGATTCTTGAACGGGCCGTGCCGCATTTGCACGATGGGTTCAAGCCTGTGCAACGGAGGATCCTTCACTCGATGAAGGAGATGGATGATAGCCGCTACCACAAGGTGGCCAATATCATCGGCAATACCATGAAGTACCACCCGCACGGTGACGCTTCCATCGGCGATGCCCTCGTTCAGATCGGACAGAAGGATTTGCTCATCGATTGCCAGGGAAACTGGGGAAATATCCTTACTGGTGACAGCGCAGCTGCTCCTCGATACATCGAAGCTCGCTTGACGAAATTTGCCTTGGAAGTACTGTTCAACGCAAAGACCACGCGTTGGCAACTCAGCTACGACGGTAGAAACAAGGAACCCGATACGCTCCCGGTTAAATTTCCTATGCTGCTCGCATCCGGAGCGGAAGGAATCGCTGTAGGCTTGGCGTGTAAAATGCTGCCGCACAATTTCATCGAACTCATTGATGGCTGCATCAGTAATCTGAAGGGTAAGAAGGTGAAGATTTTCCCGGACTTCCCAACCGGAGGTATGGCCGATTTTTCGGAGTACAACGATGGACTAAGGGGCGGCAGGATCAAGGTTAGGGCACGCATCCACATCGACGATAAGAGCACGCTCAGGATTAGCGAAATCCCGTTTTCGACCACCACTTCGTCGGTTATTGAGAGCATCCTCAAAGCCAATGACAAGGGCAAAATCAAGGTCAAACGTGTCGAGGACAATACGGCTGAATACGTAGAAATTCTCGTCCATCTTGGCGCCAACGTCTCACCCGAGAAAACGATCGATGCCCTCTACGCATTCTCTGATTGCGAGGTCTCCATCAGTCCGAATGCCGTAGTGATTCAGGACGACAAGCCACGCTTCATGGGCGTGAGCGATATGCTATCTGAAAGCGCCGCGCAAACGAAGGAACTCCTCAAACTGGAGTTGGAAATCAAGAAGCGCGAGCTCGAAGAACAGTGGCACTTTGCTTCGCTGGAAAAGATTTTCATCGAAAACAGAATTTACCGCGACATCGAAGAGTGCGAAACGTGGGAAGCGATCTTGGAAACCATCCACAAAGGACTGAAGCCGCACACGAAGCACTTGATCCGCGAGGTGACCGACGAAGACGTGACCCGGTTGACCGAGATCAGGATCAAACGAATTTCGAAGTTTGACTCGTTCAAGGCCGATGAGTTCCTCGCTAAATTGGAGGAGGAAATCGCAGAGGTCAAGCACCACTTAGCCAACCTGACCGAGTACGCAATAGCCTATTACAAGGAACTAAAGAAAAAGTACGCGGCAGGAAAAGAGCGAAAAACCGAGATCCGACAAATCGAGCAGATCAATACGTCCCTAGTCGCGGCGAATAATGTCAAGCTATACGTAGACCGAGAAGAAGGCTTCGTCGGGCACGGCCTCAAGCGAACCGCCTCGGAGTTTGTCAAAGATGCATCGGACATCGATGACATCATCGTCATCCGAAACGACGGCGTTTTGATGGTGACTAAAATGGCTGAGAAGGCGTTCGTGGGCAAAGGAATCCGCTACGTCAATACCTGGAAGAAGAACGATCCTCGGACCATTTACAACCTGATCTACCAAGACGGCGCCGGAGGAAACATCATGGTGAAACGGTTCAATGTCACTTCCATCATCCGAGATAAGGAGTACGACTTGACCAAAGGCACGCCCAAGTCTAAGGTGCTGCACCTCACCGCCAATCCAAACGGAGAAGCCGAAGTGGTGACCGTGGTGCACCGAGCGAAAGCGAAGCTGAAGAAACTGAAATTCGATTTCGATTTTGCAGACGTGGATGTAAAAGGCAGAAATGCGAAAGGAAACATCCTGACCAAGCACGCAGTAAACAAAATCGAGCTGAAGGAGAAAGGACTTTCTACCCTCGGCGCCAGAAAGGTTTGGTTTGATGATTCGGTCAAACGCCTCAACTATGACGGTAGGGGAAAGCTGCTGGGTGCATTTCATGGCGAAGACCGGATCCTGACGATCATGCAATCCGGCACCTACCGCATGACAGGAATCGACCTCATTACCAAGTTTGATGACGATATGATTGTCATTGAGAAATGGAATCCTGACAAAGCGATCAGCGCAATCTACTTTGATCCCGATAAGGAGAACCTCTACGTAAAGAGATTCTTAGCCGAAGAAAGCGACAAAGCGGTCAATTTTACGTCAGAAGAAGAAGGGGCTCGGCTGGAGTATGTTTCCTTGGATTGGTTACCGCGTGTGACGCTCAAGTTTGACCAGCGTAGCAATCAAAGGGAGGACGAGGTAATTGAGTTGGCTGAATTCATCAGCGTCAAAGGCGTCAAGGCACTGGGCAATCGCCTGACGAAGTATAAGCTCAAATCAATAGAGCAAATGCCAGCCCTTCCTCACCCCGAAGATCAGCCTGAAGAAGATCCTGACGACGACCCTGAGCCCGAAGGGCGAGAAGACGATGGCTCAGACGGTATGAGTGAGGATGAAGAAACCAAGGTAGATGCTGTGCGGACAGAAGAATCTGTAGATACGGGAAAAGAACAAAAGAAGGCTGAACCAAAAGGATCTCCCGCCAAAAAGAAGCCTGCGGCGAAACAGGAACCAGCCCAAGCGGTTAAAACGCCGTCTAAGGAGAACGAAAGTGCCGATCAAAAAAATGAAAAGCCGCTCAAAAATGAACCGCCCAATGCAGCAGAGCAGAAGGACAAGCCTTCCAAGGATGACGATGAAGATTCCTTTGGTGCGGGAACTCAGATTACCCTTGAGCTCTGATCTTGTGTTTATTTGCATTCTAAATTGAACCCATGAGAAAACTGATACTCCCATTGTTTTGCTTGCTTTTGTTGTCAGGAAAGGCGCAAACCGTTGATAATTTCAACGTAGAATTCATGGCTCAATATACCTTCAACGAGGAGCTGAGCGATGTCTGGGGCTATGTGGACGAAGAGGGCAATGAATATGCAATCGTGGGTCGGAATGCCGGCGTTTCGATCATTGACGTTACGGATACCAGTAACCTTCATTCGGTGGGTGAGTTCAATGGCAACTGGACGATCTGGAGAGATATCAAGGTGTGGAACGACCACGCCTACATTACGTGTGATCAGTGTGGCAATGGGTTGTTGATCATTGATCTCTCGCCTTTACCTACCAGCACATCGCTTCCTTATACCTATTGGAGCGGAGATACATTTGCGTTTCAACAAGCCCACAATATTTACATCGATGAAAACGGGATCGCGTATATATTCGGAGCAAATCATTCTGCCGGAGGGGCCATTTTCCTCGACCTTAATGACGATCCCATGGATCCAGTCGAATTGGGTAAATACGATGATCACTACCTCCATGACGGAGTGGTGCGGGGCGATACCTTGTGGGGCGCCGCCATTTACATTGGGGATGCACAAGTGATCGACATCAGCGACAAGACGGATCCACAATTGGTTTCTTCTTGGAAGACGCCCAATGCCTTTACGCACAACCTTTGGTTCTCTGACGACAACAACTACATATTTTCAACCGATGAGGTCACCGATGGAAGCATTGGAGCCTACGACGTTTCTGACGTCATGAATCCAACCGAAATCGATGTGTGGGAGCCGTTGGAAGAAGACGTCATTCCGCACAACACGCATTTCATGGATGACTTTTTAATCACTTCGCACTACACCATTGGCATCAGCATTTTGAGTGTCTTACGACCCAATAACATGCTTGAAGTAGGCCGCTACGACACTTCACCGAATTTCAATGGTGACGGATTCAACGGATGCTGGGGTGCCTATCCATGGCTGCCGTCAGGAAAGTTGTTGGCGACGGACATCGAAATGGGATTATACGTACTGAAGCCTTCATACCTGCACGGTTGTTACCTCGAAGGTTCGGTATTTGACATTCACACAGGAGACGAAATCTTCTTCCCGACCATCGAAATCATCGAAGACACGCTCGTGGTTGACGGCGACATCATTGGAAATTATGCCACGTCTGTTATCGACTCAGGAACCTATAGCTTAAGGGTAAGTGCCGATGGATACTTTGAGAAGATTGTAACGGGAGTGGTACTTCAAAATGGAGAGGTAACGATTCAAGACGTAGGGCTTAGCAACTGGCCAACAGGTATCGATGACAGGGAAGTCGAAGTCGCGGTAGCGGTTTATCCCAATCCGGCTGAATCTTTGGTTCAAGTAAGAGCGACATCAGCAATTCAATCCGTGCGCTTGATGACCTTATCGGGATCGTTGGTAGAAGTTTCGTCCTCAGCCTTGAGCAAGACTGCTATTTCGCTCGACGTTGCGACACTCCCATCAGGGATGTATGTGATCGAGGTGAATACTGCGGTAGGAACTAAAATGCAGCGGCTCACGGTGATTTAAATCGAACGCTAAGCGTGTAGACGTGGAACTGACTGTATTTACCGTACTCGATACCCTTGGAACACTGGCCTTTGCCATCTCTGGCGCTACGCTGGCCATTAAAAAACGATTCGATTTATTCGGCGTGTTTGTGCTTGCCTTTGTCACTGCAATCGGCGGAGGAACGGTTCGCGACATTCTCATCGGTGATACGCCCGTGGACTGGATGTCGAACACCGCTTTGATTGTCACCATCATAGCTGGCGCCGTTTCGGCGATCATCCTCAATCCGTACATGAACAAGTTGAGCTATTTCGTCTATTTGTTTGACGCTGCTGGATTAGGTCTGTTTACCATGGCAGGCATTCAAAAAGGACTCGACAAAGATTTCAGCATCTTCATTTGCATTGCGCTCGGAACCATTTCTGCAACCTTCGGAGGTTTGATCCGGGATCTGATTACGGGAGAACAGCCTATGCTGCTCACGCGAAAAGAAATTTACGCCTTGGCAGGGGCGAGCGGTGGCTTGATGTTCTTTATCCTACGGGCATTCGACCTTCCTGATGAGGTCAACATCCCGTTGACCATCGTGGTCATTTTTCTCATCAGGCACCTTACGTATCGATTTGGCATAAAGCTACCCACCTACGATGAGGAGAGAGGTTGGAGCGTCAAAGACTGACCGAGCAAAGGACCGTTCACACGGCAAGACAGTTCATGGGACTGCTCATTGTTGCAGTTCATACAGCTTCCAAACGCGGAGCCATTCTGTATCCTTCGTGGGTTCTTCATTCACGAAGTAGAATACACCGCCCCAATTATGGGTTACCTTCTTGTATGTTTTCAGCTCGTTGTCCTCAAGGATCCGCAAGCGTTCGATGGTGCGCCCCTCCATTTTATCGGTAAAGTAGAGGATAGGTGGCTGGTCCATCGCAACGGCGTTGGTTGATGCGCCTTCGGAATTCAAAAGCAAAGAAGGGGTGTGCTCTATTACCTCGTAGAAGCGTGATGCATTGTGTTCAATCCACGGTTCGGGGGCGAACCCGTCGAGCGTGGTCTCGAATGCATTCCTCGCAGCCTCGCCTTGTCCATCGTTCACCAAGTAATGCAGCGAATCCAACCTGCGCTTGAAGACTGCGTTGCCGCCATACCTTCGAATTACAGGAGCCAAGAGTTTATCCAATTCTTCTTTGCAACCTTGTTTAGTGAGCTCGATATTGGGGTCGCGTTCAGTTATGGTCATAGTAGGTTCTACCGCCGCTACTACGCCGTTTATTTCTTCAAGCAATTGACTTGTCCATCTGGGATCCAGATGCTGAATGATTGCAGCGTGATAGGCAGCTTCAGCCTCTTCAAAGCGTTCCATTTCTACGAGGTGACGACAGTCGGACAAATCCCCGATCAGGGTCAGTTGTTTCGCCTTGTCGTTCAATATTTCGGAGTGAAGAAAGGCCAACATCTCATCGATTTTAATACCTGCCGCATACTTGTCCATTGATTCGGTGACGGTAGTCGGTGTACCTGCAGCCTGTTCGATGGGCTGGTAATTTTCATCCAGCCCTTCGGGACGGGAATCCAAGATTAAGTTATGCTCAATCCGATCGAGTTCGCGATGAATGCTTTCGAGCAGTTGTTGTTGTTCACCTCGGTTCCAAGCCAAGATGATCGCCTCACCGTAAGATGCGCGCGCTTTGGCAATATGGTTTGCATGAACGAAACTCTTGGCAATGTTCACCTTATCGTTAAATTCCTTGCCACGCCCTGCTTGAACCGCTTCTATCTTCGTCTCACCCAAGAGCCTGTCTATGTTACGGATAACTTCCAGCGGCCCAATGTCTGTACTTTGGGAAAGCCGATTGGGGTCGTCGCCTGTAGGTTGCGCGACCATCATCAATGGGGCGATCAAGAGAAATGCTAGCAAGAGGATCTTCAAGGCTCGTAGAAACATTTAGCTGCTAAGATAATCGTCTTTCTAACCTACGATGTGAACGCTGAGATGTTACATTTATGCCATGCTAAAAATTAGGTTGGTCCTTGGTTTACTAATCGCAACGGCTTTCACCAGCTCGGCTTCGGATTATTTGGATTACCATTACTTGCTCGATGCGGTTGTTTTGGAGCGAAACATTGACGGTACTACCGAACTGCATTTTCAAGCCGTTCAACACCCAAAATGGAAGCGACACTCCAACGACGAACTACTGGAACAAGTCAACCACCTGTGCGGTGAGGACGTACACGCGCTGAAGTTCGACGGATGGTCCGTGAAGGCCACGCTTCCGGCCGTTGAGATTACCGAACCGATGAATGAACGGCAACTCGTGGAAATGCTGTTGGCACGGGCAGGCTTGTTGCACTTCAATATGCAGAAAGACCCATACAGCACTGATATGCACTTCTATTCAATCCAATTTCCGGATCAACGCTACCCAATCTTTAACCTTGAATACAATCACGTCCAGCGATCCGCTGGACAAAAAATGCCGTCTGAGCAAAAGAAGTGGATGGCGATTCAATGGGCTGGAGCCAAGCAACTATTACTCGCTGACTACGGTAGCGATAAGCTTTTAAAATGCGTCAAAGACAGGGTGAAAGCAGAGTCATTCAAGTGGGAAGAACGGATGTCGGAGGAATGGGTAGACGCCTGGCTTAAAGACTTGGACTGCACGGTTCAGGTGGCCTTTGTGAATCCAAAGGAGTTATTCATTCTGCCCGAAACGTTACAAGCCAAGGCCACACAAGGAACTGAAAAATCAGAGATCATGATCGCCATACCCACGGCATGCTTTCTGGGGGATCCTCCTTGCGTGAATTGAATCAGAGCTAAAGAAGACAACAAAAGTGCACCCCATACTTATAGAACTAGGCAATTTTACGATCTACGCGTACGGCTTCATGATCGTAGTCGGAGCGACCCTTGCCTACTTCTTTCTTTCTAACCATGCCAAACGACAGTACGACATCCACCCTGATAAAATCAGCACCTTGCTCGTTTGGATATTCGTTGCGGCTTTCGTCGGTGGAAAGGTTTTTTTCTATCTAGAAGAACCTGAAGTCTATATCGATGACCCATCGGCCATGTGGGATGACATTGGTAACGGCTTCGTTTTTTTTGGATCCCTGTTGTTTGCCGTACCCACCACCATTTGGTTCTTCATTCGAAACAAGTGGAACGTATGGGGAATGCTCGATTTATTGGCATTCACTACGCTGATCGTACATGCATTTGGCCGACTGGGTTGTTTTCTAGCGGGGTGTTGCCATGGCTTGCCTACCCATTCAGGATGGGGAATAACCTTCACTGACCCTTACTCACAGGCAGAACCCTTGGGCGTTCCCCTTCACCCGACGCAGCTTTATTCCTTTGCAATGCTGACGGTCATCTTCCTCACGCTGTACTTCTATCGCGCAAAAAAGCAATTTGACGGACAACTGTTCATACTATACGTCATGCTCTACTCAATCGGACGTTCCATGGTTGAAGTTTTTAGAGGCGACGAAGCCCGAGGCTATGTCATAGAGGGCTGGGTTACCCATTCGCAGTTCATATCTTTCATTCTTATTTTGGCCATGATCGCTTTGTATGTATGGAGACATCGCAAGTACTCTAATCAGTGATACGACTGATCAAACAAATAAGGTATCGTCTGAAGTACCTGACACGGGACTTGGTGTTTTGGTACGCTGCACATGATGGCCCCCTGTACCGATGGATTGCCCTTAATCGCTACCGCCCAGAGCAAGGATCTGTAGAATCATTCATCGATGCGTTTTCCAAAGCCAGCTACGATTTTTACCTAATTCAGGTAGGAGCAAACGACGGCATGACCCACGACCCTGTATATAAGTTCATCAAGCGAGATCGATGGAATGCCATTTTATTCGAACCGCAACCATCTGTGTTTAAGCGCTACCTCCAGCCGGTCTACAGAAAATACCCGTTGGTGAAACCCATCAATGCCGCTATTGGATACGAAGACGGTGCAGCTGAGTTGTATACCATTTCATTCAACTCAGACCGTTGGGCTACCGGACTCGCAACTTTTGAGCGAAGCGTATTGCTTGCGGCAATCAAGGATGGAAAATTGGATCGACGCTTGGATCGGTATGGGATCATCGCCCCTGAAGACCCCGAAGACTGGATCGCTGCCGAAGAAATACGCGTACGGAGCTTTCAATCCGTCATGCAAGAACACGGCGTAAAACGGATAGACCTGTTAATGATTGACACCGAAGGCTTCGATCACGAAGTGATCAAGATGGTCGACTTCGCCGTCGTAAAACCTGCTGCCATCGTATTCGAAGACTCGCATATCTCAGAGCCTGACTACGAAGCATGCGTTCGACGCCTGCAAGAGCACGGCTATACTACGCATCGAATTGGACCAAATACCGTTGCTTGGTTGGTTGACATCCGTCAATTCGTTCCTTGGGACTAGTATCCCATCGTTCTAAGCCTTAACATTGTGCCAAACTAGAGAACATGAGTGCTGAAGTTAGAGCCCTAGAGCCGGCCATCATGTGGAATCATTTCGCAGATCTCAATGCGGTTCCACGGCCATCGAAGAAAGAAGAACGCGTCATCGCCTTCATCAAAAAATTTGGAGAGGACCTCGAGTTGCCAACCCTCGTGGATGAAGTAGGAAATGTCATCATCAAGAAGCCGGCGACCCGTGGAATGGAAGACAGAAAAACGATCGTCATTCAGAGCCATTTAGACATGGTCCACCAAAAAAATGCCGACACGGTTTTCAATTTTGACGAGGAAGGCATCCGCATGCGTGTAGACGGCGATTGGGTCCGCGCTGAAGGAACCACATTGGGAGCTGACAATGGCATTGGAGTAGCATCCATCATGGCCCTGCTCAGTTCTGCCGACATACCTCACCCTAAGATCGAAGCCTTGTTTACCATCGATGAAGAGACGGGCATGACGGGAGCGATGGGATTGAAAGGTGGCTTGCTTGAAGGTGAGATATTACTCAATTTAGATACTGAAGACGACGATGAAATCTCCATCGGATGCGCGGGAGGCATTGATGTTACCGCCACGGGCAACTATGATCAAGATCCATCGGATGACGCGCGTTCATGGCATCGACTATCTGTGAAAGGCTTGACCGGAGGGCATTCAGGAATGGACATCCATCGGGGTCGGGGTAATGCCAATAAATTGATCAACCGCGTTTTAGCCGGGTTGAATGAAAAGATGGACCTGCAAATCGCAAGCATCGATGGTGGAAGCTTGAGAAATGCGATTCCTCGCGAGTCTTCTGCCGTGATTGGCGTTAAGGATGAAATAGCGCTCAAAAGCGCCTTGGATGAACTGCAATCTATCCTGAAAAGCGAGCACCGAACCACCGACCCAAATTTGGTCGTGTTACTTACGCACTCTGAGATGCCCGCTAAATCCTTATCCGAGGGTTTTGCAAAGCGATTGATACAGGCCATCGCAGTTTGCCCGGTGGGTATCTGGCGTATGAGCCCTGAAATTGAGGGTCTCGTACAAACTTCAAATAACCTTGCGCGCGTGTTGGTTGAAAATGGACGCTACAGTGTTCAGTGCCTCACAAGGAGTTCGGTAGATTCTGAAAAGTTTGATGAAGCCAACGCCATCAAAGCACTATTTGAACTCATTGGGGGAAAGGTTGAATTTGGCGGAAGTTATCCGGGGTGGACGCCGCGGCCAGATGCACAAATTGTGTCTGTCATGAGCGAGTTGTACAAAGAAATGTTCGGCGAAGAAGCCAATGTCATGGCGTGCCATGCCGGACTTGAATGCGGAATTCTAGGCACGAACTATCCCGAGATGGAAATGATTTCATTTGGTCCCAATATTCGAGGTGCCCACTCACCCGATGAATGCGTGCAAGTGAGTTCAGTTCAAAAGTACTGGTCCTTGCTGCTCGAAACCCTCAAGCGGATTCCCAAGGCATAGCGATGAAGGCTTACTGGGGTTTTATGCTGATCACCTTGATTTCCTTCGGACTCCGAGGCCAGGATTCGCTTGTCCAAAAAATCATGCTCAAGGGCATTGACCTTCATGATCAAGGTCAGTACGATGCCGCCATTCTCGAATATGAAAAGGCGCGTGAATTGGCGCCCAAGGATGCCTTCGTCAATTACGAGCTTGCGTTGAGTCATTACTATAAGAAAGACTACAAAAAGACCATCGAATTTGCGAGCCTTGCATCCAAGGAGAAATCAGAAAGCGGATTGCAAGCGATCATCTTGCTCGGTAGCGTTTACGATGAAACCGGCCAGTACAAGCGGTCGGTGAAAACCCTGGAAAAAGGAATTAAAAACTACGGCGACTATTATTTGCTCTGGTACAACCTGGGCGTGACTGCTACCGAACACGGCGACTTGAACGGCGCTACCGATGCCTTTCTCAGCGCAGTCAACAACAAATTGGATCATTCCAACAGCCATTTCGCCTTGGGAAGGGTCTTATTGGCGCAAGAAAAAAGGGCAGAGGCCGTATATCCGCTCATGTTTTGCGCTCTATTGGATCCAGCCGGTGATCGATCGCCGATCGTTTACCAGAGCATTGAACAAGCATTCGGTGCAGGAGTCGAGCGCGATGATGAGGGGGCTACCACGATTACATTGAACGTGGGTGACAACGAAAAAAATGCTTCGATGCGGAGCGCTGAAATGATGATGTCCATGCTTGAAGCTTCGAGAAATTTAGAGAAGTATGAGGGCTTGTCGGAAGAACAAATTGACATGGAGATCATCTCTACTTTTTTAAAATTCATGACAGAACTGAACCTAGGGAAGCGAGATGATTTCTTCACACGGTATTACATCCCATTCTTTGGTGCGATTGCGGAGAGCGAACACATGCCTGCATTTTACCACTTCATTCGCATGTCGGTATATCCGTCGTCCCAGCAGTATTGTGATGAACATGCCCAAGAATTGCAAGCCTTTTTTGACTGGTTGGATGCCCTGGACGTATGATGTTCAGTGGGGGGAGTATCGCATGTTGAATACAGCAGAGAAAGGAATTTCTTAGAGCTTTGTCGAACTCCGTTTGAATTGGTGCACAAAACCAACCTTACTTTCCGAACGTGAGAACTTCTTCCGACCCTGCTTGTTACTTTTGCAGCCGCTAACCTATGATTACGATTCTTTCACCCGCTAAAACGCTCGATTTTCAATCTCCATTACCGGAAATGGAATTTTCGCAACCTAACTTTTTAGAGGAGTCGACCCAGCTTATCACCAAGTTGCGGACGCTTAGCAAGAAGAAGGTGTCGAAATTGATGAACCTGAACAAAGAACTGACCGAGTTGAATACAATGCGCTACCAAGAGTGGGAGGCAAAATTTGATGAGGAGTCGTCTCGACCAGCAATCTTGACGTTCAGCGGAGAGGTATATCGAGGTTTAGCCGCAAAGGAGCTGTCGGAATCGGATTTACATTTCGCACAAGACCATTTGCGCATATTGAGTGGACTTCACGGCCTCTTACGCCCGCTGGACCGCATTAGACCCTATCGCTTGGAGATGGGAACATCCCTGCCCATTCGCCGTAAGAAGAACCTGTATGCCTTCTGGACCGAGAAAGTGACCCAGGAAATAAATCAATCGCTGAATTCCGTTGGTAGCGATACTTTAGTAAACTTAGCGTCGAATGAATACGCCAAAGCGATCGACATGAAGCAGTTGAATGGGAGGGTCGTCACGCCTGTATTCAAGGATGGAAAAAACGGCGAGTACAAGGTGGTTATGACGTATGCAAAACACGCCAGAGGCGCTATGGCGCGGTTCATCGTCCAAAATCGAATCAGCGATCCAGAAGAATTGAAAGCGTTTAAATCTTACACCTACGTACCAAAAGAAAGCAACGAACAAGAATGGGTTTTCCAGCGGAACTAACGATTAATCACTTGTAAAACAGTGCGAAACCAACCACTATTTGTTAGTCTTTTGGTCAGCTTGGCCGTATTCGCGTTGACAACAACTGGATCGTTATGGGCGTGGTTTAGGTACCAATCGGATGTAGAACATGAGCACCGAGAAACCATCAATACCCTCGGTGAACATACGCGCAGCAGGATATGGGGCAACATCAATACAGACATTGATCAGCTTAAGAATTTCGCAAACCGACTGGAATTTACCCACGGTGATTTCATGTCTTATTGGCAACAAGACGCACGCCAATTAGTAAAACTGGATTCGTCGATTGTTTTTGTGGAATGGATCGATTCAAACATGATCATCCAGGACATCGTTCCGTTCAAGCTGAATAGAGACGCGCACCAACTCGACCTTAAAAGGGTTGAATATCGGGCAGGTCCTTGGCTTGAAGCCGTTAAAGCGAGGAGGCTGAACGTAACACCTTGGGTTGATTTGGTCCAAGGAGGCCGGGCCTTCTTAATGGATTCGCCCGTTTGGATTGACAGTACTTTCTACGGCACGATTACCGCTGGATACGACTTTACCTACGATGTGGATCAATTCTTTGAAGACAACAGCGATTTTCACATCCACCTCCACGATCAACTCGAAACCCAGTTTTATTGCTCTGATCCTGGTCGCTGTGCTGACATCGATATTCCAGAAGACTTTGTATTTAACGGGCTGATCAACATCAACAACGACAGCCGACTGTGGTGGAGAATGAAGTTCTATCCTACACCGGATTTTTTCAGCGAGGACGCCAGACTCAATAGCACCATCTCTCTCGCCCTTTCGCTTTTTCTGGGCCTTACATTGTCCATTGCCCTCTATTTTATTTTAAAAACCTATCGCCAAGAACGCGCGACAAAGGCCATCAATGAGCGTCTAGAAAGCTTGAATGAAACACTGGAAATAGAGAAGCAGCGCGCAGAAGAAGGATCGAGGGTCAAGTCGGAGTTTTTGAGCAACATGAGCCACGAGATACGCACGCCGCTTAACATTATTCAGGGTTTGATTCAATTGCTCGCTGAAAGCAAGAATGAATCCAGGCAAGCCGAGTTCGTAGAGCTATTGAAAAACTCTACGGCCAATCTATTGGGATTGCTGAACAACATACTCGACATAGACCGGATTGAGGCAGGATTAGTCACGGTGCAAGAAGAGCGCTTTCAACCCGTGAAGAAGATCGAAGCGCTCTGCCAGATTTTCCAGCAGGGATTTAATCAAAAAGGAGTGGCCCTCAAATTCGAAACGCCAGAGAATCCCAAAGTGTGGGTGAGGGGCGATGAAGTGAAATTCTCACAGATCATTTCGAATTTCATCCAAAACGCCTTAAAATTCACGGATGAAGGTTTCGTTTCCATCTATTACGAGCATTACGCGCAACGAGAAGATGAAATTGAGATCATGCTCCGGGTAACCGATACAGGAATTGGCATCCCCAACGACAGACTAGCGAAGATTTTTGAACGCTTCTCTCAATTAGATAGCGGTGTGCGAAAACGCTATTCTGGTACAGGCTTAGGACTTTCGATCAACTACGAACTGGTCAAACTCATGGGAGGTGACATCATCGTTAAGAGCGAAGAAGGCAAGGGCACCGAGTTTTTAGTGACCTTGATTTTTAAAGAAGACCAAGCAACTCAAGCGGGCGTTGACCAGTCAGGAGAGGTTCTGCGCATCGACTTTACAGGAAAGAAGTGCCTGATAGTGGAAGATAACCAACTCAATGTGTTGGTTGTGAGCAAGATGGTCGAAAGCATCGGATTTAAATGGGATGCAGTGGAGGACGGCGAGAAAGGGGTCAACGCATTCAGCGCCGGAAAATACGACTTGATCATCATGGACCTTCATATGCCGGTCATGGATGGTATGACGGCTTCTCAGCTCATCATGAAGATGGATCGAAATGTTCCGATTCTGATGCTTTCTGCCAATGTCACCAAAGAAGCGATCGAGCAATCCAAAAAGATTGGTATCCACTACTACCTCACTAAGCCTGTGAGCAAAGAAAAACTCGTGGAGGTAGTCAACGAATTAATAGCAGAATAGACCATGATCATCAAAGAGAAAGTATTCATCGTCACCGGCGGTAGTTCTGGTATTGGGAGGGAAACAGCGGCTCAGCTAGTGAAGCGCGGTGCAAAGGTGGCCATCACCGGAAGGGATGCAGAAAAGTTGCGCCGCGTAGCAAATGAACTAGGTGCCATGGCAATCCACGCCGATGTGTCCAGTGAAGCGGGCATCCATAAAACCATGGAAGAAACCCTCGCCGCGTTTGGTGCAGTACACGGCTTGATCAACAATGCCGGACACGGGTGGTCTCGAAAAGTGGGAGAGTATACTTGGCAAGACTTTGAAGAAATATACAAGACCAATGTATTTGGCGCGGCCATGATGGGGCAAGCCGCTGCGGAATACTTCAAGGAACAGCGCTACGGAAATATTGTGAACGTAGCATCTACAGCGGCATTGAAAGGCTATGCAGGCGGAGGGATCTACAGCTCATCGAAGTTTGCCTTGCGTGGAATTACCCAGTGCTGGCAGGCAGAACTCCGGCCCGTTAATATTCGCGTGATTGGAGTCAATCCGTCCGTAGTTATCACCGCAGTTGGCCAGCCGGGACGTGTGGAACGGGAGGAGGTATCGAACAAACTGAGGGGCGAAGAAATTGCCCATGCCATAGTTTCAGCGCTCGAGATGGACGACCGAGGCTACGTCCCAGAATTGACGGTGCACGCTACCAATCCGTTTTAATCCGTGATCAGCTATTGGGAACGAGAATCACTTCTGCACGCCGACGTTGTAATCGTGGGCGCGGGCATTACAGGATTGTCTGCCGCTGCTAGCATCAAAGAGCAGTTTCCAAAAAAAAGCGTCACAGTACTGGAACGATCCATCATTCCATTTGGCGCAAGTACACGTAACGCTGGATTTGCTTGCTTTGGCAGCCTGACCGAAGTGCTGTCAGACATGCATTCCATGGGAGATGAGTCGGCCCGTGACTTGATGTTTCAACGTTGGATGGGACTGAAAATCACGAGAAAGCGACTTAGCGATGCTTCAATCGGTTTCGAAGACGCCGGCGGCTACGAATTGATTGGCAAAGAGCAATACCAGGCCTTGGAGTGCATCGAGGCGGTAAACCAACTCGTGCATGACTTTTTACCCAACTATATTCAGGATTGTTCCGACGTGAAGGCTGAGATGGACGTATCCGCCGACGGTGCGTTGGTTTCCATGTCTCAAGAGGGCCAAGTACACACAGGCTCGCTAATGGCATCGCTTGAACGATACGTTACTTCCATCGGGGTGAGCATTAAAACAGGCGCGGAAGTCATCGCTGTGGCATCAGATCGGGTGGAAGTGCGGGACCCATTTCGCAGAGAATTTGAAATACGAGCAGAGAACGTCGTGATCTGTACCAATGCCTTCGCTAAAAAATTGGTGCCAACCGAAACGGAGCCTGGTCGTGGACAAGTCTTTATTACCCACCCAATACGCGGGTTGAAGTTCAGAGGCAATTTGCACATTGAAGAGGGCTTCTATTATTTGAGAAATGTAGAAGATCGAATGCTTTTTGGAGGAGGAAGAAATAAATTCTTTGACGAGGAAAAAACGCACGAAATGTACACCAGTCAAGCCGTGCAAACTCACCTCGAAGAAAAGTTGAGGCTGCTCTTCGAACCATCTGTCCAATGGGAAGTGGATCAACGATGGAGTGGAATCATGGCCTTCGGAAAAGACAAAACTCCGATTGTGGAGCGATCTCCTGAAGGGTGGATACTCGCGGTGAAAATGAGTGGAATGGGCATTGCGCTCGCCGGATATATTGGGGAAGAAGTAGCCGCATTGATCAAGTGAAAGGCGCAGGCATCGGATTCGTCACTAACCGCATGAAAAACGAGTTGTACAAAGCAGGCTGGGAACACGCCATGGATTATGAGGGCTACCGATCATTCATTGCCGAACGACTGGCGGTAGGGAAAACTACGGGTGACAAGCCATCTCCGAGCCTCGTAGCCATTTCTGAACTCAACGTGCATCGCATGTCGAGGATTGAGAAAACCTTTGCCGTAGATCGATCGGCGCTCGATGCGTTGCGTGAAGTGTCAGACCACGCAGTTCTGCTCACCCTAACCGAAGGCTGGTGTGGAGACGCTGCACAGATCCTACCCGTCATCGAGGCCATCGCCAAAGCTCTGAACATCGAGTCGCGCTATCTTCTCAGGGATGAGAATGATGAGATCATGGACGAACATTTGACCAACGGAAGCAGGTCAATTCCCATTATGCTGGTGCTTGACAAAGCGAGTTTTCAGGTCATTGGATCGTTCGGGCCTCGTCCTTCGGGGGCGCAGGCAATGCTAGAAGAGTACAAGTTCCAAAAGGAACCCAAGCTTTCGCATACGGACTTCACAAAGAACATTCAGCTTTGGTACGCACGGGATAAATACAAATCGACTCAAAAAGAGATCATCGACTTGTTATCCAAGGTCTTGCAGCCCGATGCTTGAATGATGCATCTTTACGGTGGACTTTAGCATCCAGAATTCGTCTTAACTTCCCATGCGCGCTATTTGCATATTCGTCGGTTTTGTCTTCATTTTATTATGGAGCAGCTGCAATCAATGCCGCGACGGTTGTGTGAACGGTGTTTGTATTAAACGTACGTGTCAATGCGATCTTTGGTACGAAGGCGACCGTTGCGACCGGAGCGCCCTCTCACAGCATGTAGGTTATTACCGAGGAACATTGGTCAACGACACCGGTTCTGCGCCAATAGGCTTTCACCTTGTGGTGGGCAGCGCCCCTCATTTGATGCTCGCAGATAGCCTGGGACTCGAACTCCAATTTGCGGATCAAGCGAGGTTTGACGTTGCGGAGCAAGGTTTGGCAGGAGAAGAGTATTCCGGCGAAGGGGAGATGCTCATCGACTTGATCTCTATCCGACTGGATCCGGTGGAAACGAGCCCTACCGGCAGTACTTTCATCGAAGCACATAAAAGGACCGAGTAGACACAGGTCGATTTAATTGAGGATGCCTCTGGAAATCCTACGTAGTCCGATAAAAATTTCACAATTTCGTCGCCCTTAATTCATACAACCATGTCAAAAGTTCACAACTTCAGCGCTGGCCCCAGCATTCTACCACAAGAGGTTTTTCAAGAAGCATCACAGGCAGTGATCGATTTTAACGGTACGGGCCTTTCCCTTCTGGAAATGAGTCACCGCAGCAAAGAATTCGTCGCCGTAATGGACGAAGCGTGTCAATTGGTAAAAGACATCTACCACCTCGGTGACGACTACGAGGTCCTCTTTCTCCAGGGAGGAGCGAGCTTAGGCTTTCTGACCAGTGCGTACAACATGATGCGTGGAAACAAGAAACCCGCCTACATCACTACCGGAGCCTGGGCAAAAAAGGCGTTCAAGGAAGCCAAGTGGCTGAGCGGCGCAGTTGAAGTAGCGAGCTCGGCTGACCGAAATTTCAATTACATTCCCAAGGGTTACAGTGTTCCAGCAGAAAGCGACTTCCTGCACTATACCTCCAACAACACAATTTTTGGAACGCAATACCACGAAGTTCCAAAAGCCAATGTTCCACTCGTATGCGACATGTCATCGGACATTTTTTGCCGCGAACTCGATGCCAAGCAGTTTGATTTGATTTACGCTGGCGCACAAAAGAACATGGGTCCTGCCGGAACCACACTCTACATCGTTAAGAAGGATGCGATTGGCAAGTCCTCCTTGGATGTCCCAACGATGCTCGACTTAAAAACGCACGCAGAAAAGGAGTCAATGTTCAATACCCCGCCAGTGTTCGCCGTATATGTCAGCATGCTGGTATTGCGTTGGATTAAAGCTACTGGACTAGCCGCGATTGGAGCCAACAATCAACGAAAGGCCGATGCGCTTTACAATGAGATCGACCGAAATGGAATGTTCAAAGGAACCGCCGCCAAAGAAGATCGCTCACTTATGAATGGGTGTTTTCTTCTGAACGACGGACTCGCTGACGACCTGAATCAGCAATTTCTTGACCTGTGCAAGGAGGCGAACATCAGTGGAATCAAAGGCCATCGCTCTGTGGGTGGATTCCGTGCGAGCATGTACAATGCACTGCCTCAAGAAAGCGTCAACGCTTTGGTGGAGGTGATGAAAACATTTGAATCAAAATTTGGATAGGATGAGATTACAATTCGCGCTATTTTCTGTTCTCTTTTTAATTGGACATTCCCTCTTTGCGCAAATGCCTAAAAACGATGATAAGGAGTTTGAATACAAGGGAGAAGCAGACGTGCGCCGCGCTGGGTCAGGTGACTTGATCATACGACTGAGTAAATGGGGCAACGAATATTTTTCTGACGCCCTTTCATTGAAGGTGGCTATTGATGATTCTACGAAACGCTTCGTTGAAATTGACGTGACTGAGCCATTGGTTGAAATGCATTTTGGCGTGAATCGAACCCACAAGGAGCGATCGATCAGCTACCACCTTAAGTTCGATACCGATCGAAAGAGTTACTTGTACTGGATCAATGACTTTCGCTACAAAGCGATGGAGATCGACCACAAGGGAAGGGAACAACAACACGATGACCTCCTGAGTGAAATTAAGTCCGCGGCGACAAAAAGCCTCGAAGAAGAAATGCACGCACGTATGAAGGATGTCATCGAAAGTTTTAAGAAGGCAGCCGAAACGGAAATTGCAGAATAACGTTCACCCATTTCACAAACCACACACACACATGAGAATTCTCGCGAACGATGGCATCTCAAATGCCGGTAAGCAAAAATTAGAAGCCAACGGTTTCGAAGTCAGTACCGATAAAGTAGACCAAGAAAACCTCGCCCAGGGGATCAACGACGGAGGTTTCGTCGGAGTGCTCGTCAGGAGTGCCACCCAAGTAAGAAAAGAGCACATCGACGCTTGTCCCAACCTCAAACTAATAGGTCGTGGCGGCGTGGGTATGGACAACATCGATGTGCAATACGGACGCGACAAAGGATTGCACGTAATCAATACACCAGCGGCCAGCTCGCAATCGGTCGGGGAATTGGCAATCGCCAATATGTTTTCCATGGCACGATTTACCTACGATGCAGCACGCAATATGCCCGGCGCCGACGCGGCTACCTTCAAAACGCTGAAGAAAGCCTATGGTAAAGGCACGGAGCTTAGGGGCAAGACCTTAGGCGTGATCGGATTTGGCGGAATCGGGCAGGCACTTGCGAAATATGCGCTGGGATGCGGGATGAACGTGATGTACACCACACGAGGCGCGAAGGCTTCTACCGTTGTTGAGCTCGAGATTGCAGGGCAGACCGTTCCCGTTACACTCCATAGGTCGTCCATGGAGGACGTACTGACTCAATCTGATTACATCAGCCTGCACGTTCCCAAACAAGCCGATGGTTCGGCGGTGATCGGAGCAGCTGAATTTTCAAAGCTCAAAGACGGTGTATGTTTGATCAATACCTCTAGGGGAGGGTCCATCGACGAGGATGCCTTACTCGATGCACTGAACGGTGGCAAGGTTAAAGCCGCTGCCTTGGACGTTTTTGTAGGTGAACCTAATGCACGCGAAGACGTGTTGGCGCACCCCAGAGTGCTCGCTACTCCGCACGTCGGAGGAAGCACCGTGGAGGCCCAAGATAGAATTGGAGTTGAATTAGCAGACCAGATCATCCGCCTTCTGAAATAGGCAATCATCTAATAATACCATACCATGAGTATCCTTAAACCATTCAAAGCAGTTCGTCCTACCGCCGATAAGGTGAAGGATGTTGCTTGCCGACCTTACGATGTTCTAAATACCGCTGAAGCACGCGAGGAATCAGCTGGTAATCCGGTTTCGTTTTACCACGTGATCAAGCCTGAGATCAATTTCGCTGATGACCAAGATCCTTACGACGAGGCCATCTACAAAAAGGGCAGAGAGAATTATAAGCTGTTGAAAGACAATGGGGTCTTATTGAAAGATGCCGCGGAACATTTCTATGTCTATCAATTGATCATGGATGGCCACAAGCAGACCGGTATCGTAGGTTGCTGCGCCATAGATGATTACTTCAATAACGTTATCAAAAAACACGAACTCACCAGGCCAGACAAGGAAGAAGACCGCAAGAATCATGTACGCTACGGAAAGATCAATGCAGAGCCAGTATTCTTTTCCTATCCACATGTAAACGAAATCGACGCGTTGATCGATTCCGTGAAACAAGGTCAACCAGCGTACGATATTACTACCGACGACGGAATCCAACACACCTTGTGGGTCGTCGAAAAAGCAGACGACAATGCCCGGATCGAACAGTTGTTTGAGGCGGAAGTACCTTCGATCTACGTGGCCGATGGTCATCACCGCACCGCCGCTGGTGCTTTGGTTGGTCAAGAGTTTCGTGAAAAAATTGGGGGCGATGCAAATGACGGTGGACGGTACAATTACTTCATGGCGGTGCTGTTTCCTGATAACCAACTGAAAATCATCGACTACAACCGCGTGGTCAAGGATTTGAATGGACTAAGTGAGGCAGAACTACTCGAAAAATTATCTGCCAGTTTCGACGTGCAACGCAAAGACAGCCAGTACAGGCCTGAGAAGTTACATACGATCGGAATGTACCTGAACGGAACGTGGTACAAGCTGACCGCAAAGGATAGCACATACGACGATTCGGATCCAGTGGGAGTGCTGGATGTCACGATATTATCAAAAGAAGTACTCGAACCCCTCTTCAACATCGTCGACCTGAGGCGCGATAAACGCATCGATTTTGTAGGTGGAATACGAGGCCTAGGAGAGCTCGAAAAGCGCGTGGATTCTGGAAATATGCAAGTAGCATTTGCGATGTATCCCGTGTCAATGCAGCAATTGATTGACATCAGCGATGCGGACCTCATCATGCCTCCCAAGGTGACTTGGTTCGAGCCGAAACTTCGGAGCGGACTGTTTGTCCATGAATTGGAAGATTAATGACCAATATTATCTGATCAGCCCTGCAACCCTTTGCAGGGCTTTTTTTATTCTTGCGTTGCACGCATGATTCCAAAAATAGATCCGACTAAAACCGCCGCTTGGCAAGCGCTCAAGGCGCATTTCGATGACGTCTGTGAGGTACACATGAACGACCTGTTTCAAAGTGACCCCAATAGATTCGAGCGATTCTCCATGGTGGAGAGGAATGTGTTTATGGATTTCAGCAAACACCGAATCACTGAAGATACGCTGGACCTTTTGCAAGCATTGGCTACAGAGTGCCATGTGAAGGAGGGAATTCAAGCGATGTTTAACGGTGAGTTGCTCAACGAGACCGAGGGTAGGGCAGTGCTGCATACGGCATTGCGCAACACCACCGACCGACCGGTATATCTCAAAAGTGTCGACGTCATGACGGATGTTAGGCGCGTAAAAGCAAAAATGCGAGCGTTTTCAGAGCGAGTCATTGCCGGAGATCACAGAGGATTCACCGGTAAGACTATAGCATCCATCGTCAACATAGGCATCGGCGGTTCGGACCTCGGACCCTGCATGGTTGTGGAGGCGTTAAAGCATTACGGCAATCACCTCGATGTACGATTTGCCTCCAACGTAGATGCCAATCATATTGTTGAAGTGTGCAAGGACCTCGATCCCGAAACAACCCTCTTTGTCATTGCCTCCAAAACCTTCACCACGCAGGAAACCATGACCAATGCACACTCAGCCAGGGCTTGGTTGGTAGATTCCATCGGGTCTGAAGATTGCGTTAAAAACCATGTTGTGGCGGTTTCTACCAATCAAGAAGCGGCAGTGGACTTTGGCATCGACCCGGAGAACCTCTTTGAGTTTTGGGACTGGGTGGGTGGAAGGTTCTCCTTGTGGGGTGCCGTCGGATTATCGATCATGCTTGCGATTGGGCCTGATAGGTTTGAACAACTGCTGGAGGGAGCGGAGCTTGTGGATCAACAAGTCAAGGATAAAGGAACGCTCAGCATGCCTGGGATACTTGCTTTGTTGAGTCTGTGGTATGGCAATTTTTTTCACGCAGAAACGCATGCCATCTTGCCATACGATCAATACCTCCATCGGCTCCCAGCATTTCTTCAGCAGGCTGATATGGAGAGCAATGGAAAGTCGGTCGATAGAAACGGGAACAAAATTGCTTACCAAACTGGCGCTGTAATCTGGGGAGAGCCAGGAACGAATGGTCAACACGCTTTCTACCAACTGATTCACCAAGGAACAGCGCTGATTCCTTCAGACTTCATTGCCTTCGCCGTGCCGCTCCATCGGCTTTCAGACCACCACGACAAGCTGTTGGCCAACTGTTTCGCGCAGAGCATGGCGATGATGCAGGGCAAATCGGCCGAGGCCGTCAAATCCGAAATGCGAAAGGAGGGAAGTACGGAAGAGGAAATGAACCGCTTGCATCCATACAGGACATTTGAAGGAAACATCCCATCTACCACGCTCTTGATCGAGAAATTGACTCCCCGCAGCTTGGGTCAGTTGATCGCCATCTACGAGCATAAAATATTGATAGAAGGCCTCATTCTCAATGTGTACAGCTTTGACCAATGGGGAGTAGAGCTAGGAAAACAGCTGGCAAAACCGATCTTGTCTGAGATTGCCGGGAGCGAAGATTCGACGTCCATGGACCAGAGTACAAAAGGATTACTGCGAATATTGCGGAACTTTAAACTAGACGCTACGTAGATAAGCAAAGCACTTTGTCAGAACCGCTCAACATATTGGTCGTCGAGGACGAGAGCTTGATCGCAGAAATGATCAAGGTGATGCTAGAAGACATGGGTCATCGCGTGCCCTTCGTGGCCTATAACTACCGAACCGCCTTGCGCTATTTGGACGAAGAAGAAGTGGGATTTGCCATATTCGATATCAATTTGAAAGATGGGGCAGAAGGCATAGAACTGGCTAAAATTGCTGGATCGAGAAGGATTCCCTTTATGTTTCTAACGTCGTATTCGGACAAAGCGACAATCGACACGGCCAAGGTTGCCAAGCCTGGAGCCTACGTTATGAAGCCGTTTAGCGAAGAGGAATTGTATTCTGGAATCGAGATGTCATTGATGCATTTATCCCAACAGAAAGAAAGCGTAGTGAGCATTAAAGATGGAAACCGCAACATCCTAATTAAAACGGATGAAATCATCTTTGCCAAGGCAGACAATGTGTACGTGGAGATCTATACCACTTCTAAACGACACTTGGTGCGGCAATCGCTGACGGCTTTCTCAAAGTCATTTTCGAGTCAAGATTTCATTCGCGTTCACCGATCCTTCATGGTCAATAAAAAATTCATCACAACTCACAATAGATCTAGCATTCACTTAGGCGAATACGAAGTTCCAATCTCGCGAACGTACAAAGAGACAGTGCTTTCGCGACTAGGTGCCTGAAAATTTGCTTGGACATGAATTTATTATCATACATCGAATAAAATTGTGGCGGTGATTCAGAATTAATTCTATATTTGGAATAGAAAGAACAACCGAAAGGTTTTCACATAATCCTCAATCCGTAGCATGGCGATTTTTTAAATCGCTAGCCGGCCCTCTCGGGCCGGTTTTTTTTTTGCTTTCATTTTCATGGAACAAAAAAAGCAGGACGATTGCCCTGCTTCCCATGTGCTGTTACGTTGATTAGAATTTCGCTAAGAACTCAGATACCTGTTCTTTTACATGCGCTTTCATTTCTGATGTAAGTCCGTGGTGACACGCGAGTAGCATGCCACCCCGCATAACGCGATCAGCTTCTGGATAACCTTCCGCTGAGCGCTTGCAATCGACGTCCTTAAAGCCGGGTTGACGCAAGATGTTTCCGGTAAAGACCGTTCGGGTCTGGATGTTTCTCTTTTCCAAGAAAATTTGCATCTCCGAGCGCTTGAATGGAGCATCATCTCTCAAGGTCAGGGCCAATGCCAACCAACCGGTTCTGCTGTTTGGAAGCTGTTTCGGTAGGATGAACCATTCTTCGTATTGCTTAAAGAATGCGGCCATTTCAGCAAAGTTCTTTTCTCTTTCGGCTATGTTGTGATCCAACTTACTCAGCTGTACCAGACCGAAAGCAGCACCCATTTCCGAAGGCTCGATGTTGTAGCCAGGCTCGGCAAAAATGAACTTACTGTCGTACGGAATGCCATCAACTTCTACGTTGAATCGGTTCTCAATCGCCTCTGATTCAATGAATAGGCTCGAAGAGCGCCCCCATGAGCGAAGCAGCTTTCCGCGCTCAAAATGGTCCTTGTTGCGTACGGTCAGCATGCCGCCATTTCCAGCGCAATTGATCACGTGCGAACCGTAGAAGCTGGTGACCGACATGTCTGAATATTTCCCAGCACTCTCGCCATGAATAGTAGCCCCTAGCGTGTCTGCAGAATCCTCAATGACAAATAAATTGTGCTTTTCGGCGATCGCTTTCAGTTTTTCCCAGTTGGGCAAGTTGCCGATCAAGTTAGGAATCATCAGTGCCTTGGTGTTAGCAGAAATCATTGCCTCAACCTTGTCCGCGTCGATGTTATAGGTGCCTTCTTCTACGTCCACAAAGGAAGGCACGAGCTTACCTCGCACTAGGGGCGCAACCGTAGTAGAGAAGGTGAGTGCAGGAGTAATCACCTCGCTTCCTTGAGGTAAATTCATCAACTCGACCGCCAAGTAATTTGCCGAAGACCCACTGTTGAGCATGATGCCGTACGGCTTGTCAAACAATTTGGCTACGCGATCTTCCATCTCCCGTACGTTCTTGCCCATCTGGGTGCTTGTACGCAGTACATTGACCACAGCTTCTATCTCTTCTTCTCCATGAACCGTCATTCCGTAAGGCACGCGGATCATCTCTTTGGTGTCCTTGCTCATCGCTTATTGGGGTGTGTTGTTAAGTTGTTTCAAATAGTCGTCGACATTCGACCAGCGAAAGTCGGGAAATTCTTGGTTGAATTTAGCTGCGTTCATGCCTCCAAGAAGTGGGCGGGCTGCAGACTGACCTAAATCCGAAGTTAGAACAGGAATCATAGAAACTCCCTCATGTCCAAAATAACTCGCTACACGCTGGGCGAGCTGAATTCGGTTGAGGTAATCGGTTCCTGCAAAATGAAAGATACCACGATGCGCAGATGACAATAACAAGTGGATCGCACGTGCTACGTCCCAAGCATTCACTGGGGTTGCATACTGGTCGTAGGGCAACGTCAGTTCCATCGGCCCACCTTTCCGCATACCAGCGCTTAGTCGGGCTATGAAGTTCTTGCCCCTGATTTCATCGCCATAGACGTTCGTAATGCGGCAAATCAAATGATCTGGCAAATGGGTTCGCACGTGCTCCTCGGCTGCTAATTTGTGCGCACCGTACACGCTCAGCGGGTTGGTAGGATCTTCTTCTGTATAAAATCCCTTGCTTCCGTCAAACACGTAGTCTGTACTTAAATACACAAAGCGAGCCCCAAAGGCATTGGCGAGTTCAACTGCTTTGATGGTAGACTTCACCGT
Source organism: Cryomorphaceae bacterium (assembly GCA_040221375.1). Classification (GTDB taxonomy): domain Bacteria; phylum Bacteroidota; class Bacteroidia; order Flavobacteriales_G; family Salibacteraceae; genus SHAN690. The sequence continues at coordinate 84,418 of JAVKEP010000019.1, forward strand.
CTTTTCGTAACTCTCTTCAGGATGCTCCTCACAATAATCTACCCAAGTCAAAGCTCCACAATGCACGATCGCCTCTGGCCTAAACGCTTCTACCATCTTCAGGTCGTTTTCGCTCGGTGCAAGCGTATTGAAGTAGGAAGTCTCCTCGGTTTCAAACGTATAATGCGTGCCGAGGCAAGCGTGGCCTTGCGCAGTAAAATGCTTCAGGCAATTCCCTCCTACTAACCCCGATGCTCCTAAAATCAATATTCTCATGCTTCGGTGTGCGTTGGTAATGGTAGGCGCCAGTTGACGAAAGCGCGAAAAATTCCGGCGATGATCAAGGGCAATACGGCGAGGTGGAGCATTTGAGGCAATACCGGAAACGTGATCAACGTAAGGATCAAAATTCCCCCGTAGAACAGCCAATAGTAACGGCGAAACCGCGTAATAGCCAGGAAGGGGAGCGCAAGCCAGTGCGTTGGCCACGCCCAGAGGATGTTGAGGTTGTTGACAGTTCCCATGTGATCAGAAATGAACCAGAGGAAAAAAACCAGTATTCCAACGGCGCCGGTAATTAATAGGTAAAACACGTCCAGCCCAATCCAAAGAGAGCCCCTTCGGTACCCCAGTGCAGATAAGGAAAGAAGCACGCCACACAGGATCCACATCAAAGGAATGGGATCCGTGATGGACCATTTCAATTTCCATTCTGGGCTTTCCAATAACGTGCGCGTTTGTTTTACCAACGGACGCCCTTCCAATGTGGCTCCAGTGTACGCCCGCATCAATTCGTTTGGAAGAAACACGTAGTCAGCATTGCCTACAACCTTGTCGCAAGGTAGCCCAAGGCCGATATCGATCCCTAAATCACCCCATGGGTGGAAGACAAGGTACTCATCGATCATGTTGCGAAAAGTCGGTTTTCCCGAGCGCTGCATATCTGGAAATTGAATGTTTCCATCGGCGAGTACGGAATCCAATACGTCGCGCAATCGAGAGGAGCAATTGTCGTAGAAGAAGTCGTACAAATAATACTTATTCTCTGGTTCCGCATTCCAAACCAAGAAGTCAAACACGGCCTGTTTTTGCTCCAACGACAGATCCAAGATCTGTTCGATGACCCCGCGATTTTCGTATTGGTAGGCGCGCATAAAACCACTCATCGAATTGGGCGACAACATGTAGTTCAATTGGCCCATGGTGAAGTTGTAATAGAAGTCTTCGTCAAATGAAAACGTACCGTAATTGAACACAACGTCCAAGTCGTTTTCGTGGTCCACCACCCGCATTGCACTGTGCCCGAAGAGCGCATAAAGCTCCTCGCCTGGACTGCAGGTGAGCAACGAAACTTCGGCGCTTTCGCTTAAGATAATCTGAGCATTCGAGTTGAAAAACACTCCGATTAAAAGTATCGTAATCAGTATCTTATGCCTAAGTACATTAAGCATAGATAAAAGGCGATTCAAAATTCTTCAAGCCTTGAAAAGATTGGTCGCGATCGGATCGAATGGCTTGTTCAACGGGCCAGTCGAAATCAAAGGAATCAATTCGTATTCCGTCGTCGGCGTTGGGGGCATGCACCGTTGATGTCAAGTACACCATGCACGTATTGTCTTCCATTACGGCGAAGCCGTGGGCCACACCTTTGGGTAGGTAGACAGCCTTGTGGTTGGTACCGCTTAGCTCTACGGTCGCAACCTTGCCATAGGTCGGACTTCCGATTCGGATGTCGAGGATCACGTCGAGTAACCGACCTGAAGTGCAGTAGACGATTTTGGCGTGGTCAAATGGAGGGTGTTGGAAATGCATTCCTCGGATTACCCCTTTTTGGTTAGTAGAGTAGAAGCTCTCTTGGAATTCGCTTTCGAGTCCTTGTTTTTCAAGCGTGTTTTTATGGTAAGTCTTAACGAACATCCCACGTTCGTCGCCTGCATGAAACAGGTCGATCTCAAACACTCCAGGTATGTTCGTTTCTTTAAACTGTTCCATGTCCTCCCAACGCAAAGAATTGTTCGATCTGGCCTTGGGTGAATTCCAAGGCATTGTTTCGTCCGTTTTTGTACCAATGGATGGTCCATTCCACTGCCTCATCCGAGCTGAATCGAGGTTCCCAGTTGAGTTTGGCCTTGGCCTTCTCAATGGCGAGTTTCAAGGTGCCAGCTTCGTGCGGTTTCTCAGAGAGTTCAGGACTTTCGTAGGACCCTGAACCCCAATGGTCTATGGCGAGTTGACACATGTCCTGCACCGTGCGTTCGTCCTCTGGTCGGGGGCCGAAGTTGAATCCCTCCGCATAAGCCCTGGGATCATCGGCCATTTTGGACGCGAGCAACAAGTATCCGCTGAGCGGGTCCAGTACATGTTGCCACGGCCGCACGGCCTTGGGATTTCTCAGTACAATGGATTCACCAGCAATCAATGCGCGCGCAATGTCAGGAACCAATCGATTTTCGCTCCAATCGCCTCCGCCGATGACATTTCCACTGCGCGCCGAGGCGATGCTTTGTAAATGCATGTCGTAATTGTTTGGATGAAGAAATGAGTTACGGTACGAGCCTATTGCCAGCTCGGCACACGCCTTTGAATTGCTGTAGGGATCGAAACCTCCGAGCCGAGCCGACTCCGGATAGGGTTCGCTCGTCTCAAAATTCTCATAGACCTTATCCGTGGTAATCATCACCGTCGTGCAGGCTTTCTTCAACGCGCGCAAGGCATCCATTACGTAGATGCTCCCCATTACATTCGTTTCGTAGGTCTCAACGGGAATGGCGTAGGAATCAATGACCAAGGCTTGGGCCGCCAAGTGAAAAACAAAATCCGGCTGGAAATCGAGAATTTCCTTTCTGACCCGTTCGCGGTTGCGCACATCTGCAATGACAGAGTCACACAATGCATCGCCGTTAATCTGGTGGTAGAGGTCGTGCTTATTTTTGGGAGCAAGGGCAAACCCCTTGACGTCGGCACCCAGTTTGTGTAGCATGAGAAGCAGCCAAGCACCTTTGAATCCGGTGTGACCGGTCAGAAATACTCTTTTACCCTTAAAAGACGCGTTCCACATAATCCCTTACCAGTTTTTCCATTTCGGACGATCGTCCCACATGGCATTGAGGTCGATATTGTCCCTAAGGGTATCCATGCATTTCCAAAACCCACTGTGCCGATACGCAGCCAATTGTCCTTCTTTAGTCAATTGCTCAAGGGGGTAGCGTTCCCACATCACGTCATCGGCATTGTCAGGCAGGTAATTGAATGCCTCTGGCTCGCAAATAAAGAATCCTGCATTGATCCATGCGCCGTCTTCCTTTGGTTTCTCGGCGAATTCTGTGACCGTATCGCTGCTGTCCAGTCCTATCATACCAAAACGGCTGCCCGGCTGTACGATGGTCATGGTGCAAGCCGCACCTTTTTCTTCGTGGAATTGAAGTTGTTTTTTCATGTCGATGTCGCACACGCCATCACCGTAGGTTAAAAGGAAGCGTTCGTTGCCTACGTATCGCTGCACACGCTTCAGACGTCCAGCCGTCATGGTCTCCAATCCAGTGTCGACCAAGGTGACTTTGAAATTTTCAGCATTGCTGTTGTGGATGGTGAGATCGTTGTTGCTCAAATCCACCGTCATGTCAGAATTGTGCAGGAAGTAATGGTAGAAATACTCCTTTATCACGTAGCCTTTATATCCACAGCAAACGATGAATTCGTTGTGCCCGTATTCGGCATACATTTTCATGATGTGCCATAATATCGGTTTGCCACCGATTTCGATCATGGGCTTTGGTTTCAAATGGGATTCTTCGCTGATACGGGTTCCCTTTCCACCCGCAAAAATGACAACCTTCATGTGTGGTCTTTAGGATTTGCAACAAATATAAGGGCCCCAAGGAAGAGGAGGGGTTAAGATTTCGTAATGCCAAGAATGAAACGAATTACCATCTCAACTCACTGAACTTCTTCTTGCCTTGAATGAAATATGCTTTGATCAGAGAGTCGGGATAAACACCCGAAGTAGAGGCGTTCAAACTGCCTTTTGTCAGCGCGTTGCGCTTTCTTAACCAACGCCTAAGCTTGAATAAAAAGCTCCAATGTGCCGTCACGATTGAAAAGGAAGCACGTACCTGACCTCGGAAAATCATGTTCGCAAAGGCAAGTGCATCGAGTAGCAGACGCGCCATCAATTTTGGGATCAACTCACGCGTTGGAAGGTTTTTCACCAGCATGATGAGGTTGTTTCGGTGGTTGCGGAATGTTTTCTCCGGACTGCCATACGCAATGACTGCCCCTCCGATGTGATAGACAATGGAAGACGGACATACCATAACCTTGTGCCCCATGTTTTTGATGCGCCAGCACAGGTCGATTTCTTCCATATGCGCATAAAAATCGTCGTCCAACCCACCACTGACGCGGTATACTTCGGAACGTATAAAGAAGCATGCACCCGACGCCCAAAATATTTCTCTGACGTCATCGTATTGCCCTTCATCCTCTTCTGTGTCGTAAAAGATCCTGCCACGACAGAAAGGGAAACCCAGGCTATCGATGAAACCACCTGAGGCACCGGCATATTCAAATCGATCTTTATCGTGCCAAGACCGAACCTTTGGCTGTACCACGGCAATGTCTGAATCGGAGTCGAAAAGGGTCGTTACGGGTTCTAACCAGCCTTCGGATATCTGTACGTCTGAGCTTAGGAGGCAAAAAATTTCCGCATCGATGCGCGCTAATCCCAATTTGTATCCGTTGGTAAACCCTTTGTTGACAGCAATGGTGATGACGTTGACCTCCTTTCCTACGGTTTCGAGGTAGCCTGACGTACCGTCGGTAGAGGCGTTGTCAATGACAAAAATGCCATAGTCGCCTGAATCAGGTGTGTATGCGATGATCTCTGGTAGAAATTGCTCCAGAAGGTCTCGGTTATTGTAGCAGAGCAGTGCGATGGCTACCTTAACATGCGGAAATGAAGCGGCTGTACTCACGGAATCTCGGGTTCGGCTGCAATGTTAGCCATTCGGCTCGATTTGATGAGCAGATTACAAGTAAGCCCAGCGATTGTCATATGTATATCCGATGCTAGGGTGGTGTAGTCGCTTTGGTTCATTTGTCCTTAACTTCGACGCACCGCTTGTGTTTGGCGGCCATTACAAATTGCCATTTCACTGCAAGACCACATACAAATCGAGTTTCCCATCAAGCGGGTTTACCTGTGGGGAATGATGGGTGTAGGCAAGACCACCTTAGCGAAGAAACTTGCGAACCTCGCCCATTGGAAACACATCGACCTCGATTTGGAAATCGAAAAACTGGCTGGAATGCCTGTATTTGACATCTTCGAAGCCGAGGGGCAACAAGGATTTCGCTCCATCGAACAACGCGCGCTCAACGAATGCAGCGCAGTGGATGATGCCGTCATTTCGGTAGGAGGGGGAACACCTGCTTTTTATGACAATGCCTCGCAAATGTTGCGATCAGGCTTGTGCGTTTGGTTAGATGCTCCGGTCGGAATGCTAGCCCAGCGATTGAAGCATGCGAAGGTGGAACGGCCCTTGCTGAGTGGACTTACGGAGGATGAACTGCTCATGCGATTGAATGAGCTCATGGACGAACGAAGGCCATATTACTCGCAAGCGCATATGATCTTATCCATGAACAACCTGTCTGTTCAACAAGCCGCTGAAACCTTGTCAGGAATCATTCTAAGAAGATCGTAGGCTTCGGGTCGATTACGAGACGAATATGCTCTTGCAACGTGGTTGCGAGACTCAGGCCGGTAAAATCACTTTGTACTGGAAAACGACGGTGCTTGCGATCGACAAGGCATGCGGTCATTAAAAAAGCAGGCTCATAGTTCGAAATTGCTGATGCAGCCTGCATCATGGTATGGCCAGATTTAACCACATCGTCGACCAAGACCACGGAGCGTCCACTGATCGAAGACTTCAGCGAAGCAAAATCACCGAGGTCGTCCACATTGATCGATGCTTTCTTGACCTTCAATTTGGATATTTTCCCGATGTTTTTAATCAATTGCTGGGCTACCCAAACCCCTCGAGGCTGAATGCCAATGATGGTTATTTCTTCCTCCTGGTAACAGTTTTCGAGAATTTGAAATGCGATGCGCTTCAGAGTGCGTTCGATGCGCACATCGTCCATGATGATCGTCTGCATGTTGATCTTAGTTCTATGCCAAAGGTAGAAATCGTCCTTTTCGCGGACGCCAAAGCACGGCTTTATTACTTTTAGAGCTGTGAACGTTCGACATTATTACCCAATTGCCTCGGTGCTTGGCCTTTTGCTGCTGGCCTTATCCATAAATGCTCAAGTACGAGTGAGTGGCAATGTGGTCCACGCAGATGAGCCCGTTACCGATGTAACGATCAAGGTAATTGAGAATGGTGACGTACTCCGCACTATGTTGGCCGATCGAAAAGGTCGTTTTGAGACGGACATTCCGTTTGGGAAGAACTACACATTGCTCTTTGTTCGGCCGTTCATGCTTCCTGTCGCCATTGATGTATCCACTAGTGAAGATGCGGAGAGTGAGGTACACTATGACGTTCCACTGAAGATGAGGATGTACAACCGCTATTCAGGCATGTCAGAATCGCTTGCCAGAAAAAGCATCGGTAGGATTGAACGAACAGGAACGGGTGAAAACGCCTTTACGTTTGTGCCTTACGTCAAGGTAATTGAAGAACTTAAGCCGCTTTACGCTGAATCTGAACGCAGGGAAGCAGAAGGGGAGCAACCCATTGCTTCTGAAGTCTTTTTTCCGGAGACCACCCCGGAGGCTGTCACCAAGAATATTGACCGAGCTGGTGGAACGAATGCGAATCCTTCGGATGCCAATGCACCGGACGGTCCCGAGAAAGCTATTGCCGAAGAATCCTTGGACCGCAGTGGACGAGAAGCGGGTCGCTTTGAAGAAGTGGAACGATCCAAAGAAATCGAACGAGAACGAATTCTCCAATCCATGGAGCGTTCAGGGTCCGCTAAAGAAAAAGCGGAACGAGCTGGCGCTGACTACATAGATGCCTCGAAGCAACTGCGCCGAGAATTGGAGATGCAAGACGACACCCGCAATTTGGAGATTGCTGAAGCGCGGATCCAGAAGCAAGCAGATCAAGGGGTGCACTTAGAATCGGTACACATGGGGGCGTCTCCTACCATGGACCAATCCGCTTCTAAGTTGGTTAAGCACTCCGTGGACGCCGGCATGTTTGTGTACGACGAACGATTGTTGATAGAACTTGCTGGAACGCGCTTTGAGTACCGCAAGGCTGTGTACAATTGGTTGTTGTTTGATGTAACCTACTATTCCAAGGATGATAAGGAGATCAGTGAAGAAGAGTTCGATGAAGTTAAGAGGACGTTCGGTATATAGTTGGCTCTTGTTGGCAGTCCTGTTGGTGGCCCAGCAAGGCATTGCCCAGATGTCGAGCTTTAAGCATTACGGTCTCGATAAAAGCATTTTTCCGAGTCGAATCGAATGCATCGATCAAACGGATCACGGTGAATTACTCATCGGAACCTTGGCGGGATTAGTCATTTACGACGGCTTCGATTTCAAAACGAAGAGTGTAAAGTCTGGATTAGCGGAAAGTTCAATTTCCTCGGTTACAGCGTTGGAAGAGCTCATTTACATCGGCCATTGGGCGGGCAATATTTCAATCTATGACACCAGGGCAGATACGTTCAGCCTTTGGTTGACTGCGGCTGCATTTGAGTACGCTTCTGTGCGTCAAATCATTCCATTGAGTAAGGATTCGGTCTATGCCGTAACGTCAGAAGGCAGACTCTTCATGGTCGTGAACGGTGTGCCAGAACGGATTGCATTGCCTATATCAAATGAAGAGACCCACGTCAGACGGGTGTATTTATTGAAGGATCGGGAAGTCGTTGTCTCCACCTCAAAAATATTTCAACGAAAAAACGGTAGCGATTGGGAGGCGATAGCCATTGCTGGGATGGGTGCGTTGCCCAGCTTTGAAATTCATTCCGTCATACCACTCAAAGATGGGAAATGGGCCGTTTCATTCGAAACAGGAGTCGGACTCTTCTCTGAGCAATCCGAAGGATGGACCATGGAAGCAATCGTTCGCTTGGAATTCCCGGCTAAGCTCCTAACAGAGGACGCCGAGGGTAGAATTTGGATCAGCACCGATGAAAGTGGCATCTACCGGCATGACCCCGTCCAACATACGACCGTGCATTTTGAGCGAAAAAATGGCTTGAGCTACAACCAAATTCGGGCCCTCTATACTGATAAAGAGGGGAATGTATGGATAGCAACTACCGCGGGGCTGGATCAATATTTAGGCGATGCATTCACCTTAATCGATCAGCGTTCAGGGTTGATTGGTGGATTGGTATGGGACGTAGAATTGGCCAATGGCAAATTCTATGCGCTCACGCCGAAAGGAATCGCGATGGGTTCAGCCATCAAAGGCCTGGACGACCCCATGGTAGAAAAATTCATTCCGATCGAAGTAACCGAACCGAAGCAAGCCGTATTCGATGGAACGGAATTCATTTGGATTTTGGATCGCGACGGGGGGCTCTGGAAACTTAGTACCAACACACACGCAATCGTAGCATTCAACCAACTGGAAAGGGGGGTCAACTGTTTGGAATTTGTGAATGGTGAGCTGTGGGTAGGAACGGACGATGGCGTCTTTGTACTCAATGCACAAGAAGCGATAAAACAGATTACCTCAGAAACGGGTTTAGCGGGCAACAAAGTTACCGGGATTTATTATTCAAGCGTTCGAAACGAAACGTGGATAACAGTGCTGGGAGCACCAACTACGCTATACTATGAAGGCAAATTCCGTCAGATGGGCGCGGCAGAAGGCATCGGTTCCAGCGTCATCCAAGACGCTGCTTTCGATCGAGAGGGGTTCGTTTGGTTCGCTACGTATGACAAAGGCGTATTCAGATACGTAGGTGAAGGTAGGTTCGAATCGCTGAGTGACATAACCGAACTGACTTCGAACACCACATTTGCCATCGAAGTGGATGACAACGGCGTGGTTTGGGTTGGCCATAATTGGGGTGTCGACGCATACTACGTCAATACCGGAGTGCAACGGTGGTATGGAGAAGACGAGGGCTTCATGGGCGTAGAAGTGAATGCTGGCGCCATGCGACTGGGACCAGAGGGCCAGCTTTGGATGGGGACGCTCATGGGGATGCTGCATTTCGATCCCAGCCTCATCGCTACCAACGAAGTAGAGCCCAGCCTCGAAATATCGACGGCAAACCTCGGGCCGATCGACCTTCTGGCTGCTCACAGCAGGATGAATTTTTTGAGTTCAGCGAATGATTTTTCAGTCGCATTCAGCTCTGTAGCACTGAAGAACCCGTCGCGCAACAAATACTTCTACCGCTTGCGGGGAGCACACGAGAACTGGAAAAAATTAGATCGACCGGGCGAGATCGAGTACCTTTCACTTCCGGCTGGAGATTTCACGTTTCAACTCAAAGCCTGCAACGACTCTGACGTTTGCTCGGTGAAGCCCTTCGAATTGAGCTTTAGTATTTACCCTCCTTTTTATCAAACATGGTGGTTCTATACCATCGTTTTCCTGCTGGTAGTGATGGCTATTTTCTTCATGGATCGGTATCGAATCGTAAACCTTCTTGAAGAAAAAAATGTGATCGAAGAACAGCTTGCATTGAAGGAACAACACATGTCTGATTTGCAAGAGGACGTTCAAAAGTTGGGCAAAAGATTGGAAGTCGACGCCTCCATTATTGGTGTGCTCGAAGAGTCCGCAAACGATCGTTCCATAAAAACTTGTGAAATCCTTACCCATTTCAAACTGTACCAGCGTAAAATTGAGTCGGTCAGCGCCGATGGAGTGCTGTGTTTCAATGCGAACGGATACCATACGGTCGTCTTGGTGGATGTCGGCATTACAGGCAATGCAGCGCATGCCTTGCGTACCGTGCTTGAAGCGGCCATGAATAAAGCACTTCCCGAGCATTTTAATGCTGAAAGCGTCTTGAATGCTTGGGAGTCATCCGTTAGAGAACTCGAATCAAAATTCACGAAGTTCAAGGAGGTGCAATGGTGCTTGTACACCGCCGACTCGGATAAAGCGTTTGCCGCAGTGAATGGGATGGCAGGATTTACCTTCGACAAAGAAGGAGCCAGAGAATGGAATGGGGCCGAACAACCAACGGGGTCGAAGACACAGAACCGACTCCGTGAAATTGATTCTCAGGACGCGGTACTGGTCGTTTCAGATGGATTGATCACTCAGCTTAATGAATCGGGCACGAAGTCGTATGGCAAATCCAGGTTGCTCAAATTGATCGATGGAAATCGCGATAAGAATCAAGAACAGTTGACAACGGCAATTTGGCATGATGTGGATGAATGGTCAGGAGCGATGGAGCAATTTGATGACATGACCATCTATTTTTGGAACCATGTTTAACGTAAAAATATTCGTGGCCTGCTTACTAACCACGCTCGTGGTCGGCGGTTGTTCTACCTCCCACGATCAGAGGAGTATCGAAGAGCAAGAACGCGCATTCGATTGGAAGGGTAGCCTATCACTGGAATTGCGCATTGCAGTGAAAAAGGGTGAATTCGAAACCGTCAACATCGAATCGTATGCTTGCAGCAGTCCATTGAATGAATTTGCTGAACAGTTATTCGACATGTCGTTTTCAGGCGATGCAGACGTGTATGCGCCAACCTTGTTCGGGGATTATGATCCACGTACGAAGTTGGACCCTAAGGCCTTAGTGGAGGCGTTGAGCATGTTTGATACGGTCCAAGTCATGGACGTGCTGACCGGCGAGCCACACGACACCATCATCGATATGAGCTTCAATAAAACTGCTTTGAGTTCCATGCTTATGAGGTTCAGACTCAGTGGAGATGATGAGCTGCAGATGACCCCGACTTACGTGGCTCTGGGAACCCAAATATTCAACCCCGATAACGGTGAGCGCAGGGGAGTGAGCAACAAGTTCTTCCTTAGAAACATGGGTTCAGACGCAGATGAGTCGGCCGATGCGGATGATTTTTTAATCTTTTATACCGATAGCCTGGGCTTCTTTGCTCCGCATTCTTTCGCGATTCACCCTGAAGTATCGTCAAAATCAATGCTTCGGTGGTTTCAAAAAAACTTCCCCGGACAAGAGCATTTTACCATGACCCTCGAATTGGGCATCCGATCAGCCGAAGGTCAAATCGAGGTAGAAAGTGTACGTGTGAGTCCACGCGAAAACGAGAAGAATGCTTGACCTTAAGGGTGGAGCAGGTTGATGAACAATTCGCGGCCTTGTCTGGGCGGAATACTGTTGTAGGCGCGTTCCATGACCTGAACATCAAAAAGTCCTTCAAAGTAGGCGAGGTACTCGTCCTTGCTTCCTCCATAAGGAGGATGGTCATTTCCGAATTCAGTATCGAATAACAAGCCCACCAAGCGCCCTCCGGGTGCCAACAAGTCGTGAATTTTGGTGGCATATTCCATGCGTCTACTCGGTTCGAGCGCACAAAAGAAGGTCTGTTCTACGATGATGTCGTAACTTCCTTCCAAATCGAAAAAATCCCCATGTAGAATGTGCTCTGCAGGAAGGTTAGGAACGCGTTCTTGAATCCGTTGAACGGCCGTAGGGGCAATGTCGATCAAGTGTAAATTCTTGAACCCCAGATTATAAATGTACTCGCCTTCCCAAGCATTCCCGCATCCAGGGATGAGAATCCGCTTGCTCCGATCGCCTACTTGATCAAAATATGCCTTGATGGGCGTGGAGGCGTAACCGATGTCCCACCCGGTTTGTCGATCCACCCAGCGCGTTTCCCAGTAGTGAGCATTTGAAGAAGTCATGCTCAAGGCTACTTGTCTTTGTCGATCTGCAGGTCGTGTCCCATCTTATCTTTCTTGGTCCATAGGTAATGATGGTTATGCGGATTCGAAGCGATTTCCATCGGCACAACTTCCGTAATTTCCAATCCGTATCCGATGAGGCCGGTCCTTTTCTTTGGGTTGTTGCTGATCAATTTCATCTTTCGGACGCCGAGATCACGCAAGATTTGTGCACCCACGCCGTAATCCCTTTCGTCCATTTTAAAACCGAGTTTCAAATTGGCCTCCACCGTGTCTAATCCTTCTTCTTGAAGTTTGTAGGCTTTCAACTTATTGGTCAAACCGATCCCACGTCCTTCTTGCTGCATGTAAACGACCGCACCCTTTCCTTGTTCTTCAATGAATTTCATGGCTTCGTGCAGTTGTGGCCCGCAATCACATCGGTAGGATCCGAAAATGTCTCCGGTTACGCACGATGAATGTACGCGTACAAGGATTGGCTCATCCTCGTTCCATTCACCCTTGGTCAGCGCTAGATGCTCTTCGCCGGTGGTTGTTTGTAAATAGGAATGAAGCTGAAACTCTCCCCATTCTGTGGGTAGTTTAACGCTAACGCCACGCTCGATGATGCTTTCGGTACGCATCCGATATGCAACCAAGTCTTCGATGGAGATGATTTTCAGATTCAACCGCTCCGCAATTTCCTTCAGTTGAGGCATACGTGCCATGGTGCCATCTTCGTTCATGATTTCTACCAAGACTCCCGCAGGTTCCAACCCTGCCATGCGAGCAAGGTCGATGGTGGCCTCTGTATGCCCCGTTCTTCTTAATACCCCTCCGCGTTTCGCACGCAATGGAAAAATGTGGCCTGGCCGCCCTAAATCTTCGGGCTTCGTGGTAGGGTCGATGAGTGCTTTGATCGTTTTGGCTCGATCACTTGCACTGATGCCTGTTGTTACTCCTTTGCCATTGAGATCTACCGAAACCGTGAATGGGGTTTCATGCAATGCGGTATTCTGTGGAACCATCAAGTCGAGCCCAAGCTCGTCGCAACGGTCTTCAATAAGGGCAGCACAAATCAGCCCGCGGCCATGCGTAGCCATGAAATTGACGATCTCAGGTGTGATGAAGTCCGCTGCAGCGATAAAATCTCCTTCGTTTTCTCTGTCCTCATCATCTACTACAATGATCACCTTCCCGTTGCGGATGTCTTCTAAGGCTTCTTCGATGGTATTCAACATATTCAGTGAATTGGACTGCGAAGTTACCAAAGCTGGGGTAGTTTCACGTCGTTCGCTCGAATGCATTCCAACGAATGATGCCGATTTTTTCAAGACGCGGATGGTGTGTGCATCCACCATCGGTAAAATTGACAGCTTTGTGGTAAAATATTGGGAATCAATCGGTTAAAATGACATACGAAGTGTAGATTGAACTGAAATTTCGGCAGATATACGTGGATGGACCAAGGATTGAAAGCGAGGAAGCATGAAAACAATTAAAATGAAAATCATGGAACCAACCATTAGAAAGCAAACAAGCAACGGGGGGTATTTCCCTAGCATGTTAGATGAATTATTCAATGAATTGGAATGGCCAACGGCCGCAAAGACCACTGTTCCTGCAGTGAATGTGAAAGAAACAGAGAGCAGCTACCACCTTGACGTGGTTGCACCTGGGATGTCCAAAGAAATGTTTAACGTGGAAGTTGAAAAGAATACGCTGACCATCTCTTCTGCAGATTGGCAAGAAGAAGTGAAAGAAGGAGAGAAGTACACGCGCAAGGAATTCAGCGTGCAGTCGTTCAAGCGGACCTTCAAACTTCCCGAAAACGAAGTGGATGTCGAATCCATTGAAGGGAAGTACGAGCAAGGAATTTTGCGCATCACGCTTCCTAAGCTACCAGAAGAAATGCGCAAGTCGAGCAAGCGTATATTGATTGGCTAAGGGCCAATCCTTAATCTGTCAGGAAATGCCTCTCATCATTGGTGCGGGGCATTTTTTTTAGCTTCGTCCGACATGGAAAAGTGGTCTTCCCAACTTTCGAGGTACTACCGTTCATTAACAAAGCCCAACATTCCTGCCCGTTACGGCTGCATGAATCCCTATGAAAATAGCGAGACCATGCAGGTTGTCGATGCATTCTTAAAGAAGTATTTTGACGACAGCGAACAGCGAACCTTGCTGTTTGGTATCAATCCAGGCCGGTTTGGCTCTGGCATTACCGGAATCTCATTCACGGATCCGATTCGGTTGACGGAAATACTCGACATCGAGCATCCATTTGGCCTGCGCCCTGAGTTGTCGAGCCAGTTCATCTACGATGTCATCGAAGCCGCTGGTGGGGCAAAGGAATTTTATAGATGTCACTTTATTTCGGCAGTATATCCATTGGGCTTTTTACATGAGGGCAAAAACATCAATTACTACGAGCTCGATCGATGGAGGGAGTATATGATCGAGCCAATTGCAGCTGAAATTAACAAGCATATGCAGTGGAATGTGCGGCGAGATAAGTGCATCTGCATCGGCCGAGGAGACAACGCTAAGGTGCTGAACGAGTTGAACGAAATCTACGGCTGGTTTGATGAAGTGATTGCACTCCCTCATCCACGATGGGTACTGCAATACCGAAGAAAGCAAAAGGACATATTCATCGATCAATACTTAGCAGCACTGCTTTGAGCGATTCACGTCGAAATTCGGCCATTTGTCACATAGAACGCCGCGTTGATTCTGGACAATACTTACTTTGAACCATGTTCAAGAAGCTACCCCTTCCATTCATTTTTGTCCTAGGAGCAGGAGTCGTCCTTAGCCTATTGATGAGCTTAAAAGCGATGATGCCATACTTGTATTGGGACGAGATGAGTGAGTTTGTGTTCTACCGCAGCTCGCTGCCACACATCATCAACTATCTGTTTTGGCCTGTTTTAATACCGATCACCTATTGGGCGTTTTCTAATTATCGCTTGGGTAAGGGGGCAGCGCTAGGGGACAGAGCGATGAGTGTCCTATTCAGCTTGCTCATTCCATTCGTTCACGAGTTCAGCACTACTGTAATTTACTTTTCGCTGCTTGCAAGCTTTGATATCTTTCACTTCTCATCCAAGACCTGGCCCCAAGTAATGGCGGCTTTTCCTGGGGTGTACATCGGTAGAATCCTAGAGTATTGGATCATTTACGCATTGTTTGCTGCCTTTGAGTACTACAAGAAGTACAAAGACAAACAGGCAGAATTGGGCAGAATCGAGGCACAGCTCAACCGTACCAAACTTGAGGTGCTGAAAATGCAGCTTCAACCGCATTTCCTCTTCAATGCCCTCAATACCATCAGCAGCCTGATGGAGATCGACGTAAAGAAAGCCCAGCAAGTGACTGCTAGGCTCGGCGATTTATTACGAGGAATCCTGGAGCAGGACTCGCGCGTGTTTGTGTCATTGGAAGAAGAAATTGATTACGTGAAAACGTACTTGGAGATCGAACGAGTGCGCTTCGAGGATCGCTTGCAGTTTGAAATATCGGTTGAAGCAGGAGTTGAAGGGTTTCAAGTGCCCCTCTTGATCATCCAACCACTAGCAGAGAATGCCATCAAGCATGGCATTGCCAAGATCATGCGTGGGGGTAAAATCCTCGTGGATGCACGCATGCAAGGAGACAACTTGGTGGTCGTAGTTTCAGACGACGGCAAGGGCTACTCTGGACGAATACCCGAGTTATTCAAACAAGGCATTGGATTGCAGAATACCAAAGAGCGCTTGAAAGAACTGTATCGAAGAGAGGCTACATTTCTGGTAGAGACCGAAAATGATAAAGGGTTCAAAGTCACATTGACCATTCCAAAACAAGTAGAATATGCGAACGATTAAAACGATAGTCGTCGACGACGAAGTTCTTAGCAGGAGCCGAATAAAAAAGCTGCTGGAAGAGATCGATCAAATCCAATTGATCGGGGAGGGCAGAAATGGGGATGAAGCCATTGAATTGATCACGTCTTATCGACCTGACCTCGTCTTCTTGGACGTTGAAATGCCCGATCGGGACGGCTTCCAGGTGCTGAATCGCATTCCAGAACAAGAAAGACCTTTCATAATTTTCGTCACTGCGCATGATCGCTTTGCGCTCAAAGCCTTTGACGTGCACGCGGTTGACTTTCTGCATAAGCCTTTTGACGATGAACGCTTTAATAAAGCGGTACTTCACGCCATTGAGCTCATTGGTCAGCGAGATCAGAGCGTTCTCAATGAGCAACTGATACGAATCGTCGATGATTACCGCTCGAGGAGCCATCAGAGTCCGTTCGTGCTGAAGATCAAAGACAAAGGGCGAGAAAGGAGCATCAATCTCTACGACGTGTTGTACATCGAGGCCGACGGTAACTATTTGAAGCTCCAATTAGAGAACGAACGATTCCTCATTCGCAACACCATGCAGCAAATGATTGGCGAACTCGACCACGCCTGCTTTGTTCGCATCCACCGTTCCGTGATATTGAATGTCAATTACTTGAAACTCAAGTCTTATAAGGGGAACAACGAGTACACTTTTCGGATGAAAAATGGAGATGAATTTATTTCCGGCCGAAGTTTCAAAGAATCGATCGACGAATTTTTTGAAGCACAAGGTGGACGTTAACCACTCGTTTCATACGGGTTCCATTTGTCACAATTGATCACTGCGCATAGGCACAGCACATTATATTCGGAGTAGACAATAAAGATCGTTCTTTTCTCAATTGTTTAGTTAGGTTCAAGGGCAGGAGTATCACGATACTTCTGCCTTTTTTGTGCTTTTCGGTCTCGTGTGTTTGTCGATATTTGTCGGGTTTGATGGGAAAAAAAGTTGCAATACTATGGCTGTGCTTGGTGGGTGCTCTGATTCATGTGGGGGCGTGGGCACAATCGGTGTCCAATTCATCCCTCTTTATTCAACGGCTCGCAGAAGCTAAGTCTGTCATTGCATATCCCGACTCGTCGCTCGGAATTCTTCAGGAATTAAATGTCCACGACCTGAGCGATTCTCTGCTAGCGGAGTATTTTAAGGCCAAAGGGTCTGCTTTTTTCTACAAAGGAATGATGGATTCGGCCATCGCCAACTTCAGTGGAGCGATGGCATCGTTGGATAGCACAACATGCAATGATCAGTTCACGTTAGTCAGCAACGGGTTGGCAGTTGCCATGCACGCCGCGGGATTGAAAATGCAGGCGATAGAGTACTATACACTTTCCTTAGGATGTGCTGAGTTCAGAGACGATCAGAAAATGAAACTCAAGATTTACAACAACTTGAGCATCCTCAACCGAGAGTTGGGCATCTATGACCGGGCCCAATTATTTTTGGATAAAGCCTTCAAGCTTACGGATCCTTCTGAGCCGCATGCAATGGCTAGTCTGTACAATTCAAGGGGACAAAATTTTCTGCTGGTTGAACAAGTCGATAGCGCCCTTCATTATTTTGAGCTCAGTTATGCGAATCGGCACCCAGACGATCTGAAAGGAAAAGGAATTGGACTGAACAACCTCGGCTATGCTCATTCTCTTCAAGGGAACGTCGAAAAGGCAATGGAATATTATTCCGAGGCCGCAATCATTCGAGAAAAGATCGAGGACCTATACGGCTCTGCATCCATCTTCATCAATATGGCCAACCTCGCTATGGAACAAGGAGATTTGTCCCAAGCCAATGCCCTGATTCAGAACGCAATTTTATTGAATCAAAACATTCGATCTCCAGACATTGAGACCCGTTTACTCGCTTCGCGTTCGGTGCTGGAAGAAAAACGAGGAAATACAGCGCTGGCACTCGACTTGTTGCGGCAATACCAGCACATGTCTGATAGCACGATGGCGGAAGACCTGATTAAAGAGGCCTCAGCGTCGCAGTATCAGATCGCCATCGTAGAGGCAGAGAACAAAGTTAAGCGCATTCAGAGCAAAGAGACGGAACGAGAAGCGACAATCATAAGGCAACGAATAATCAACCTTTCGTTGGCCATCGCGATCGCCGTATTTGTTGGCTTGTTTGCCCTCTTGCTCTACCAATTAAAACTGCTTTCTGATTTGCGAAAGACGTTGACCGAGAAAAGGGATGAAGCTGAACGGAAAGCACAATTGAGAAGAGAAACATTGAATGCGGTAGTGCATGAATTGAGAACACCAATGAATGCGATCGTTTCGCTGGCGGATCTGATTAACCGAGAGGAGGATGTGGAGGAACTGCGCTCAATGACCGACCTATTGCAAAGAAGTAGCAAACGATTGCTGGGGATAACCAACAATGTATTGACGTTCTCTAGGCTTGAAGAAGGGTCTGTAGAACCCGTTCTAAGGCCTGAAAATTTATCGCGTTTGGTCGACGATATTGTTAAACTCTTGTCCCCTCAGGCAACGGTAAAAGGACTAACATTTTCCACAGATATTGAACCCGATGTGAAAATATTGACGGATCGGTCGATGATGGAAATTGTATTGATGAATCTTGTCGGAAATGCATTGAAGTACACCAAGGTGGGTGGCGTACATGTTTCTTTGGCATTGAAGCAAGGGGATGTACATATTGTTATCGAAGACACAGGAATAGGTATTTCTGAAGCGGATCAGAAGAAAGTATTCGAGCCATTTTTTCAGTCGACCTCCTCTTCAGACAGCAGCATCGAAGGCAGCGGTTTGGGTCTATCCATCACCAAACACTACATCGAACAGATGAAAGGTAGAATCTGGCTTGAAAGTGTTGAAAAGGAAGGAAGCGTTTTTACGATCGTATTTTCCGCGTTGGACTAGTCGCGAAATGTCCAATACACCTCTACTTTTAAGCCCGTGTTTGTCTCTAATGTCATCGGGTTCTCCTTGTAGCTCTCGAAGTTGAATGAAGCCTTGCCTAAGAAAACTTCAGAGCCATTCTTGAATCCATATACCGAAAATCCTCCCGTTCGCCTGCTTTCAATGATTACTTCCTCGGTAGGCCAAACGTATACGATGTAAGGAGCACTTTCTGTGAATACCCCTTTTGCATCGTTTCCTGACCATGCTCCACCCTCCATTCTCAACTCGAGCTTGCTGAAGTTGGATTCGCCAACCACCTCCATCCGGTCGATGTACCTAAAGCTCGTTTTGTAAGGAAACGTCACAATATCGCTTCGATATGCGCCGTCAGAGTATGCCGTCAGACGAACCGACATGTCGTCCTCCTCTTCAAAAATGCGCTCTACCGAGTTGTTCACGTAACCTCGATCGTCTGAAAACTCCCATGTCAGAAATTCGAAATCTTCGCTGCAGCTCGACAAGGTGAGGGTGGTTCCAGCTTCTAGAGTGTCATCCCAGTCGAGGCAGGCCTTTGGTTTCGGCTCGCATGCAACCAATACTAGCGGGATGACAAGGAGGTAAATGAAACGCTTCATGATTAAAAGTTGAGGGTTAATCCAAATTGAGGTACGCGATGCGTTGGATTTAATCCGATCTCAAACGCCTCAAACGTGAACGGATTTTCTTGTCGATACAGGGGCTTTTCGAGGTTGGCTACCCACTTGTGCAAGACGGTATAGCTAGCAATTCCCCCTGCGATCATTCCAAGGCTTGTGAAAAACAACGCGTTGGCGGTTTGGTAGCGGGCCCTCGTGTTTTCCGCACCACTTGCATCTCCTGAAAAGTACTCGTATTTAAAGTCTTCGATGACCGTTTTTTCGTGCCAGCTTTTGCGTGAAAAGTATAGAATTGGAGATGTAACCACCCCTGCTATTGCAACGACAATCGGAGCAGTGCGTCCCAAGAATATTTTACGCTTGTACTTGTCCATTTCAAAGAGGTAAGCAACATATTCGGGATCTTGTTTCAACTCTTGGTAAAAGCTGACGGAATCTTCCTTTGGAACATCGATGATTCCCTTGTGCTTCAGGTGCATAGGCGACCATATTTCAATGGCGTGTTCGCCCGGCGTGATTCGTTGGATGTTGCTCAAGGGCTGTAGTTTACCGTCGATGGTAATCCAAAAGTCAGCACTGCCTTTAACAAAGAACCGAACCTTGGTGCTGTCTTGGGCTGGTGAAACAAAAGGAGCCAATAGCGCCAGAAGTAGAATAAGAACTAGCCCACTTTTCATAGGATAAAATTAGATTGAATCAACAAGGCGGACAAAGGAATTGAGAATACGGTATCGAGCATGGCATCAGATCGGAAGCAGGCGGTTGGGATTGAGTAAATCTGCGTATTCAGGCGGACCCGTAAAGTACCTTCCTTTAAAATCATTGAGTTGATCCGTGGTTTCATCTGAAAGTAGCTCGCTGATTTCGTCCATGGCTGAATCGCTGATTGCATATGGAAAGATAGATCGAAGCATCTTATTTCCGCGGCAATGACCATGGTAGGAGAATTCCTCAGAATCTACAATTGGCTTTCCTGTTAACAGACAAGTGTCCAAACCAGTGCTGGGCTCTAAGAATGTCCGTTGACGAAGTTTTGTTTCAAAGAATCTTTCCACTTGTTCTTTCGATTCTGATGAAAGATCATTGCGCATGTTCTCGGCACAAGACATGCAAAGCGCGTACTCGAAAATGGCTTCGGTGACCCCCAACGAAGGCAACCGTCTGAAGATGCGTTCTACGAAATAATCGTCACCGCTTTCAGCTAGGATTACGTTGCACACTAGGCAGCATTCAAAAGGCTCGCCTGTCTCGGAATTGTACAAGCGTTTGTCTATATCCACTTCTTCGTTCATCTACTTCAATGATAACGATATATCCCAAATCAAGCCTTCGGAATAAGCTTGAACGCAAGCTGAGTGTGTTGTTTTATTTTCGTGCCAAACAAATAAGTATGAGATATACATGGTTGGTTTTTTGTGGACTAATTACTGCCTGCAGCGCACCCAGTGAAAATGAAGAGAGCATGGCATTGAATTACCCCTTGACAAAGAAGGATACTTCCGTAATTGACGATTATTTCGGAACTGAAGTTCCCGATCCGTATCGATGGTTAGAAAACGACACCTCGGCACAAACCGCGGCGTGGGTGAAAGCACAGAACGAAGTAACGTTTGGTTACTTGCAAACCATACCTTATCGGCAAAAGATCGAGGACCGGCTTACTGAACTTTGGGATTATGAGAAGTATTCTGCTCCGTTCAAACGTGGAGACTACACGTATTATTACAAGAACGATGGACTCCAGAACCAATACGTCATCTACCGGCAGTCGGTAGACGGAGGAGTCGATGAAGTCTTTTTGAATCCAAACGACTTTTCTACGGATGGTACGACTTCGTTGGCGGGGATCAGCTTTTCGAAGGACGGTTCATTGGTGGCATATCAAATCTCTGAAGGCGGATCGGATTGGCGCAAGGTCATCATCATGAATGCCCAAACCAAAGAAATACTTGAAGACACGTTGATGGACGTGAAATTCTCAGGGATAGCCTGGCAAGGCAACGACGGGTTTTACTACAGCAGTTATGATAAACCCAAGGACGGTAGCGCATTGTCCGGTATGACGCAGCACCACAAATTGTTTTATCACAAGTTGGGAACCGCGCAAGCTGATGACCGTTTGGTATTTGGAGGGGAAGAAACACCCCGGAGATACATTGGTGGTTACGTTACGGAAGATGAGAATTACTTAGTGATCAGCGCTGCCATTTCTACCACGGGAAATGAGTTGTACATCAAAGACCTGCGTAAGAAAGAATCGCCCATCGTGTCCATTGTCGACAATTTTGACAACGATCATGGAATTGTTCACTCCGAGGGCGATAAACTTTTCATCAAGACCAATTTGGACGCACCCAACGGAAAGGTTGTGACCACCAGTATTTCCAATCCAACCATCGAGAGCTGGACCGAATTTATTTCGGAAACAGAGAATGTACTGCAGATTGGAACAGCAGGAGGTAAGTTCTTTGCAAACTACCTGAAAGACGCAACCTCGATGGTGATTCAATTCTCAGGGAACGGTGAGAAGGAAAGAGAAATTGAGCTTCCAGGCATCGGTTCAGCGAATGGGTTTGGTGGACGACTAGATGACATGGAGCTATATTATACCTATACTTCGTACGTATACCCGCCTACGATATTCCGCTATGACATCGCCTCAGGCAAATCCGAGGTGTACAAAGAGAGTGGTGTGAAATTCGATCCTACGGCATTCGAGTCAAAGCAGGTTTTCTACGCGTCGAAAGATGGGACCAAGATTCCTATGATCATCACCTATAAAAAGGGAATTGAGCTCGACGGCCAGAACCCGACTTTGCTGTACGGATACGGTGGCTTCGGTGTTAGTCTTTCTCCTCGGTTCAGCACGTCAAACATTGTGCTCCTGGAGAGTGGGGGAGTTTTCGCCGTCGCTAATTTGAGGGGCGGAGGTGAGTACGGAGAAGAATGGCATTCTGCAGGCACCAAGTTGAAGAAGCAGAATGTATTTGACGATTTTATTGCCGCTGCGGAGTACTTGATCACTGAAAAGTATACGAGTTCAGACAAACTAGGTATTGCAGGTGGCTCCAACGGCGGCTTGTTGGTTGGTGCAACCATGTGCCAGCGTCCTGCGTTGATGAAGGTCGCCCTGCCCGCAGTAGGTGTGATGGACATGCTGAGGTACCACAAATTCACGGCAGGAGCTGGATGGGCCTACGATTACGGGACCTCTGAAGACGACGCCGAGATGTTCAACTACTTGTTGAATTATTCACCGGTGCATGCGCTCAAAGAAGGGGTAGCGTATCCCGCAACAATGGTGACCACCGCCGATCATGACGACCGCGTAGTTCCAGCGCATTCGTTCAAATTTGCAGCTACGCTTCAAGAGAGGCACGCGGGAAGCGCCCCGGTGCTTATCCGCATTGAAGAGAAAGCGGGGCACGGAGCAGGCAAACCCACTTCAAAAATCATAGAAGAACAAGCAGACAAATGGGCGTTTTTCTTCTGGAATGTAGGAAGCAAGAACCTTTATGCCCCGAAAAAGGCTTAGAAGAGCAATCTGTAAAGGAAAATCGAGGGAGGCGAGCATTGTTGCCTCCCTTTTTTATTGCTTTGTGCTGTGCGCACCAAAATGAACTACCTCGCCCAGCTTTACCCAATCGAATTTACGTGGAAGGCGAGCCTTAAAACGGCATTGGTCTTTGGCGTCTTCATCGCCGCATTTCTCTTTGTCTTCCGCCCGTTTGGATCCCATATGATGGCGGAGAGGGGAGTGCTCTTAAACGCAGCGGCCTTTGGTGGCATCACATCGATCGGTATTCTCATTTGCAGTGCTCTTGCTCGTCTTGTCCCATATTGGTTCGAAGAAGCCAAATGGACCCTCGGAAAAGAACTCCTTTGGGGCGCGTTCAACTTTCTCGTGATTACTGTTCTGAACTACTTGTTGGTCCGTTTCATGTATTTGGATCATGTCGAATTCAGCCTGTGGAGCAGCTTGTTGGTCACCTTGGTGGTTGGATTCTTTCCTTTCAGCGTGATCTTGCTTTTCAATCACTCCCGGATGCTGCGAAAAAGTTTGTTGGAAGCAGAGCAGCTGAATGTTGGGATGCATCATCGCTCATCTTCGGACGTAGAGGCCGAGCAGATTGTGATCAAAGGCGAGAACGAAGGGGAGGCCCTGGAGGTGGAAATGCATCGACTGATCTGCCTTCGGTCTGCAGGCAACTACACCGAGATTTTCATCGACCGCCAAAGCGGGATTGAAAAACATGTGTTTAGACTTGCCCTCGCAGACGCCGAACGCCAATTGCGAACTTACGACGGATTCATGCGAACGCATCGGTCGTGCATTTTGAACCTAAAAAGGGTTGCACGTGTCGAAGGGAATGCACAAGGCTATAGAGTACAAGTAAACGCATTCGATGAAATGCTACCCGTGAGTCGGGCCCAAGCGAGCAGATTTAAGGATCGCATCAAGGCAGTGGCTTGACGCTCGTCCCAAAAGCTGGAAGTTCATCCCGCAGCTTTGTTCCTCGTCCCGAATTCCACAGCAGGGCGCAGTAAGCGCATAGGTTTGCCCAAAATCTATCGTATGCAACCTTATGTTCAAACCGGCCTCGAGGCCATCAGAATCGTCCACATCCTGGCTGGAGCCACGGCATTGTTTAGCGGCATCTTGGCTTTGGGACTGTTCAAACAGTCGAAACGGCACCGTTTATTTGGAAAGTTCTTCTTCAACGCCATGATCGTGGTATTTTTTACTGCCGTTGTGCTCGCCGGCGTTCAGGGGTTGAACTTCCTACTGTGCATTGCTTTCTTATCATTTTACAGTGCTTACAGAGGAGTGCGCGCTATGCTGATTCTAAAAGGAAGCCACGCCAAATGGTACGATCAACTGGCTGGTTCGAGCGTAGTACTTTGTGGGGCATACCTCGTCCTTATAGCCATTTCGGCATACTCGGAAGGGGAAGGAGATGCAGCTATCATATTCGGGGCATTCGGTATCCTTTCCATCTACTTGGCGTTGTCGAGCATGCGAGAATATGTCAACATCCCCACAGGTGCTGTGCGTTGGTTTCGGATACACAAGTCGTCGATGGGTGGAGCGCTGATTGCTACCATGACGGCGTTTACGGTGACGGCCCTTCAGTTCTTGCCCGACCTGGTTGCTTGGCTGGGACCGACCATCGTTTTTTCGCCCGTTCTTGCGTTGATCATCCGAAGGTCAGAACGCGATGGAATGAAGGCATGAAAAAAGCCCCGGAATCTCCGGGGCTTTGTAACATAAAAGCCTACCACTTGACTGTTGAAACCCTTGGTTTAACCTAAAAACCAATATGGAAATCAAATGATAAAAAAAGAAGGCCTCAATGGATGAAGCCTTCTAGAATCGTACAATGTTTTGTCGAAATTACTTTCGGTTGTAGCGCTCTTTGATACGAGCCGCCTTGCCCTTGAGTTCTCTCAAGTAGAAGATGCGCGAACGACGAACCTTTCCTCGCTTGGTAACTTCCAATTTGTCGATGAACGGACTGTTGCTGGGGAAGATACGCTCTACACCAACACCGCTTGACATCTTTCGAACGGTAAAGGTTTCCGTAGAACCCTTGCCTTTCTTTTGGATGACTACTCCTTGGAAAACCTGGACACGTTCCTTGTTTCCTTCCTTAATCTTATAGTGAACCGCAACGCTATCTCCAGCCTCGAACTTAGGAAGGTCCGACTTAGGATTGATTTCGTTGATGATATCGTTCATTACTACAGTTGCCATACCAGTAAAATTTGGGGTGCAAAGATAGATTTTCTATTTAGTTAATTCGATGTTTTGCGTTTTTTATTCCAAATATCGGGTCGCCTTTCTTGGGTACGTTCTTCCGCTTTGAGATGCCGCCACTCATCGATCTTTTTAAAATTCCCGCTGAGCAGGACTTCAGGGACTTTCATCCCCTTGTATTCAGCCGGTCGGGTGTAGACTGGCGGCGAGAGTAAATCGTCCTGAAAGGAGTCAGAAAGCGCGGAAGTTTCGTCGTTCAAGACACCTGGAATGAGACGGATGATGGCGTCGCTAACTACCGCCGCTGCGAGCTCTCCACCAGAGAGTACGTAGTCGCCGATGGATATTTCTTTCGTGATGTACTTTTCTCTCAAGCGTTCATCTACTCCTTTGTAATGGCCGCATAGCAAAATCAAGTTTTTCTGCAGAGACAAATGATTGGCAGTCGCCTGATCGAATACTTCTCCATCGGGAGTCATAAAGATGATGTCATCGTACGTACGCTCTTCGCTTAATTTCAAGATCAGGGTTTCGATCGGTTCGATCATCATTACCATGCCCGCACCCCCTCCAAATTGGTAGTCGTCTACTTGATTGTGCTTGCCCAATCCGTAAGTGCGTAAGTCATGTACGTGTACCTCTGCAATGCCGTTTTCGATGGCGCGCTTCAGAATGGAATGAGAGAAAGGGCCCTCCAACAATCCAGGTAAAACGGTTATGATATCAATGCGCATGGCTTTGGGAGATGTGGATCAACGGCTACTCTTTGGTCGATTGAGGTTCATCGTCATCAGGAGGTTCGGGGGCATTGGCATAGATCTTTCGATACTGTCCCTTTAGCGTGGTATCCTCAGGAACCAACTTTCGTCCCAACGCGATGATTTCCATGGCCCTTTCCAATTGGTCTTGAGCTACGAGGTAGTCTGTGTAGCTCACAAAAGCCTTGATGAGTGAATTATGGGTGACGTCGTCTTTTTCAAACGTCCGGGTTTCATGCTGGTAGTTCAAACTGTCCAATGCTTCCTGGATGAGTCGCTCGCCTTCGGTCACGTTTCGTGCGTTTACCAATGCCACGCCAGTTATGAACGCCACGTTCTGATCGCCAGGCATCACCTTCAAGATGCGTTTGAATTCGGATCCCGCCTTGTAAAAATCTTCGTCGTTGAAATAAAAGTTGGCGCGATTCAAGGCTTCCTCTCGGATCTGATCGATTTGCCGTTTGTTCATCGCATAGAGCTCACCCGATTTGTCCTTTTTTCTGAACTTGTACGCGTATTTCAAAGCATCTTTAATCGGGTCTTTGAATTCTTCGTCAAATGCATCTGGATTGACATGGGCCTGATACATGCAGAGGGCCATGTACATGTAGGGTTCTGGTGCGCGGCGGTACTTATCCTTTCTGGTATAACTCTCAGCCTTGTACGCACAGCGCTCGTAGTCTTCCATTGCGTACCAGTCAAACAATTTTTGAAATTCTCCACCCTTTACCTGTCCAAAGCTGGGCAGCGCGGCCAATAGACCTGCAGTAATGAATATGAGTTGGAAGAACTTGAACATCTGTGAATGAATTTTACGCATTAAACGAATTATCGGTAGAAGTATAGACCTTTGGTCGTTAAAATTGTTGAATCCTATGATCCAATCTGGTGCCAAAGTTACAGTAGAAGAAACGGAAGCAGGTACGGTACTTTCAATTTTACCCGATTCCAAATTGTGGCAACGCATCTCCTTAGCAATTTGGAGTGGGGTGTGGGCATTCACTGGCCTATTGGCTGCCGCAGGCATGCTCAAGGAGTTGACACGAGATACGATTCCGTTCTTCCTTGTCTTCCTGGCATTTTGGGCTTACTTCCTGTTCTACGCCATCCGCTCTCTGATTTGGCAACGTACCGGTGCAGAGCATATCAGGCTCTCGACAGACACATTGGACTACAAACGAGCTTGGAATGAATACGGCAAGGTGAGGTCCTATGATCTCGCCACCATGAAGAGCTTAGGAACAGTCAACTACGGAGATAAGAAATTCATTAAGTCCTACAACGATGCCTTTTGGACCATTGGGGGAGAGACGATCGGGTTCGAATACCTCGGCAAAAAAGTAGCCATGGGTTTCAAACTCACAGATGCGCAAGCCATGGATGTAGTAAGGAGGATTGAAAAAGCCCGCAAACGCCAACTCAACCGCTGATCACGCCTATTCTCCAGACAAGATTTGTCCGGTTAGTCGCATCACTTCTAATTCGTTCAGCTTCGTAGAAAAGCTAGCATTGCTGATCCGTACATTGGCCGATGTTAAGGCCAGTTGTGCTTCACGAAACTGGGTGGAAGTTATCTGTCCACTGTTGAGCAAGTCCTGTGCGCGATCTAAATTGGCTTGGCTGAAGGTCAAGTTCGTTTCCTCAAACTTCAACACGCGCACACTTTGAAGGTAGGCTTCGTAGGCGTTTTCGAGATCTGTTGCCAATTGCAACTTTTGATCGGCGATTTGTAGTTCGCTGCTTTCGAGCAGTACTTGCGCGTTTTGTCTGTTTATATTGCTCCTGAACCCATTGAATATGGTGTAGGAAAGCCCGACGTTGCCGTTCCAACCATTGGCGACATTTCGCAAGAGGATGCCGGCTTCATTCTGCTGATTAGCATACGCGTATCCACCGTTGATCGAGAGTGTGGGAAACACACTGGACCACGACAACTGAAGGTCCTTCTTCGCAATTTCTGCTTGCAATTCGATGTTCTTCATTTCCGCATTGTTGGTAAAGGCGGTTTGGCGCAATTCGTCTAAACTCCATGCCTGAACTTCGATGTCAACAGGCGCGAAATCTGCATTTGCATCTATTTCCCTGCCGACAAGGCGGCCCAGGTTTCGCACGGTTGTCGCGTACTGCAAATCGGCTTGGAGTAGTTCAGAACTGTCAGCCGTTAGATCGACCCGGGCGGCGAGCAAGTCGGTTCGAGTAATGCTACCGAGCTCGTTGGCGAGCTGAGCGCGTGCAAAACGTTCGTTGGAAATGCCGGTGTTGGCCCGAGCAATCAACACTTGGTCTTTGGCTCGCAAGGCGCTGAAATACA
Organism: Cryomorphaceae bacterium; assembly: GCA_040221375.1. Lineage (GTDB taxonomy): Bacteria > Bacteroidota > Bacteroidia > Flavobacteriales_G > Salibacteraceae > SHAN690. The sequence goes on from JAVKEP010000019.1 coordinate 112,463, forward strand.
TCTGAGCTACTTGGAAAATGGTGGCTTCAATGCTGGCCCTGGATTGAAGATCAACCGCCTCCTTGTTCAATTTCAACTTTTGGAAGGTTCGTTGTCCACTTAGGCCGTTAAACAGGACGTAGTTCACAGATGCATTCCCTTGCAGGGTACTACTTTGAGCTCCATTGATCGCTGCCGGTGGAATGTTTCCGGCAAATTCGAGGTCCGTATTATTGACCGATCCACCGTAGCTTCCACCTAGGTTGACGCTTGGCAGAAGTCCCGCATTGCCTATGTTCACGTTGTTTTCGGCTATTTCAACCTGATTTTCGATCATTTGGATGCGATGGTTGTTTTGAAGGCCTGATTGATGACGCTCCCCAATGTGATTGGCTCCTGAGCTTTGCCGAAAAGCACGAAGGCCATAGCGCAGAGTAGAAGCCTGAGTTGTTTATTAGGCATGATCAATTTATTCATGGTCGGTGCGAAATTCTTGCTCGCTCTTTTGTTCTTGGATGGCCGGTTCTACCTCCCTTGGGAGCGGACGCCTTCCTTGCCAAAACCAGTTCAGATACAGCCTGATTTTATTCAGAATAGAAAGCATCACCGGAAGCACGAGTAAGGTGGTGTACGTGGCGATGATCAGACCATACGCTACGGCGATGGCCATCGGGACGAGAAACTGAGCCTGAAAACTGGTCTCAAAAATCAACGGAGCTAGTCCGGCAACAGTAGTAAGCGTGGTAAGCAGGATAGGGCGGAAGCGCGATTTGCCCGCTTCGAGTAAGGCGCTTTGGAAAAGCATTCCTGATTTTAAATTGAGGTTGAGCGCCGTAACGAATACCAGCGAATCGTTCACCATGACCCCAATCAATGCGATGATCCCAAAACCAGAGAGCAAGCTGATTTGGGCGTCGTGAAAGAAGTGTCCCCATCCTACGCCGATTAATCCCAGTGGAATCATCATCATGATGACCAAGGCTTGTGGAATACTCCTGAAAACAAAGGCTGTAACGGCGATGAGAAGGATTAAGATGATCCATCTGACCTTGGCAAAGGAGTCGCCAACCTTTTTGGCCTCTTTGTTTTGGCCCTCGAAACTGAAGTTGACAGAGGCGTACTTGCTCAAAATGCGCGGCATGATGTTCTCCGCAATGTCGGCCTGAACTGTGTTGACCGAGACTTCTGGATTGGCGATGTCGGCTTCTACGCGTACGTCTCGCTTACCGTCGAGGTGGTTGATGGCCACTATGCCGCGTTGAACAGAGAATTCAGCGACTTCTTTCAATGGAATCTTTTGTCCCGCGGGCGTTCGAATCAGGAAGTCTTCGAGTTCTTCAATGTTACTTCGGCCCGCCTCATCGAATCGTACCCATACCTTGACCTCGTCGATTCCTCGTTGCAAGCGTTGCGCTTCAGCTCCAAAAAAAGCTTGCCGAATCTGTCGCATAACTTGAATCGTGTTGAGTCCGAGCATACGGCCCTTGTCCAACAGCTCAACTTCGATTTCTTTGATCCCTTTTTGATCATTGTCAATCACATCTTTGAGGTCCGCCATTTGAGCGAGTTCTCCTTTCAGTTCGTTCTTTGCCATTTCCAATTCTTCAAGATTGGTTCCGCGGAGGCTCATGGAGATCGGCTTTCCGAATGGGGTCGCTATTCCGAAAGAAATCTTCTCGGCCTCTGGAATCTGACCAACCTCATCGCTGACGGCGTTGGAAATAAGGTAGCTGGGAGTGTTTCGTTCTTCAGCGGTCAAGAATTGGATGTTGACCTGCCCTTTATTGATCGATGGTCCCAAGACCTTTTCGATGTTGGTGATTACGTCTTTACCATCGGCTCGTTCGGTTTTGTACCGTTCATTTACGCGTTGGGCTGCAGCTTCGATTTTGTTTAGCACATCCATCGTGATGTAATCCCTCGTTCCAGGAGGCGTTTCGATGGATACGCTTACGTTGTCTTGTTCTATAAAGGGAAAGAAGGTGACTTTGATGATGCCACCCGCAATTCCCCCTATGGTAATCATGAAGAGCGCAATAGGAATCGAAAATGCGATCAAGGTGTGCTTCAAGGAAAACCGAAGAAATGGCATGTAGAGCTTTTCCCTCAACCAGATGACCGCATTCTCTGCACCGCGTTCTACTTTGTTCTTTTTTAAACCGCGCTGAAGAGCCTTGCTGTGTCCAATGTGTGCGGGTAGAATCAAGGCTCCTTCTATCAAGGAAAAGAGGAGGGTAGAGATCACCACAAAGGCTAGGTCAGGACCGAAGTCGCCCAACCTCCCGTCGAGAAAGTAAAACGTACTGAAGGCGATGATGGTGGTCAATACAGCCGAAGTAACGGCGGGTAAGACTTCCAATGTTCCGTTCACGGCTGCCTTAAGTGGCGTTTCTCCTTTTTCCCATTTCTGGTAGATGTTCTCAGAGATGACAATGCCATCGTCGACCAAAATTCCGACCACCAAGATCATTCCGAAAAGCGACAATACATTGATGGTAAGTCCAAATGCCGATCCGAGGATGAACATGCCTGCAAAGGCCACGGGGATGCTCAATGCCACCCATATCGCGAGACGCCAGTTAAGTATCAGCGTGAGGAACAAAACGACAAGGAAGAATCCAATGATGCCGTTGTTCTTCAATAGTTCGATGCGTTCAATCAAGGTCGTAGAAGCGTCGCGGATGATTTTTGCTTTTACGATGTCGTGTGTTTCATTGTAAGCATCGATGTACTCCTTGACCGCAGCGGAAATCGACAGAAAGTCTTCGTCGTTCGTATTTTGAATCGTGATGGTTGCCGCTGGGTCGCCATTGAAAAAATTGCGTTGCGGGTTGGTGTCAGACCACTGATCCCGTACCTCGGCCACATCCCCCAACCTGACGAGTGTACCATCGGAAGAAGCTTTGATAATGATGTTTGACAGGTCGGTGGCGTAATATCCTTTTGAGCGGGCGCGGATGAGGAACTCTTCTCGCGATGTTTTGATGGTTCCACCGGTGATTTCTACGTTCGCGTTGGCCACAGCTAAGGAAACTGCTTCGAATGTGAGGTTATAACCTTCCAAAGCTTCTTCATTGAGCGCGATTTCGATTTCTTCTTCCGGAAATCCTCCAAGTGAGATCTTCGAAATTCCGTCCATGGCCCGCAGGTCGTCTTCAACTTTGCGCGCTTCGTATTTCAATGTTCTCAGGTCGACATTCCCCGTTAAAGCGAAACTGATGACGAAATTGCGTGACTCTTGCTTATAGACCACTGGAGATTCCATTCCTGCAGGGAATGAATTGATCTGATCTACTGCATTTTTCACCTCCTGCAAGAGGTTGTCGACATCGTATCCTCTTTCGCCTTCAATCGTAATGACAGCTTGGTTTTCAGAAGAAATAGACTGTATTTCATTGATGCCCGATACGCCTTTTAGGTTGTCTTCAATTTTTGTGACGATTCCTTCTTCAATTTCATCGGGAGATGCTCCTGGATAGTAGGTTCTGATCTCGATGATCCGGCTGACGGACTGCGGAAAGAACGTTGATTTGATCTGTTGCGACCCGAAGTAGCCAAAGACCAGGATCAGCAACATGAGTAAGTTTCCTGCGACCGGATACTTAATGAAATATGAAATGATTCCGCGCATGCTGCTCTACTTACTTGTTGATTCAGTTTTGACTAGCATCCCTTCAAACGCGCCTTCCACCACTTGATCGAGCAAGAGGTCGCCATCATGGAGGCCTTGGATCAAGGCAGACTCATCAAACAAGTCTTGGATTTCCACTTGCTTCCGAACGAGAACGGAATCAGCGACGAGGTAGACATAACCATCTGGGCTTACTAAATTTCTGTCGATGGCCAAGGCATTGTGAATCGAGGCCACCTCTATGATTCCCTCCAAGTACATGCCCTCTTTAAGCCGACCATCATCGAGTCCGACGTAAATGCTTTGGCGCTGATCCGAGGGTGAAACGTGGCTCGCCATGCGGATGACTTTTCCTTCGAATCCCTTTGAATTTTCGCCGCTTTGCAGGGACACGCGATCGCCAATTTTTACCACTCCCGCATCTTTCAATGGAAGCGCCGCTTCCAATTCGAACGCACCATCCTTGATCATTTCACCAATTTTTTGACCGGCTCTGATGACCGTTCCAGCATTCACACTCCCCATGCTCACCGTACCAGAGAAGGGAGCGAAAAGCGTGAACTTGGATTGCCGCTCTTCAAGGCTACGAATGGCATAAAATTGTTGTAGGATGCTTCGGCCTGATAAGAAACTTTTCAGCTTAGGATCCGATAAGTCGGGTAGATCTGGAAGCGGTTTTTCAGGTTCTAGTGCAGCGTGAAAGGCCTTCCATGCAGAATAATACTCGGCGTAATCGATTTTAATGTCAGGCATGGTCTGTGACAGGCTTGAGATGAATCCGCTCCGCTGGGAACGCAGGTTTAGAAGGGATTCATTGCCATCGATCGAAAGAAGCGTTTCGCCTTGATCAAAATGCTGCCCAACCTTAAATGACTTCGCTTGCCGAAGTAGTTTTCCGGTAACCTCAGAAAACAACTCCACCTTTTCTGAGGCTACGAGTTTTCCTTGCACTGGTATACGCTGAGTTAAGGTGTCGTTAACGACTTCTCTAACCTTGACCAAACGATAAATTTTCTCGGGTCCCTTACGCAGAGGCGCCTCTTTTAACGAAGCGAGGAGTTTGAATCCAGCCGCGCCGATCGCGATGATCAGGAGGGCAGATCCGATGATGATGAGTTGACGTTTTTTCATGCTGTTATTCTTGCTACGGGGTAAGGGACTTTATAAGCAGATCAGTGATCTCTGGCTTTCGTTGTTCGATGGTTTGGAGGAATGATTTCTCATCCATCTGGTGTAAGAATTTCAACATCGGTTTGCCAACGAAGGGAAAGAGCATCAGACTTATCATGTTGAGAATAAACTGTTTTGTATCCAAGTCATTTCTGACATGGCCTGCCTTTTTTCCTTCTTCAAGGATGCGAACGAGCTTCGCCATTGGCGGATGCACTTTGGCTTTTTTTAAGCGCTGAATATGTTGTTCAGGATCTCGATCCAATTCGTTGAGAATAAACAATGGAAGCCTTTGTCGCTTGAGCATGAAGCTCATGTATTCATTTACCACTTGTCCAATCTTCTCTTCGATACCTGAAGGATTGTCGAAAATTTTATCCAAAATGGAGAACAGCTCAGAAAACGTTTCTGCAAATACCTGGATGATGAGCGCATCCTTCGTTTTAAAGTAATAGTGCAGCAAGCCTTTGTTGATGTCCGCCTTTTCGGCGATGCACCGCATGCTGGTTGCATCGTAGCCATTGTTGAGAAATTCTTCCCGCGCAGCTTCTAATATTCGTTCCCTTGCTTTCATTTACCCGACTGGGTAATTTTTATGCAATGCTACTGCTTTATTTCTAATCTGCAAGAATAATTTAGTCAAACGGGTAAATATTTGTTGATTCGAAGCGCAGGACTTTTTCTTTGATACAAGGTCAATGCAACTATATTTGTTCGAACCGAATTAAGCCCATTATGAAGACTAAAACCCTGTTGGCCCTTATTCTCATTGCATCCCTATGTTCATGCGGTGGAGAAGATCAAGCCGCGACCAAGGTGAAAATGAATGACGATTCACTCACTGAGGAGATGGATGCCAAAGAAAAAAGTGGAATCAGCGAAATGGCCGATTTTAAGTTTCATACGATGGTGGCGAATCTTCCTTCCCCATTGGAAACATTCCATATCATGGAAGGCCACAACATTGCTTTATCCCAAGCGAAACTTACTCCCACAAGTGCAGCGGCTGATTTAACTACCGCTAGTGCGAGAGCTTACGGTTATGGCGTATACATGACCGATATGGGCTGCATGGCGTACAATCGTCAAAACCAACAGACACTCGACTATTTCCAGGTGTGCAGGACCTTAGCAAACGACTTAGGAGCGGGGGATGTGTTCGACAGAACCATCAGTCAAGACTTTGAAGAGAACACTTCCAGCGAGGAGCAATTCGTCCGAATGATGAACGATGCATTTGATGCGATGGACCAGTACATGGTCGATAACGAACGCTTTGTGAACGCAACCGAGATTTTTGTCGGTAGTTGGGTTGAGACGCAAATCATTGCGACGCGAATCCTCAAAGGGAAGGAATTGAATGAGGATACCCGTCCAGTTTATGAAGGGATTTATTCTCAAAAAGTGCACACGTCAAATTTGATGAACGTGCTGGGGGAAATTGACCAGGAGATCAGCGACGAAGTATTGTCAGCGGTGGAAGACATTATGATGTTTTATGCAGGTTTCTCAAACGTCGACAGCATTTCACAAACCGACCTCACCCAATTGGAAGAGAAATTGATGACACTTAAGAATTTGCTTCTAGCCTAGCGATGGATTAACGAATACTTAAAGCCCTCATCGGAGGGCTTTTTTTTTTGACAAATTTTCAAGAGGATAGGGGTGTTAATTCTGGCTACCCATACGCGCTTGCGTTAGGAGTCTTTTACCTTTGGTAGCAAATAGATTGGATATGTTCAAAAAGATAATGATCGTTTTTATTTTACTGCTTGTCGTGGTCATTGGCGCAGCGGTGGTTCTGCCCGTTGTCTTCAAGGATGATTTGGTTGCCTTGGTCAAAACACAAGCGAATGAAAACGTGAACGCGCGGATAGATTTCGGTGAATTTGACCTCAGTCTCCTTAAGAGTTTTCCCGATTTTACGCTGTCCATCCACGACGTAGTGATAGAGAATGAAGGCGATTTTGAAGGCGTCACACTCGCGCGCATCGGTGTTTTAGAGATCAGCTTGGATTTGATGTCGGTCATCAATGGCGGCACCATAGCAATCAACAAGATCGGCGTTGAGCGGCCGACGATCCATGTGATTGTGCTACCCGACGGTAGGGCCAATTACGACATCGCCATGGCAAGTGAAGAAGAAGCGGTTGAAGAACCTACTGCGAATGGTGAATTCAGCTTGAGCCTGAAGAACTACTATTTCAAAGAAGCAAATATTATCTACGATGACCGTTCAAGTGGAATGTTCACTGAGCTCAAGGACTTTAATCATCGAGGCAAGGGTGATTTCACCCAAGACATTTTTGAGTTGGAAACGCACTCGGACGCACAAGAGCTAACCTACAAACAAGACGGGCTTGCCTATCTCAATCGAGTAGGGTTGAATATGGACTTCGACATCGGCATGGACCTTCCAAAAATGCGTTTTACGTTCTCTGACAACTACGTCGGTTTGAACGCCTTGCAGCTCAGTTTCGATGGATTTGTGGAGATGCCTCAAGAGGAAGGAGACCCAATTGACATGAACCTCACATTTTCGACCAAGGAAACGAGTTTCAAAGGGCTGTTATCCTTGGTACCAGCGGTGTTTATGCAAGACCTCGATGGCGTGGAGACGGAGGGTAACGTAGCGTTGAGCGGGATGGCAAAAGGCAGGATGGTTGGAGATTTGCTTCCTCAATTTAGCTTGTTGCTGAAAGTCAACGACGCACGATTTCACTACCCCGACCTGCCGAAGTCTGCAGAAAATATCCACATTGATTTAGCAATCAACAACCCGGGAGGTAGCGAGGATAATACCGTGGTCGATTTGGATCGCTTTCATGTAGAGATTGCCGACAATCCTGTAGACATGACCTTGCATATGCGCACACCGATGTCAGATCCATACATCGAGACCTCCATCAGTATGAATTTAGACTTGGCAACACTGAAAGACGTTGTTCCATTAGAGGACGGCCAAGACGTAAACGGGATCATTTTTTCAGACCTGATGTTGAAAGGCAATCAGAGCGCAATCGACCAAGAACGGTATGAGGATTTCGATGCATCGGGCAGCTTAGTGCTGACGAACTTGGATTACAAGGACCCGGAAATGCCGTACCAGACGGTGATCAAGACATGTTCGCTCAATTTTTCACCTGCGTATGCAGAGTTGACTGCTTTTTTCATGACAATTGGCGAGAGCGATCTCTCGATGACTGGGCGTGTAGACAATATTGTTGCTTGGTACGTGGCCGATGAGCCACTTTCAGGAAAGTTTAACCTTTCGTCTGACAAGCTTGATCTCGATCAACTCGCAGGCGAAGAAGTTGCAGCTGAAGAAGAGACTGAAGAAGCGATGTCAGTGTTGGAAGTTCCGTCTGGATTTGATTTTGAGCTCAATACATCGATTACTTCTTTGCTTTATGACGGGATGAAAATCAGCAACTTACGAGGCGAGATGACCTTGCGCGACCAGACGATATCGATGCGAAACGTAGCCATGAATCTCATGCAAGGGAGTCTAACGATGAACGGTACCTATGCGACCATCAACCCGCTGGAACCGCAAGTTGATTTTGCCTTAGACATCATTGGATGGGATGTCGGTGAAACGTATACATACCTCGATATGGCGCAGAAAATGGCTCCCGTCATGGAAAAGGCAAACGGTAAATTCTCTACCGGATTGAAGATGAAAGGTGCCTTGGATCAGCACATGGAATTAAAGTACAATACCCTCACAGGTGGAGGTTCATTGCTCACGCGAGCGGTTACATTGAATTCTCCCCTAGTGTTGGAAAGGATAGCCGAGGCAATCAAGTACAATGGCGTCAAGGATATGACGCTCGATGACGTACGCGTGAAATACCAGTTCGAAGACGGTAGGGTGAATGTAGATCCTTGCAAATTTGTCCTTGGTAAAGAAGTGCCATCGGTATTTAGTGGAAGCCACGGCTTCGACATGACATTGAATTACCTGCTCAATCTCGATATTCCATCGAAGTTGATGGGTTCTTCGGCCACTCAAATCGTTAGCGGGCTCTTTTCGAAAGCGAATCAAGCGCTTGGAACCAATGCCACGATACCTGAGCGTGTCAAGGTAGATGTAGACATCACGGGAACCAGTGAAGACCCGAAGATCAATGCGCGATTGGCAGGTACGAGCGGAGCAGCAGATCCCGTCGATGATTTGAAGGCCAAGGCAAAAGATGAGTTGCTGAAACAAAAAGCAGAACTCGAGGCCAAAGCAAAAGACGAACTGAACAAGGCGAAATCTGAAGCGGAGGCGAAGGCCAGGGCAGAGGCAGATGCAGCCAAGAGAAAGGCAGAAGCACAGGCAACGGAGGCCAAACGTAAAGCTGAAGCCGAGGCAGCCGCCGCCAAGAAGAAACTAGAAGAAGAGAAGAAGAAGGCCGAAGCTGAAGCGAAGCGAAAGGCCGACGAAGCGAAACGCAAGGCCGAAGAAGAAGCAAAGAAAAAGTTAGACAAGCTATTTAAGTAGGCGGTAGGAAGCATTCGCTAAAGGCTTGAACGACATAGCTCTTCAGTAACTCGAAGTCTTGCTCTTCCCCGAGTTCTTGTTTCATTGAGGTGACGCCTTTGTCCTCAATGCCACAAGGAATGATGTGGTCAAAGAAACGGAGGTCGGTGTTCACATTGAATGCAAAGCCGTGCATGGTGACGTACCTACTTGCTTTGACACCTATGGCGCAAATTTTACGAACCCGTTCGTTATCTATGTCCAGCCAGACGCCGCTGGCGTCAGAAATGCGCCCTCCTCGCAATCCAAAACGAGCGATAGCGCGAATGATGATCTCTTCCAAGCTCCAGATGTATTGGGCGATGCCCATGTCAAACCCCTCCAAGTCAAAAATAGGGTAGCCGACGATTTGTCCAGGACCGTGATAGGTGATGTCGCCACCGCGGGTCGCTTTATAAAATTCTGCTCCAACTTCCTCGGGCTTTTTACGCAGGTTGTTGAGGTCGCCCGACTTACCTAAGGTGTACACTGGGGTGTGTTCTACCAAGAGCAGCGTATTGGCAGGCAGGGGCGTTCCCTTTCGCTTGGCATCCAACATCGCATTGAACCGTGATTCTTGTTCGATCAATGCATCCGCAAACGACATGCTGCCAAGGTCTACAACTTCAAAAGGCGGTATCGTAAGTGATTTCATTCTGTCGTGTAAGTAAACGTATGCCTTCCAAACGACGAGAGCCATGCCCGTTCTGTTAACGCATAAATACTGCACTCATATTCCGCGCCTTCCACCAAACGTGGGTCGCGCAAGCCGGGGAAAAAATCATTGCTGACGCTTCTCAAGTCATACCACTGAAAACTCGAACGTTCGGTAGTGAGACCCACCAAGGCGTCTCCGGACCGATCGCGAAGGATAAGCAAGTATTGATCAGCGCCTGGAACAGAGCGCCAATTAATTTCATAGTAGCCTTGCTCATTCACGCCCGATTCAATTTCTCCTAAATCGGAAGTAGTCAGCGTTGCTGAGCGTACGGCAATCGCAGGTGTAACGTACAAACTATCATTCGCTAAGTAGGTCATTCGAGCGTATCGATCCCTTTGCACTTGATTAAGAGACGCCTGCATAAATAATCCATCACCGAATCCTTCAAACGGGATGTCGATTTGTGTATACGTTTCCAAACTGTCCTTGAACCGCAAAGAATCGGTTTCGTAATACCGAAAAGTATTGGCGTTCGATGGTGAAAGAATGAAGGCTTGAATTGCATCTCTGCCGTTGTCTAGTTGAAAGTTAGGATGGTTCCCAACGCAACCGAATGCCTCGAATGCAATGTGCTCTTGTGAATGCATTTCCAAGTGGTGATCCAAGCGTAGGGAGCCCAACTCTTCCAACGAAATCGTAGCGTCTTTTTCGCAACCGAAAAGTACGAGGATTGAACAGGCCAAAAGCAGGGTCAGGTACCGCATTAAAATCGAACAATCAGTTTGAGGTTGACGCGCCTTGCAGTTAGGTAGTTAGGGACACCGTATTCTACGTTTCGCGCATCTTTCACCCAAAGGAAAGAAATAGTGTTGTTAACGGCCAAAAGATTGAAGACTTCGAGCGTAATCCAGGCAGATTGCAATCGATTCAAAAAGGCCACTTGTGATTCCTTTCCTTCGCCTTTTAGTCGAGCCGAGAAGCCGATGTCGACCCTGCGATATGCGGGCATTCTGAACGTGTCTTTCCAGCGGGTGTAGCTCGGAGGTCCCGTAGGTAACCCCGTTCCGTAGAGTAGGCTTAGGTGGGCTTTAATCTGTTCCAAACCCGGGACGTAATCTTGAAAGGTCATTGCGAAGTTCACCCGCTGATCCGTCGGCCGAGGAATGAAACCGGGATAGATCGTAGTACTGTCGATGGCGCGCCCAAATGATTTTTCGCTTTGGATAACGGTGTCGGTAAATTGAACAGTGTACAAGACGTATTCATCATCTACCAAGTCTTCCATCGTCTTCATGATTGACATGGACACCCAGGATTCAACTCCTTTGACAAATTCCCCGTTCAATTTTAGATCCACACCTGTAGCGTAGCCGGTTGAATTGTTGGTCGCGTAGTACCTGATCCTGACGTTGTCTAGTTCATAGGGAATGATTTGATCCAGGTGCTTGTAATACGCTTCGCTTACAAATTTGAACGGCCGCTTGAACAGTTTGAAGTTGTAGTCGGCGCCAAGTACATAATGGATGGACCGCTGTGCTCGAATGGCGGGATTGATGTTGCCATACAAGTCGCGCATTTCTCGGTAAAAAGCAGGCTGGTGATAAAACCCCCAACTGGCTCTAAATTGCCAATCATCGTCCCAATTGGGTCTCACTGAAACCAGGATGCGCGGACTTACCGTCGTTTGCTGGTTGAAGTCCCAATAATGGAATCGAGCACCCGTACTGACAAAGAGGGAATGACTGTCTAAGTCAAAATTCCAATCACGCTGTAAATAGCCCATTACACGGTTGGTCGCGATTCGATTATCTGATTTGATGGTTTCAAAGAGGTTTACTTCTTGTCCATTGTAGGGCACGGAGAATCCCACCGAATCTACCAGACTCCACTCATTCAAACGATCGCGGATGTCGTCTCGCCGGTACTTCAGCCCCCAGAGCCACTTGTGGCCGTTTTTAGCATACTCACCTTGCAATTCTGTACTCGCTACTACCGCGTCCAAGTAATTGCGGGCGTGATCCAAGTAAGACCCGGTACCGATTACAAAGGCTTCTTCCCCGAAACTTTCTTGGCTGAGGTCGTTTTCCAGTTCCGAAAGTCGGTAGTAGCCTTCTATATCAAAGGTCTCGCTTTCTGTAGTGTGGAAGGCGGAAGTAATCAAGCGTAAATTGAAGTTATAGGTAGGTGTCCAAGCAAGGGTCAATGCCCCAAAAGAGGTTTGGTAGGCATCGATTTCCTGTCCATCAAAGAATACGTTCAAACCTACCGCAGAGCTCACCGTTCCAAACGAAGCTTGTCTGTTTTCTGGTGCGAATTGGTACCGGTTCTGAGAGAAATTACCCAGGAATGAAACTTCCCAATCCGTGTCAAACGCGTACGTGAGATACGTCTGGTAATCGATGAACCGAGGGCGATAATCACCCTTGGTGTCCAAGCTCCCGACCAAGTATTGGTTAGAGTAATACCGTACGCCATGGATTTGGGTAAATCGTTTGTTATCGCTCGCGTTTTCTAAATGCGCGTTGAATCCCAATAGCCCCGCCGATGCAGAACCACCAAATTTCTCAGGTTTCTTGTACGTAATGTCAAGTACACTCGAGAGCTTGTCGCCATAAGCGGCTTCAAAGCCACCCGAAGAAAAGGCAATGTCAGAGACCAGGTCGCTATTGATGAAGCTGAGGCCTTCTTGTTGTCCACTGCGAATGAGGAAGGGGCGGTAGACTTGAATGCCGTTCACATATACCAAGTTCTCATCGAAGTTTCCACCCCTGACAGAGTATTGTGAGCTCAATTCATTGTTGATGCTAACTCCTAAAGCTTGCGCCGGAAGCAGGGATTCCACACTGCTCGTAACGGAAGGGTTGAACTTGGCCATGCCTCCTTCGATCTTGCGCAAAGGCCGTTCACGATTGCGTTCCTCGGAGAGCGTAAACGTTCCGATTTCTCGCGATTTACCACCGAGTACAGGGCTCAGGGTGATTTCCTCACCGCTCGCAATCTTTATGGTGGTGACAAACTCTTCAAACGATATATGGCGAACGATGACGCGGTATTCAGCATCCCCTGGTACGGTGAAGGAGAATTTCCCGAATTCATTGCTGCTCGTCCCGTACACCGTGCCTGGAACGCCAATTGTCGCCGCCTCGACGGGTTGTCCTTTTAAATCTGTGATTACGCCTTGAATCGTCGCGTCTTGGCCCCACAATGAGAGGTGCGCGAAGCACAAAACGAAAGCTATTAAACCACTGAATCTCACTAAATACCGACTCGGTTACTTATTTGATTTGAAATCGCCTTTTTTCCACGCCTCAATGAATTGTGCCCAAGCCAAAGGATTCAAGAGGCTTATCTGTGGCAAGAGCCCTTGATTGTACAAGCGCGTATATTCTTGTTGAACGACGTAGTTGTAATTTCCTTGGGCGCTCATCGGCACGCCTTGCACGGCTAGCCTGACATCTTCCCTAGTCATGTTTTCGAACGCACGATCGTAATCATCGGTTGGAGCATTGAGCGTCAGAAACGCTTGTTCGAATTGTGCTTTGCTCGGCCATGGGTATACCTTTTGCTCAGGTAGGGTGATGGTATCTTTTTGGAGCAGTTGAATGATAGAATACCGCTTGCTTTGTAACGTGTCTGGAACGATGAAATCCACGTTTCGATAACCCACACTAGAGAAAGTGATGGTGTCGGTTTCGCGGACGACCAGTGAAAAGAAACCGTAGTAATCGCAAATCGTGCCTCGGCTGGAGCCTCGAATGATGACACTTGAAAACGGTACGGGAGTAAGGCTGTCTCCGGAAACCACAACTCCTGAAAGCTGCAGTAGTCCTTCGCTTGGGTCGTCTTGACCGCGGCCTAGAAATGAACAAAAAACGAGCAGCGTAATTACGATGGTATACTTCATGGGTGCATCAAAGTTCCTTCAAAGGTCGCAACATTTCCAGCCATATCTGAAATTTCAAGCTTTAATAGTTGCGGTGTTTCTGAACGGGGTAGGTCATTAACGTCGATGAAGAGCAAATCTTGCTTGGGTTCATATTCCATTAACACCCATTGGCCACCCAAGTACGCATTGTAGGTATGAACGCCGCTGAAATTGTCCTTGACGATGAACTTGATCAATCCTGATTCCCAGATTCTACTAGAACTAAAATTGACCATGGAGATGGAAGGAGGGCGGTCATCTACGACGAGGGTGAAGCTACCGAAGTCACGGCTCTCAGCGCGGATCCATTCGCCATCAACGCTGCTCATCAAGGCCCTGCTCGGCCGACCAGCGTTGTTCGTTTGAGCGATCAACGCCCCTGGAACGCGCATCGCTTCGGGCACTTTTATTTTCAATTCGAACGCTTCTTGAACAGGAATCAAAGGGTCAAAAATGTGCACGATAGGGATGTCGCCGAGGGTGTTTTGTTCGATGTCGAGAGGAATGGAGGAGTACACCGTATGCGCGGGTAAAAAGAGCTTGCAATTTTCGCTTTCATAGAAATAGGGGACATTCCACTCCAACATAGCTGCTTCCTCCGGCCTTTGGTCGTTGGATTTGTCGAGTACGTTCACCTCAAATAACACTCGATTGGCGTTGCCCGCCAAATCCCTTGCGATCACCTCAATGGTGTGCAATCCCGTCGGAAGATCTAGCCTGCCAGCGTTTTCGTATTGAAGGTTTGGCAATTGATTTCCGGGTTCTCTGTACAGGCGAATAAAGCGTTGCCGCTTTTGATAGTAATACCCGTAATCGATGAGGCTGTTCAGATGCCTGCTTTTGCTGAATGGAATACTGTCGGCTGTGAACAAGGCTACCGAGACGCCATCTACATTGAGCTCAGCTTGGTATATCCCATTGTGATTGTACGAACCGTTCTGGGAGTCGTAGGCGTTAAGTTCAATGCCAAAAGATCCCTGTACATCAATTGGTTGAGATGCATTGACCGAATTTCCGACCACCCTCGTACGAAACGTCTTGGTGTTTCTTTCAACGGTAGAACCAAAATCGATCGGGGCAATGCCAATCGCATCGATGATGGGTGCTTTCGTGTCTTCTATATGGAACCCCATCACGAGTGGGTTTCTCGGAACTTCTGTCCTGGTTTCGCGGACTTCAAAATGAAGGTGGGGCCCTCCTGAACCCCCTGTATTGCCAGAAATGGCCACCACTTGTCCAGCCTTAACCGGCAGTTCTGAAGCTCCGGGATAAATGTCCACTTCAAAGCTCTTTTGTTTTTGCTGATACTCTTTAACGTAGCGCGTAATTTCCAGAGAGAAGCCCTGTAAGTGTCCATACACGGTGGTAGTCCCATTCGCGTGATCGATGTAGAGCGCTTTGCCATACCCATAAGGTGAAATTTTGATGCGTGAGACATGTCCATCGTCTACGGACATCACTTCCAACCCTTCTCTTCCGCCTGTTTTTAGGTCCAATCCAGCGTGAAAGTGATTCGGACGGAGTTCCCCATAATTCCCGGCCAAAGTCGGAGCGACGGGTAGGGGATTCCTCATGTACACATCTTGAGCGTCACCATCAAGGCACGTTGCGATGCATAAGAATAAGAGGACGAGCAATGAATTGAATGGAGCCATGGAATGCCTTGAGATGCGTGCGAATGTAGGACATGAAAGAGGGCGTTATGAACAAAGAAATTTTCGTTTTTAAACAATCTATTCATAAAATTTACAACCTTTGGGTCGCTGCTACGTGTAGTGGCCTTTCTTTACTAAATCGTTGATTGTGAAAGATTTAAGCTCTTCTATTGAAAGTCTTACGAAAAGAACGGACGGCCTAATCCACGCGTACCAGCAGGGGGTAGAACGCATCCAGTCACTTGAAGAAGACAAGCGAAAGCTCGAAGGCAAGATGGGAGGGTTGAATGAAGAAATTCTACGATTAAAAGAAGAAAACAAGGTGCTGAGAATGGCTTCGGCGATCAAAGGAGATGAAGAAAACGTGAGTGAGTCGAAGCGCAGAATCAGCCAACTGGTACGGGAAATTGACAGATGCATTGCACTGTTGAATGACTGAACGAATGAGTGAACTATCTATAAAAGTCAACATAGCTAACCGTGTGTATCCGCTCTCTGTCCAGATGGAAGAGGAAGAGGAAGTACGCAAAGCAGCTGCCTTCATCAACGAGCGACTCAAAGCATTGGAGTCGAGTTTCGCGGTGAAAGACAAGTTGGATTTATTGGCGATGTTGGCCTTAGAACTGACCATGGAAAAAGGGCACGGAGCCGAGGAGCTCGTCTATGATAACGCCCAAGACCATATCCGCGCACTCATCGAACGGATTGATTCAACGCTCGCATCTTAGCGAATGTTCTTTTAAAGTTTAGCCCGTACGGACATACTGTTTTGTAACCTGAACATCTACATCGCTGGGACTTTTCTTAGTGTGTGGCAAAAGCAGGCCTGTTTATCCTGATTCGTCAGGAGATTCTCTCCAATGGTGAGGACACTGGACGCTTGCGCTGCTCGGAGGGTCCCGAACTTTCGCTTTTTTGGAGGTTACATAACTCCTGTTCGTATGGGCTTTTTACAACCTAATACATTGAGAAATGGATACTATGACCATTATTATTGGAATCGTCGGACTGATCGTTGGAAGCGGGCTGATGTGGCTGCTTCAGCGTTC